>NZ_JACOPC010000070.1:0-538 GCF_014288035.1 Hungatella sp. L36 | reverse complement strand
AAGGAGGGGGCTTACCCTGTTAAGGGTGCGGGCTACTCGTCTAAGATTCATAGCGTTGAATCTCTGGTCTTAGGTTTGTTATCACTGTACGTTACAGTAATAACGAGTTTATAATTTTTCGGTTATATCTGTTACGATATAACACCTCGGATGTCTTGATTTACTCTTTCTCGGGATCGAAATCCCTTAAAAGAATCTATCTAGATATATTCAATATGTGGTTTTCAAGGTACATGGTTGCGTCCATTCAACTAAACTCGTGAAATACCTCGTTAAGTTTCAGGACGGGCTTTCATACTAGATTCGAAAATACCTCATCAAGTATTCAATGCCAATGGAGATGGAGAGATTCGAACTCTTGACCCCCTGCTTGCAAGGCAGGTGCTCTCCCAACTGAGCTACACCCCCATATTTATGTCAAATACTCGGATGCTGGTCTTCCCTTTTCAGGCAATCCCTTTATTCTTTTGTTTTTTCCACTTACTTATCTCCTGAGGAGTTAAGTAGTGGGCTTAAGTGGACTCGAACCACCGACCTC
>NZ_JACOPC010000069.1:0-635 GCF_014288035.1 Hungatella sp. L36 | reverse complement strand
ACCTACCAGTATAATCAGGAAGTCACTGTAAAAGCGGACGCAGAAAGAGAAGGCTATACCTTTAGCGGCTGGAGCAGTGAAGATGTGAAAGAGAACTTTATTCAGAAGCTGCTTTCAAACTCCATAGCAGGCAGGACATTCCATATGCCGGCAAAAAATGTTGAGATAGAAGGAAGCTTTGACATCAACAGCTACAAAGTAACGTATAAGGTAGATGGAAAGCCAGTTGGAGAGGTGGAAACGTATAATTACGGAACGTTGGTAACGGTAAGGCAGAGCCCGGAGAAAGAAGGTTATACATTTAGTGGCTGGAGCCGTACAGAAGCATTTGAGATGCCAGCGGAAGACGTAGTAATTGAAGGCTCTTATAAGATCAACAGCTATACTGTAACGTATAAGGTAGACGGAGAGCAGTATGGAGAGAAAGAGACCTACGAGTATGGAGCGGCGGTAACGCTGAGGGAAAAGCCATCCAGGGAAGGCTACACATTCAAGGGCTGGAGTTATGAGAACGGATTTAAGATGCCGGCTGAAGACGTCGTGATTGAAGGTTCTTATGAGATCAACAGCTATACAGTAACGTATAAGGTAGATGGACAGCAGTATGGAGAACCGGAAGTATATAAGTATAATGA
>NZ_JACOPC010000068.1:0-692 GCF_014288035.1 Hungatella sp. L36 | reverse complement strand
TTAAGACTTGGTTTCCCTTCGGCTCCACACCTTAAGTGCTTAACCTTGCCAGTCCCGGCAACTCGCCGGACCGTTCTACAAAAAGTACGCGGTTCCACCTAAAATGTGGTTCCACAGCTTGTAAACACAGGGTTTCAGGTTCTTTTTCACTCCCCTCCCGGGGTCCTTTTCACCTTTCCTTCACAGTACTATGCGCTATCGGTCACTAAGGAGTATTTAGCCTTGGGGGGTGGTCCCCCCGAATTCCCACAAGGTTTCTCGTGTCTCGTGGTACTTTGGATCCTGCTCACTGGATATCATTTTCACATACGGGGCTTTCACCCTCTGTGGCCGGTCTTTCCAGGACCGTTCTGTTAATGAATCTCCTCGCTTTATGCAGTCCATAACCCCGGCATGCACGCACGCCGGTTTAGGCTCCTTCCATTTCGCTCGCCGCTACTTTGGAAATCGAGTTTTCTTTCTTTTCCTCCGCCTACTTAGATGTTTCAGTTCAGCGGGTTCCCAACGTATGGCTATGTATTCACCATACGCCGACTGAGGTTTGCTCAGCCAGGTTTCCCCATTCAGATATCTCCGGATCAAAGGATATTTGCTCCTCCCCGAAGCTTTTCGCAGCTTATCACGTCTTTCATCGGCTCTTAGTGCCAAGGCATCCACCCTGCGCTCTTTATAGCTTAACCAGTTCGATTTTC
>NZ_JACOPC010000067.1:0-692 GCF_014288035.1 Hungatella sp. L36 | reverse complement strand
GGGTGCGGGCTACTCGTCTAAGATTCATAGCGTTGAATCTCTGGTCTTAGGTTTGTTATCACTGTACGTTACAGTAATAACGAGTTTATAATTTTTTCGGTTATATCTGTTACGATATAACACCTCGGATGTCTTGATTTACTCTTTCTCAGGATCGAAATCCCTTAAAAGAATCTATCTAGATATATTCAATATGTGGTTTTCAAGGTACATGTAGACTGAAGTTTATCAGTCATTAGCAAACTCGATCGGCTCGAATCCACTAATCACTGGTAAAAACCAGTTATATGGAACAGCACTACCCTGCTGAATCGGGTTAACACATTCTTTAACACAGGTTTCGCCTTTATCTCCACCCATTGGAACGTGTCCGTTCTATATAAAACACTCTTTCGAGTGAATTTTTTTAAGTAATCTGGCACCCACCTGCTCTCCCATGCCGTCTCCAGCATAGTACCATCGGCCGCTCAAGTCTTAACCATCGTGTTCGGGATGGGTACGGGTGTTTCCCCTGAGCGCATCGGCACCAGAATCTCTTTGTCTCTGATGTTTCTATTCTTTTATTCTATTTTTCTTCGGCTTTCGCCTTCCTTTGAAACACAAGACTCAACAGTATATAAAACCCTTACTTCTTCTTCCTTAGAAAGGAGGTGATCCAGCCGCACCTTCCGATACGGCTACCTTGTTACGAC
>NZ_JACOPC010000066.1:0-728 GCF_014288035.1 Hungatella sp. L36 | reverse complement strand
TTGTGCTTTGCCGCCCAGCGGTCATAGCCCACGCCCTTGCCCTCGGCTCGCTTGGCTTCCCGGTCAACCATGCGCTGCAAGGTGTTGTCTGCCGGGGTGGTTTTTGTGGTTTTTTCCCCTTGTGACGGCTTTTTAACTGCGACAGGGTATTCGGGTATGGCTTTGGTCTGTTCTGCGGCTCTGCGGGCGTTCTGTGTAAGCAGGGCAAGGACAGCAGCCTTGTCAAAATCGTCCCCCAGCTTCCGGGCTGTGATAGGCTTTGTCCTGTCCGGCGTGAGGTAGGAAAGCCGCCCCCGGCTCTCCTTGACGGTCACACCCTCCCGCAGCAAAAGGGAAGAAAACTCGTCAAAGCTACCAGCTTGGGAAAGTGCCTGCCGTATCGTCCGGCGCAGCTTCGCCTTGTCCGTTTCAAACTTGGTGGGCTTGGTTGGCTGTCCGGTGGCTTCTCTGGCGGCGTTCTCTTTATCAAGGGCAAGCTGCCCTTTCTTTGCCGCCCAGTATTCCCGTTCCGTTATCCGTTCCTTGCTGCCGCTTAGGAGGTCGATTTGGTAAAGCCCCTCCCGGTGGCACATCTCCATGACTTCACTCTTGAAATATTCCATAGCGGCGTTGGTGCAGCGGTGCTTGCAGCCCTCCCGTGTATCGGCTGGTCTGTCCATGTAGGGCAGAAGCGGGACTTCATAAATCCGCAGGGAGTTGATGACGATATGCACATGGATATTGCCGCT
>NZ_JACOPC010000065.1:0-794 GCF_014288035.1 Hungatella sp. L36 | reverse complement strand
CGTTTTTCATAAGCTCTCGCCCTCCTTGCATGAATAATCGGGTATGCCCTGTTTCGGGGCAGCCTTGCCTTTGGCAGCGTCCTCCTGCGCCCACTTGTAAATGGTGGCTGCATGGCTGTGGTACTGCTTCCCGGTGGAAGCGATATGGCAGGAAAGCCGGTCAATATAATACTCCCACTTGTCGGGCAGCTCTGTTTTCAGCCCGGAAAGCTCTGTATCGGTCAGTATCACATTGTTGTATCTGCCATAAGCGGCGGGGGCGGGGTGCCCCGTTTTTCCCTCTCTCTCTTTTTCTATCTCTATCTCTTTCTCTAACTCTATCTCTATCTCTGGTGGACGAATGTCGGACAAATGTCCGCCTTTTGTCCGGGGCGGTAAAAGTGCCTTGTTTTCCAGCCTTGCAGCCCGTTTTCGCTCGGCTTCGGTAGAGGACTGTCCTATCATCAGCTCAATGTCGGTCATATAGAAAGCCCCGCTGTCAAGCTGCTCCACAAGCCCCAACTGCCGGAAAATCTCTAAAGCCCTCTCAACTGTCCCTATCTGGTGGCGGGTCAGTGTCGCTATCATCTGTGCTGTGTAGGGGATATGCTCGTCAAGCTGCAATTTCCCGCCGTTTTTCAGCGATTTTAAGTACAGCTTCAAGAGGATATTGGAATATAAAATCCCGTCTTTCATATCTTCCAGCAGCACAATGGAGTCGCTGTCAAAAAAGTTCTCTTTCAGCTTGAGGTAGTAATACTTGCGGTTATCTGCCATTGTCCCTGTCCTCCTTTTTCCGGCGTTTGGAGTAGTAG
>NZ_JACOPC010000064.1:0-830 GCF_014288035.1 Hungatella sp. L36 | reverse complement strand
TTTGAAAGCAGCTTCTGAATAAAGTTCTCTTTCACATCTTCACTGCTCCAGCCGCTAAAGGTATAGCCTTCTCTTTCTGCGTCCGCTTTTACAGTGACTTCCTGATTATACTGGTAGGTTTCTGTTTCTCCGGTCTGCTTTCCATCTACCAGGTACGTCACGGTATAATTGTTAATCGTAAAGCTTCCTTCAATTACCACATCCTTTGCGGGCATATCAAACCCGGTATCACGACTCCAGCCGCTGAAGGTATAACCTTCTTTTTCCGGAGCTTCTCTAAGAGTCACAGGTGCATTAAACTCATACGTTTCCGCTTCTCCTACCTGTTCCCCATCAACTCTGTATGTCACTTTATAGCTGTTGATTTTAAAGCTTCCCTTGATCACTACATCATGTGCCGGCATTGCAAATCCGTCTTCATGATCCCATTTGCTGAAGGTATATCCTTCCTTCTCCGGCTCTTTCTGAAGTGTTACTGCACTTCCGTATTCATACGTTTCTTCCTTACCATAAGCACTTCCGTCTACCTCATACGTTACCTTGTAGCTGTTAATGCTGAATGACCCATTAATGACTACATTTTCTGCAGGCATCGTAAAGTCTTCCTTATGGTCCCAGCCGCTGAAGGTATAGCCTTCCTTCTCCGGGGCCTCTTTCAGCTTCACAGCAGTTCCATACAAATACGCCTCTGCTGTTTCATAAGGTTTACCGTCTACCAGATACGTTACCGTATACTCGTTTGCAGTAAAGCTTCCTACAATCACTACATCTTCGGCCGGCATGGCGAAGTCTTCCTTCAGATTCCAGCCACTGAACTTATGCCCTTCTTT
>NZ_JACOPC010000063.1:0-830 GCF_014288035.1 Hungatella sp. L36 | reverse complement strand
TTTGAAAGCAGCTTCTGAATAAAGTTCTCTTTCACATCTTCACTGCTCCAGCCGCTAAAGGTATAGCCTTCTCTTTCTGCGTCCGCTTTTACAGTGACTTCCTGATTATACTGGTAGGTCTCTGTTTCTCCGGTCTGCTTTCCATCTACCAGATACGTCACGGTATAATTGTTAATCGTAAAGCTTCCTTCAATTACCACATCTTTTGCGGGCATATTGAATCCGGTATCACGACTCCAGCCGCTGAAGGTATAACCTTCTTTTTCCGGGGCTTCTCTAAGAGTCACAGGTGCATTAAACTCATACGTTTCCGCTTCTCCTACCTGCTCTCCGTCCACTTTGTATGTCACTTTATAGCTGTTGATTTTAAAGCTTCCCTTGATCACTACATCATGTGCCGGCATTGCAAATCCATCTTCATGATCCCATTTGCTGAAGGTATATCCTTCCTTCTCCGGCTCTTTCTGAAGTGTTACTGCACTTCCGTATTCATACGTTTCTTCCTTACCATAAGCATTTCCGTCTACCTCATACGTTACCTTGTAGCTGTTAATGCTGAATGACCCGTTAATGACTACATTTTCTGCAGGCATCGTAAAGTCTTCCTCATGGTCCCAGCCGCTGAAGGTATAGCCTTCCTTCTCCGGGGCTTCTTTCAGCTTCACAGCAGTTCCATACAAATATGTCTCTGCTGTTTCATAAGGTGTACCATCTACCAGATACGTTACCGTATACTCGTTTGCAGTAAAGCTTCCTACAATCACTACATCTTCGGCCGGCATGGCGAAGTCTTCCTTCAGATTCCAGCCACTGAACTTATGCCCTTCTTT
>NZ_JACOPC010000062.1:0-831 GCF_014288035.1 Hungatella sp. L36 | reverse complement strand
ACAGCCATGCAGCCACCATTTACAAGTGGGCGCAGGAGGACGCTGCCAAAGGCAAGGCTGCCCCGAAACAGGGCATACCCGATTATTCATGCAAGGAGGGCGAGAGCTTATGAAAAACGGAATTGAAGCTATGATTACGGACATTACAGCCACTACCGCCGAAGCGGAGGACTACACAGGCGAGGACGGGCTTTTATACTGCGGTAAGTGCCATACGCCCAAAGAAGCCTATTTTGCAGAGGGAAAGACTTGTTTCGGGCGTGACCGCCACCCGGCAGAGTGCGACTGCCAGCGGGCAGCCCGTGAAAAGCAGCAAGCCGCCGAAAGCCGACAGAAGCACCTTGAAAAAGTGGAGGACTTGAAACGCCGGGGCTTTACCGACCCTGCTATGCGGAACTGGACATTTGAGCATGACAACGGCAGAAACCCGCAGACCGAAACCGCCCGCTTTTATGTGGAGAGCTGGGAAACCATGCAGGCTGAAAATATCGGCTACCTGTTTTGGGGCGGCGTGGGGACGGGAAAAAGCTACCTTGCCGCCTGTATCGCCAACGCCCTTATGGAAAAAGAGGTTGCCGTCTGCATGACAAACTTTGCAACGATACTGGGTGACCTTGCCGCCAGCTTTGAGGGCAGGAACGAATATATTTCCCGCCTTTGCAGCTACCCTCTGCTGATACTTGATGATTTCGGTATGGAGCGAGGAACAGAATACGGGCTGGAACAGGTTTACAGCGTGATTGACAGCCGTTACCGAAGCGGCAAGCCGCTGATCGCCACGACCAACCTCACGCTGGAGGAATTGCAGCACCCGCAGGACACGCCCCACGC
>NZ_JACOPC010000061.1:0-834 GCF_014288035.1 Hungatella sp. L36 | reverse complement strand
ACAGCCATGCAGCCACCATTTACAAGTGGGCGCAGGAGGACGCTGCCAAAGGCAAGGCTGCCCCGAAACAGGGCATACCCGATTATTCATGCAAGGAGGGCGAGAGCTTATGAAAAACGAGATTGAAGCTATGATTACGGACATTACAGCCACTACCGCCGAAGCGGAGGACTACACAGGCGAGGACGGGCTTTTATACTGCGGCAAGTGCCATACGCCCAAAGAAGCCTATTTTTCAAAAGAAACCGCCCAATGGTTAGGGCATGACCGACACCCGGCAGAGTGCGACTGCCACCGGGCAGCCCGTGAAAAACGGGAAGCCGCTGAAAGCCGACAGAAGCACCTTGAAAAAGTGGAGGACTTGAAACGCCGGGGCTTTACCGACCCCGCTATGCAAAACTGGACATTTGAGCATGACAACGGCAGAAACCCACAGACCGAAACCGCCCGCTTTTATGTGGAGAGCTGGGAAACCATGCAGGCTGAAAATATCGGCTACCTGTTTTGGGGCGGCGTGGGGACAGGAAAAAGCTACCTCGCTGCCTGTATCGCCAACGCCCTTATGGAGAAAGAAGTTGCCGTCTGCATGACAAACTTTGCAACGATACTGGGTGACCTTGCCGCCAGCTTTGAGGGCAGGAACGAATATATTTCCAGCCTTTGCAGCTATCCTCTACTGATACTTGATGATTTCGGTATGGAGCGAGGGACAGAGTACGGGCTGGAACAGGTTTACAGCGTGATTGACAGCCGTTACCGAAGCGGCAAGCCGCTGATCGCCACGACCAACCTCACGCTGGAGGAATTGCAGCACCCGCAGGACACGCCCCACGC
>NZ_JACOPC010000060.1:0-853 GCF_014288035.1 Hungatella sp. L36 | reverse complement strand
GCTGTCATCTGTACAGCATACGGCGTCATACGGGATCAGACGATCCCGTCAGGGCCAGTTCGGCCATAAGTTTCCATCACTCATTTTGGATACACCGCAAACAAAATATCTGACTCAAAGGGGGAATGTCTGTGAATACCTGTTGATACCTGACGCATTTTTGATTATAATAACAGGAGAGGAATCGATGACGAAAAAAGCTTTACAGTGGCATCCTGCTTTCCAGGCCGCCTTACAGATTGAGTTTATGGATGAGCCCTGCCAGCTCGAATTTCTGAAAGAATTCAATCTGACCGAAAAACCGCTTCAGATTGATACCCTTGTGATCAAACCGGAGCCGGATAAAATTCTTTCTAAAAGTATCGGTCATATTTTCCGGAAGTACAATATTATTGAGTATAAGAACCCGGAAGATTATTTCAGCATCAACGATTATTACAGGGTAACAGGGTACGCCTGCATTTACCAGTCCAACACAGAAAAAGAACGGGAAATTCCTCCGGAGGAGCTTACCATCTCACTGGCTGTCAGCCACTATCCCAGGAAGCTGGCTGCATTTTTAAAGGATCTCTATCATGCGGACATCTCTCAAAAATATCCGGGGATCTACTATGTGACGGGACTCATGTTCCCGATGCAGATTCTGATTCTCCCCAGGCTTTCCAGAGAAGAGTTCACCTGGCTGAGCCGTCTTCGGATGAACCTGAGCCTTCAGGAGGATATCGAACCGCTGGCCAAAGCCTATGCAGGGAAAGAAAAGAACCCGCTCTACGAGGCGGCCATGGATTTTATTGTACGTGCAAACTGGAAAAAATATAAGGAGGGACGCGACATGTGCAACGCATTGGAAGAA
>NZ_JACOPC010000059.1:0-890 GCF_014288035.1 Hungatella sp. L36 | reverse complement strand
TCGAAAATCACTTGCTTTTCCGGGGGATTTTCTACACTGTGCTTGACTTTGTAAGAAAGTTTTTCTGTCTTGAAATTTACCAGACAGCCTGTGTATTCCCGGTTTTCAAGGATATGCACTACGGTATTGGTCGCCCACTTGCACTCATAGCCGGGGTGGTAGCGGCGGGTGCTGCCCGTCCTGCGGTATTCAAGCGTTCCCGGCGTGGGGATTTGCTGCTCTGTGAGCATACGGGCTATCTTGGTCGGACCATTCCCGGCAAGACAGAGGTTGTATATCTGCTTGACTACGGGTGCAGCTTCCTCGTCAATAATGAAATTTTCATCCTCGTCCATGAGGTAGCCATACACAGGCTTGCTTGTGATGGGCTTGCCACTCATGCCTTTTGAGCGTTTTACCGCCCGTATTTTCTTGCTCGTATCTCTCACCAGCCATTCGTTAAAGATATTCCGCAGCGGGGCAAAGTCATTGTCGCCCTGTGCGCTGTCCACTCCGTCATTGATAGCGATGAAGCGGACGCCTTTCTGTGGGAAAATCATTTCCGTGTACATTCCCACTTGCAGGTAGTTTCGCCCTAACCTCGACATATCCTTTACGATAACTGTCCCGACTTTTCCGGCTTCAATGTCCGCAAGCATGGCTTGAAAACCGGGTCTTTGAAAGTTCGCACCAGAATAACCGTCGTCCGTGTACCAGCGCAGATTGGAAAAGCCGTTCTGCTTCGCATAGGTTTCAAGGATACGCTTCTGATTGGAAATGGAATTGCTCTCGCCTTGCAGCTCGTCCTCATGGGAAAGTCTTGGGTAAAGGGCGGTAATTGGTTGTTGGTTGGTCTGTCTTAACATAAAATCCTCCGTTTCCGACAGCCAGCCCCACTATTCCGTACCTTG
>NZ_JACOPC010000058.1:0-890 GCF_014288035.1 Hungatella sp. L36 | reverse complement strand
TCGAAAATCACTTGCTTTTCCAGGGGATTTTCTACACTGTGCTTGACTTTGTAAGAGAGCTTTTCTGTCTTGAAGTTTACCAGACAGCCTGTGTATTCCCGGTTTTCAAGGATATGCACAACGGTATTGGTCGCCCACTTGCACTCATAGCCGGGGTGGTAGCGGCGGGTGCTGCCCGTCCTACGGTATTCCAGCGTCCCCGGCGTGAGGATTTGCTGCTCTGTGAGCATACGGGCTATCTTAGTCGGACCGTTCCCGGCAAGGCAGAGGTTGTATATCTGCTTGACTACGGGTGCAGCTTCCTCGTCAATAATGAAATTTTCGTCCTCGTCCATGAGGTAGCCATACACAGGCTTGCTTGTGATGGGCTTGCCACTCATGCCTTTTGAGCGTTTTACTGCTTTGATTTTCTTGCTCGTATCTCTCACCAGCCATTCGTTAAAGATATTCCGCAGCGGGGCAAAGTCATTGTCGCCTTGTGCGCTGTCCACTCCGTCATTGATAGCGATAAAGCGGACACCTTTCTGTGGGAAAATCATTTCCGTGTACATTCCCACTTGCAGGTAGTTTCGCCCTAACCTCGACATATCCTTTACGATAACTGTCCCGACTTTTCCGGCTTCAATGTCCGCAAGCATGGCTTGAAAACCGGGTCTTTGAAAGTTCGCACCAGAATAACCGTCGTCCGTGTACCAGCGCAGATTGGAAAAGCCGTTCTGCTTTGCATAGGTTTCAAGAATACGCTTCTGGTTGGAAATGGAATTGCTCTCGCCTTGCAGCTCGTCCTCATGGGAAAGTCTTGGGTAAAGGGCGGTAATTGGTTGTTGGTTGGTCTGTCTTAACATAAAATCCTCCGTTTCCGACAGCCAGCCCCACTATTCCGTACCTTG
>NZ_JACOPC010000057.1:0-954 GCF_014288035.1 Hungatella sp. L36 | reverse complement strand
GTCGTAACAAGGTAGCCGTATCGGAAGGTGCGGCTGGATCACCTCCTTTCTAAGGAAGAAGAAGTAAGGGTTTTATATACTGTTGAGTCTTGTGTTTCAAAGGAAGGCGAAAGCCGAAGAAAAAAGAATAAAAGAATAGAAACATCAGAGACAAAGAGATTCTGGTGCCGATGCGCTCAGGGGAAACACCCGTACCCATCCCGAACACGATGGTTAAGACTTGAGCGGCCGATGGTACTATGCTGGAGACGGCATGGGAGAGCAGGTGGGTGCCAGATTTTTACAAAAGGGCTTATAGCTCAGCCGGTTAGAGCGCACGCCTGATAAGCGTGAGGTCGGTGGTTCGAGTCCACTTAAGCCCACTACTTAACTCCTCAGGAGATAAGTAAGTGGAAAAAACAAAAGAATAAAGGGATTGCCTGAAAAGGGAAGACCAGCATCCGAGTATTTAACATAAATATGGGGGTGTAGCTCAGTTGGGAGAGCACCTGCCTTGCAAGCAGGGGGTCAAGAGTTCGAATCTCTCCATCTCCATTCGGCATGAAGAAGGAAGCCGTCAGGCGGAATGAAGCATGCCAGCATGTACCTTGAAAACCACATATTGAATATATCTAGATAGATTCTTTTAAGGGATTTCGATCCTGAGAAAGAGTAAATCAAGACATCCGAGGTGTTATATCGTAACAGATATAACCGAAAAAATTATAAACTCGTTATTACTGTAACGTACAGTGATAACAAACCTAAGACCAGAGATTCAACGCTATGAATCTTAGACGAGTAGCCCGCACCCTTAACAGGGTAAGCCCCCTCCTTAACAGTCAGGGGATGGTGCGAAAATCGAACTGGTTAAGCTATAAAGAGCGCAGGGTGGATGCCTTGGCACTAAGAGCCGATGAAAGACGTGATAAGCTGCGAAAAGCTTCGGGGAGGAGCAAATATCCTTTGATCCGG
>NZ_JACOPC010000056.1:0-961 GCF_014288035.1 Hungatella sp. L36 | reverse complement strand
TCTACCAGATACGTTACCGTATACTCGTTTGCAGTAAAGCTTCCTACAATCACTACATCTTCGGCCGGCATGGCGAAGTCTTCCTTCAGATTCCAGCCACTGAACTTATGCCCTTCTTTTTCCAGATCATCTCTGATTGTTACAAGCGTTCCGTACTCATAGGTTTCTGTTTCTCCGGACTGTACTCCGTCTACCTGATAGGTCACTTTGTAGCTGTTAATATCAAAATGTCCTTCAATTACCACATCCTTCGCCGGCATGCGGAACGTCTTTCCCGCGATAGATGAAGACAGTAATCTTTGGATAAATGATTGCCTGACATCTTCACTGCTCCAGCCGCTGAAGGTATAGCCTTCCTTCGTTTCGTCTGCTCTTACGGTTACCTCTTCATTATACTGGTGCTTTTTCTCATCAATAACCTTTCCGTCTACCTTATAGGTTACCGTATAATCGTTGATGCTGAAGTTTCCCTTGATCTCTACATCTTTTGCAGGCATCTTAAACCCGCTGGTCTCGCTCCAGCCGCTAAAGGTATATCCCTCCTTCGTTGGCGCATCTCTCAGCGTTACATCTTCTCCAAATTTATAGGTATCTACCTTTCCATATAACTGGTCATCAACCTTATAGGTAACTGTATAGCTGTTAATCTTGAAATGTCCTTCAACCACTATATTTTCTGCAGGCATCGTAAATCCTGACTCACGGCTCCAGTGACTGAACGTATAACCTTCTTTTGCAGGTTCCTCTCTCAGTGTTACTACTGCTCCATACTTATAAGTTTCTGCTTCACCGCTTATCTCACCGTCAACTTTATACGTCACCGTATAGCTGTTGATCTTAAAGTTTCCTTCGATTACTACATCCTCTGCAGGCATCGTAAAGTTATTTTCACGATTCCAGCCACTAAATGTGTAACCTTCCGTCTCAGGTTCAGCCCTCAGCGTTACTGCGCTTCCATACT
>NZ_JACOPC010000055.1:0-964 GCF_014288035.1 Hungatella sp. L36 | reverse complement strand
AATGTAATATAAGATAAATTATATTACATTCGCGGCAGCCTACCGGATGTGTCGGAAACCCTCTTGTAATCTAAGGTTTTTTTTGCTAAAATTGATTGATTAACCATGAAATAAGAAACGAATGTAATAAAATTGTATCTTTTATATTTTTATATTACATTCAATAGGGAGACTTTTTTAAGATGAATAAAACCACAGAGCCAATCCGCGATAAGAAGAAATTGCAAGAATTATTTGCATATTTAAAGGGAAAAAACATGCGAGATTATGTAATGGCTAAAACTCAGTTAAATACGGCTCTAAGAATCAGCGATATAGTACCTCTTCGGGTATGCGATTTTTTTCATCAAAGTGGGTACTTCCGGGAATACATAGCTCTTAAAGAACAAAAGACGGGAAAAGAAAAGCATATCGCAATTAACACAGCATTAAAATCCACTTTAAAGAATTATATTAAGGATTACAATTTACAGTATGACGATTATCTTTTTGCCAGTCGCAAGGGGAGGGGGAAAAAGCATATCAGTACTACACAGGCGCAGCGCATACTCCAAGATGCCGGCCAGGCCCTGCACTTGGATAACTTCAACAGTCATTCCCTTAGAAAAACCTGGGGATATGATGCGTATAATAAAACTCACAATATAGCCTTAATTATGCAAGTTTACAATCACTCATCCGCCGAGGTAACATTACGTTACATTGGCATAACGCAAACCGATAAAGATAATCTTTATAATATGATTCAATTTTAAAATCTAATTTTACTTTCAATTTAATGATTTAATATTAAATTGATTTTGAACCAAAAAGCCTTACAATGCTTGTATTGGCAAGGCTCTTTTTATAATAAGTTTTTGAAAAAGTATCTGAATAAGATTATTGACATTTTTTTAATTTACATATATAGTAAAGATATGAAAATAAATGGATTTATGTAAGAAAATTTATCTTATATTACATT
>NZ_JACOPC010000054.1:0-989 GCF_014288035.1 Hungatella sp. L36 | reverse complement strand
GCGTTTGGAGTAGTAGCGGGGGCAGAGTATGATAACCGCCCGGAAGCTCTGCTTGCAGCTATGGGTACAGCCCCGGCAGAGGTCGTTGTATGTGATACGGTCGCAGGTGGTATTCCCGACTTTTACTTGCCGCAGGAAAAAAGACCATTCCAGCCGCCGTTTCTTGCTCATTCTTGGCATGGGTGCGCTCCTTTCTGCCGTTTCCGCTGGTGTGGCGGTATCGGCGATAATTCTGTATCATCTCGGTATCATTTTCGGGATTTTTCTGCCCTGTAAGCCCGTTAAAAAATCCTTTGGTATTGCCGGATAGGGTACGGGGCAGCCCCCTTGTTCGGTATGGGTTCGGGTACATTTTGGGGTGGTTTTTATCGCTCCTGTTCCTGCCTTTTCACAGGCTTGCGTTCCCGGCGTAAAATCTGGTCGATATTGCCCTTGACAGTCTGTAAGCGGCGGTATTCCTCCCGTTTTGCCCGGTAATCGTTGTAGCCGCTGTTTTTCTCTTTGATAAGGCTTTCAATCTCTGCTTGCAGGGCTTTATGGCTCGGCAGCTTGGAAATGCCGTTCTCCCTGAAATAGCGGGCGGCTGCGTCTGCTATGATAAAGTCGCTTTCGTGCTTCTGTCGGTAGGCTGCTTTTGCTTTGGCGTTTTTCTGCTGTTTCAGCCCGTCCCGGACAGGGCGGGTCTTGGAATAGGCAAGCACCTGCCGTTGCAGCTCCTTTTTCCCGTCCAGCGTCTTTTCCACCTGCTTCAGCTCCGTAAGGCTTTCTCGCATGGCGGTATAGGCGGCAGAACAGGCTTCGTCCAGTTCCTCCGGGGAAGAAAAGCCGTACTGCTGGTAGGCGGTAACGGTAGCCGCCATTTGCTTTAGATTGTGCTTTGCCGCCCAGCGGTCATAGCCCACGCCCTTGCCCTCGGCTCGCTTGGCTTCCCGGTCAACCATGCGCTGCAAGGTGTTGTCTGCCGGGGTGGTTTTTGTGGTTTTTTCCCC
>NZ_JACOPC010000053.1:0-1092 GCF_014288035.1 Hungatella sp. L36 | reverse complement strand
GGGGAAAAAACCACAAAAACCACCCCGGCAGACAACACCTTGCAGCGCATGGTTGACCGGGAAGCCAAGCGAGCCGAGGGCAAGGGCGTGGGCTATGACCGCTGGGCGGCAAAGCACAACCTAAAGCAAATGGCAGCTACCGTTACCGCCTATCAGCAGTACGGCTTTTCTTCCCCGGAGGAACTGGACGAAGCCTGTTCTGCCGCCTATACCGCCATGCGGGAAAGCCTTACAGAGCTGAAGCAGATGGAAAAGACGCTGAACGGGAAAAAGGAGCTGCAACGGCAGGTGCTTGCCTATTCCAAGACCCGCCCTGTCCGGGACGGGCTGAAACAGCAGAAAAACGCCAAAGCAAAAGCAGCCTACCGTCAGAAGTACGAAAGCGACTTTATCATAGCAGACGCAGCCGCCCGCTATTTCAGGGAAAACGGCATTTCCAAGCTGCCGAGCTATAAAGCCCTGCAAGCAGAGATTGAAACCCTTATCCAAGAGAAAAACAGCGGCTACAACGATTACCGGGCAAAACGGGAGGAATACCGCCGCTTACAGACTGTCAAGGGCAATATCGACCAGATTTTACACCGGGAGCGCAAGCCTGTGAAAAGGCAGGAACAGGAACGATAAAAACCGCCCCAAAATGTACCCGAACCTATACAGAACAAGGGGGCTGCCCCGTACCCTATCCGCAAATACCAAAGGATTTTTTAACGGGCTTATAGGGCAGAAAAAACCCGAAAATGATACCGAGATGATACAGAATTACCGCCGATACCGCCACACCAGCGGAAACGGCAGAAAGGAGCGCACCCATGCCAAGAATGAGCAAGAAACGGCGGCTGGAATGGTCTTTTTTCCTGCGGCAAGTGAAAGTCGGGAATTCCACCTGCGATCGTATCACATACAATGACCTCTGCCGGGGCTGTACCCATAGCTGCAAGCAGAGCTTCCGGGCGGTTATCATACTCTGCCCCCACTACTACTCCAAACGCCGGAAAAAGGAGGACAGGGACAATGGCAGATAACCGCAAGTATTACTACCTCAAGCTGAAAGAGAACTTTTTTGACAGCGACTCCATTGTGCTGCTGGAAGAT
>NZ_JACOPC010000052.1:0-1240 GCF_014288035.1 Hungatella sp. L36 | reverse complement strand
TTCCGCATACTTCCAGTGGTTTCCATCAGCTAGTTGATCAGCTCAATTCTCTGGACGGTAGTACTCGGATTATCATGGAGCATACAGGACGGTATTACGAACCTATGGCCCGATGGCTCTCTGACTCTGGTTTCTTTGTCAGTACGGTTAATCCAAAGCTGATTAAGGATTACGGCAATAACACTCTCCGTAAAGTTAAAACAGATAAAGCTGATTCCGTTAAGATTGCACGCTATGCTCTTGACAACTGGCAGGATTTGCGCCAGTATACCAGTATGGATATCATTCGCAATCAATTAAAAACCATGAATCACCAGTTCAGCTTCTACATGAAACAGAAAACCTCTTACAAGAACAACCTCATCTCCCTGCTGGATCAGACTTACCCTGGCATTAATGACTTCTTTGACAGTCCTGCCCGCAGCGATGGCAGCCAGAAATGGGTAGACTTTGTTTCCTCATTCTGGCACGTGGACTGTGTGCGTTCTCTTGGGCTTGCTACGTTTACTGAGCGCTATCAAAAATGGTGCAAACGGCACGGCTATAACTTCCAACCAGAGAAACCAGCACAGATTTATTCGTTTTCCAAAGAACTGATTTCCGTGTTCACGAAAGACTCTGTGACTAAGTTTTTGGTTAAGCAGGCTGTGGAGCAGCTCAATACGGTATCTTTCACAGTGGAACAGCTCCGCCTGGAAATGAACCGTCTCGCCGCCCAACTGCCAGAGTATCAGGTAGTCATGGCCATGAAGGGGGTAGGCCCCTCACTCGGCCCTCAACTTATGGCCGAAATAGGCGATCTCTCTCGCTTTTCCCATCGTGAAGCATTAACTGCATTTGCCGGTGTGGACCCTGGGGTCAATCAATCCGGCACCTATGAGGCACGTAGTGTCCGTACATCCAAGCGAGGATCACCGCAGCTGCGCAAAACGTTGTTTCAGATCATGGACGTCCTAATTAAGTCCGCTCCTTCCGATGACGCTGTTTATCGCTTTCTGGACAAGAAACGTTCAGAAGGGAAGCCGTACTATGTCTACATGACTGCCGGTGCCAATAAGTTCCTGCGAATCTACTATGGCCGTGTGAAGGAGTATTTAGCTGCCTTACCCAAACCAGAATAACCTTGACTTAACATCCAATAGGCCAGCGTTTTACGGTGGTCTTTTTGTAGTTCCTAAACGCTGCATAAAACTTTTTTGCAAACTTCCTCAATTCTCTATTGACTTTTCATTTGCAGGCT
>NZ_JACOPC010000051.1:0-1400 GCF_014288035.1 Hungatella sp. L36 | reverse complement strand
GAACAAAGTGCCTTCGGCACTCTCAACTCCCCTGCCCCTCACTCATGAGGGGTTTTGGGGTTTTCCTTTGTCACTTTTTGTTGTAAAATATTCTTATGTATAAAAAGAACATTCTTCAAACTATTTTCAGTGACCACTTTGAGTACATCCAGTATGCTCTTCGTCCTGGCAAAAATGTTATGGATAACATCAAACGTATGATCCATTGCCACGATCCTTCTTATGGACAAGCTGTCTACGGCTGTCCCCATTGTGGTAAACTTAAATCTGTACCTTTTTCCTGCAAAAGCCGTTTCTGTCCATCTTGTGGTAACATGTATAATCAGAAACGGGCTTTTCGTATGTCCTGCAAGCTCATTTCCTGTAACCACAGACACTGTGTCTTTACGATTCCAGAGGAACTTCGCATATACTTTCTTAAGGACCATTCTCTTTTGAATTGTCTTTTTCATGCCGTCCGAGATGTCGTCCTCCGTATGTTTTCTAAACTTAATAAAACTGAAAACTTTACTCCCGGGTTTATTTGTGTCCTTCACTCTTTTGGTAGAGACCTCAAATGGAATCCTCATATCCATGCGCTCATTTCCGAGGGCGGGGCCGGTAATTTTACCTCCTGGCGTCCAAACAAACATTTTGATTTCAGATTTTTACGCTTTGCTTTCCGTAAGGTTCTTTTAGAAAAACTTGCGCATAAACTCGGTTCTTCTTTCCTTAAACTTAAAAATCAGATTTATAAGGATCACCCGGATGGTTTTTATGTCCGTGCCAAACCCAATCTCTGCTCTCCTGATATCACCATTAAGTATATCAGCCGATATCTCGGACGACCGGTTATTGCTGCCTCCAGAATTGATTCTTACGATGGTGACTCCGTGACGTTTCATTACACCAGGCATGAGGATCACAAGACGGTTACAGAATGCCTCCCCGTCATTGATTTTATAAAACGCCTGATTATTCATATCCCTGACAAGCACTTCAAAATGGTTCGTTACTACGGTATTTATGCAAAACATCATAAACAGGAAAAAAATCTTCGGCAATGTTTATCCCCTCAGAAACAACGCTATCTTTCCAGTCTTCTGGATTGGCGTAACTCGATTATTCTGACGTTTGGATATGACCCACTCAAATGTCCGAAGTGTGGCACTTCTATGTTGGTTTTAGAAGTTTACTACAAAAAAACTGCGCTGTTTGAACGATTCCGAAAGGTAATGGGTTATGGATAGTTCCATGCCCCTTATTCTTTCTTTGCCGTCAGACAGCGCAGTCTAAACCAAAACAAAAAACTACATAATCAACGTCGTGGCGAATCACTACATTCGCTCTTTTGTTATGTGATTTTTTATTTCAAGTCCATTATACACTATCTTGGCCGATTTGCGAAGTTTCCTAGAAAG
>NZ_JACOPC010000050.1:0-1619 GCF_014288035.1 Hungatella sp. L36 | reverse complement strand
GTGAACATACTCATGTATAAATACACGAGCTTCCTGTTTCAGCGCCAATTGCCCTTCTATCTAACAGGTCTTATGCCAGCTCCACAGGCGTTGATTATTCTGTTCGGACCGTCCCGGCCCTACAGGTTATGATTACTTCTATGCTGCCTTTAGATATATCTCATACCCTCTGTTTCTGATATTGATCGCAGCATTTAAATCTCTGTCCATGCTCATTCCACAGTTGCACTCATAACGGCGGACTGATAACGGCATCATCTTGACCGCACCGCAGCAGCTACAGGTCTTCGAGGATGCATACCACTTTTCGATGCGGATCAGACGCTTTCCTCTCTCCTCCAGTTTGTACTTTAGCATCGTAAGAAATGATCCATACCCGTTATCCATGGTCGCTTTTCCGTTCCCGAACCCTCTGTTTGCCAGCGCCCTCAAGCTTAAGTCTTCCACACACACTAAATCGTACCGATTGGCTGTCTCAGTTGATTTTTTGTGCAGATAATCTTTTCTCTGATTGGCTGCCTTTTTTGCAATACGGGCAATTTTCTTCTGCTGTTTCCGGTAATTTACTGACTGCAGCTGCTTCGCTTTCAGCTTCCTCTGCGCCTTTGTCAGCTTCTTCTGGTTCTTTCTATAATAATGAGGCATGCCACAGCACCTGCCTTCTGAGTCCATATACAATCCGTCCGATTTATAGTCCAGTCCAATCACCTGCTCTGGATTAACTGCCTGCGGCATAATCGCAGCCTCATACTCGTAAAGGACTGACACATAATAACTGCCGTCACTTTCCCTTGATACCGTGGCCTGTTTCAGACGCCAGTCTTCCGGTGCCCTTCTGTGCACAACTGCCCCCACCTTCCCAAGCTTTGGCAGCTTGATCTCACCAGCCAGTACGGCAATATTTCCATTCGTATAGTTCGTAGTGTAGGACATACGGCTGTGATGCCTGCTCTTGAATCTGGGATAACCGCCCTGTCTCCTGAAAAATCTCTGGTACGCCGAATCCAGCGCATAGATGGCATTCGTCAGGGCAAATTTATCCACTTGTTTTAGCCATGGCTGCTCCTGTTTGAGAATTCGGTTGCAGTCGTTATTGCAGGCAGTCTTATTCCTGTATGCCTTGCCCTGCTGATAGTTCTCCGACTGCAGGGCAAGATAATGATTATAAACAAACCGGCAGCTTCCAAATGTATCCGTCAAAAGCTGTTCCTGCTCTGCAGTCGGATAGACACGATACTTATAAGCCCTGTTCATCCTCTTTCCCCCTGTTACCGTTCTTTTTGGGAATCAATATAGTGTTTCACCTGTTCATGGCTTCTGTCACTGACAGTCACTGCGCAGTAAGATGGATTCCAGAGATGGCCTCCCCACAACTGTTTCTTTAATTCCGGATGGTCTAAGAACAGCCTTCTGGCCAGGTTTCCCTTCATGATTTTGACCATGTCTGATATCATGAACTGTGGGCGGCAGTCCAGGAGCAGATGAATGTGATCCGGCATAACCTCCATCGCCAGGATCTGAAAAGAATACTGGTCCGCCAGTTCTGTCAGCATCTCCTTACATTGAATATCGATTCCATCTGTTAATACCTTCTTCCGATATTTGGTACACCAGATAAG
>NZ_JACOPC010000049.1:0-1700 GCF_014288035.1 Hungatella sp. L36 | reverse complement strand
ATCTTCCAGCAGCACAATGGAGTCGCTGTCAAAAAAGTTCTCTTTCAGCTTGAGGTAGTAATACTTGCGGTTATCTGCCATTGTCCCTGTCCTCCTTTTTCCGGCGTTTGGAGTAGTAGCGGGGGCAGAGTATGATAACCGCCCGGAAGCTCTGCTTGCAGCTATGGGTACAGCCCCGGCAGAGGTCGTTGTATGTGATACGGTCGCAGGTGGTATTCCCGACTTTTACTTGCCGCAGGAAAAAAGACCATTCCAGCCGCCGTTTCTTGCTCATTCTTGGCATGGGTGCGCTCCTTTCTGCCGTTTCCGCTGGTGTGGCGGTATCGGCGATAATTCTGTATTATCTCGGTATCATTTTCGGGGTTTTTCTGCCCTGTAAGTCCCTTAAAAAATCCTTTGGTATTGCGGGTAGGGTACGGGGCAGCCCCCTTGTTCTGTATGGGTTCGGGTACATTTTGGGGTGGTTTTTATCGCTCCTGTTCCTGCCTTTTCACAGGCTTGCGCTCCCGGCGTAAAATCTGGTCGATATTGCCCTTGACGGTCTGTAAGCGGCGGTATTCCTCCCGTTTTGCCCGGTAATCGTTGTAGCCGCTGTTTTTCTCTTTGATAAGGCTTTCAATCTCTGCTTGCAGGGCTTTATAGCTCGGCAGCTTGGAAATGCCGTTCTCCCTGAAATAGCGGGCGGCTGCGTCTGCTATGATAAAGTCGCTTTCGTGCTTCTGTCGGTAGGCTGCTTTTGCTTTGGCGTTTTTCTGCTGTTTCAGCCCGTCCCGGACAGGGCGGGTCTTGGAATAGGCAAGCACCTGCCGTTGCAGCTCCTTTTTCCCGTCCAGCGTCTTTTCCACCTGCTTCAGCTCTGTAAGGCTTTCCTGCATGGCGGCATAAGCGGCAGAACAGGCTTCGTCCAGTTCCTCCGGGGAGGAAAAGCCGTACTGCTGGTAGGCGGTAACGGTAGCTGCCATTTGCTTTAGATTGTGCTTTGCCGCCCAACGGTCATAGCCCACGCCCTTGCCCTCGGCTCGCTTGGCTTCCCGGTCAACCATGCGCTGCAAGGTGTTGTCTGTCGGGGTGGTTTTTGCGGCTTTTTCCTCTCGCAAGCGTCCCTTTTGGGTGTGGGGGTATTCGGGTATGGCTGTGGTCTGTTCGGCGGCTCTGTGGGCGTTCTGCGTGAGCAGGGCAAGGACAGCAGCCTTGTCAAAATCGTCCCCCAGCTTCCGGGCTGTGATAGGCTTTGTCCTGTCCGGCGTGAGGTAGGAAAGCCGCCCCCGGCTCTCCTTGACGGTCACACCCTCCCGCAGCAAAAGGGAAGAAAACTCGTCAAAGCTGCCAGCTTGGGAAAGTGCCTGCCGTATCGTCCGGCGCAGCTTCGCCTTGTCCGTTTCAAACTTGGTGGGCTTGGTCGGCTGTCCTGCGGCTTCTCTGGCGGCGTTCTCTTTATCAAGGGCAAGCTGCCCTTTCTTTGCCGCCCAGTATTCCCGTTCGGTTATCCGTTCCTTGCTGCCGTTCAAGAGGTCGATTTGGTAAAGTCCCTCCCGGTGGCACATCTCCATGACTTCACTCTTGAAATATTCCATAGCGGCATTGGTGCAGCGGTGCTTGCAGCCCTCCCGTGTATCGGCTGGTCTGTCCATGTAGGGCAGAAGCGGGACTTCATAAATCCGCAGGGAGTTGATGACGATATGCACATGGATATTGCCGCT
>NZ_JACOPC010000048.1:0-1743 GCF_014288035.1 Hungatella sp. L36 | reverse complement strand
GCTACTAACTAACAACACCAATGGTAATTATACTATGCGTCAGCTGAAATTACCATTAGAAATCGAAAAATTGATCGATATTTCTGATCCGGTATATACTTTTTGTGAGGTTATGGATCACATTGACTTATCAAGATATTTTGTAGAGAAAGGCTACAAAACAGGTCGTCCAAGATGTGATGCTCAAAAACTCCTTAAAGTTATACTTTTTGCATTTATGGAAAACGGCATCTGTTCTTTACGAGAGATTGAAAAGCTCTGTCATAATGACATCCGCTACATGTATCTTCTCGATGGCATGAAAACACCTTCCTTTGCTACATTTGGGAACTTAATCCGAAATGAACTAACCGATTCTGTTGAACAGATATTTGCAGACATTAATTCATATATTTTTACCAGAGATCACGTGGATCTGCAGCACACATACATTGACGGAACAAAAATCGAAGCAAATGCAAATCGGTATACCTGGGTATGGAAAAAATCCTGTGTAAAAAATCGCCAAAAAGTTTTTGATAAGATTTCACTTTTGATTGATTCTATGAATCAGGAAATACTTGGATATCTCGGAATAAAATTTGAAAAACGAGAAGTTTACGCGATTGATTACGTCTCTGAATTACTTACGGTATACAAAGAAACAACCGGACTGGATGAAACTTCTTTTGTTTCCGGACGTGGTCATAGAAAAAGCATTCGGCAAAAGCAATACGAAGAACTGAATGAATATCTGGAACGTTTAAAGTCCTATGCATATCAAATCGAGACCTGTGGAGAGGAAAGAAACAGTTATTCGAAAACAGACCATGATGCAACTTTTATGCGTTTAAAACGTGATTACATGGGAAACGATCAGCTGCTTCCTGCCTACAACCTTCAGGCAGCCATCTGTGATGAATACATAGCCGTAATCGACGTAAAACCATATGCATCCGATATGGAATGCTTTGTGCCTTTGATGGAAAAATTCAATCGCACATATGGCCATTATCCGAAATATCCGGTTGCTGATGCCGGATATGGTTCTTACAATAATTATCTTTATTGCGAAGAACACGGCATGGAAAAATACATGAAATTTACCATGTACAAAAAAGAAACGACAGATAAAAAATACCATGAGAATCCGTATCGGGCTGTAAATTTTGCAAAAGATGCTGATGGAAATCTCTTATGCCCAAACGGTCGGAAATTTCTCTTCAAGAGAACACAGCATGTAAAATATAACAAATATGGGCGGACCGAAGAACTGTATGAATGTGAATCCTGCGAAGGATGTCCGTATAAACAAGAATGCTGTCCGAAAGCACAAAAGAACCGGACAATCCGAATGAATCAGGAATTAACCGCTATCCACCAGGAAGTGCTGCAAAATCTCGAATCCATACATGGTGCCCTCTTGAGAATGAACCGAAGTATTCAATCCGAGGGAACTTTTGGTGTATTAAAGTGGGATAAATCGTATAAAAGATTATTTCGGAGAGGCGAGAAAAATGTAATTCTCGAGCTCACACTGATTTCATGTGGATTCAATCTTTATAAATATCATAATAAAAAGCAACGACAGACGAAAGCTGCATAAAACTCAAGCGTGATTAGCTGAGCTTTATTAAATGCACCATTTTTTATACCCAAAGATGCAGACCTGTTCAAAAATAGAAAAAATTCATACAAAGAAACGCCAAAACCGACGTTTGCCGGAGTTGGCGTTTCTTAATTAGGGACTTATTTTACAGCTCC
>NZ_JACOPC010000046.1:0-2162 GCF_014288035.1 Hungatella sp. L36 | reverse complement strand
AGTCAGTTCAGGCAGACCCGAAACCGGGTGATCTACCCATGTCCAGGTTGAAGTTTCCGTAAAAGGAAATGGAGGACCGAACGCACATCCGTTGAAAAGGGTGGCGATGAGGTGTGGGTAGGGGAGAAATTCCAATCGAACCCGGAGATAGCTGGTTCTCCTCGAAATAGCTTTAGGGCTAGCCTCGTATTAGTTTAGCGGAGGTAGAGCACTGAATTCTTAAGGGGGCGTCAAAGCTTACCAAGAGATATCAAACTCCGAATGCCGCATAAATGATGTACGGGAGTCAGACTGCACGAGATAAGTTGGGTAGTCAAAAGGGAAAGAGCCCAGACCTACAGCTAAGGTCCCAAAGTGTGTGTTAAGTGGAAAAGGATGTGGGATTTCAAAGACAACTAGGATGTTGGCTCAGAAGCAGCCACACATTCAAAGAGTGCGTAATAGCTCACTAGTCGAGAGGTCCTGCGCCGAAAATGTCCGGGGCTGAAACACAACACCGAAGCTTAGGAATTGACGTAAGTCAATTGGTAGAGGAGCATTCTTAACTGCGAAGAAGCGTTACCGTAAGGAGGCGTGGAGTGTTAAGAAGAGAGAATGCCGGAATGAGTAGCGAGATGGAGGTGGGAATCCTCCAGGCCGAATATCTAAGGTTTCCAGAGTAAAGCTGATCTGCTCTGGGTAAGTCGGGGCCTAAGGCGAGGTCGAAAGACGTAGTCGATGGACAACAGGTTGAAATTCCTGTACCGCGTATTATCAGAACTGTGGGGACACAGAACCGAAGCCAAACCCGGGAATGAAAAGACCGGGGCAAGCGCCGGACTGGTTAGACTGGAAAATCCGTCTAGCAACAGGAAAGCGTGACGCGTACCGAACAAAAGTAGGGAAGTTGGTATAGGGGCTGTCAAGAAAAGCCGCTATTGTGTAATACGTGCCCGTACCGTAAACCGACACAGGTGGATGAGGAGAGAATCCTAAGGCCGGCGGGAGAAGCATTGTTAAGGAACTCGGCAAAATGGCTCCGTAACTTCGGGATAAGGAGCGCCCACGAGAGTGGGCCGCAGAGAATAGGCTCAAGCAACTGTTTAGCAAAAACACAGGTCTATGCAAAACCGAAAGGTGAGGTATATGGGCTGACGCCTGCCCGGTGCTGGAAGGTTAAGAGGAGAGGTTAGAGCAATCGAAGCTTTGAATTTAAGCCCCAGTAAACGGCGGCCGTAACTATAACGGTCCTAAGGTAGCGAAATTCCTTGTCGGGTAAGTTCCGACCCGCACGAAAGGCGTAATGATTTGAGCGCTGTCTCGACAATGCACCCGGTGAAATTGAAGTACCAGTGAAGATGCTGGTTACCTGCGCCAGGACGGAAAGACCCCATGGAGCTTTACTCCAGCTTGATACTGGGATTCGGTGTCGCATGTACAGGATAGGTGGGAGGCAGTGAAGGTAGGACGCCAGTCTTACCGGAGCCATTGTTGGGATACCACCCTTGCGATATTGGGTTTCTAACCTGCGGCCATGACCTGGCCGGGGGACAATGTCAGGTGGGGAGTTTGACTGGGGCGGTCGCCTCCGAAAGTGTATCGGAGGCGCTCAAAGGTTCCCTCAGAATGGTTGGAAACCATTCGAAGAGTGCAAAGGCATAAGGGAGCTTGACTGCGAGACTGACGGGTCGAGCAGGTACGAAAGTAGGACTTAGTGATCCGGTGGTATAAAGTGGGATTGCCATCGCTCAACGGATAAAAGCTACCCTGGGGATAACAGGCTTATCACTCCCAAGAGTTCACATCGACGGAGTGGTTTGGCACCTCGATGTCGGCTCATCGCATCCTGGGGCTGAAGTAGGTCCCAAGGGTTGGGCTGTTCGCCCATTAAAGCGGTACGCGAGCTGGGTTCAGAACGTCGTGAGACAGTTCGGTCCCTATCCGGCGTGGGCGTAGGATATTTGAGAGGAGCTGTCCTTAGTACGAGAGGACCGGGATGGACTGACCTCTGGTGTACCGGTTGGGTATCAAACCCATGGCCGGGTAGCCAAGTCGGGAAGGGATAAACGCTGAAGGCATCTAAGCGTGAAGCCCCCCTCAAGATGAGATATCCCATCGCAAGAGTAAGACCCCTTGAAGACGACGAGGTAGATAGGGCAGAGGTGGAAGCATGGCAACATGTG
>NZ_JACOPC010000045.1:0-2526 GCF_014288035.1 Hungatella sp. L36 | reverse complement strand
GTATAGTAGGCTAAGCACCCGGCGCCTTACCGTGTTGCCACGGCAGATTTCCAGATACTCGCCCCCGAACCGTACTTACGCCTCTCGACGTATACGGCTCTCCAATTACCCTCTACCTTTACTTGCCTGTTATGTTTCCATAACATGTATTACAAACAACCAGAGTTTTTCTGTTCATCTGAACCATTTTTCTTTCCCATTCTTTCATACCGGCTAATTCTTTCAGCTTCCTGACATGATGAACTTTTACATTGTCGGTCTGCTGTCCGCATAGTTCACATTTTCCACCCTGTAACCGCTCAATTAAGCCGTTTTTCCGACTATATTTTGCGGCAGGATAAGAGGGGATTTCATCACTGTAATCTAAGCTGACAGTCCGTTTTTGGAAGCTTCCTTTCACGAATGTCGCCCGTTTCTCGTTGCCGGTTTTTGTAGTGTAGCTGACACCAAACACGCCGTTTCGGGTATGCTTGTTAATCGTTTTCCGCAAATTATCACGGTACTTCGCTGCAAACGTCTGGTACATGCTGTATTCCATGATGTAGTAATATTTCTGCAGCTTGCATACGTTGCTTGCCAAACAATAATAATTGTACAGCCCACGAATTTCGGCATTGTAAATGCTTAGGATTTCAATCGGCTCTTTGTTGATGAGGTCTTTCCTCGCCTGCGGTTTCCATATTTCTTTGCCGTCCTGCTGTTTGATTTCCATTGCTCCGCAACTGGTCAGCTTCTTAACCCATTTATTATGTGGCATAAATAGATGAACACGCCCATTAAAGGTTCTTGCCTTCTGTCCGTTGCTTATCTTTTTGTATTCATTGCTTCTGGAAACAGCGATTTCGTAGCCAAGGAACGCCGCTTTTTCGTTTGAGTGTGTAATCAGTGTCTTTTCTTCCGACATATCCAGTCCCAGCTTTTCTTTCAGGTACCGGCTAAAATCAGCCTTGATGGTTTCTGCATCTTCCTTGCTTCCGATTACTCCGCAAATAAAATCATCCGCATACCTGCAATAGAGCAGACGGCGGTAATTGCTGTCCATCGGATTCATAGCTGGAATCTGTTTTGCTTTTTTCATGAGCTCATTTACTTCACATTTGGCTTTTTCTTTTTCATCGGCTGTCATTATTTCCCATAACCCGCGGTACTTTACCCTCAGTTTCGATGCGCCATCACTATAAAAGCGATACTCACTGTTTCTTTCACGTCTTTTACCACGGTTGAATTTCTCTATGTATTCTTCAACATAGGTATCGAATTCGTTAAGGTAGATATTGGCAAGTATTGGACTGATGACCGAGCCTTGCGGAGTGCCGGAATAGGTAGGATTGAATTTCCAGTCTTCTAAGTATCCGGCTTTCAGAAATTTCCATATCAGCGAGATTAGGTATTCGTCCTTTATGCGCCTTCTTAAAATATCCACAAGGATATGGTGGTCGATGGTGTCAAAATAACCTTTGATGTCCCCCTCAATGAACCATTTAACCCCTGTGAAGTTTCTTTGAATCTGGGTCAGTGCCGTGTGACAGCTCCTGTTCGGTCTAAAACCATGCGAATGTTCAGAAAAATTGCTTTCATACACACTTTCGAGAATTAACCTCACAACTTCCTGCACCAGCTTATCGTCAACAGAGGGTATGCCTAACGGACGCCGTTTTCCATTAGATTTTGGGATATAGGCACGTCTCGCAGGGGACGGCTGGTAACTGTGGTTCCGCAGGCTTTCAATCAGCTTGCGAATCCGCTCCATTCCCATTCCGTCTATTGTGGCGCCGTCTGTTCCCTTGGTCAGATTTCCCTCTTTTGCAGAGAGATTTCCGTATGCCAATAGGAAAAACTCCTCGTTGTACAGATTTCGGTACAGGCGTTCAAATTGATAGTTCTCGTTGCCTGCTTTCTCTTGTAGAGTTTTCAATACTTCAATCGGATTTCTCAAATGCCTCACGCACCTTTCTAATATTTTAGTATTGAAGGTAATCTGCTCTGCTTCGCCATGTACAAGGTTTTCCCTTGCCCGGACTACTACCAGAGCTCCGTTGCCATATCGGATATTCAGGGACTAAATCCCATAGCAGAGCGTTCTGCGTTCCAACTTAGGCAATCCCCATTTAGAATAGATAAAACATGGCTTACTGCGTTCTCGGATACGACTTTCGTCATTTTCTGCTTATTGCAGTCGGTCGGTTAAGGGTACTTGTGATTTCCCGACTGGCATAGGAATCCACCTATAACCGTATGGCGTTCATAGTCACTTTCCGCCATAGCCTTCGATTCAACACCTCTGACTATCGTTCAAGCAATCCAGCTTTTATCCTTATACGCAGCTTTTCGTTTCGACATTCATTCGCCACATAGTGACTTGTGGAATTATGCCTTTTCAAACATGCTGTTGTCACCTTATGGGTTTCCCCGCAGGCTGAGTTGATAACGATGGGCAGTCAGTACCTTGCCCACTGCCTTGCCAAAGGCAGATTTTTATCTATCCCACGCTTCACGCATATATGTGAAGCTATATGGGCGCACCCA
>NZ_JACOPC010000044.1:0-2888 GCF_014288035.1 Hungatella sp. L36 | reverse complement strand
GGTCTTAAGGTCATTCTTTGTGATGACCTCTTTAGCTGAAACCTTTTCGCCCCCTCGCTTCTTGTCCTCTGTAACCGGCACGAAAGCAAAGTGCATATGCGGCGTTTTTTCGTCCTTATGGACATACGCCGATATGACATTCTGCTCTCCGTAGCGGTCGCAGAGAAAGCGATAGGAACGCTCAAAAAACAGCCTTTCGACCTGCTCTTTGTCTGGGCTTACATGAAGACTTTGGTTGTGGTGGCGGTACTCTGGCAGAGTAACCACCCATGAACACATGACATTCACATCGTCCCTCTTGAGGGTACGGGCTTCTGTCGTTCTCTGTCGAATAAAGTCGATTTGCTCAACTCCACGCCGTGGAGCTAAATTGTAGTTCAAGTGGGTTTTTTGTGGGTCTATATCTTGATTGCCGAACTTCACATATTCACCCTTTTCGTCCTTCCGTCTTTCATAATGCGCCGCCAAGTGACCGCAGGCGGCTCTTGTATATTTCTGTGCGTTTGCCATAGTGAAACACCTCTCTTTTTATCGCTGAAAATCAATCCAAATATTTTTGGTGTAGCAAGTTATACCAAAATGCTTACGCTTTTGGAAACTTGCTCTGCGAGGCGGTTGCTTGACCTCATTCTACGCTACGCTCCGAACAAGGTCAAGAGGGGCTTTGCCCCTGCTGTCTGCGGACAGCTCCCCACTCTCCGAGGGGCAAGGGGGCAAGCCCCCTGCACCCCCAAAATCGCCCCTTTTCGTCTTCCGTCTTCCGTCACACTATTTTGTGGTCGTAGTAGCCACAAAATAGTGCTCCTCAAACGAACCTCTTTCCGCAGTCCTTACACGCCCAACGCTGTGTATTTGCAAGGGTTTTACCACTTTTTACGATGTCTACAGACCCACACGCAGGGCAACAATCTGGCGTGGTGTTCGTGGAGTTTTCGTGGAGTTTTGCTTGTGACGGACGAAGCCCACGCTGTCCCTGCTCCCAGCGTTGGTAATTGCCCCTTGTCATTCTCTCGAAGTGACCGCTGTAACAACGCATGACCTCAATGTAGTTCATGTCCTCGTATGTATCGACCACGAACTCATAGAAGTCCATGTAGTTGGTGAAGCCATGCTCTCTGATAGCTTGTCCCATCTCCAAGAACATTTCGTTCTTCTCGGCTGTGCCAAGCTGCTCATACGCACCAATGTCGAAGTTGTTGCCCGTGATACGCTCGGACGGGTCGTACTGCTCTTTGCCTTTCTTTCGGCAATCCTCGGTGTCGTGAATGAGGTAGTCATAGACATTACGGATACCAACGACCGCTTCACACTTATTGATTGCTTTCTTGCCTTCCGCAGAAAGCAAATCCATGACATTCAAAGCGTGCTTGTAGGTTGTGGTGTTCGGGAACGCCACAATCAGATGCACATGGTCTTTGCGGTGTTCGCTCTTGCTGTCCTTGTCTTGGGAGTGCTGACAGTACGCATAGGGGTACTGCAAAGTATCGCCTATGACCTCTTTCCAGTCCTCCCTCATGTTTTCTGGGTAGAGAACGCCCGTCCAAAATCTTGCCTTATCAATTTTTGCCATAAAAAAACCTCCGATTTTCTTCGGAGGGTACAATCTCGTTACCTTGACAATAAGCCCAATTACGGCTATAATTATCCTACGGTGAGTATGTGAGCTTGACCCTCATGTATTCGTGGTCTGGTATTGGCGTACCAACCACTAAAGCCATTATACGAGAATCCGCCCGCCTTGTCAATTTGACACTTGGCAGGGCGGGTTTTTTTATTTGCTCCGCAGGCTCCTACGCGGAGGGCGACCTCTGGAACAGATGGGCGTCTCCCTCGGAGTACGTACCACGCTATCCAGAAGTCAAGGGACGGGTAGTATTTTCTGACGAAAATCTCCACCCTTATGCCCTTGACTTCTGGATTTTTTGGGCTATTCCGTCTACGCCGACGGAACAAGAAACTTTCGTTTCCCGTCCCGTCGTCTCCGCCAGTATACCCCAAAAACCGCTTTCTTTAGCGTTCCCAATCCCTTGATTTGGGCTTCTGCTTCTGCGGTGGCTGCTGCCGATCACGCTTTGGCTGCGTGATAGCAGCATAGACCTCTGGCAGCTTCTCACGGATAATCTGAACCAGACGGCGAACCGTGGCTTCAAGGTCTGCGACCTTGCTACGGAGACTGCTGTTCTCCGTCTTCAAGGTCTGATTTTCCTTGCGAAGCTGAACTATCTCCATCTGGGCTTTCATGCTCGGTCTGTCCTGCTCCACCTCTCGGATTTTCGCTTGAAGCTGACGGTTTGCGTCCTCATAGGCTGTTTTTATTTTCGCTTCGGCGGCGGTGGCTCGCAGATCCGCTCGCTCTGCCCTGGCTAAAGCCTGGTCTCGCTCTGCGGTCATGCTCTCCACGGCGACCGCCGTGCGTTTCACAGCTTCAAACTCCTTATGTGTCACACCCTTTAGACCGCCCAATAGAGTTTTTTCGCCCTTAATGGCTTCGACCTCTGCGGCGGTCAAAACCTCTTTCTCGGTCTGTAAGGCTTCTATTTCGCCCTGTAAAGCGTTCTTCTGCTCTACAAGGGGTTTTATACTCTCCTGCTCCTGCAAAGCCCTCTGACGGGCTTGTAGGGCTTCCTGCTGTGCCTTTAGCACTTCCTCATGGGCGGTCTGCTTCTTCAGTTCAGCAATCTCCTTATTGCCGTCCTTGGTGGCTTCATTGACCACCTCAAAGTGCCAATCTCGGAAGCTGTCGAGGTAGCGTTCCAAGTCCGTGTGAAAGGTCTTAAGGTCATTCTTTGTGATGACCTCTTTAGCTGAAACCTTTTCGCCCCCTCGCTTCTTGTCCTCTGTAACCGGCACGAAAGCAAAGTGCATATGCGGCGTTTTTTCGTCCTTAT
>NZ_JACOPC010000043.1:0-3078 GCF_014288035.1 Hungatella sp. L36 | reverse complement strand
GCAGAAGAGAACGGAACATGGGTATATTATGACAAAGATGGCTATCAGGTAGAAAACGAATGGAAAAAATCCGGTAACAACTGGTTCTGGCTGAATGAAGACGGCGAGATGGCAACAGAAGCATTAGTAGAAGATGGTGATGATTATTATTACGTAGATGCTAATGGTGTTATGGTAGCAAATCGCTGGGTATCTATTGTTAACGAAGAAGATGAAGATGATACTCCAGAAAACTACTGGTATTATTTCCAGAGCAACGGTAAGGCTTATAAGGCACCAGAAAGCGGTAAAGTTCAGCTTAAAACAATCAATGGTAAAAAATATGCTTTTGATCAGGACGGCAGAATGTTATATGGTTGGGTAGCTGCAGATAGTGCTGAGCGTATTACAAGTGACGATGGCTGGAATGCTGCCGCAGATATGTACTATTTCGGTGACGAAAATGATGGATCTATGGCAACTAACTGGCAGAAACTTACAGTTTATGACGACGGCGAAGAAGACGATATGGATTACTGGTTCTATTTCAAGAGCAACGGTAAGAAATTCTTCAACGAAAAAGATGATAAAGATTTTGATACAAAGAAAATCAATGGTAAAACTTACGGCTTTGACAACAGAGGCGTAATGGTTAAAGAATGGGATGCTGCTACAAATTCTAATAGTCCTACTGCAGCAAACTACAGTTATTTTGGCAGCGCAGATGATGGCGCGCGTATGACAAAAGGCTGGTTTAAGGTAGTTCCATCAGATGAGTTTGATGAGTCAAATAATGACGACGAAAACGAGAAATGGTACTATGCTAACGGAGACGGTACTCTTGAAGCTGGTAAACTTTCCAAGATTAAAGGAAAATACTATGCATTCAATGAAAAGGGTGCTATGTTAAGTGGTCTTATTCGTATAACTGTAAATAGCGATGATAGCATTAATGTTCTTGATGATGGTGTTGATGCTGATGAGTTGGATGACTTAATTAATGATAAGACAAGTGGCGGAGATTTATATTATTTCGGTGATGGCGAAGATGGTTCTATGAAGTTAGGCGTTCAGACTGTTACCTTAGATGGTGACAATTATAGCTTCTTCTTCACAAAGACTGGCGGTATTGAAGAAAAGGGTGCCGGACTTACCGGAAAGTATAACAAAGTTCTTTATAAGTATGGTAAGAAGATTAAAGCCGATGCAGATGATAAGTATCTGGTAGTTAAGTTTGACGAATCCGCTAATACTATTGAAGTTGTTTCTAGCAAAGATTTAAGAGCTGACACTAGATCTTACAAGAATGATAAAAATGAAACTGTAAGAGCTACAAATTACGATTTCACTGGCTGTGTATTAGTTACAACATCTGGTTCTATTGTTAAGACAAAGAGCAATTGTAAAGATGGAAATGACTGGTACTTTGATGTTGAAGATGGTGTAATTACAAGCTATGCCAACAACAAAAATAACTAAGTAATAATTAACATATTTCGATAAGAAATTCTAATTGCCATAAAGGAACTCATACTATAATAGTATGAGTTCCTTTGAATTTTTGCTCTTTGTCAAGTGTTGGGGATTTTTAGTGTCTCGTCACTATACTTAGAAAAGCAAAAAACAGGCGTTGGAATTATCCAACGCCCATTTTCTTAGCAATTAGAATTTATTTATCAAAGCTAATTATTTCTTCTCATACTTATCCTGGCTATAATAAGTTACTTTACCTGCTGCGTTTGTACAGTAGTAATTATCATCAGAATCCTTAATGTTAGTCTTATTCTTCATAAGAGAACCAGAAGCATTAATTAAGTATAAGTTCTGTTCTGACTGTGTATTCTTATCAGGTGCGACAGTTGGTACTGTAGCTACACCCATTGGGGTGAATGCCTGATATCTATAATCTGTTTCGGCTTTAATCTTAAGTCCCTGTACATAAAGTGTTGTATTTTTGTTAACACCATCTAAGCCTTTAAACTTAGAAGAGCCAGTTGTTCCAAAAGTATAAGAGTAGGTATCACCATCAACATCTATAGTCTGATTTCCAGTCTTGGCTGCTCCATCATCTCCACTACCAAAGTAGTATACATCCCAACCATCGCCTGCAGGATATGTGTTTTCCTTGATTTTATCAATTACATCTGCATTTTCAACTTCAACAGGTGCATTAACGAACTCGCCTGAAGATTTAGCTTTAACAAGCCATAATCCACTTAACATCTCACCTTTTGCATTAAATGCATACTTTTTACCATTGATAGTTTTTAGTTTATTAGCTACCAAATCGCCATTATTCTCTGCATAGAACCATTTAGTAGATTCATCGTTATATGCGGTATTGTTTACGTCTTCCTGTGGGACTACTTTTGTCCAGCCCTTCTGTAATCTCCAGCCCTGATCTGGCTCGTTGTAATAATGATAACCAGCGATGCTGCTTGTAGCATCACTAGCAGAAGCATCATACCAATACCACTCAGACTGCATTACTCCGTAATCGTTAAACGCATACTTTTTACCATTAATGCTCTTGCTTGCATTATCTGTTGTTTTCTTACCATTGGAAGGATTAAAATAGAACCAGTAGTCCTGATCTTCTGAATCTTCGTTTTCTGTATCTACAACAGAAATTTTAGCCCATCCAGTACCCTGGGCACCATCGTTTTCGTCGCCACAGAAATAGGTACCGTTCTGCCATGCAGTATCTCCAGTTTCTCTGGATGCAGAATCGTTAATCCAACCATAAAGCATCTTTGCATCGTCCTGGAATGCGTACTTCTTTCCGTTTATAGTTTTGAAAGACGTAGCTCCTGAACTTCCTGCTTTATATGCCTTACCACTGTTCTGGAAATAATACCAATATGACTCTGGTTCATCTTCTTCACCAGCATTTTCATTCGCAACAGCTACCCACTGATTTGCAACCATAGCACCATTAGAATCAACATAATAATAGTTAGTTCCGTCATCAATCAATTCATCTGTAGCCATTTCACCATCGCTGTTTAAGTAAAACCAGTTATTTCCTGATTTTGCCCACTGATCAGTTACCTGATCACCATTTCTGTCATAGTATACCCATGCACCATTTTCTTCCTG
>NZ_JACOPC010000042.1:0-4505 GCF_014288035.1 Hungatella sp. L36 | reverse complement strand
TACATAATACCGATTGTAAGAAGTACTGTATAGTAGCTTAATAAATAGTTAATCACATGGAGGCAAACACACTATGTTTACGTTACAGAAATTTATAATGCCACAGGCTAATATTTGCCTACAAGAAAAAATGTTTTTTCGAGTAAACCAGGAGGAGGATATCTATTATAACTTTGAAGATCATACATACTCCTTTAAGAAAAATGGGGAACTGTTTAGTAATACTTATTTTAATTCATTTTGCTCACCTAAATGGTACAGATATACAGTAATTGATGAAATTATAGTATCTCTAAGATTAAAAGGAAATTTTGAAATTTCTTTAGTCAAAAGTTTTTTAGCAGATAACGAAATAATAAATAATACTGTTAAACAGCTCTATTCATCCTCCGAAGAAAAAAAGTCAATTACTTTCAAATACAATTTCTCACTAGATCAATTTGATGGCTTTTATTATCTGAAACTAAAAGCCATAGAAAATGATAGCATTTTCTATGGCGGAGAGATACTCACTGATAAAGCACCTATTAACCAAATTAAAATGGGGGCAGTTATCTGTACATTCAAAAGAGAAAACTTTATTTATAAAAATTTAGATCTCTTCAAATATAATATTTTAAAAAATCAGAACTCACAACTTAAGGAACAACTTGACTTATTTGTTATTGATAATGCAGGAACTCTGGATCATAAATATTTTGACCATAACCAGTTACATCTTATCCAAAATAAAAATGTAGGTGGAGCCGGTGGATTTACACGCGGAATAATAGAAGTTTTAGAAAGCACTCTGCCATATACACATGTTTTACTCATGGATGATGACGCACTTCTTGATATCAATTCACTAGAAAGAACTTATGCCTTTTTATCGTATACGAAAAAGCAGCATAGTGACTTATATATTGGTGGAGCCACATTGCGTCTAGATAAACAGAATATACAGCTAGAGTCTGGAGCTGTTTGGAATAATAACCTCTTGTTTAATATTAAACAAAACTTAGATCTTACATCTGTAGCTGATATACTTTTTAATGATTTGGAAGAATCCCGCAGTTATAATGCCTGGGTCTTCTCTTGTATACCACTGGAGTCTTTAAGTCCCTCCAATCTACCATTGCCGCTTTTTGTACGTGGTGATGATATGGAGTTCGGAATACGTAATTCAAAAAAGATACTAACAATGAATGGAATATGTGCATGGCATGCTCCACTTCACAATAAATATTCTTCTTTTATGACATATTATACTTTAAGGAATCAACTAGTCCTTAATGCGCTCTATGATAAAAATTTTTCTTCAAGTTCAGCGATAAAACTGTTAGCCCAAAATCTCACTCGTGAATTACTTTACTATCGCTATGAAAATATAGATCTTATTATAAAAGCTTATACAGATTTTTTAGGTGGGGTATCCTTCTTTATCAATACAGATGGTGAACAATTGCATAAAGATATCATGAAATTTGCACCTCATTTTCAAGATTTTAATGAACTTTCAAGAGGGGATAATCCATTTATATATGTAAAATTAGCTGTCTCCCAAAACCAAAGAGACAGCAAAAAGTGGAAACGATTTGTAAGAAGATTAACATTTAATGGATATCTGTTACCTGAATCTTTATTTAAAAAAGGAGGTTGGGATAATTATGGTATCGTGGAATTAACTAGTGCCAGAGCAATTAATTTTTTTAGGCGAAAAAAAGTACTACAAGTAGATCTAGTATCAAATCGTGGATATCTTACAGAAATAAGCAAGAAGAAATTTTTCTCCACGTGGATTAGATTTTTTAAACTCTCGTTTTATATTCAAATGGGTGGATATAAAAAAGCAGTAAAATCATATCAAAATGAAATTAATAAAATTTCAAATATAACTTTTTGGAAAGAATATCTTGATTTAGAAAGGAATTAAAAAATGTTTGATTTTATCATAATTGGAGCTGGACTTACAGGCTGTATATTAGCAGAGCAACTTGCTCATACCGGAAAAAGGGTATTAATAATTGAAAAAAAACAACATATTGGTGGCACTTGCTATGACTATTATAATGAAAACGGGGTATTAGTTCATAAATATGGTCCCCATATCTTTAATACAGAAAGTGAAAAAGTTTGGAAATACATTAATCAATTCACGGACTTCCGAATTTACCATCATAGAGTCCTAGGGGTTATTGAAGGAAAAAAAGTACCTGTACCATTTAATTTAGAATCTTTACATAAAGTTTTTCCAACTTCATATGCAGAAGTATTGGAAAAAAAGTTGTTAAGAAAGTATGGTATGAATGTTAAGGTTCCTATTATGGATTTACAAAATCAGGAAGATGCTGATCTAAAGTATCTTGCTAATTATATTTATGAATACGTGTTTTTACATTATACCGAAAAGCAATGGGGGATGACACCTGAAGAAGTAGGTGGTGCTGCAATGGCCCGAATCCCATTTTACGTATCCCGTGATGATAGATATTTTCAAAATCGTTATCAAGGAATTCCAACTCATGGTTACACAAAAATATTTGAACGAATGTTAGATAACCCCAATATTCATTTAATGCTAAATACTAATTATCATGATATTATAAAGTGTGATATGGAAAAACATGGATTTTTATTTTCAAATACTGCCTTTACTGGTAAAGTAATTTATACAGCTCCTTTGGATGAATTATTTAACTATTGTTATGGTAACTTACCTTATAGAACGCTGGACTTTGTCTTCGAAACATATGATCAAGAATATTACCAAGAAATATGTACAGTTAATTATCCTAATAATTACGATTTTACCAGGATAACTGAATTTAAGCATATGACAGGACAAATCCATTCCAAAACTACGATAGTAAAAGAATATCCTCAGCAATATGATTCAGAAAACAAACAAATGGAACCATACTACCCTATACCGCAAAAAGAAAATGAAATATTATATAGTAATTATCTCAATTTATCAAAACAATTTCCAGACTTAATCTTATCTGGGAGACTTGCTGATTATAAATACTATACAATGTCTGAAACTATCGAGAAGGCCCTTAGCGTTTTTGAAAAAGAACTTAAACCTAATATCTAAATATTGACTTATATTTATAAATCTTACTATTATATTAAAACTATTGCAATTAGGAAATATGTATGATATTTTATGAATTGAAAGTTTAAATATAAGTTATAAGAAAGGTACAAAATTAATGGATTTTTTACAATTGTGTGTAGTGCTAATACCAGGTATTCTTGCTGCAGAGTTCTATGATAAAATTCAAAAACAAGATTTTTCAATGCATTTATTTATAATAAATACAGCAAAATTTACATTTTTAATTTTATTATGTAATGTAATCATTCAGTATATACGCGGTTGGTATGAGTTTGACTTTCAACGTATCAGCGTACAATTTTTAGTAAAATATATACCTCTAAATATAATATTAATTTACATAATTCCATGGGGATATAAACTTCTTGAGTATTTTATTGGACGATATATAACTGGAAAGTATAAATCTAAATATTAAAACAAATTATTTATTAGTAAATGATAAAAGGGCGAAATTAGAAATTTTTGCCCTTTTATCATTTTACTAATTACGTAAAAATAACTTATATATTCTTTCTCGTATCAAGTTAGGAGCTAAACTGTTTATTGTTCGAATAAATAAATTCAAACAGAACTCTCTTTTATTTATAAAGCCTATTTTATAAAAAGTGTTTTGCATATAATATATTTTTTCTACATACTGCCTCCCACCTCGTCGTTGAAACATTCCATTCCCAATCCTAGCCATTACTAAGATATTATTTAAATTTAACATTCGATCATTATTCATTAGCATCCTAACCCATAAATAGTAATCTTCTGCAAAGTCCATTTTCTTATAACTACCAGCATCTAAGACAAATTGTTTTCGGAACATTACAGTCATATGATTCATAGGATTTCTTTTTTTTGCCCATGTAAGAATATCATTATGATTGCACGGTACTTTTCTTATTGATGATATTTCGTTCGGATTTTCTTTAAATTCAGCTATATATCCACCACAGACTGCTAGCTTATCATCATTCTCAAAACAGGTCATTTGAAGTTCCATGCGATTATAAACTGAAATATCATCGCTATCCATTCTAGCTACCAAGTCATTTTTACAATATCTAAGTCCTTCATTTAAAGCTATTCCCAATCCGACATTTTTATCCAATTTTATAATATTAAATGTTTCTGGACATTTAATTTTGTAATTTAATAAAACATTTTCTAATTGTTCATTTAAAGGACCATCACAAACAATAACAAAATCATTCGTTTTAACTGTTTGATTTAAAATACTTTCTATAGCAATTTCTAAAAAATCAGCTTGCTCTTTTTCATATACAGACATTAAAACGGAATATTGCATCTGTTTATCTCCTTTCTACATCTATACCTCCCTAAAAATAATATCACATACAATACCCCAAAACAAGTCATAGTATTCTAAATAATACCGATTATAGGAAGT
>NZ_JACOPC010000041.1:0-5722 GCF_014288035.1 Hungatella sp. L36 | reverse complement strand
GGCGAGAGGGAGTGAGGTGTAGATATTGACACCAAAAAGGCACTCCCTTATACTTGAGAGAAAAAGGTGCAAAAATCTATTGATAAGATTAGCGGTCAGGAGGGGTAAGGGCAGTATATTATATAATATATCTAAGTAGGAGAAAAATATGCGTAGAAATACAAAAACAATGTATGAGTGGAGAAAGGTATATAGGGATAAAGAGGAGCTGATGTTGGAGAGAGGTTTTCCAGAGGTCAGCCCCCATGAGTTCTATCGTGACTTGTTCCCAGAGGGGAGCTTACAGAGTGCAGAGCATGACGGAAAAGGAAATGTGATTGCAACCCAGATAAGACCATCTGGAAAGGGAAGAACGAAGCAGTGGGTTATAGATGATAGTCTGAATATGCTTGATAAGGTCATAGGGGACGAGTTCGGACTGATACCGCCTATCACGTTCTATGGCAAGACACACACGAAGCAGAACGCACATGAACTGTATGCGGTTGCAATAGATATTGATTATGTCGGAAAACAGCAGTTGAAGAACCTCTTGAAGCAATTCGGGAACGGAGTACAGCTCCGACCGACCTACCTTGTGAGTTCTGGAAAGGGTGTCCATGCCTATTACTTTTTGAAAGAGCCAGTACAGTTGTATCATAATCTGGAAGATACCCTTGCGGAGCTGAAAGAAGCATTTATCCGCAGACTATGGAACGATACGAGCAGTATCAGACCAGACAGCCCAGATATAACAGGTATCTATCAAGGCTTTAGGTGTGTTGGGAGCCAGAGCAAGCTGGGGGCAGACTTCCCAGTGAAAGCCTATAAGATGTCGGATAACCGCTATACTCTGGAAGATATAAAGGACAGCATACCGAACTGTAAGGTTGATTTATCGGTACTTACAGAGAAGCCGAAGAAAGAAAAGAGTAAGCTGTCACTGGACGAAGCAAAGAAGCTGTACCCAGAGTGGTATCAAGAGCGAGTTGTAGAGGGCAGACCGAAGAAAAAAGGCACATGGGTGTGTAATGAAGCCCTTTATGAGTGGTGGAAGAACAAGATTTTTACCGAAGTAAAGGTAGGCGGTAGGTACTTCTCAATCATGGCATTGTGTGCGTATGGCTTGAAATGTGGCATATCTGAAAGACGAATAAGGCAAGATGCCTATTCATTTTTGGAGCATCTGGAGAGCCTTACAGATGATGAGGACAACCATTTTACAAGGGAAGATGTAAAGGACGCATTGAAAGCCCTCAAAGCTGATAACAAGCTACTTTCGACTATGGCAAGCCGAGAATGGATAGAGAAGCAGACGAAAGTTGTCATACCGCCAAATAAGAGGAACGGCAGAAAGCAAGCCACGCACTTAAAAATCGCACGTTTTACCCTTGAAACAATGAATGAGGACAGGGGCAAAGCTCTACAAGGGAGACCAGACAAGGCGAAGATTGTCGAAGAATGGAGAGAAAGCAACCCTCTGGGAACAAAAGCGGACTGCATCCGAGAGACAGGACTTGCAAAGCATACGGTTTATAAGTGGTGGAAGTAGGGCATACTTGAAATGCTGAAAGGCATATGCTATAATGCCAGTAGGCAAGAAAGACGAAAGTGCTCATTGTGGCACGCAAAAAGCCCCGGAGTTGCGACCTCCGGGGCTTTTCTATTCCGTTGTGGCAAGGTGGCTTATGCCTTAGGCTGGCTACCGCCTATTTATCTCCGTCCAGCCATTTGCAGATGTAGTAGGCGACTACACTTGCCAAGACAGAGAGTAAGAAAGACGAAAATATACTCATGGTGGCACACCCCCTTTCTGTACCTGTATAGGGGTGGTAGCGTTGCCCATTATACCATAGTGGCAGAAATGCCACAAGAAGCCATTTCCCCTTGTTTATTATCAGAGCCATAAGGAAAAGAGTGTCAAGGGCGGTCGAAAGACCGCAGCGTTTACCCTTGATACTCTTTTTTGTTGGCTATCATGCCGGAGGGGGAAACGGCTGTCCGTCCGTTCCGTCACTTCCCCTTGTGCTTCATTGTCTGTTCCGGCGGAAGAAAGTAAAGGGTGGTCTGCGACCATTTTTTATCTGCTGCATTCGCTGATCGGCAAGCCGAAGCTCATACTGCAGATAAAAAACAAGCCCTTGACTGTCTCCCTCCTACACTTCCAAAGTCGCCCAAGAGGAAGTAAGCTCCACTGTATTTCTGGCGAAATCCACGCACGAATATATCCGCTTGACAAGTGGCTATCACTATGCTATATTATGTGTAGCGGATATATTGCAAGTTCCCTAAAGTGATAGCCTAACGGCTACACTTTAGAACTTGTGAGGGTGGCAAAGCCCCCCTTCAATCCCCCTTTGAGTGACCGCAGATATGCGGTAAATTGTTGAGTGATAGCCAAGAAGAAAGAGAGGTAAAAGCATGAGTTGGGGCGAGGAACAGCAGAAAGAAATTGAGACAATCAGAGAGAGAAAAATCACAGTGAAATTGTCGGACGCAGATTGTGACCGACTGGCGAGAAAGTGTGGGAAGCATGGTCTGACAATCGGAGAGCTGATAGAGAATTTTGTCGGAGATTTGGTGGGCGGTACTTACTCCAATGGAAGTGATGAAAGAGATTATGCTGACCAGTGGTTCGAGCGTTGTTGGTTCGGAATGTTCCCAGAGCCTACACTGCTGAATCACTTATTGAATTTGGGTTATGAACCAGAGCATTATCTGGATATGTTGGAGAACGTAGAGACAATAAAATCCGACATTGAAATTACTAAACAGAACATAGCAGAGCCAAGTGATGAATGGAAAGACATTGTGTACCACAAGTATAATGATGATTTTACAAGCTATGAGTGTGTGCCTTGTTACAATAGTGTTGATGAATATATAGCAAGCGAAAAAGAAGATTTAGAAAGCTATAAGGCAGACTTAGAAGAAGCACTGGAAGAACTGAAAGACATGAGAGCGGACTGGAAGCCAGAGAAAGAGCCGAACATGAACGAGGAAATCGAACTCATTAAGAAGTGGGTAAAGGAAAGAGAGGACTTCATCAATGAATAGGACAAGACCGAAGCAGATAGTTATAAGAGTGTCAGAGGAAGAACTTGCACAGATAAAAGAAAAAGTAGAGCAGTCTGGAAAGAGCCAACAGCAATATATCATTGAAGCCCTCACACAGTCGAACATTGTCAATCTGGACGGACTGAAAGAGATATATCCAGAGCTGAAAAGGCAAGGCAACAATCTGAACCAGATAGCCAAGAAGCTGAATGAAAATGGATATGTGGACTATAAGCAAGAGCTTCCTAACACCATGAAAGAGGTGAGAGAAGTATGGCAGTTATTAAAGCAGTATCTTCAAAAGCAGGCATAGGGCAAGCACTGGACTATGTGACAAAAGAGGAAAAGACAGAGGATAAGCTTGTCAGCGGTCTGCACTGTGAACCAGATACAGTAAAGGACGAAATGCAAGCCACCAAGGAACTATGGGAGAAAACCGGGGGAAGGACATACAAGCACTTTGTCCAGAGCTACCATAAGGACGAGAAAATCACGCCGGAGCAGGCACACAGGAACGCCTTACAGCTTGCAGAGAATACGTCGGCATGGAAAGGGTTTGAGGTGCTTGTGGCTACCCATAAGGACAAAAAACATATCCATACGCACTTTATCGTCAATTCCGTCAATTTTGAGGACGGGCACAAGCTGCAGTGGAGCAGCGCCGACCTGCAGGAGCTGAAGGAGCGGTGCAACGCACAGAGCAGGGAGCAGGGGCTACACGTCTCAGAAAAGGGAAAGACCTTTGAAGGAGCGGAACGTGAGGAAACAGTGGCATGGAAAAAAGAGACGTACCAGCTTCTGAAGCAGGCGGAGCAGGGGAAAGTGAAAAGCTATGTCCAGGACATTGCCCTGGCAGTCCTGGACTGTAAGGAAACAGCGACCAGCCGGGAAAGCTTTATTCGGCTGATGAATGAAAGAGGGTACGGAGTGGACTGGCAGGACAGCCACAAATACATCACATATACCGACTTAGCAAGGAAGCAGGCAGGAGAAAAGGCTTGCAAAATTCGTAATAATAAGCTGGAAAAATACTACAACATGGGTTTTGGAAAGGAGGAACTGGAGCATGAGTTTGAGAGAAATGCACGAACAGCAGAAGTCAGAGCAGGCAAGTCCGAGAGAACGGATCCAAGAACTGAACCGTCAGAGCCGGACAGAGCTGGAGAACAGCCTGCTGAAGGAAGCCTTAGCTTTGTCGAGCGAGAGCTGCGAGGAATTGATGAAGCAGTCAAATCAAGGACAAGCAAGGGCAGAGCAGAACAGGCAGAGAGACGCCGAGCTGAGCAGGCAGCTCATCAGCGAGCTGAAGAAGCAAGTCGAGCAGTTAGAGAACAGCAACGAACTACTTCAGAACGCCATATCAGCCGGAATTGGGAGCCTGAGAGATGAGGTCAGAGAAAGTACCGTCCAAGAGGTAAAAAAGGCGTTACAGGCGAATATAGAGGCGGTACAGAAGGCAACAAAAGCTCTTGAAAAGCAGTCTGATACGCTTACAAGCGTAATGAAGCAGAAAGTCCGGGAGCTGGAGGAAAGCAAAAACAGCTTTTTCAGATATGAGGGCTTGAAGATATACCTGTTTTGGGGCGGTATGGTCTGTAATATTGGGACGTTTTTGATAGTGTTATATTATTTATTTGTCAAGTAAAGTTTTATAAAAATGTTATATATAATTAATGTTTTTTTGTTGAAAATATAGTATAGTAAAACAAAAAGGAGGGGATGCCAATGTACTTGTTGCTTTAGATGCTATAAAAATACATTGACATAGGAGGAAAATTAATGAGAAATATTCGCAGATCTGTAGCGTTAGCTTTGGCAGCAATAATGATGATGGCTATGAATATGGTTAGTTTTGCAGCAGATACAGCTCCTGCTGAAACCGAGGCGGTAGAATCGGTGACTCGTTCAACTAATGGAGAATCTGTTTTGCTGGATAAAGTATATTTTGCGTGTGATGGAAAAAACACAATTTCTTCTCGAGAACCTATTCCTGCTACAGCTTTAGATATTGAAAATAGAATTTTAGGAAGTATGGAGTATTTTTATGATGGTTTAGATTCATCTGGAAGACCGCAGTACACAGTTAAGGCATCTATGACGTCTAATCCATTAAAATTAAAATCCAGTAAACTTGTAACAAGAGCTGAAGGAGTAAATAGTTGGCATACAAATGAAGAAGATCATAATGGGTATACAGGAACTAATTCTCGAAGCTATGTATATACGACTCCGAATCCACCATCAAATCCATATTGTGAAGCAATATTAACCGCAACTGATGAGAAAGGTGACGAATACGCAGTATGGAAAGGAACTCTTCGTGATGCTAAGTAGAAAATACTGAAATATTGGTAAGAGTAGTGATGAAAATAAGAGGGAGTGAAGTGAGGATGAGATATTCTTAATTCACTCCCTTTTTTTAGAGGTCAAAAAGGTGCAATAAATTCATTGATAAGATAAGCGATAAGGGCGAGAGGGAGTGAGGTGTAGATATTGACACCAAAAAGGCACTCCCTTATACTTGATGGAAAAAGGTAAAATACTTCATTGATAAGATAAGCGGTGAAGGCGAGAGGGAGTGAGGTGTAGATATTGACACCAAAAAGGCACTCCCTTATACTTGAGAGAAAAAGGTGCAAAAATCTATTGATAAGATTAGCGGTCAGGAGGGGTAAGGGCAGTATAT
>NZ_JACOPC010000040.1:0-7308 GCF_014288035.1 Hungatella sp. L36 | reverse complement strand
GAGCCATCGGGCCATAGGTTCGTAATACCGTCCTGTATGCTCCATGATAATCCGAGTACTACCGTCCAGAGAATTGAGCTGATCAACTAGCTGATGGAAACCACTGGAAGTATGCGGAATTTTAAGGCTTAGTGCTGGAAACCGCTTGTTTCAAGGCTTCCAGCAGGTTCTAAGTCCTTTACTACACCACTTTTACACCATTTCGGCAATCGCTGACATTTCCTCTTTCAGTGTTTCATCGAGTACATGACAGTATAAGTCCATAGTCATTTGCAAGGAATTGTGTCCCAGCAATTTCTGTAATGTTTTAGGACGCATACCTTTTGCGATACAATTCGTTGCAAAAGTGTGCCTAAGACAATGTGGTGTAAAATGTTCAAATCTTTCTTTTGGACGTTCAGCGTTAATTCTTGCAACTAAATAATTGATAGAATCTTTTATGTTGGTAGCGTTTAACGGACGGTTTGTTTTACTGGTAAATACCAAGTCCTCAAAGCCTTTTTGGGGAGCAAACCGGGTGTTTACATCATCGTGCCATGATTTCTGTTCCTGTAGTGTTTCTTTTACCAGCTTAGACATGGGAATGTTTCTCTTTCCTGCTTTACTCTTTGGTGGGTGGAACTCGTAAAGTGCATTCCCGTTATTAGGCATATAACATAATGTTTTTTCTACCCGAATAATGCCATTTTCAAAATCAATGCAATCCCATGTTAGACCAATGATTTCTCCCATTCTAATACCCGTATTTAGCGCCACGACAAAGAACGGATATAACCGACCATCTCTTGAAGCGTGATATAGGACTTGAATCTCTTTTTCTGTTAATACCCTTTTTTCAACCTTTTCTTTGTTTTCAATTTTGGTATTCACAGTCAATGCAATATTTTTGTTTATTAAATCAGATTCCATAGCACGATTAAGAATATCAACTAAAAGTGCTTTGCTGTCTCTCCTAGTGGAATCGCTTTTCATATCATTAAATGCGTTCTGTACGATAACCAAGTTAAGATTTGTCAGCTTTCGCCAACCTAAATCTTTGCGGAGCCGGTTATATTGGATTGAGTAAGTTCTCTTAGTTGTATTTCTGCAATTTTTCTTGCAGGTTTCAAGCCACACCTCATACCATTCGTCCAGCGTCATGTTGCTATCAACAACATTTAGTTGCTTTTCGTCCTCATATTGCTCGTCTCTTAATTTCTTTGTGATTTCATTATATGTTTTAGCGTAAATGGTCTGTCTTTTGCCAAATCTATTGATAAATCTTGCCTGATACAGTCCGTCTTTACGCTGGGTGATTCCGCGCCCTAATTCTTTCCCATTTAATGATTTACCCATTATTTTCTTCTTCCTTTCTTCGGTAAATCACAGGGAATTTGTGTAGTAGATATATTTTTTGATAGTATACCATTAAAACCCCATTATTTCAATTTATAGTGCCATCGTATCAATCCACCTGTCTAATTTGCTTTTATCTGCATACCATCGGTTTCCAATCTGCACTCCGAATCCATTATGTCCTCTGACCAGTTCTCTTGCTTTTGTCTGCCCTATTCCCAGATAATCGCATACCTCTTTGAGTGTCAGAAGTTTTTTATTTGCATTGGATTCCCTCATTGTCAGATTATTCCCCCTTAATGCTGGAATCTCTTTCTTCATGCCATCTCTCCTTAATATATTTGTGGACTTCCCAGTACCTTGATTTCAAAAATTGCACGATTGTAACAGTTCCATTGTCACATAGTACCTTGAACCAGTCAAAGCGATTGTTTTTTGAGTACATGAGAAGCTCTGCATAGCTGTCTATACCGTTTTGAATACAGAACTCTATCATTTCCCCTATTGCGCTGTATTTATCGCTTGCAAGGCTTATTATGGTGCTGTAATCCGCTCCTGAATAGGAGAGTACATCTTTAATATCATATTGCGCCTTTTCAGGGTTATCGAGGTGGCATAGATAGCGTGCATAGGCTCTTACACAATTTACAGGTTCTATGCCTACACCGCCAATAAGGGTGAATATTTCCTGTACCTGCTCTTGTGTCTTTACGCCATCAAATAATAACATAACATGGAAATGCCCTTTTTTAAGTTCTCCATTTGTGTTTAGGTCGTTATCATGAAGCGGAGAAATAAAAGCAGGTATGCACTGTTCTTGCAAAGCTGATTTCCAATTTTCGGGTGCTGACTCTGGATATACTACGGTAGCCCAATTACGAGTCCTTTTCTTATCCATTTATCTCCTTTTGAACATTGAACAATTAACACTAGGGTGTGTCGTAGTGGCACCCTAGTGGATTTAGCAGGTGGCAACGCTCCGCTCCATTTCTCCGAAATGCCGCCACCTGCACAAACCATTAAGCCGTATTCAATGCGCCTTTACAAATAAAGGGTGCAATAAATTCCCGTGGTTTGGTGTCAATCCCCTGTCTGTAAATCAATCCGGAACCAATCTCATGCCTGTAATTTTTGATGTTAGCAAAATCGGAGCCAAATGACATTTTATATGCGGCTTCACTCATTTGTCCCATACATATTTTACATGAAAGGTTGTCTCTTATGGCTCCCTCTACAAAGGTTGTATCAGGTCGTTGCAGAATCAAGCCAGCATACACACGTTTACTTCTTCCGGTGACAATCAGCGCTCCTAATCGTTGGGCGGTTTCAGTAAACGTCTTTTTTTCTGCAATTTTTGAAAATGCTATCAATTCATCAAATAGAAGAAAGATAGGGTTGAAATCAAGTTCGTCAAAACCAATACTCTGCAAGTCTTTTTCACGTAAACGTACCTGTTCTTCGGTTTCACGGATAACTTTGGCGATATCATTTTCTTTAGTAGCATATACTACAGATTTGTTCTGCAAAAACATTCTCATATCATCGTCATTTTTTGGGTCACAGTAAATCACCCGTACACCCTGTTCAAGCAGACAAGAGATAATATATTGTGCTAGTTGGGATTTTCCACTCCCTGTATTTCCGGTGAGAAGTAAATGGGGAGTTTTTTTCCAATTCCACACGATATCATGAGAAAAAGCAATTTCATTTTCTCCAACAGGTAAAATATCCTTTGGGGATTCTACTTTTGTTTGTTTCTGCTCATTCAGTTCAAAGCAGTATGTAATATATCCTCTTTCCTCTTTGATGTCAGTACATATGGTGAAGAATTTGTCTGCAAGTGGCTGCTCTAAATTTCTGAATTTTTGAGCAATAGCACTGCCGTCTAAGCGAAAGCGAATGCAAAATACGTTATCACTAGAATTTTCCGCATAATCTATTTGCGGATAATAGTCTATTATTTCCACCTCTTTTTCTCCCAGAAATCCATATTTGAGAACAGAATGAGATTGAAATAAATTGTTCTTTCTGATAAAATCTTCTATGAGGCCAGATTTATGCTTTGCCTTCCATGTTAGCAGGGTGGTTGCAATCGCTGCGAGTACGCCAATACTGGTGATTGTAACCCCCATAACAAGAAATCTGTTATCAAATCTAAATTTTCTAAGTATTATGCAAATAAATACAAGGCAAAGATTCGCGATGTACAGCCATTTTTGCCAAGCATATTGGTTCGTTTTCATTCGTTTCCACTTCACCTAGTTTTCACTTCCTTTCAATTTCAATTTTTGCTGATGTTCAACCAAAGAAATGCTATCCGCAGTAACAGAGAGTTTGATGGCTCCGCCGTGGTTGAAATCCTGATATGCTTTTCCTGATAAACCTTTAAAGGAAACATTTACAGGTGTTCCATTGTATTCCACAGTGGGGACGGTTTCGCTCGGGACTTTAACAGTTTGTTTTTCGTAATTCAGGCATGGCGAAAGAACCGTATAAACGGTTCCGGCAACAGAACCCTTGACCCCTTCGATATAGTTAAAATAGGGGCGTGGTTCTTCTACTAGTAAAACTGTCTCTCCGATTGTTTCGGGAATGTTAATGCTAAGGTCTGACAATTTAATACTCATGAGGTTTCTCCTTTTCTTTTTTCATCGTCAATGGTTTTTAGAATATACCTTGTACAATCGGCGGTCGTATTGGTGGAATTTTCAACAAGAATTTTTTTGTACTTTGTATAGGTTTCATCATCAACCCGAAAGCCTAACTTGGTATATTCTTTAGACGTTGTTTTCATTGGCTCATAATCGTCAATGATATGGTAATGTTGAGATTGTCTTTCAATATGGGCGGTCAAATCTTCAGTTACGGACTTGTGTTTTTCAATTAGATATTGCTTATAAGCAATTGCCACCTCCTTTTTTAGTCTAAGTGTAATCATTATGATTTTTTTCTGTTCCATATTAGCCTCCATATTCTCTTGAATCATGCACAACATACCAACAACACAAATATACAACAATGTTGGCATGTTGTCAATTGCTTTTTTAATTTACTTGCCCTTGCAATTTTCTATTAGCCTATCCATTCACACTTTAGAAAAATCAAAATGCCTAAGATATCACTTCCATAGTGTATCTTAGGCATCGTTTTTGTCTGTATTTTCTGTTTGGTCTGGCAAGACTTCCATAATATCTTCTAACCTACATTTGAATATCTGGCATAAAGCGTCAATGGTATTAGTCGAAACGGATTCATCACGCATTAAACGCTCAATTGTCTTATTATCAAGGTTATATGGTTCACATTTATTTCGTAAAAAATAGGTGCTGACTTGTTTTGATTTCATTAACTCTCTAAATGGCTGAAAGGATATCATATTGAAAAGCCTCTCTTGACTTTTTTTTGATTATCTCATACAATTATGGCATATCGGTATGAGGAATATTCCTCATATAAGCGAATAGTTTTCAGAGAGGACGTAAGATGAAAAAATCAAAGTATGAAAGGTACGATTTAGACAAAGTGTATTTTATGAATGAATACAATAAAACCGTTACATATGGGAATACAAATGCTGGCGTTAGTGGAGTAAAAGAACAATTACAAGGTTTGGAATTAGAGAAAAGCCGCTATTTTGAAAATGTAGCTAGTATAGTAAATCCAGAGCGAGAAAACGAAGAATTAAAATACCGTCAGTATGAAAAATGGGCAAAGATAGAGAAAAAATATAAATATACCGAGATATTTCTTATAGCTGTTTGTGTAGCCGAGATGTTGACTTTTAAATATCTTCCGATAGGGTTGCGTACTTCATTATTTTTCGATTTGTTTGAGGTGCTGTTAGTATTTCTAACTGTTTTTGTTGTACCAATAATTTTTATCATTACTAAAATTATTAAACATGGTTTCGGCATACGTTACAAACGCTATATAGAATTAGTTTCAAACAAGCTGAATAACTTAGGAAATGGTTTTATTAGAACTTCTATTGATTATTATGACGCAATTGATAATTTGTATTTGCTATCCCTTGATACAACTCATAGAGAGCTGGTACTTCTCCGCAGACAACAAGAAGCACACAATCAGGATATGTTGCGATTGGAAAAAGAACGGCAGAAAGCCGAAAAAGAGCGTCTTGAAGAACAGCGCAGAGCCAGAGAAGCCACGGAGAAACTGCTTTCAATTGAAATAGAACGTGAAAAAAGAATGGGAAGATGGTAACGCCATATTCTTTAACAATCACAAGAAAATCCAGCCAAATAAAAGGAGTTATGAAAACATGAAAAATAGTTCTTTCCTTATTCTTGTACTTTTAACCGTATTATTAGCCGGTTGTGGTGGTAAAAATACACATGAAAAACAAGAGCAAGAAATATCCGGTGAAACCAATCAAACGATTGAAACTACAGAAACTATAAACGCCACTGATGATATTGAAAATGCTGCGTATGCACCGGATATAATCACGCCTAAAGAATCGGGTGTAGAACTCAAGCATATATATATTACTCGTTTTGGGGAAGTGAACCTTGTGACATATCCCGCGTTTTCTTTTGGCTATCCTGATGGCTGGACAGTCGCAAGTGAGGAGGTTTCAACATCTTCAGAAAAGGTGGTATTAACGAACAGCACAGGTATTAATGTTACTTATTGGAATTTTGGTGAAACACGTGATTTGACTGGCGCGACACGTGATATCAGAGGTGTCGATGTTACACGAGTGGCAGACGCAAGTTTTATTCCTGATTATGTACAGGCAACAGACTATTCTGATTTAGGCAAGTTTATGGTTGCCAGGTTAAAAACCACAAGTGAATGCGATATGCTTAGTGACGGTGAATCTGTTGACATCGAAAACGGACCTGTGCGGTATGCTCTTTTACCGGAAAGTGAGGTGGGCGAACAATACGAATCTATAATTGTTGGATTGCCTACGTTTTCCTTTTGGTATGCTGGTCATATCTCTTTTATTGCGGATTCTCCAAACGGAGAATTTACAGAACAGGAGGAGAAAGAGGTAATAGCTATCATAGCCAGTTTTAGGGAAGGGTATGGGGGAGAGGAAGATACAAGTGTGGCTCCTGAATCCTCTAAATCCTCTGACCTCACTGGCTTACATACCGCGGCATCGATTGATGAACTTTGGTCAATGTTGAAAGGCGAATGGAAGTTTGAAGAATATATATATAGGGGAGAAAAAACAAAATATGTTAGCGATACGATAAAGTTTGAATATGTCGATAATAAGCCATATATAAGCCGTGACGCTCATAAAAATGGTATCACTTTGAGAGGTGACTATTTTTACGAATTAGATTCAATTGATGAATTTCACTATGATGTATATACATATAAAAGGGGCAGTTATGGAGGAGAGGGTGCTAACTGGAGTGATGATGTGCGGCTTGTCTGGTATAACTTCGATTTAAGTAACATTTCAAATGGAGAACTTATATTAACTTACCATATAGCACTAGACAATGGCTTTGTCGATAAACACAGATTTACATACAGTAAAGCAGATTAGAAGTAATCAAGGGATATTCCAAAAGAGTGAATTGGAATATCCCTTGTTCAATTATGGGGGTATGGGTAATTCTGCTTTCGCCTGTAAATCCCCACTCTGCGAGTGCCTGCGGTAAAGGGATTGACAGGCTATCTCAATATATCTACATCACTTTTTCCCTGTGATTTATACACCATTTACTACACCATTTTCCTATAAAAATACACCATTTATCAATAAGTTACGATAACTTTGTTTATAAGGCTGATTTGAACTTTTCCGCATGGAATAAAGGACTTCCGGCATTTCTGCCCCCTACTTCTCATCGCAAACCTGAAAAATGTAGAACTTCAAATGGCTTGGCAACAATTTCGCCGAACGGGCGGAGGGCAGCAACCATACTTTTACCTTTAGAAACATCAATACCAACTGCGTTCATAGATCCAACTCCTTATTTAGATTTG
>NZ_JACOPC010000039.1:0-8789 GCF_014288035.1 Hungatella sp. L36 | reverse complement strand
TTCGTATACAATAATTGTATTCGTTCTGAATTTTCTCATTCAAAGCCATCAAACAATGGCTTGTTTTATTAGAATTTTCAGGGTTTTACATACTGTTCAATCTTCTGTTTTCAAAGTGCTGTGCGCATCTGACTCCGGGATAACATGTCCGGCGTAAATGCTAGCGCAGAAGGAGGGATTTGAACCCTCGCGCCGCTACTAACGGCCTACTCCCTTTCCAGGGGAGCCCCTTCAGCCGCTTGGGTACTTCTGCAATTAGCTGATTTAATTTCTATATAATATTCAGCGGCAAACCTGCCAACGGAGAGGATGGGATTCGAACCCATGCGCCCTTGCGGACAAACGGTTTTCAAGACCGCCTCGTTATGACCACTTCGATACCTCTCCAAACGTGCTTTTCTATTTTAAGGGATAATCGCGCTTTTGTCAAGCACTTTTTTTCTCTTTTTTTCAACCTCTGGAAGGTTTTAAAAGCGGGTTGCCATCAGAAGCAACTCGGCTAGTTTACCATTGTTTTTACAATCTGTCAACAGATTTCAACAAATTTTTCCAGTTTTTTTATTTTACGCGTTTTACCGCCGTTTCCAGCCCGTCAGCCGGTGCATTTACCAGTGTCTCACATCGTAAATATGGCAGTCCGGAACAAAAGCGGCGGACTGTGATCCGGGATTCCGGTCATCTGTATCCGGTGCGCTTTTGCTCCGGCTCTCTGCCCTTATCTATCGCGGGTGTCGAACGATCAGTGCGTCTCACCGGCACTGACACGGTCTGCCACTTTTTCGTCTACGATTGCCTCAATTGCATATTCAATCGATTTTTCGATTGCCTCAAGGGTCATGGATGGCGTTCCCGCCGCCTTGTCAATTACCTGGCCGCTGGCGTATGGTACGTGAATAAAACCGGCGCGGATATTGGGGTAGCGCTTCGCACACATATAAAGAACATTGTACATCACTGCATTGCAGACATAGGTTCCTGCTGTATAGGAGATCGAGCAGGGCAGACCATGCTCCCGTACATTCTGCATCATGGCCTTGACCGGCAGAGACGCAAAGTAAGCGTTCTCTCCGTCAGACTGAAGCAGCTCGTCCACCGGCTGCTCTCCCTGGTTGTCCGGAATTCTCGCATCTGCAAAATTAATAGCCACCTTCTCGATGGTGACGCTGGCTCTTCCGCCTGCCTGGCCTACGTTTAGGACCACGTCAGGCTGGTGCTGCCGGATTCCCTCTTCCACGGACGGGCCGCATTTAGAAAATACCGTGGGTATCTCCAGCTTGATAATCTCCGCACCATGTATGGTGTCCGGAAGAAGCTTGACCGCCTCATACGCCGGATTTACTTTTTCTCCCCCAAAGGGGTCAAAACCTGTCACTAAAATCTTCATAATTTTATTCTCTCCATTTTTCTTAAGATATACAGAAACGGTTATGGGAATCACACTTTCCGGTCCTGTCTAAAAAAATACAGGTTCCGGTATGATAATTCTCCCCTGCTGAATCAGCTGGCGGTTGTCCGCAAAAAGGTTCGGTTCCCTCGCTACCAGATCAAAATGGCCGTTCGCCTCATGGGTTCCGCCCAGCGCGATATTTCTGCCCAGACCGATATGGAACGTACCGTAGGCGGACTCGTCCTCAATGTAACACCGGCCGGCGCACTGGGAGTAGGAATTTAAACCGATCCCCAGCTCGCCCGCCACATAGATTCCGGAATCATGATAGCCTTCCATATACTCCTTCAGGCGTTTGCCTGTGGGAGTCTCCTCGATCTCCACGATTCGTCCCTCTTTAAAGACGACCCGGGTATCTTCCCTGGCCGCTCCGATATAGCCCAGAGAGCCGTCGATCACCATCGTTCCATTGGTACCGCATTCCTCCACGGGAATATAGACCTCTATGCTGGCCGAGGAAAATCCGCCTCCATCTGCAGTTACCCCATTGAAAAATCCGGGCATTCTTCCTCTCTTCATCAGGGTCAGGTCCGTTCCCGCATCCGTCTTGATCTGGATGCGGGACGAGGACTTTAAGTATTTCATGATTACTTCTGCCGTCAGTTTCGACTTCTTAACGTCCATTTTCAGGAAATCAAAGGTCAGCATGGATTGTCCATTATTGGTGGAAAGGGGCAGAGAGAGAAACTTTGCCCGGCGCTTTATCACATTTCTGGCCGCCTTCGTCGTCACAAGGCTGTACTCCGTAGCCGCAAGCACCGCGTTGTAAGAATCAAAGATATCGGGATGCTGGTCAAAGAAGACGCCCACATGCTGTCCCTGTCGTTCTACCAGCAGAATGCTGACCGCGTGGGTGCGTTTTTCCGCCTGACGCTTTAAGACCTCCGCTTCGGCCATGTTCTTCTCCCCCGCCACGATCATGAGGCGGTCCCAGGGCTTCAGCTTCAGCCACCGGTTAATTATAATTTTTGCTCCCTCTTCCAGTTCCATGTGCTCTACGTTCCATTTCTCTATGTTCTGATTTTTAGTGCAGCGCGATCATATAGATAATCTGAACGACAATCATAATGAGCGCTACGACGATCTGATTCTTGATTACGCCAAAACGGTTCTTCATATCCAGGATAGCTACTGGCACAATGTTGAAATTGGCCGCCATCGGTGTCAACAGCGTTCCGCAGAAACCGCAGGTTAAGGCTATCATGCCGATTACCACCGGATCCGCGCCGTAGTTTAAGATACAGGGCGCTCCGATACCGATCGTCATAACCGTGATCGCTCCATAAGCATTGCCCATAATGGCCGTAAATAATACCATGCCGATGGCAAATACAATAATTCCTATGGTTACATTTCCCGGAGGGACGATACCTGAGACAATCTTTCCGATTACCTCACCTACGCCGGCGGCCGTGAACACGCCTCCCAGTGCGCCCAGCAGCTGCGGCAGCATACAGAGCGGTCCCATCATGGACAGGAAACGCTCGGAATCCTTGAGAAACGTAGAAGGGCGGTTGTCCCTCGAATAAGCCATTAACAGAATGATAGAGATGATAACGCCGACAGCGACCCCCACCAGAGCGCTGATCTTGGTCAGCAGCGCGAAGGCCAGAGACATCACACCCATGGTCAGAGCGGGAAGGAAAATCTTCATGCCGATTTTCTCATACTGCTTCCTTGAGTACTCTTTTGTTGGAATCGTCTGTTTTCCAACTTTTACACGTTTGAAGATGGCCGGGATGATCATGATGATGACGAGAGTTCCCGAAACCTTGGTGGGCAGCCAGTGGCCGAGAGCACACACGATACCGAAGGATGTCCAGAATACAAACGTTCCGTAGCGGGCCGGGTTCTCTTTGTCCAGTAAATTCTTAACGCCTGCGTAAATGGTAATCAGGCCGATGATGATATATACGCACTCCAGCAGCTTACTGCTGAGTGAAATTGCTGAATCCATAAAAAATGACATGAGTGACTACCTCCTGGTTATGATTTTCCTTTTTCTGATCTGCCGGATTTTAAGTATTTCTGTCTGAGACGCTTGTCCTTCAGAGTGAAATAGATGCAGGCGACGACAAGCGCCGTCAAAGCCACCGGAATCTCCACCTTGGCCAGATCGATGAGCTCTACTTCATAACCCAGTCCCTTTAACGTACCCTGGACGAGAAGTCCGCCGGAACCGCCTACAAACAGGACCTGGAAGAAGAACCAGCTGATATTCTCCATAGCGGAAGCCATTCCCTTCGCCTCCTCTATGTAGTCCTCATCCGCAGGCTCGTCATCCTCGGAGATGGCGCCTTCCGCCATAGGCAGAAGTACCGGACGTATAAAGCCGGCAACACCGCCGAAGCCCACGTTAAACGCACCAAAAAAGGAACGCATGGCTCCATAGATGCATACCAGCTTTCCGACGGTCACATTCTTGAATTTGCGGATAAAGTCCGCGGCCGCCTCACGAAGCCCGTTGCGCTCCAGCGTTCCGGTCACCAGTAAGATAATAATAAAAATAGCCATGCTTCTGTTTGATACAAAATTGCTTCCCAGGTTTTCCAGCAGTCCGCCTACTCCCAGTCCTCCGACGAGAGCCGTGGAAACAGCTGCCAGAAAGATGATCAGAATAGAATCCAGCTTTAATGCAAAGCCGACAATGACGATTACAATTCCGATAAGTTTCAGATACTCCATCATACTACCTCCTAAATATAATTTTCCCCACACGCAGCTTAAGCGCGCGATCGTTATCTTTCTATTATACCGTAGCGAAGGGGGTTTTTCAACCGGAATACCAGCGCCGGTCCACCGTCTTTTCGGGATTTGCGCCGGTATTTCCCCCTCCTGATCACAATCCGGAGCAGGGAAAAACAGAAAAAAGATATCCACAGAATACGTTCTGAAAGAGCCGTAAACTTCTCTCTCAGGAAATATTCTGTGGATATCTTTTACCTTCTGAAATCTCCCCAAAATGCGTATGAGGGGGCGTTTTCATTTTCTCATCACCTCTGGCTGTTCTTCTCAAGCCGTATCATCAGACCTTTTTTGGCCTCTGTCGATGTGGAATACTCCGTCTTTTCTCCGGTAATATAGTAGATTGCATCATTCCAGGTCTCTGTGGTATATTCCTCGGCTGGAATCTCGTCAAGAGCGGCGCGGCATTGGAACCTGCGTTTCGTCCCGCGTAAATCGGATAAATACTGGCAGCCCATTCTGGAACTTAACTGCTCCAGCAAATCGGTTCTGCCGCTTCCTTCCCGTATTTTTTCCATTGTTTCACGCTCCTATTCATTCGTTATTCCGGTGCATTTTGAGAAATGTGTTCGCATCATACATTTAATACTCCATATGGTTAATAATATTGTAATCAATGCAATATGTCAAGTGAGGGATTGCATTATTTGCCACAGATATTTCATTGAATGCAATACTATGAAACTGGAAGGGGGTATTTTATGTATATCGACTTCAATTTTGCAAAACGTCTTTCTGAGCTGCGGACACAAAAAGGCGTATCCGCGCGGGACATGAGTCTGTCACTGGGCCAGAACCCCACATATATCCATAAAATAGAAAATGGGACTTCTCTCCCATCCATGATGGGGTTCTTTTATATATGTGAGTATTTAAACATCGAACCCTCCGACTTTTTTGCTGTGGAGAGACCCTGTCCTGCCAAACTAAAAGATATTATGGAAGATGCACAGCACTTGAATCGTGAGCAGCTGGATCATCTTCATCTCCTGATAAAGGATCTGTTGAAGGCAGGGCAAAAATAAGCCGCAAAAAAGAGCTTGACTGGTATCACCCGGTCAAACTCTTTTTTCTGTCCGTATTTCTCTTCTACTGTCAGCTAAATCATATGATTTCTTCTCAGCAATACCTCCGCCAGATCCATGTCCTCCGGCGTGGTCACCTTGATATTGGAATAGTCGCCGCGGATCAGCTTCACCTTCCTGTCCGTCATACTCTCCACGACCATGGCGTCGTCCGTCACACCGGTCTGATACGCTTCCGATGAAAGCAGCTTCGAGTAAGCGCCGAAGATCAGGCCATAATCGAAGGCCTGAGGCGTCTGAATCTGCCAGAGACGGCTTCTGTCGGGTGTCATGACGGCAAATTCGTCGTCATCAGACATTTTCACCGTGTCCTTCACCGGCATTCCCACCACGCAGGCGCCGTAACGGCCTGCCCCCTCTATAGCCGCGGAAATGATCTCCCCGGTGACACAGGGCCTTGCGCCGTCGTGGATCAAGACAATATCACAGTCTGTCACCGCCTTCAGCCCCTCAAACACGGAGTGGTACCGCTCTCTGCCGCCCTCCGTGATCTGACTGACCTTTTGAAAACCGAATCTCTCCACAATCTCTTTTCTGCAGTACCCGGTCTCTCCCCGTCCGGTGACGAGAATAACCTGCTTTACCGGGCTGTCTTCAAATGCTTTTAACGCATAGTAAATGAGAGGCTTTCCCCCCAGTTCCAGATACTGCTTCTGAATATCGCTTTCCATGCGCGTTCCTTTTCCGGCAGCCAGAACGATGGCCGCCGTATTTTTGCATTCCCGCATCTCCACGTATCCTCCTCCTTCTTTCAGTCCCTGGTTCCGGCTCTATTCGCCGTTTAACGTTCTCCCAGCTTCAGGTTCGGCACTGCGTTTAAATCCCAGCCCGCCCTGGCGCCACCCATGTATTCATAATAGGCCGCGACGCCGATCATGGCGGCGTTGTCCGTACAGTAAATGGGGGATGGATAATAGAAATCAATTCCCGCCTTGCTGCACGCCTTCTTCATCCCCTCACGAAGAGCGGAGTTGGATGCCACGCCTCCGGCGATCGCCACCTTGTGAAATCCGTATTCCTTCGCCGCCGCTATCGTATGGCTCACCAGCACATCCACAACCGCATTCTGGAACGAGGCCGCCAAATCGGGAACATTGATCTCCTCCCCCATCATCTTCGCATGGTTGATGTGATTCAACACGGCTGATTTGAGGCCGCTGAAGCTGAAATCGTAGACGTTGGCCTCCACCTTTGCCCTCGGGAAACGGATGGCCTGCGGATTGCCCTCTTTCGCTGCCTTATCGATCTTCGGACCGCCCGGGTATCCCAGTCCCACAGCCCTGGCCACCTTGTCAAAGGCCTCTCCCGCCGCGTCGTCTCTCGTTCTGCCCAGGATCTCGAACTCACCGTAATCCTTCACTACAACCAGGTGCGTATGGCCGCCTGAGACAATCAGACACATAAAGGGCGGTTCCAGCTCCGGATGCTCGATGTAATTGGCGGAAACGTGCCCCTCAATGTGATGGACTCCGACCAGCGGCTTCTTAGCCGCATAGGCGATGGCCTTTGCCTCGGCTACGCCCACCAAAAGCGCGCCTACCAGGCCTGGCCCGTAGGTCACGCCGACAGCGTCCATCTCCTCCAGTGTCATCCCCGCCTCAGAAAGGGCCGCTTCCACCACCTGGTTAATCTTTTCAATATGTTTCCTCGACGCGATCTCGGGCACCACTCCGCCATAGATGGTGTGGAGTGCGATCTGGGAGGAGATGATGTTGGACAGCACTTCCCGGCCGTTCTTCACCACCGCCGCCGCGGTCTCATCACAGGAGCTCTCAATCGCCAGTATATAGACATCTTCCTCAGTATGATTCTTTTTCATTTCATTTGCCTCATCAATCTTCATCAAATTCGTAGCGATTCAGCCGTGCATCTTCATGTTTTCGAAGAGCACGAAAACACGAAGCCCGGGCGTTCAGCCCTATGTCAGTATGTACGGCTGATTCGTTACTCAAATTCCAGTTCCACGGTCCATGCGTCCTTCGCCGCCTTTGCCCGCGGAAAGATCTCTCTTACCTTGTCCATAAATTCCTCAGGCCTCGTCAGGGAGGGACTGTAATGGGTCAGCCACAGCTGCTTCGGATTCGCTTCCTTCGCCAGCCTGGCCGCCTCGTAAAAGGTCATGTGCTTGTATTCCCTGGCCTTGGCCTCCTTGCCGTCCTCACCGTACATGCCTTCACAGATGAAGAGATCCGCATCCTTCGCATATTCGGCAATCACCGGCACCGGTCTCGTATCGGTACAGTACGTAACCTTTAAGCCTCTCCGCGTCGGGCCCAGAACCATGTCCGGTGTAAAGACTTTTCCGTCCTCTTCCATGGTCTCTCCCCGCTGCAGACGGCTCCAGAATTTCTGAGGTATCTCATACTCTTTCGCCCGTTCCACATCGAAACGGCCCGTTCTCGGAATGGAAATGGAATATCCGTAACAGACCACGTTGTGATTCACACGGTACGCGTCAATCACGTAGGGCCCCATCTTAAGCTGTTCTCTCGGCTCACTCAGCTCGATGAATTTCAGCTCAAAGGGCAGTTCCGGTGCGATCACGCGAAGCGCCGTCACCACCCGCTCCAGCCCCCTGGGGCCGATCATGGTCAGGGGTTCTGTCCGTTCCGCGTTTCCCATGGTTAAAAGAAGTCCCGGCAGACCGCTGATGTGGTCCGCGTGGTAATGAGTAAAGCAGATGACGTCAATCGGCTTGGGGCTCCATCCCTTTTCCTTCAGCGCAATCTGCGTTCCCTCGCCGCAATCGATTAAAAGGCTGCTTCCATCACAGCGCGCCATCATGGAAGTCAGCCACCGATACGGCAGAGGCATCATACCTCCCGTGCCCAGCAAACATATATCTAACATAGACAGATCCTCGTTTCTTTCATTATTTATTTCAGTCCATCTTTCGGATCATGAATCCAAAAGGACACAGCAACTGCGCTGCCGCCTAACCGAAATCATATCACAGGTTGGCATAAATAATCAAGAGGTCTTTGTCCGGCCGGGCTTCACTCAATTTTCCTTCATCATAATATATTCCGTTATTCCCTCTCTGTAAAGGCCGGGAATCTCTCCCACCTGCCGATAGCCATTTTTTTCGTAGAAACGCTTCGCTTCCGGATTGAAATCTGCAACACCAAAGAGTCCGGCATCCCGGACGCTTGCGCCGGAGCGGGGTTGCTTCAGCAACCAAATTTCCTTAGCGCGGAGTGCGCATCCTCCGGGGAGTTTTATTTAACAGGATGAACCTTCCTGTTAAATAAAAATAGTCTGTGAGCATCGGCACAAACTACATTTTCCAGGTAATCTATTAACTTTCTGCCAATCCCCTGGCCTCTGTATTCCTCTTTCACAGCAATGAGGTGTAAGTAAGGGAAACTGTGAAAACACCCCTTTGGTATGTAAGAACAAAGTGCCTTCGGCACTCTCAACTCCCCTGCCCCTCACTCATGAGGGGTTTTGGGGTTTTCCTTTGTCACTTTTTGTTGTAAAATATTCTTATGTATAAAAAGAACATTCTTCAA
>NZ_JACOPC010000038.1:0-10099 GCF_014288035.1 Hungatella sp. L36 | reverse complement strand
CCCCGCAGGCTGAGTTGATAACGATGGGCAGTCAGTACCTTGCCCACTGCCTTGCCAAAGGCAGATTTTTATCTATCCCACGCTTCACGCATATATGTGAAGCTATATGGGCGCACCCAATCGTCAAACAGGCTGCCATTGATGTCTACGGAATCATTGACATTCACGGACAGCATACCGGCCGGGGTCCATGCATCTATGATCCGGGTGTAAACCGTATAGTCGCTGTGATCTGGATACCACACAGGGGAAAAATGGACGTTTCGGTTGTACGTGGAATAGGGATTCTCCTTAAACTGGAACGTGGAATTTAAGCCATTCTGCCTGCGGGACAGGAGCCGCCAGTACGTCTGGTATTTGAACTCAGAAAAGTAGGATACTGCAGTTTGGGCCGTGGTGTAATGGCTTGACGGAGCATTGGAGGATAAACGCGCGTTTGCGTTTTCTTTTACTCCATATCCGCTTTTCATGTTCTTGCCGGAAGCGGTCGGCACAATGTCATCCGGCCACAGCTCCATATCCCCGTCCAGGGAGGCATAATAGTAATTAGCGTCGTATTCCCAATCGCCGTGATCGTGTCCCTCATCACAGAAATCCGACACCCAGTAGGCGTACCAGACACTCCAGGAAGCGGACGTCTTCTGCGTATCCCTCGGCAGGGAAGGCATGGTAAAACGCGGATTCGTGTCTGTGGCCTGCGGATCAGGCGGCGGGTTTTCATCCAGGGACTCAATCCGGGCGATAAATTCTGTCTCTGATGTATTTCCGGATGACACGCTAACCCGGATACGGATATCCTGGGGTGTGGATGGAGTATGCCACTTCACCCAGACAACCTGGGAGCTGTAGGAAGGCATGACAATATTGGTAACACGGTAGGTCCGGTCTTTGATGTAAAAGGTTACCTTTCCGGGACTGCTCGGAGTCAGGCGCCTTCTGGAGTTAAGCGTAATACTGGTGATGACATCGGTATCGACGCGGTATACAACATCAGGGGCCTCAATCTCAGGCGCAGGCAGATCCTTATAGCTTACGATGCCGATTCCCAGAGCCGAGATAATCTGCTCATCCGTTACCCGTTCGTTGGTGGGACCAGTCCAGGCCGGAAAGCCCAGATCGCCTTTTTCCAGGAAAATAGCAAGGGGCAGATTTTTCTGGATGACATTCGGCAGCATAGAGACGAGCGCGCCGCCGCTTAACTGGTTATACAGGGCCGCCTCAGTAGCCGTCATGGCGTAGAAATTACCCTGATAGGTAAAATAGCAGATTGGCTCAATCACAAGTTTATAATCGCCGTCAATCAGCGTTTCATATTCCAGGCCGGTTGCGTCGGATACCATTTTTGCCGCAAATTCCGAACAGAAGTATTGCCGGATTGCCTGGATGTTGGCCGGATGGGTATTGCTCGTCATAATATAAGGGATGGTAGCGGCCGGTATATGATAAGGATAATTTCCCTGTGCCGGGGTAAGGGCAGCTCCGGCCCGGTAGTCCAGCTTACTGTATTTCTCGAAATGGAAGATAGGCTTCGAGAACGACTTATTGGAAAAATCAACAGAGGGAGCCGCTGCTTCCCCTGTTTCTGCATTTACCACGGTAATGCGGACGCCGTCATTACCCGGGGACCAGAAGTTCTGGGCAGTTCCCTGTCCCATTCCGGAACCGCCTCCGTCCATATTCCCTTCCCCTGCAGCAAGGACCTGCACAGGGCAGGCCAGCGTAAGGAGGAGGGTATACAGAAGAATCTGCCGAAAGATTCGTTTCATAATTCAATGTTCTCCTCTCATAGAAAAAAGGCTCAGGTGGATTCCCTAAGCCTTTCTTGTCTTTACCTATTCAATGTAACCGATTTGTTTATTCACATCCCCATCGTTATCCAGGATATCTGCCTGGGGAGCACCTGGGGTCGTCCAGCCGAAGACAGGGTCATAAACCTGACCTTCATGCTCGTTTGAATCGGCTGAAGGAGCTGCAGCTTCCTGTCCTTCCGTATCCGGAGCCGCTTCTGTTGGAGCCTGCGTTGGTTTATCCGGGCAGCTTTTTGCTGGCTGTGATTGCGTTTCCGGGATTTCCCTGGCTGGCTTTGTCACTGGCGGAGTCAGGGCAATTTCAACCTCATCGCCTTCACTTTCCACTACCTGTATTTCATCATCGGGAGTTCCCTCCAACAACTCCCGTGTGGGTGCCTCAGTCTCCTTTGGAAGAGAAGCGGCGGCCGGTTTTGTCTCAGGTTCGCTCCAGGTGACGGTTTCGGCGGCCGGTTCAGACGCTGCCGGCTCAAATACCGGTTCCGGACTCCGGTTTAAAAGGAAGGCGCCTCCCAGAATGCCGACGCATAATAAGGATAAGGCGGTAACTGCTATTATATTGGAATGGTTCTGTTTTCCTTTTTTCATAAGCTCATCTCCTATCTATGTGCTGATATATACTATATACGGACCGGCCTCTTAAAACCAACAACAAATTATCTTAATATTTGGTGTGATGGGAACCAGTCAGCTCAATCCGCTGTGTAACCGGTGGAAAGGCCCTGCCAAACATATGGATTCTGAATTGGGCCTCACAGTAAAAAACGTATTCAATTTTGTCGTCATACTGGTTAAAATCCAACCGTATGTTCCGGAGGGTATAATTGTCATTCTCCATATCAATCCGATCCTTCAGGCTGTTAATGAAGTCCGCGCGGAGCGCTTCCTGATAGGAATGGCTCAAATGCAGATCCTTCATGTAGGACTCCAGATTCGCCTCACGCTGGGAATGGAACGTATCGGCATAGATTCGGGCGCTGACATTGTTTAACTCCATTTTGGCTGCATTCCGGATATTAATACTATTGATTTTAACCATTGCGAACAGCAGGACAAAGGCCAGGAGCATGTTGACGGCCAGAATGACAAAGATAGTAAAGTAGGATAAGTCACCACGCTCATCCCGGTATAATCGCTGCATCATGAAATTCACCTCGGTTTCCAATAATGTTCACTCACACCTGCGCCGCTGGCCCGGATGGTAATGGGTACCAGACGCAGCTTCCAGAAACCGCCCAGATGGCATCGGCCGGAAACAGAAACATAAAACGGTGTGCCAATTTGAATCTGATCCGTGTCATCCGGTGAATCCACATCATAGGTAAGGCCCTCGGCTCCGGATATCTGATCGGCCAGATAGGTGAAAAGCGAGTTGGTGTCATCGTTCTCCCCTCCATTCAGCTGGATCTGCTTTACCAGCTGATCGGCCAGGTGATCCATCTGCTGTTTTACGGAGATCACTTGAAAGACATTGATGATAAAAGCGATCATAATAGCGGCGACCAGGATATAAACAAAGGTACCAATATAGGACGCTTCCCCTTTCTCCGATTTTAAAGTCTGAAATACTTTCTGTTTCAAAAAATCCCCCCTTTCTGCTGGCAATAAAAAAACGCGGGCCTGGCTGGAGGGCCAGAAACCTGCGTTTCTTTGGTCTGCTTACTAATTTTCACAATACCAATTTTATCATATGGGATTTACCGTGTAAATCGCAAAACCGTGCCAGTTTGGGATATTTCAGTGCCATAGTTGTGCCAGAGACAAAATTCCCTATTATTTTGGATTCGGCAATCCGAGCAGATTATAAATGGTGACATTCAGAGCTTTGCTTAAAGCGAATAATTCATAATCGGCAACTACCCTGGTTCCAGCTTCAATGCGGCTGATGGATTTTTGTTCCAGTATCACATCATAGGTCTGAAGGCGAGCGGCCAGTTCTGTTTGTGATACATCTTGCTCACGTCTGTATTTCTTCACATTTTCGCCGCACATGTTGGTTTTGTCCTGATATTGATAAATCTTCATAAGTGTTCACCGCCCCTGTTACAAAATGATTTATTCCAAAGATGACTAATTGACACTATCACATAAATTGGATAAAATTATCCCAATGATGACTAAAAAGAAGAAAAGTCACAGAAAAAAACATCGGAAAGAAGGGTATGGCATGTAAAGGCAGGAAATAAACGTGAAAAGAACGGATTGACAACGATATGAAAGGGGATGCGGTGAAAAAATACTGGAAAAGAATCATGGTCGGCGTGACCTTTTTGGTTATCGCCTGGACAGCATTAAAGCCAGAGTACCGAGTGGTTTTCCAGCTCCGGTCATCTGGCAGAGACTACACAGAAACTATGGTCTGTGTTGTGGTAAAGCATGTATGGTTAAAAAAGCAGTTAGATAAGACTGCAGATGAAGTAGTACGGGAACACAGGCGGATCAATTATGATACGCCTACAAATGAAATCACACTTATATTTTACAGGAGCATGAAAGATTTTGACAACGGAATCGGCTGGAAGCAGTATACATACAGAGCCGATGGTAACGAAGTAGAATTGATAGCAGAAGACAGCTGGCCGTAGGCCAGGTATCAGATCGTCTTCATGAACTGGAGAAGGGTGGTCTGTTGTTCTACTGTTAAACGGTTCCAGGCATGGAACATGGATTTCTGTGACTCCGTGAGACAGATGGCCTGCGAATCGTCCTCCAGGAAAAATTGAGAGAGGGTGATTTGGAAGGCATTACAGATCTTTTCAAGGTTCTGGATACTGGGGACGGCATTTTGCCTGGACCAGGAGGATATGGTGGATTGGGTAATACCTGATTTTTCTGCAAGCTGGTATTCCGACCACTTCCGTTCCAGACGCAGGGCTGTGATTCGTTCTGTAATATTTATCATTCAGGGCCTCCCTTAATACGGTTATATCGTTTATTTTACTTCATTCTTTCGTTGTAATTTAATATTGCCTATCGTATAATTTAAACAGTTTGTCGTAGCGTTATGCAGAGAGGAGAACTAATGCAGTATCGGATATTGTCAGAAGAAATGCAGGATAGAGAAGTTAAGGTGTTAATGAGTATGCTGGTCCCTGGGAGTGTAGTCCAGAGAATCGAACGATTACATGATGTTAATGGAATCGATGTCTATTTTAAGCGAGGGGTATCGGATCAGGAGCTTATGGTTTCTTTTTTCCCGGATGAAGTGGAGGAGTGCCAGTTTTATATACCGATTGAAAATCTCAGACTGTATACGCTTTACAATTTGATAGAGGGGTACAGCACGTTCTGGAGCCATGCTCCTGTTAATCCGGATAAAGAGTCCAAACTGGCCGATCCGCTGTTAGATGAAGTCATTGCATTTTGGGAAAGACAGTTTCTGGAAGAAGGAGACCTCAAAGATACACATATGAAATGCGGCGAGACATGGGATCGTATTGTCCATTACAGTATGGAGGCGAACGACGGCCTGAAGGAAGATGTATCACGGCTGGAAGAATTGGACAGCACTTTTCAGAGAAGCTGCAGGAAATATTTTTATGTTCAGGGCCTAACAGACGCCTATCGGGTACTAAGCCTGGTTGGGGCTTTAAAACCAGAATAAATCTTGTAGATGCTGCTGGCTTTATACCGGCAGCATCTACATATCAATTCCTGTTATTTACACATTTCTTTCTCGTATGCGATGATTTGTTCCCAGGTCAGCCATTCCGGCTTTTCCAACTCAGAAAAACTAAGCCATATTTTTTTGATTTTCTCAATTTGTTCTTTCTCATCATGAGCCCAGAGCTTGTCAGGATCTCTATATCCATATCCTAAGTAATACTCACAATCAGATATTAACCGGCCCAGCATTTGATACTGGAACTTTTTTTCTTCACTAATCCGGTTTTCTGTAGGTTGTATGATAAACTCCTGATTTATGAGGGTACATGGCTCGCCTTCAAATTAATTATTGATGGCCGAGTATAAACACGGCTGCTCACTATCTCCTGATCCAACATCTTTCCATAAGTGATCGAACTGATCTTGATATACCGATTGGGAGCAGAAATCTTCACCGATATATTTTAATACCAGTACAACCTTTTCTTTGCCTTCTAAAGTCATAAGCGTTCCTCACCTTCAGAATAGTAGTTAATTTTCTTCCGGTATGCGTGTAAATGGGGCAATCCTTCCACATTTGGGGCATGGCGCTCCGACCGGATTAATCTGCTCTGCAGTTATTTCACCAATCGCTCCGCAGCATTCCGATTTAATCTTTATGAATTTCATATCTTTAATGAAATCAGGGCGGTATTTTCGGTTGAACGGAACAAAGCCAATCCACCCCGGATGGTCGAAGATCCGGTCCGCGTAAAGTTCCAGGGTGTACTGCCTCAGTTTATTAAATTCAAAGCAGCGATTATGAGTTGTCTCAGTCTCAAACTGGAGCAGATTATTAAACAGCTCTTCTTCATGCTCACGCTGAACCATGAATTCTGCCAGCTCGTACCATACAGATTCCTCAATTTCTCCCATAGGTGTCTTGACGCCTTTTGTGTAATATGTCTGTTTTTCAGATCGTTTGCCGACGCTGCGGCTCATAAGCGTTCCGTATTCCCAATGCATTTTTTCAAAAGTGATGTCGTTTAAGTCTAATTCGTTGATAGATGTTATCATGCCACCTTTCATTGATGGTCCCTCCTTTTAATTTTATCTTAAAAAAGAATGGCAGGGATCAGCCTTGTCATTCTTCTTTTAAGTCTATTCAAAAACAAAAGCCAGAAGCGCATCTGAAAAGAGCGGACTTCTGGCTGAACGTACAATCATAAACAGCGTGTATTCCATACTGGAGATACAAAATAAGATATACTGCAATTTTATAGGGAGGCTAGGGGGAAATCAATACGGTTGGTGACATAAAGGAGAAATATATATGAAATAGGGTTGAACTTTTTTGATGTGTTCAACCCCTTAGAATTACTATTTCAATAATTTTTTGAAGAAATCAAATATAGAGTGCTTCTTTTTAGCTGCCTGGGCTGGCTGGGTAGAGATACCTATAGGTGGAAGCCACTCTACATCACCGTTCCTCAAGAAATAATGGGAGTGACAAGGGTATGCGCCATTACCAATTGAAGGAGAAAGAGAAGCGTTGTCCCCATCATAGCTAACTATCCAGCCATATTGTTTGGATATTGGAGTGAAAATTTCCGATTTGCATCCGCAGGCACATAAATGCGCGGCTGTATTATACGGAATACAAATGTATAAAATACCTTCTTTTAGCTGTCCTGGTATTGCAGGTACAAACTGTGTTTTATAGTGCTGAAGTATTTTCATGGGCGAGAACTCCATCGTTTATGCTATAAACATCTGTAGTATATTTTCTTACATCTTGATAAAAACCACAATATTTTTTCCACTGAATGATTGCAAGACAGGCACTAAGACAATTTAATTCTGCAATCTGTATATTTGTCTTATATGCATTATCTATATCATCGTCAATATTCATATCAATAGATGATAAACCTGTTTGAGAGTCTGGGGTAACCAAGGTAGAACGTACTTGTCCGAGGAGAAAATTTTCCACAGAGGTTACTCCTATTCCTGTATCAATGAAAGGAATGCTATTATCTATTAAATATTGTGTGATGATTTTTTTGCTATCACCTTTATCAATGCAGATAAAAACGAAATTTAATCCGTTAAGAGAAGAAACATTATCCTCATCTATATAAATGTTATGTGCATGAATATTTTTATGAATATGTGAATATTTTTCATGAAAATATTCGGCTTTTGTACCACATGCATTTAAATCTGACATATCTGCGGCGCCAGGCGCTCTAAATGCATTATGTTGATAGAAATGATCTGCATCGTAAAGATGAATATTCTGTACAGGACATTTAGATACTAAGTCCAGTACATAAGATCCGCTTCCACCCAAACCAATAATGCCAATATTTTGCGATGCTAGTTTTTCGGAGATGGCAGTGATGGACGCTCTGCTGGAATTTGTATCATGATACTGAAAAACGGTATTACTGTCTTCAGAAGCAGTGCAGTATGTTTGGGCAGTGGCATTTCTATCGATTGATAATGCAGGGGCAGAAATAATTTTAATATACTGTACAAATTTCTCATAGTAATCTTTATACCCCTCAATTGGCTTATTAGAAAAGGAGTGGTTTATTATGATTCCCGAGCCCAAATCTTGAGTTAAATCTTGATGCGTGATACAAGACAGCTTGTCTCCATTTTTATCACATGGATGTTCACCTATAAAGTATATTACATGAGTTTCAGGTTTAATGGCAGCATTATTTGATAACGATAAGGGAGAGACTAGAGTCCCATATAGAACTTCTGCTTGCTGATTTACGTAGGGAATGTGGTGTACTAAGGCAAATGCACCACGAATCTCTAATTCGTAACCATCTTCCACAAGTTTCTGTAAGTCTGTGCTATGATCGAGAAGTTTTTGTGACATTAAAAACCAGCTCCTTTCGCACAGTAATAACATCACCTTCTGTTAGCATACCCTTATCATGTTCATTTTTAGAGTATGTAACAGTGTAGACGGTTGATTCACTTGGGGTATACTCATTAAACGCCAACTGGACAATCTGCTCAAAAGTGAGTTTCTTTTCAAAGGTTTCAATGCTTCTTCCGTTTACGATTATAATGGTCCCTTTTTTATGAAGATCAGGGTTGTTGTTGATATTATTTAAATTATTCATGTTTATTGCCTCCAAATATTGAAAAAATTTTGTTGTTGGGTTACAATAAACTCGAAGTCGTTGCAGCGACTAACGAGTACATATTTTGTGGAAAATCTGTAGGTGCTATACCTACGGATTTTTTTTGGAGAAGCTCGAATCATTAGACCTCCTTTTCACTAAAAAATGGTGAAGTGTTGGCTTTTATAAAACTCCGATTAAGGAGTTTTATAAAAAGTATAGATGCTGCCGTCCCTTCTCATCTTTGATTTCTCGCCTAAATAATTTATTAGAGTCATAGAGCTTTTTTAGGCGATTACTCGCACTGTTGATTTCTATTCCGAAATATTCTGCAATATCCCTTGCAGATACTTCTTTGTGAGACTGCACAAAATCGAAAGTATTTTGTAAATTGGGTTCTTGCTTAATCAAAAACTTATAGCTGGAATCATAATATAAAATATTAGTTTTTTCATTGTCCATTTCGTTGCGAATAAGCAATGCCCCCTGTAAATTCTCTATGATAGCTTCATTACAATGGCTTAAACGAAGAACTACATTTTTATACTTTGCAATATGCTTTTGAAGGTTAATTACAAATTCATCTGCAAAGGAAGCATCGCATCCTGTTATACCTTCAAAAGAACAATCCACCAAAGTACCGCCGTTGAGATATTGAACGAGAGGAAATACTTCTGTGTACATTTTAACTGCATTAGGTCTATAAAATAATTCTTTATTTAGACCAACTTTCTGTGCTAATTCATTCATAAGAATACATAACACTTTTTTCCCTCCCATCATACTTCACTAAAAAATGGTGAAATCATACTCTTAGAATAATACTTTTTATTTCGGTTGTCAAGAGCTAATTTAAAATAAATAATGTTTGTGTTCCTATTATAGGGTATTTAAATTTTACTATATTAAATTTTTCGGTTTTGCCGAAATAGCGTAGCATTGTATTGCCTGATCGAATTTGAACTTCGCCTCCATAAGTATGCAGGTGTTTTTTCACTATTCGAAAACCTAATCCGCCATTGTTATTTCCTCGACATGAGAATCCTTTTATAAATGCATAGATGAGAGGATTTTTTCTGTTTTCTGCAATCCAGGGATAAGCTTTATCAAGGCTTTGTCCTATACCCATGCCAGTATCACAAAAAGCAACACGGACAGACAATTTTTTTCCAACAGGGCTATATTTTTGTAAAGTATAATAGCATATACCATCCTGATTTTCTTCACTATGCTCTAAACTGTTTCCAGCGATATGACGTATATATTCTGATATTTGCTTTACATACTGATCGGGATGCCGTTCGGGAAACCATTCATATAAAATCCTTTTAGTGTCCGATATCATCTCATCACATTGATTTGGCCTACTCATTATTTTCATTTCGACCAGAGTATTTGTTGTCCTCTTTTTCCATAGAGGGGGTTTTTGGGAAAAATCGATAAATGCTACTACAATGTATTTATGGGTAAAGTACACGACAGCCAGTCGTGTCTATATCCATCTTGTTGCTAAAGCTGTTAGAATAGAGAGTGCAATGGGCTGACGGCCAAAATGCTGGA
>NZ_JACOPC010000037.1:0-12446 GCF_014288035.1 Hungatella sp. L36 | reverse complement strand
AGCTGACTGTCACTAATAGGTCGAGGGCTTAACCAAGTTGGTTTAGGTTGTCAGAAATGGCAGAGGAAGTAAGAACGGATGAAAGATATGTACAATGTGTGGTTTTGAGGGTATATGCCTTGGAATAGAGGATACCTCATGGTATAATAATCCTCGATAGCTCAGTCGGTAGAGCACGCGGCTGTTAACCGCGCTGTCGTAGGTTCAAGTCCTACTCGGGGAGTTCGTGATACTCAAACGGTAAATGAGGAGAACGAAATGCAAAGCTTAGGCCCCATGGTCAAGCGGTTAAGACATCGCCCTTTCACGGCGGTAACACGAGTTCGAATCTCGTTGGGGTCACTTAAGTTGAAATTCATTAGAACTTCAACTTTTTACAATATCTACGGCGACATAGCCAAGTGGTAAGGCGTGGGTCTGCAACACCCTGCTCACTGGCTCTCAGCCAACATAAAAAAATAAATACGGCGACGTAGCCAAGTGGTAAGGCAATGGTCTGCAACACCAGTATCCACCGGTTCAAATCCGGTCGTCGCCTCTCATCAAAACCTCGGAAACCTTGATTTTCCGAGGTTTTTTTGTTGTCTGCGTTACGTCTGATGGTGCTATTTATACAGTTTAGACCCTTGCCTCTATCTCATTTTTTTCTCATTGTACTTGAATTTGTAAAATTAACAAGTGTCGTTAGAAATCGTTAAAAATCGGATAAAATCGTTTCATAAGGTGGAAATAGAGTGGAGTTTTTTAGGCCGTTAGTAGATCAACCAATCCGCCCTTTCCCTGTTCCTCTGTGTGAAGATAGGTTTTAACCACAACCTTGTAGTCATCGCCTAATAACTCGGCTACGGCCTTCAGCTCCTGATGATTCTGTGTCTTACGGAGCAGCCTGGTAGCGAACGTATGCCGAAGGGCATGTGTGCCATAGTGAGGCAGTCCGGCTCTTTTCAGAATCCGATCTAGAGTCAGCTGAATATTACGGGCCGTTGGGAGTAATCCTGTTTTTGTTGTTACAATCAGATCATCCCGGACTGTACTTGTTTCATAGTAGCCAAGCATTAAATCCAGACAATACTCTGCTTCCTTGTTTAAGGGAACTGTCCTGACGCTTCGTGGATACTTTGGAGCAGTCAGAATACGCTTTGTTTTTGTTGAGGCATCCTTATCCCGATTCTTTACGGTGCTGACAGTTTCGTAGACGTGGTATGCGCGCCTCCCATCGACTGTCATAATACCTGATTTTGAAAGTGCGAGCAATTCGCCTTCCCGGAATCCCGTATTTAAGGCAAAGACTAGAAGCGGTCCATAGCGATAAGCCAGGGAACCATCTGGATTTCTAGCCATAGCGGTTTCCTTAAATTTGGGGAGGTACTCATCAGGCATTATCTCAATCTCTTTTGTTTTCACCTCCAGCACAGATTCATCAGGCAACTCGACAATGGACAACGGGTCGTATGATTTGGGTAGATCCTTCATTTCAATACCGAAACTTATCATAGCCTGCAAAAAGAGGTATGCTTTCTTGATGGTTGATATGCTGTACTTGCTTGACAAATTATCAATAAAATCCTGAATTTGTAAGCCATCTAAATTACACATCAAGACCTTTGCCAGATCGCTCTCCTCTATCTGCTTATGAAATGTCCTTTCAAGCCGGTCCAGGCTGGAGTTCTTAAATTTGCCGCGTTTATTTTGCTGCTCTTTGTGATAAAGAAATTTTTCTCCATATTGCTGAACCGTCAGCTTTCTTGTGACAGCTTCGCCAGTTTGAACAAGTATTTTATACTTATCCATTCTGGCTTTCACTTCGCTTTTTACATCTCCCGTGAATTCTTTGCCTTTGTATCGAGCTACCCACTTACCTTTGGAGTTTTTAAAGAGTGATCCATCACCTTTGCTTCGCCTCGGCTTCGATTGAGGCTGTTCTTTTGATTTAACTTCTGCTTTAGTTTTACTCATTGTATGCTCTCCTATAAGGTACAATGAACTCTACCCTACAGGAAGCCATATATTTGCTGTAGGATTATTATAGTACGATATAGTGTTTGTGACAACCGTAATCTATTTAATTGAGAGTTCCTTACCAGTATTCTTTTTTATGAAATCTTGCAATGCTTTAGGGGAAGTAAAGTAGTCCCGCCCTAATTTGGTCACCGGGAGAATTTTACTTTGCAAGAGTTCTCTGGTTTTTGTCTTACCCAATCCGAGCATATCTGCGATTTCTGCAACCGAGTATTTCTTGAAATCTTCCGAGACTGTATTATCTGCATTAGGATTATTCATGAAGATTCCTTCTTTCTAAGTTTATTAAACGCATATCTCCCTGCATCCCCTTCCTATGCCCTTCCCGGCCACGTAGCAGGCTGTACGGTGTACGATTCAATCCAGGGGCGGCGCAGCTTACAGCCAGGCCGTCCAGGGAACCTATATAAAATGCTGGTATATGCTCTTCAGTTATCAAAGTGCGGGTGATATTGAAGCTGAAAGAAAAGCTACTTACCAGCTTCGGAAAATCACATACTGTTTATAAAGAGGGGGAGAAAATCCAAATTATTGAAATATTTTAAAAATTTAAGATACTATAAAAAGCGCTATGATATTGACAACATATTAGATATTGTGTTAGTATGGTTTTGTAATTGATTTTTGTGCTCCGGAGGACGGTATTCTGGCGGGTAAAAGGCCAGGAGGATTCGTTCCGCACACGTTGTTTAAGATTGTAGTGATGTCAGGAAAACGCCATGATGACTGGTATTTTTCTGGCATTTTTTATGGTCCGGGAAAGGGCGGTCCTGTCTTGTGGGTATCCACACGTATAAGGGAATGATGACAGTGTAAGAAATGCTTATGCTGGCTCATTCCCTTTTTTATTGCCTAAAAAGCACGTGCTTTAAGGATAAAAAACCAAAATAAGAAAGGTGGAAAAACAAATGAATGAAATTATGTATGCAGACAACTATTCCAGGCAGTTTCAAGCGCAGGACGAATTTTTCGACTGTCTGAAGGCGATTGGAAGAAGATCCAGATGGGAACGGAAACGCTCCAAGGATCTTCGGCTCGTTGCAATCACGGATGAGGACAGCAAAATTGCAAAGGAACTTAAGGAACAGTATGAGCAGGAGGGCCTGGATATCGGTATTCTGACGGATACCATGGAGAATACCAGGCTGGTACTGAAAGCCAAGGATAAGTATTACCCAGTGAGAAGCTGTGCGATTAAGACGATCTTAGATCGCGCCGGTATTTCAGGGGCGGTGTTAAACCGTCTGGAGAAGAATGTATACGCCCGGATACTGAACGACTGTCTGAAGATCACAAAGGGAGAATCCCTGTTGCGGATCTCAGACGGTAAAGTATCTGCGGTGCATGGTGGAGATTGCTGCGACTACTCCATTCTGGATATGGAGCAGGTTTTTGCTCATGTAGTGGAGTTCCTAAATAAGACTTTTCCTGGGGCAAGTTTTTTAGGCGGTTTTTACGATCACACAAGGGCATCGGGCCTGTGGGAACTTTCCAGGAATGATGAACTTCTGGGAGCGTACCGCAAAGAGCTGGAAAACTGCGGCCTTGATTCGGATGATATGAAGGCGGCCCTCCGGGTATCCACATCAGATGTCGGTACCAGCGGGGCTAATTTATATCCCATGCTGCTCTGTGGCCCCAAGCAGAATACCATTGCTCTGGGTGATCCGTTAAGGCTCAGTCATGAAAATGGAGTTACACTGGAGCAGTTTGATAAGCAGCTGGGGCTGCTGTTTGGAAAGTACCAGGCTGCATTAAAGAATCTGACAAGGCTCCTGGGTATTTTAATTACCAATCCCGGAAACTGCATGATTGGGATTATGAAAAAGGTGAAGGTTCCGAAACGATATATCACGGAAGCCTTGAATTTGTTTATATCCCAGAACGGAACAGGAAGCTGCACGGCCCACGAAATTTACTGTGGGATGTCAGAAGTGATTTTTATGCTGACGTGCGAAGGGGAGTCAGGAGGCCATATTGCCACCATGGAAGAAAAACTTGCCAGAGCTTTGTCTTTGGACTGGAAGGAATTTGATGTTCCGGGAGAAATCAAGTGGTAAAAAATGCAGGCTGTGAAAAACGTTCAATCACATTAAGAACGAAGAGGAGGGAGACCTCTTCTTTTTTCTTACCATGAGGAAGGAGAGATTTTATGTTTTTGAATCTGAATTATAGTCCAGAGGTAGTCGTTGATACGACTACGCTTACTGAAAAGGAATGGTTGGAATACCGCAGGCTGGGAATTGGCGGGAGCGACGTAGCTGCCATTATGGGTCAATCACCGTTCTGTACCGGCCGGGATCTGTATTATGACAAGCGGGGTATCCGGCCGGTAGTCAATGAAGATGAGGATAACTGGGTGGCTAAATCCGTTGGACATCGTCTGGAGGAACTGGTTGCAGAGATATTTTCTTATAAAACAGGATTGAAAGTCTACCCAATCCATAAGATGTTCCGTCATCCGCTCTATCCTTTTTTACTGGCCGATGTGGACTTTTTTATTGATTTCCCGGACGGAACCACAGGCATCCTTGAATGTAAAACATCAAACTATCATTGTCAGGACAAATGGGAAAATAACTGTGTGCCGCTCAATTATGAGTATCAGTGCAGACATTACATGGCTGTTATGAACTTAAATGTGGTCTATATCGCCTGTCTGTTCGGAAATAATGAGAATGAGTATGTCATCCGAAAAATTGAGCGGGACTATGATCTCGAAGAAGATCTTATCAATGAGGAGGCATATTTTTGGAATGAATATGTCCAGAAAGAGCAGGAACCTCCATACGTGGAAAGCGGTGAGCTGATACTGGAAAGTATCAGGAGGCATTTTGGGCCTGGAGATAAAGACGAGGACGAAATAATCCTCCCGGGAGCAATACGCGATAACCTGGACCAGTATTTAGCCTTAAAAGAGCGGAAATCCGCGATTGATAAGGAATCGAGAGAGATTGAGGGGAAGATGAAAAGCCTCTATGCCGGTGTGGTTGAGCGTATGGGTGTTAGCTGTAAAGCATCACTGGATCTCGGTCCGTGCAAATACCTTGTTACATATAATCCGGTCTATCGAACCGGAATCAGTAAGAATAGCCTGGAAAAGCTGCAGGTGCAGCATCCGGATATCTATGATGAATATGTAGAAGTTACGGAAAGCAGGCGGTTTTCTGCCAAGAAAGTGGAGGCGGCCTGATGATAAGAGAAAACGATATGGTTTATATCTGTTCTCCCCTTTCTGCACCTACAGCTAATGAAATCCGCGCAAATATGGAACTGGCCCGCAGTTATATGCAGTTGGTATCGAAAGTTTTCCGGTGCCGGGCGGTGGCTCCTCATGCGTATCTTCCGGAGCTTCTGGATGACAGAGTTTTATGGGTGCGTGAACTGGGAATCAGCGTTGGCATGAAGTTGTTGGAACACAGCCAGGCGTTGATTGTTTGCAGCCCGGTAATCAGCTGCGGTATGCAGGCCGAGATCGTAAAGGCCAGGGAGCTGGGAATACCCGTATATGCCCTTCTAAAGGAGGACCCTTATATTGGCGTGGTGCAGACGCCTTCTACATGAAAGGAGACGTTGACGTGAGATGTAGATACGACAGGGAGATCTATTCCAATCCGGAGAACGGATATTGTATATTTCAGTATCTTACGGAGGAACCGGTGCCGGAAGGTGCGAAAAACTCCTTCTATAAGGGAAATAAAACCGCATTTGTGGCGGTCGGATATCATCTGCCAAACGGAGACGTGCTGGAATATGAGCTAAACGGAACCTGGGCCAAGGGCAGGAATGGACTGCAGTTTGCGGTCGAATATTATGACGATATTTTATCGGACACAGAGGACGGCATTTACCAGTATCTTAGTTCCGGCGCGGTGAAAGGAATAGGCCCCAAGACAGCGGAGGCGATTGTGAACCAGTTTGGTACACAAACCTTTGAGATATTTGACGCAGAACCGGAAAAGCTCCTGTCGATTAAGGGAATCACAGAGAAAAAGCTGTCCATGATCCTGATGTCCTATCAGGAAGCGCATTCCAGAAGGGAATTAACTATGTTACTGGCACCCTATCAGCTGGGGCCGGGAAAGATTGCCAAGGTGCAGACCGCATATGGGGATCGCGCGCTGGAGGTAGTACGCAGTGAAACCTATGAACTCTGTAAGGTGCAGGGATTTTCCTTCACGCAAGTTGACCGGATCGCAATGGCAAATAACATATGCCTTTTCGATCCGCAGCGGATCAGGGAGTGCCTACGATATGTGATAGACGACAATATGCGGGCAGGGAACCTCTACATGGATAAAGAAACATATATCAAGACTGTATATCAATATTTAAACCATGGATTCCCGATGGAAGCCGTCAGCAGGAAACAGATCTGTGCAGTCGCTAATCAGATGTTTGCAGAGAGCGAGCTGGTGGTTGATGGAACTGCTGTCTATACCAAGAGTGCTTATGAACAGGAGGAAGGTACAGCAAATGCCATAGCGGAGCTGTTGCTTCAGGAGCCGGACAAAACAGATATCATTAGTCTGCTGAAGGAGGCTCAGGAGGAGCTGGGAATCCAGCTTGCCATGCGGCAGGAAGAAGCTGTTATCATGGCTTTCCGTTACCGCTTCAGTATTATTACGGGAGGGCCGGGAACCGGAAAGACAACAGTGGAGAAAGTAATCCTTTATATTCATCAAAAGATTGATGATGGAACCGTCCTTCTTATGGCACCGACTGGGAAAGCAAGCAGGCGTATGGCAGAGAGCACCGGCTATCCAGAAGCGTCTACCATGCACAGTGCGCTGGGAATTGTGAGTGATGATGAGGATTTTTGGATGGACTCCGATTCTTTGGAGGCATCCCTGCTTTTGGCCGATGAGTTCAGTATGGTTGACATGAAGCTGGGAAACACCTTCTTTGGCCGGATAGACAGAGATACCAGAGTGGTTCTGGTTGGAGACGTGAAGCAGCTGCCATCGGTGGGACCGGGAAATGTGTTTCGGGAACTGATTGAAAGCGGAATCATCCCTCTTACGGTTCTTGACGTGGTCTTCCGGCAGGATAAAAACAGCAGGATTGTTCAAAATGCGGATCTTATGCAAAAGGATCAGACAGAGTTCGCGTATGGGGAGGATTTTGTCTGGCTGCCGGTCGAAACAGAGCTGGAAGCTAAAAACCTGGTACGAAAAGTCTATGCGGATGAGGTTAAGCAAAACGGCGTGGAAAACGTTCAGATTCTTACGCCGCGCAGAAAGGGAGACGGTGTGAGCGTCAACGGGATGAATGAAGAACTTCATGAAATGATGAATCCAGCCCGGAAAGGCCAGCTGGAAATGAAAGCTGCTGGCCATACATTCCGCGCCGGGGATAAGATTATTCAAAATAAAAACAAAGACAGAATCAGTAACGGGGACACCGGATTCATAAAGGCTATTTACCTGGACAGTGACGGGATTAAAAAAACTGAAATTGCGTTTGGTAGCCGTATTGTGGAATATGATGAGGAACAGATGGAAATGGTGGAACACGCCTATATCCAGACGGTTCACAAATCCCAGGGCAGCGAGTATCCGGTGGTGATCCTGCCATGGCTGATGGCGTTCCGCCTCATGTTAAAGCGTAATATCCTTTATACCGCCATAACAAGAGCCAAGGTAAAGCTGATTATCATAGGACAGAAGCGGGCCATTGAGAAGGCAGTCCATAACACGAAAAATGAAAAGCGCCTGACCCGGTTAGGGGAACGACTTACCAGACGGTATTATGAGCTGTTGGAGGAACGCAGGCTGGAGGAATCCGTATATGAACAGATGGCAATTAATTTTTAGGAGGAATTTAAACGATGAATAGGACAAAAATTGTTTCACAGGGTATGGTGCGCCGCCTGGATGCATTATCGCAGGCTGCAGTTGACTTCTGTAAGGTACTGGTGGATGGCAGCACGGATAGAGACGGCCAGGAGTTAAAGAACGTCTTAGACCGTGGTGTGCGAAACCAGATAATCCATTTTGCGGTAGAGAAACTGGAGGAACTGGGATTTACCATCTGTATTCCCTACGTTGAAAGCCGGAATCCGGCGCGGCTCAGACGCTGCACCCAGTTGGACTGTAAATGCAAACAGTGTAATTATCAGGAGAAGCAGGACGAGCGGGAGCGCGTTTTCGATGTGATCGAGCAGGCGCTGTCCATGGCAGGCTACCAGGTGCTGTATGGGGAGAATGGCGAGGTCATAATCCGCAATAGTATGTTGGAGAAGGACATGGCCGTACAGATTAGTGAATTGCCGGATCAAAGAAAGGGGGCAATCAATGAATAAGAAGCCGGACTGGAAAGCAGAATTTTGTACCATGCTGGAGAAACTTACTGAGCGCCGTTCTATCTGGAAAGTGTGGAATGACTTCATTACTCTGGCTGCAATCACCATCTCAAACCTTGTGAAAACAAGCAGCTGGGATGAGAGGGAAGAAGAATATCTGTCCATCATACATACCTATCAGAAGGAGGAACAGGACATCATCGTACAGCTTTTCGCTGTTATGCAGCTGGCTTATGAAGAAAACGACAAACAGGATTTCCTGGGGAATATATGTCAGGAGCTGGAGTTGTTGCAAAGGCTAAAAAAGCAGTATTTCAGCTCTTGCAATGTTTCCGTTGCAATGCCGAGTTTGTGTGCGAGAAACTGATATGGAATGACCAATTAGAAATGAAAGGGTATTTGTCCGTATATGATTCGGCGTGCGGAACCGGAACGATGTTAATTACGTTTGCACATATGCTTCAAAAGAAGGGAATCAATCCGCAGACGAATGCATTATTTGTGGGCCAGGATGTTGACCGCATATCGGCTTTGACGTGCTACATTCAGTTAGCCATATTGGGTTTACCCGCGTATGTAATTTGTCGGGGATACCTTGTCAAATTCGGGAAGAATTCCGGGTAATGAGGTTTGGTATACACAGGAATACATTGTAAATGCGGAACTTTTTGTGGATAACCAGGAACTCTGTCCGGAAGAATATGGACAGTCCGCCCCTCTTGATGGAAGGGTAGAAGATCTTTCTGAAGATGAGGAGGAGAAACGGGCCAGTTGAGTTTCTGTAAAAAGATAAAAAAATTCAAGTATTTCAGCGGTTGGCGGCTCTTTACTATATAGAGGTTAAGATACCGCCTGCCGCTCACAAGAGAGGAGCGAAAGCGAATGAGTGAAACAATCAATACAACGATGTATGACAGGGTGGATGAAGTCAGAAATTTGAACCGGATTGAAGGTTTTGATCCCAGGCAGTATATGAGGAATTTAACTGGAAGTGATGGGACCGTAAAGCAGTATCTGGATGTGGTGTACCGTAAACTGTGGTTCCGCCTGAAGAATCCGGAAGGGAAGATTGTCAAAAAGCTGCTAAAGCTCACGGAGCAGACGGCCATTGTGGAGGCCAGGATTTACTTAAACAAGACGGATCCGGAGGACAGCTATATTGCCAGTGCGTTTGCCCAGAAGTTTGTAAGTCAGGACGAACAGTTCGGAGCCAAATTTCTGGAGCTGGCGGAGACTGCCGCCGTGGGGCGGGCGCTTGCTGATGCGGGATATGGCTTACAATTTGCCGATCTGGAAGGCGAGCAGGACCCAAATGTGGTCGATGCGCCTCTTGGGCAGAACCGCGGTGAGGGAAGCAATTACATTTCTGATATGCCCGGCACTATGACTGAAGAAGTGAATGGTTCACAGGGCCAGCAGGCCGTACCAAACCAGAATCCGGTAATGGCTCAAAACCAGACACCTATGCAGGGGAATCCGGCAGTGTCGGCAGGCTATATGGAACCGGCCGCTTCCCTGGAAGCATACATGCAGGAAACCTCCAGTGTGGCTTATGGAATGCCTCCGGCTTTTGGCGGGGGAACACCGGTACAGAATCTGGTGCCTGCTAATTATAATTATGCTGCAGGCCAGACAGTACCACAGGGCCAGGCAGTACCGCAGAACCAGGTACGGCCTCAGAGCCAGGCAGTACCACAGAACCAGGTACGGCCACAGGGTCAGGCAGTCCAGCAGAATCAGGCATGGCCGCAGGGCCAGGCAGCTCCGCAGAACCAGACAGCGCCACAGAATCAGGTGCCGCCGCAGAACCAGGCTCTTGCACAGGAGCAGATACAGCCAGTCGGCCAGGCACCGCAGTTACCAGTTATCACACCGGATATGACAGACGAACAGATTTATGCGCTGTTGGACTATAAATCAGCGGCGTCTGTTGTTGTCTCAACCAAGATCAATCATGGCAAGACATTAGGGCAGATTGCGATAGACCGGCCGAAGGACTTAAACTGGTATGCAAATGATTATAAGGGGCCGGATAAGCTCTTGCGGGTTGGCGCTAGATTCCTGATTGACGCAGCAACAAACAGGGTAGCTTAATGACATGCAGCCTGGCTTTTGCCGGGCTGCGGAAAGGAGGGAGGAATTATATCGGATGAATGAGGTGTTTCCATTTGACATTAGTGATATCGTATTCCTTCTGAACCTGAAAATACGTCGAAAAAATCAAACAAGCTGGGATTGTGACTGCCCATTTTGCGGCAAAGAGGGGAAGCTGAATATTAACCTGGAGAAGAACGTATTCCGCTGCAATAAATGTGGAGAAGGCGGAGGCCAGCTCCAGTTATATAGCAAGGTATATGGTCTGGATCGGGCTACGGCCTGTGAACAGATTAAGAATTATCTGGGAAAAGGCATCCAGGCTCCGGAATATGAGAGCTTTAAGAAAACGGTGAAATCCAAACCGGAAGTGATCCATGCAGACCGGGCTCCTGATCGGGTGCTGCATCAAACATATTCCACGTTCCTCTCCATGCTTACTTTATCGGAGACACACGGAAAAAATCTTTTGGAACGCGGATTAAGTATGGAGCAAATCCAGAAGAATGGATACAAGAGCACGCCAGTCTTCGGCTTTCGGAAGCTGACAGAACGGCTGATTGAAGCCGGCTGTACCGTGGAAGGTGTTCCTGGATTTTACCAGGAGGAGGACGGGGCCTGGAGTATCCGCTTTAAGCGGAAGTGCAGCGGCTTTTTAATTCCGGTCCGGACAATCGAGGGATATATTGTGGGAATGCAGATCCGTTTGGATTACCCGTTCGATCATACCAAGTATATCTGGTTATCCAGTATCAACGATAAGATGGGAACCAGCTCTGGAAGCCCGATTCATTTTGTAGGGAATCCGAGGGATGAGATTGTATTCCTCACAGAAGGCCCACTGAAAGGAGACATAGCCAGTTTCCTGTCCGGTCGCAGCTTTGCCTGTGTCCCAGGCGTCAACCAGTACGCGAATCTGCCGGAGCTTATCGCACAGTTAAAGCGGCTTAGAGTCAAGATGGTTTATGAGACCTATGACATGGATAAGCTGTTAAATACGGTTTGTCAGGCGGATTATAATACAGACTGCGTAACGTGTGCGTTCCGGCAGGAAAAAGGAAAACATCAGTGCCTGAAAAAAATAGAGAAACGGAAGCATATCCAGAACGGGTGCAGGAAGCTGTATGGCATCTGTAAGGAGCTTTTGGTACCGTGCAAGCAGTTTGTCTGGGATTTAGACCAAGAAGGCGCCTGGGCTGGAAACCTGAAAGGTGTGGATGACTGGCTGCTCGATCTGGAATGTAAAGCATCCGAGTGATGCGGAATAAATATAAGGCAGGGAAAAGATGAAGGTAACAATAGAGATTGATGAGGATGAGCTTCAGAAAGCAATTATAGATATGGTTGCAAAGGAATGTGCGAGGGCTTATTTTAAGCGTGATGAATATAAAGGGATCGAAAAAGCGGTCAAGGAGGTTATTTATAGTCAGAAAGAGGAGCTGCTGTCGCGCTGCGTGGATAAAGCATCGGCAGAACTTACGCGGAAAGCGTTACCCAAGTTGCTGGAAAAGCTGACGGAATGATGTTTCCGTAATAAATGACAGCGCTTCAGACAGCTCGGAGCTGGCAAGGAGAAAGGTGCAGATGTATGAAACCGAGATTTAAAAACAATATGATTATCCATTGTCCGGAACGGCAACAGGCTTTGTGGCTGATTGCAGAAACTGAAGTTCCGGAAAGAAACTGCAAAGAGGAAGCCATTGCAGGCTGGGATAAGTATAGAGAGAAAACCGTGTATGGCCTGATGGGGGAACCTTCCTATGAGGCCCCGACGTTGGTGTGGGTATGCTCGATGGATGATGAAATAATGGAAGGCAAAGTAATTACGGAATATGCTGATTTGTATAGCTAAATAAGTAATATATGGGTGTTCAATACTAATTTTAATTGGTATTGGCACCCATTTTTTACTTTCTAGGAAACTTCGCAAATCGGCCAAGATAGTGTATAATGGACTTGAAATAAAAAATCACATAACAAAAGAGCGAATGTAGTGATTCGCCACGACGTTGATTATGTAGTTTTTTGT
>NZ_JACOPC010000036.1:0-15237 GCF_014288035.1 Hungatella sp. L36 | reverse complement strand
GTTTCTTATTTCATGGTTAATCAATCAATTTTAGCAAAAAAAACCTTAGATTACAAGAGGGTTTCCGACACATCCGGTAGGCTGCCGCGAATGTAATATAATTTATCTTATATTACATTGATTAATTTTTTTGATTGGAGGGGTGATATGGAGCCAAATGGCGCCAGGATCATGAGCAGTGAGGAGTTAGAAATAGCACGGCTAAAAGCCAAAGCTAATAAACTGATTGACGTAAATCAGCAGCTGGTCAGGGAGAAAGCGCAGCTGCAGGAAACCATCCAGCGATTACAAAGATTTTCAAATGCAGAGAAAGAGTCTGGAGCGTCTGAGGAAGATGAGCTTACCTTTATCTACATAACGCGCATATTGGCTTTTTTGGCTGAATTACAAAAATCCGCCCTGTGGTTGGACTATAAAAATAATACGGCCAACACCAAAGAGTACTACCGGGTAGATAAGCGAGACTTCGAGAACATTTTAGCTGCCTATACGGATGATAAGGTTACGGCCAGAAACTTTATTCGCTATATGGTATGTCTAGGGATCATGAAGTCCAATGACAAAGAAATATTCTCCGTGATAGTTAATGGTAAGAGTAGGCGGGTATATATGATTCGGAAAACTGCTGTAGATCTACCAGGAGTCGAAAAATATGAAAGGTAACACATATATTGATGAATTCTTAGGTATTGTGGGTTTCTTATCACATTCTCAGAAAGTGCCGATCGACAAAGGCTACATATTGGTGAGCAGAAAAATACTGGATAATATGCTGAATCGGAATTCATACGATACTGTGGAACAAAAGCTACGAATCTGGAAGCGGCTGCATTGGATCGACGCCGATCCGGATCGTTACACGAAGAAAATTTCGCGTAACGGGAAGCGTACCAGGGTGGTGAAAATTGATATGGACGTATACTACACCCTGGCATTTTTATTCAGCAAGGAACCGGGGCAGTAACACAAAATTAATATGCAAAAATGCCCCGCCGTGTAGAACTGATATTTACGCGTTTCTTCTATATTATATACCCACCTCGATAATGGGCTAGATAACGTAGTTATCTAGCCAGTAGGGGGAGCGGGGAAAGCGGTGAGAGGTGGGGGAGCGCAGTACGTAGTACGGAGCGGATCGGGCCGGTAGGCATACCGGGAGGCCAGTGAGCGCAGTACATAGTACGGAGCGGATTAAGCTGGTAGGAGTACTGGTGGGGACAGGAAGCGCAGTACGCAGTAAGGAACAGATTGGCCAGAAGAAGACTGGGAAGGACAGGGGAGGTACAGAACCGGTCAGGCGTGTGGGGAAGTCAAGGGACGGGGGACCTGATAGAAGAGTAGCTGCATGTGAAACAGGCTGGCAGAAACATTGAAGGAGATGGAGGTCATAGCTGTGAAAGAAGTTTCTTTTAACACGAAAGAAATCATGGAGAGATCCGGATAATTTGAAGGAATAGTTTATTTCATTTATCTTACCTGTATCCTTTACTTGCCGTATATACCCATTACTCTATTATGTTTGTATGCTGCCTTTTTATATAAAAATATAAAAACATAAAAATATAAAAATATAAAAACATAAAAACATAAAACTTGTTTTCTATAGAAATATGTTCAGATAAAACCGATTTTATAGAAAACAATAAAACAATGGAGGGAATAGGATGAAAAAAATATGTCCGAGATGCGGGAAAGAGAGAAGAGATCCTTTTGGTATATCACGCATGGATCAATTAAATATCTGTAGTATTTGCTGTTCGAAAGAGGCTTTAGACCTGGCGATTAAAGAGGGGAGAATGTTATCTGATGAGGCAGATCAAATAATGTGTTGCATAGAAGAGGCATATAAAACCCACCTGGATTAGATCCAGATGGGGAAAATGTCGATGGAGGTTGGGAGCCTTCCATCCACTTAATGGTAGCACACTGCTAAATATTACGCAAGGTTTAAAGACCTACACGGGAGAAAAAATGACGCTGAGTACATTTCGGTACGAGTTTCGACGAAGGTATGGAGTTAAATTTAAAAATTGTATTTTGTTCCGTAATGGGGAGTTGTACAACCTGGATACGGAAGAGAGCATACGCTTTAAAAATTTGGACGCGGCCTTAGATTATGAGATTGAAGGAAAAACTATTCGGAAATTTATTGATGAAATGTCTATGGAAGACTTGAAACTTACATTAGATGGTGGCCGTGGAGCAAGTGGGGAGTTAGGGCAATCTACTTTCAAATTTCAAGACGCCGCGTCAATAACGAATGGTAGAAATGATAAAAGGGATCTAAACAGTCGCGCTAATACACAAATTAAGGAAAAAAGTGTAGCTGCAGCATTGAATATTTTCCGTAAAATGCACCTTGATCCTGAGAGGGAACATGCATTTTCGGTTGATGAAAATGGTTACGTACATAATTATGTTCATGGAGATGCTCATTCCGTTGCTATTATGGGCGGAAGAGGTGAGATGATTTTTCATAATCATCCCAGTGGTGGAACATTTTCAAAGTCAGATATGTTATCCACTTCGCTTTCGGCAGAAAAAGGAATTGTAGCAAGCTGTGTCAGCGGTGATCATATTTTCGTAAAAACTCATAAGTTTCGTGCAAATGAGTTCGTAAAGGCTGTTAATAGAGCTAAGATGCAAGGTCTTAATTACGATGATGCCGTGGGGAAGTGGCTGACAGCCAATCAAAAAAAATACGGATACCATTACGAATTTAAGAAGGCTGATTAAAATACAAAAATATAAAAAATATTTTTATATAAAAATTGGTTTATATAAAAAAAGGAGTAATTTGCCGAGGTGGGAGGAAGAGGATCTAGTTCTGGTCTAAGTAATGGATCTGGAATTAGTACAGTGGAAAGAAAAATATGTCATGATGAGGTGGAATCAGCCTACCTATTTGATACAGATGGAAATGTGATTTTTTCAAAATCGGATAATACGAAAAATTATGTAACTTTTAGCGAAGAGCAAGTGAAACAGTTTGAGGACAATATATTAACACATAATCATCCCGGAGGATCCACCTTTAGTTGTGAAGACGTATCTTTATTGACTTATAGTAAAATGCAAGAAATCAGAGCGACGACTTCAAAAGGAACATTTTCCCTGCGGGCAAATAAAGATTCAAAGTCTTATGAGAAGGGGAGTCTGGCTTTTTCAGAAGATTATAGCTATTCAATTTATTTGCGTACAAAGCATTGTGATGGTGTATATGAGAAGTTGCTGAAAGATTATAGAAACTTTAGGATTGATGAGGTTGAATTTCAGAAGGGGTGTGATGCATTAAATAGTGGGATGGCAGAGTTTCGGAATACATGGTTAGAAGAGAATTCCCATAAGTACGGCTACATATACAGATTTCAAGGGAGGTGAGTAAGATGCCAAAAGAAAATAGCTGGAAGCTGGATGATTCTTCGTTAGAACCATATAAGGCAGAGCTGAAAAGAGAGGAAGTTTCCAAACCAGAGAAAAAAGAAGAGGAATCAGAAAATGTACAGAAGTCAGAGAAACTATGAGAATCTGGAGAAACGCCTTTTTAATGTCCCAGGAAAATATGGGATACCGGTAATTGAACCTACACACTTGAAAAGAAAGATTGATTTTATACCATTTAATTATGCAAAAACGATAGACCATCCAGAAAATAAAGGAATTCATTTTTTTTTAGACGACTATCAATTTAATCGTGTGTGGGCCAGGCCCAGAACTTATTTACACATGATTCAAAAATTTGCATATGTAATGTCACCGGACTTTAGTATTTATGTGGATTTTCCTCTCGTAATACAGCTATATAACCATTACCGAAAACATTGGTTAGCTGCATACTGGCAGGAAAATGGCGTTGAAGTGATCCCTTCTATTTCATGGGGAAATGAGGAGTCATTTGAATGGTGTTTTGATGGTGAGCCACATTATAGCACTGTGGCAGTTTCGTCGGTTGGAACCCAGAGTAGCCAGGAAGGCCGGTCTGTATTTCTTCAAGGCTATATGGAGATGATGCGCAGATTAGAGCCAGAAGCAATTATATTTTATGGAGATGTTCCAGAACAGTGTAAGGGAAATATTATTCCAATTGGATCATTCCAGGAAAAATTTAAAAAATTCAGTATAACCCCGCAGATAGATTTAAAGGAGTTAAATCTTATGAAAAAAGCGAAAAAAATATGGAATCTCTATAGGGAAGGAGAGTTACAGGGGATTTTCACGTCCTCGGAAATTTCAGATCTAACAGGGATGCACAAAAATAATGTTTCAAATTATGCCGAGCTGGGATCTCTGTATAAAGGGATCTATCGTATTGAGAAAGCGGATGAGTCACTGGCAAACGAATGGGCGACGGTGACAGAGGGAATTACTGCTGGGGCGAGGCGGTAAGATGAGCGGATCGGCGCATATGGCAATGGGCGTTTTTATTGGGGCCATGGTGGTATATGTGGCCCGGCCAAAAGTGGTTGAGTCGGCGGTAATCTTTGGTATTACAACAACGGCAATTTTACTTCCAGATATTGATGAGCCACGTAGCAAGATAGGAAGAAGATATCCTGTAATATCCTTTATTATTCATTTCCTTTGTGGCCATCGTTATTTAATACATTCACCATTTTTATTAGCTATTCTATATTACTTACTTAATTCCAATTTACAGGGGATCAGCTTTGTGGCTGGATATGGGGGGCATTTATTGCAGGATCTATTTACAGCCGGCGGGCTTGCGCTTCTCTACCCATTTAGTCGGCGTAGAATCAGCTTATCTCCATTTCGTACTGGAGGTATTACAGATTGGCTTATGACTGGTGTGCTTATGATAATAATTTTTAAAATAGTAACGGGGAGGTGGTAGAAATGTGTATAGATTGGAAAAGGGTTTCCAAAAGAATATATCAGCAGCGAAAAAAAATGAGGATGTCCCGAGAGGAAGTCGCGGAGAAAATAGGAAGAGTGCCGAGCTATTATGGCGATATTGAGCGTGGAACTTGCGGGATGTCGGTGGATACGCTGGTTGCGTTATCAAATACACTTCATCTTTCAGTCGATTATATTTTGTATGGAGCTGCGGAAGAGACAGATATATACGAGCAAATTTGCCGATCGCTGAAAAATTATGATATCAGGATACAGAATAGGGCTCTTTCTTTGATGGATTTCTATTTAAAACAGGAGGTTAAGACAGGATGAAAAAAAGATATCTCCGGACAGTGCTTGCAGCAGCATTGATTGTATCATGCTTATCGCAGAGTACAAGTTATGGAGCCTGGATTGAGAATAACAGTGCCTGGCAGTACCAAGAGGGGGAGGAGACAGTAAAAGGCTGGGGGTTAATAGAAAATGAGTGGTATTTCTTTGGCCCTTATGGGGATATGGTAACTGGTTGGCAAAAAGTTGCGGACAAATGGTACTTTTTCAATCCTATATCCAATGGTACGAAAGGTAAGATGCTTACGGGGTGGCAATGGATTGATGGATATTGCTATTACTTTACAGAAATGAAGGATGCTTCCCATGTTGAAGGGGAAATGTGGAGCGGTGAGGTAACGCCAGATGGATATATAGTAGATGGATCTGGCCGTTGGACGGATGCACAGGGAATTGTACAGTTCTTAGAAGGAAAAGGAATTTTGACATTTAAACAGAGCCACGCACAGAGCCGTTTTAGTAGTGGAGGATCGGGGGGAGGGGGCGGTACGAATAGTCATCCGGATAATCCAGAACCAGAGCCAGAACCAAGACCGGATATAAAACCAGAACCGGATGTAAAACCAGAGCCAGAGCCGGCAACGCCATCCGAAGCCAAGAAATTGTATACTTACACAATTCGATATATGGATATTATTGACCGCACTATGTTATATATGGTTACAGGACAGGCAGAAGAAAATGAACGGATCGAAATTGATCAGATTAATATTGAGGGCTATACAATTCATGGCGGGCAGAAGGAAAGTTTTTCTGTTTCGACCGATGGACTAACAGTTAATATTTATTATGATCCAATCACACCGGCCTCGCCATCGGAGGCAGTCAAAATCGATTGGAGTATCTATTTTATAGAGCAGGACAATCCGGATAATCAAATCTTTAAGGCTCAGACTGGAAAAACAGAAGAGGGAAGAGAAATTATCATTGATTTTCCGGAAACTATATTAGGTACTGACGGTTATTATTACTATGCACTTGTCAGTAGCCCTTATGCAATTACTGTGTCGGGGACAGGCCGACAGAAATATTACATAGAGTACGAGCGAGGTGACAAAGAGGAAGAAGAGGATCCGGAACATGAGGCGGCGGAAAAATTAAAAGACTGGCAGCGTATTGCAGCGTTGGCGGATGAGAAAATAACTGGATATAGAATACCAGAAGAACAGTACCAATCATTGATTTCTGGTGATCTATATGCCAGTAATGAACGAATTAAAAATATGGTGTCAATGGTACAGGATGCCGATCCGCATGAAATCTATATTATTGGACTGAACCATATTCCTAACACACTTATTATCGGGCAGACCTTTCCGGACGTTATAAATATATCGTCATTAGAAATGGGGAGTTTGGATATAGGGGGCCAAAAATATACTATGCTACGTATTGGATTTACGAGATCATATGATAAAAAAACGTGTGTACATGACTATGAATTAACTGATTATGTTCCCTGCAGCTGCACCGCTCCGGGCTATGGCAGTGTGCAGTGTAGAAAATGTGGAAGTACAGAATCGATAATATTGCCATCGTCTGGCCATACAGACCTAAACCATGATGGTATATGCGAGGTGTGTTTTAAGCAGATCGAGGGAAATGACCCAGAGCCAGTACATTACAATATAGGGGATGTACAGGCCCGAAGGATTAAAGGCAAGATATATTTGTTCAGGTGCATTGATGAAGATTATGGAAAAAAAGCATTATTTCTCTGTGATAGCACGATTAGCTCTGATATAGATAGCTCTGCAGCAATGGTGAAGAAACTTACTTTTGGCAGTAACAATAACTATAAATACTCATACATTAGAACCTGGCTGAATGACAATGCGGATGATCTCTTTGGTGTAGAAGCTACTCTGATCGGAACAAATGTTGCTTACCAGGGAGCTACGGGAGATGGAAGCTATGAGCAATTTAATGAAAATGAATTGATTGCTTTAGAAAAGCCGTTTCAATTGTTGGAAGATGAAATATTTATTTTGTCTGTGGAAGAGGCTATACAATACCGGGAGTATCTATGGAGATTTGGAGGAAGTGAGGAAAATAATCAGGAAACACAGTACTCAGCGTATTCCCGTGGCTATTATCTCCGTACTCCTCAATATAAGGGCGAAAATGGCTTTGAGTATGGGCCTGGTATCTATGTTGTTGACTTTTCCGGGAGTATTCATCCTGTATCGGTGAGCAGCACTGATAATATCGGCATTAGGCCGGTAATAGCCATTAGGCAGCAGTAAAGGTAATCCAGAGGAGGAAGTAAATGGACAACTATATCATTACCTTGTTAATACAAAAAAAAGAGGATAATTGCAAAAATATTAATGAGGTGAAGCTGGAAGTAATGGATGCGCTTCATGAGGAAGGCACATATGAACCGTTGGATGTGTATGCTACTACTCAGATCGAAAAGGCATATGCAGCAGGAAGATCTCTCATGGAAGGAAAAAGGGAACATATTTTCAAACTAATTACGGCACTATAGGAAGGAAAAAAATATGAAAAAAGTATGGAAAAAGGTATTGGCCTTCGGCCTGTGTGGTGTTCTGATATTTTCTGTAATGCCACCTCTGCCAGTTATGGCTAAGAATGTACAAAGAAATATTGCCACAAATTCAAATGCCGAAAAAAATGAAAATACGCCGGTTGCTACAAAATCAAATGCGGATACAGCGAACAAGGCTACACTCTCTAATGCTTTACGAGCTGTAAATTCTTTGGGGGATATTTGGGACGACTGGAGCGGAAAAACGAGCTTTGAATTTTTGAATGGAACCCAGGGAGACGGTTCTGAGAAGAAACCATTTTTGATAAAGAATCGGGAACAGCTCATGGGACTCTCAGAGCTTGCAGCAATGGGGATGATGATTCCCGATGCAGGCGGAGCCGATTATCCGGGTGATTATTCTGGTTGCTTCTTTGCCCTGGGCGGAAATATAGACATGCAGGGAGTTGATTGGATACCGATAGGTTTCTATGGCGACTCTTCGGAGTCGGCTGGGCCGATCGTAAATGCATTTCAAGGTGATTTCGACGGCAACGGCTACACAATTCGAAATTTAAAGCTAAATAAATTTGTTAATTATAATCACGTTGGCTTATTTGGGGCTATTAGCAATTCGCTTATTCATGATCTGATTGTTATTCCTGATGCAACAGAAATCAAAGGGAACGACAGAGTGGGATCTATAGTAGGATATGCAGTTGATTCTAAGATCATAAATGTAAAAGTGAAAAATGCTGCATTGAATACTACCGGAATTACTGGCGGTATTGCTGGCGAGGTAAGCAATACGGTAATAGAAAATGCGATCTGTGACAATGTAATAATTGATGCCTCCAATGGAGCAGAAATTATATATATAGGAGGGATTGTAGGGATTGCCTCAGATTCTGCCGTTGTAGATTGTGAGGTTACGACAGGAAGCGGGAATACGGCTAGAATACAAGGTACCGGCTTTACCGGCGGAATTATCGGATATCAAAACTCAGCAGATATTTATAACGTGTATGTAAAGGGAACAATCGGAGGGTATCACTCAACGGCAATCGGAGGGATTACAGGAAAATACGTATCCGGAAAGCTTAAAGTGGCACGTTTTGAAGGCACGATTGGTAATTCACAGTTAGGGTCGATGGCGAGAGAAGGTACTTTTATCGGCACAAGGCAAGGTGCAGCCACTAACTTTGATTATATCGATGATGTAGCGTACCTATTTGCTGATTCTGAAAGCAAAATCAGCGCAAATGTGTGCGGATCAGAGATCCCGGATGATAATGATTATACTTACGATGCTCATATCGGATATTGGCATAATAGCGATCTTTACTTTACTTTAATGCAGGGCGGTACGAGTAAAAATATAACAGATCAGTATTTTTACGAGATATTAGAAGAGGGGATCCTTTCTAGTATGGACGAGGAGGGGGAAGGTCAGTATAGGGTTGACCATTTTGCGCCAAATTCAGTCGGCCGTCCGGTGCGTGGCTATCTGGTTATCGTGAACCAGATTGATACAATTGCCAATGGACAGAATTTTTATGATATTGCGACATTGACGGCAAAAGGGGCATCCCAATATGCGAAAACCCTCGATAAAGAACATAGGGGGGCAGTAGCTGCCGGGGCGGTTGTCAATGTGAGTACAGCACCAAATAATACTGATACAGAGAAATTCCAGATGGAGGGAACCCCATATTATACAAATGCAGATGGGGTGAAAAAAGATACCTCATACTCTGATGCCAGCCATAGTTATACCTTTAAGATGCCGGAAGAAGATATTGTGATCGATGCTACATACAAAAAGGTTGCTGTATCTATTCAGGTTCAGCCAGATACATACAATTTTTCGGTAGCGCAGACAAGAACTGGGAACCGAAAATATCCTACTAAAATAACGGAAGTTAAAAACAAGGAGGGGAAGTTGATAGCCCGCTACATCAACGGCAGCTTAGATCAAGGGATGGAAGTACAGCCGGTAATGATCCAGGCGGTGATCGATGCAAACAACGATGTATATGATAATCGCGTAAAATGGAGTATTGACGACGCGGATCTGATTACCCTTGCTCAAAATGATGATGAAGGATCAGATGGATATACTGCAAAATCTGCCAGCGTTACATTAAATCTTAATTCCAGATTCTTTGAGGATATTATTACAGATCTGGAGGGTAAACAGGCAGAAGAAAACTATCAATATAAGATACCGAATACGATTTACGGCGCGGGCCATCAAAACGGAGGCGTTGCGATCCTGACGGCAGCTACGCGGCCATCAACATCCTTTGAAGGGAAACCCTGTACAGCAAATTGCCGCATTAATGTAACGTTCCAGATAATTGATAATACGCTTGTGGCGGCAGAAGGTGCAGTATTAGATAAAATGACTTTGGAATATACCGTGACTCGTAGATTAACTGGAGATCGGTTATCCCCGCAGGAGTCTATTACTGTAACAGCTCCTCAGTCTTTAACTGCAACGTTTCTCCCGGATTACTTCTCAAAAGAGGAAGTGACCTGGAAGAGCAGCGATCCAGCCGTAATTGGAGTAAACCAAGATAATGTGGCATATAGGGAGGCATCTGTATCCGCCTACAAGGATGCCAAATGGATTAAAGATATTATTGCGACAGATAATGGTGTTATATCAAATGACAGGTATGCGAGTGTATCTGGACATGGAGAGAGGCAAGCAATTATAAGCGTGGAAGGTAAGGACAAGCTGGGAAATCGTGCAACGGCCGATTGCCAAGTGACTGTACGGTACGTAACAGAGGATCAGACTGTTATAAAACCGGAAGCTGTCGAATTAGATCAAGCTACGCTAACGTATGAGCTGTCATATGATAAGGCTGGAGATATCCGATCGGAGACGATCAAAAAGAATGGGTTTGAACCGAAAAAGTTATCAGCTGTAGTATTGCCAGATATAGAAGATACAGAGAGCCATCGGCCATATGATCGGACTGTAAAATGGAGTTCATCGGATCCATCGGTACTATCTGTTGATGCTGCCGGAAATCTTACGGTAATCGATGAGGCTCCATGGATGCAGGAAGCTATGGCGCAAGCTCCATATCAGGCGGCGAAAGAGATCTTTGTGACAGCTACGACAGCCGACGGTAAAAAGATTGCTTCATGTAAGGTTAATTTACAGTTCCAAGTAAATTGTATTGAAGCAGATCGAGAAAAGGAAAGTTATCGGATTGTCCTTACGAAAAGTGGACGCAGATCGGCACCGATCCTTACTTACACAGGCCAGGAATCAAAAAAATTAAAGGCGGCCATATATCCGGAAAGCTCGGATCTTAATTATGTAGTATGGATCTCGAAGGATCCGGAAGTAATAACGGTAGCAGCGGATGGCACCATAACGCCGGTGTTATTAGATGAAAATAATGAGTTAAAAGCTCAGTGGATAAAAGAAATATTACAGGAGTACCCCTACAGTGGCACAAAAACTGTAGAGGTGACGGCATCAACAACAAATGGAAAGATGAGTGATAGTGTAATAATCGATCTGGAATTTGTGGTAATTGACAATACATATTCTTCTGGGGGATCAGGCGGCGGATCCACCGGTGGCGGTGGAGGCGGCGGATCCACTGGTGTAACCCCAACAGGTAAAACCCAGAGTACGGGAGCACCGGCCGGCTCTGTAACTGGCAGTTGGACTCAGGCTGCTAATGGTAAGTGGCTCTTTGCTGCAGGTCGAACGTACGCTGATGAATGGGCTTATATTAATAATCCGTATGCGTCTGCAGGACAGCCGGCGGCATCCTGGTTCCGGTTTGACCCGGATGGATTTATGGTAGTTGGTTGGTACACGGACAATGATGGAAATATCTATTATTTGAATCCGATATCCGATGGGACTCAGGGACAGATGCTTACAGGCTGGCAGTATATTGATGGGGCCTGGTATTATTTTAATCCGGAGTCAGATGGAACAAGAGGGAAACTTCTAACAAATACCATAATCGGGGGATACCAGCTGAACGAGAAAGGCCAGTGGGTTGAAGAAGAGATTGTAACAACAAAATAAAAGAATCGGGTACCGTGTACATTGAAAACTTAATATTGACCGATAGTAAATAGTGCTGGCTGGGAGGAACCCAGCCAGCAAGAAATTAATTACAAACAAATAAAAGTATGTTATACTAAAATTGGGTAGCCAATCTGCGGGTGGTTTTCCACTTCCTTTGCCTTACATCTGAATTTTACATAAGGATGAAAGGAGGTGGTGCGTGTGAGTACATATGAAGAATTAACATTAATTGTTAATGTTGCAATGTTGATTATTGCAATTTTAGTATATACAAACAGCAAAGGTACAAAAAAATAACCACCCCGCCTACCAAGCCGATGGTTATTTTTCCTTAGGAATTGGAAAGCCACTCTGTGGAGTTGGCTACCTTTTGTACCTTTAGATTATCACATATTAAAAAAAAAGTCAAATTAGTATGTTGCCGGTGATATTACAGGTAGCATCATATTAAAGGGTCAGATTGTCAATCCCAAAAGAGTATGATATACTTTTGCTGGGTAGTTAATCTGCTGGGTGGTTTTCCGTCTTCTTTTCTCGGAGTAATTGAGGAGAGGAGGTGGTATCCATGAGTACATATGAGGAACTGACATTAATTGTCAATGTGGCAATGCTAGTTGTAGCTATACTCGTATACGCAAATGGAAAAGGTACAAAAAAATAACCACCCCGCCTACCAAGCTGATGGTTATTTTTAAATAATTATTAGACGGAAAGCCACTCTGTGGAGTTGACTACCTTTTGTACCTTTAGGATATCATAATTTAAATAAAAAGTCAAATTAAGCTACCGGTGAAGTTACAGGTAGCTTTTATTTTCATTTTTCGGAACGAGTAAGAAATTTGCTGATAATTTTAAGCAGGGAGTCTTGCATAATTCCCTTAGAAAGAATATAATAAACGTAAGAAAATACGTTTTAAGAAAGAAGGGATAACTATATTTGTTGTAAGTAATCGTGATCTTCAGGTCAAGCTAAAAGAAATTCGTGAAAAAGTAAATAAGGGGGATGATGCAATACATCATAGCAGAGGTTCAGATGATTTAGTGATTACTTCTTTAAAACGGTATAATCAAATGATCGATATTTTATTTAAGGAACACAAAAGTGCTAAAGAAGTTTTAGAAGAAGAACAGGATAATAAAAAATTATTAGAAAAATATGTTGCTCTATCAATGAGATTACAAGAAGAAAATTTAAAAGAAGGACCAGATTTTGTAAAACAAAAAGATTTAAGTAATGAATGGTCAAAGATAAAAAAAGAAATTCTTAAACGAATGGAAACTTAGGATTTTAGGGTAAAGGGATGATCAGATGGAGCGGAAATACTATGAAAAATGAATTTATATCGAGGAAGAAAAATTTTCAAGGCACGGAGGGATACATGGTTTCACAGATGATACAGGGAAAGCCAACGTGTGAACAGTTTGTTCCTGCAGATAACTATGAAGAATTCTGCAAATCAATAAATACAATACCTAGAGTCATGACTGTAAAAGCTGAAATTTTAATGTGTACAACAAAAGCTGAAAAGATTGAATGTTGTAGAACATATTTTAACCAGATTCTGGAGGAGAAAGATCCTCAGCGCACATTGCAGTTAGTTGATCTAATGAATGTTATGGAGCGCGAATTTGGAACGTTTCGTATCTATCCAACAGAGGAGTTCATGGCCAGAGAGGAAGTCAAATTGTACCATGAAATATCTATGGCCAGAGATTTATAAACACCGATAGAGCAGAGGTGAGAACCAGGAGACCTTTGGCGCATCACCGGCGAGGGATTAGTAATCCACCAGTTTCACCGGTTATGAGAGAATCCAAAATCAAAAATTCAGAAATTACTACAAAAGACTATCGGATTCCACCTGGTAGTCTTTTATTAATTTGTCGAAAACTGTCAATATTTGTAGAATAAAAAGGAAAGCGCAGACAAAGTCTCTATGCTATACTTGTTTTAAGTAATAGGTGGGGATTGAGAAACAAACTGGAGGTTTTTGCATGGCAGTATGTTGTATTATAACTGGAGGGCTTTTCTTGGCATTTGGAATATATTTGTGGTTTTGGTTAGATAAGCGACATTTTTATCGAAGAAATGTTGCTGGATTGGAGGAATTTGATTCTTACTTCGATATGTGGAAAAAGAGAATTAAAGAGTATTTTGTGAAAACGATAAGCGGCTTTTTATTATTTTTCGGAACATGGTTAATAATTATGGGGATTGCGGGAGCAATATTTATTTAGAAAGGGGTAGAAAGATGAAAAAATATATGTCTTTAATTGCGATTACAGCAGTGATGGTCGCGGGAGCAAGCATGAATTGTTATGCTGCAGGTTGGCAGCAAAACCAAAATGGCTGGTGGTGGCAGTATGATGATGCCAGCTGGCCGGCGGCGACCTGGCAATGGCTTGATGGAAACGGTGATGGCACCGCAGAATGTTATTATTTTGATGAAAATGGATATATGCTGGCCGGGACAACAACCCCGGATGGGTATCAGGTAGACGGCGAGGGAAGATGGATCTTAGATGGTGTGATCCAAACAAAGAGCGTCACTGGTCAGAATATGGGATCTGGAACGACTGGATCCGGAGGCTCCGGAGGAGCTGGCAGCTCAAATGGGAACGGAAATAATCCGCATAAGGATAATCGGACAGTGACAGGCCGATATGATATTACAAGCAGCGGGGCCGCTCTGGATGATGCATATTACACCCCGATTGATTATACCGATGTAACCGCGATCAATGATCCGGATAAATATTGCGAACTGATGAATTTATATATTAATGGGGATGATAGCCGAGGGGCTGGCGATAACTGGCGTGTAGATTGGAATAAACCTGTTTCAGAAAACGGGCAATCTAATATATATTACTATTATAATTCTTTTGGAGATAGTAGAGATCAGCCGGGGAATTTTTATAAAGTAATTAAAGTAAGCAAATCACGGCCATATGAAGCACATCAAGGTAATGTAATATATGAACTAAGAGTTTATGGATTTGAAGACGGTTACATGTTAGTAAATACAACGAGAAATGGTATTTACTTTAATGAACGTGGCGAAGCTGTCGTAAACGATGCGGTAGTAAAGCATACAAATTATTGTTACTATGGTGACATTCACTGGCATACAACTTTAAAAGATAAAAGCGAGTTTTATTGGGACGATCCTATAACGTATGAAGAATATCCAATTTTCTACCATAATCGTTATATGAAAGATGATGGAACATATAATAGTGGCTATGGTTTTGGTGATTGTTGTGGCCAAATTTATTCATTCAAGGATTAATATAATTTCAAATATAATACCCTCAAGCTATCGGTAATCATATACCGATAGCTTTTTTTACTTTCTAGGAAACTTCGCAAATCGGCCAAGATAGTGTATAATGGACTTGAAATAAAAAATCACATAACAAAAGAGCGAATGTAGTGATTCGCCACGACGTTGATTATGTAGTTTTTTGT
>NZ_JACOPC010000035.1:0-19075 GCF_014288035.1 Hungatella sp. L36 | reverse complement strand
ACAAAAAACTACATAATCAACGTCGTGGCGAATCACTACATTCGCTCTTTTGTTATGTGATTTTTTATTTCAAGTCCATTATACACTATCTTGGCCGATTTGCGAAGTTTCCTAGAAAGTAAAAACAGTCTGCGATCTGATACGTGTTTCCGCAGACACTGTGAAATACAATCGTAAATTTTGCCATGATTTTTGTCTCTCCTTTTAATACCGCTATGGTTTTGTAGTTTTACTTTATGATCACCGCCTATAGCATTATGTTTTATTATACCAGATGATTAGCGAAAGAAAAGAGCGCTGACAAAATTTAAAAGGAATGATTGCCGCATAGGCATCAATCATGTATAATATAGTTAGTTGAATCTAACCATATTTCAAATAAAAAGAACTCTATATCAAAAGGAGGTCCTACACATGAAAAAGGAAATGGATATCAGGCTGTATAAGTATGAGATCATCAAAGGGAAAGAGGAAACCGCAGAAGAATGGCTGAATTTCTTAAACGCCAACCGGAAGGCAGGAGAGGCCTTATTAAAAGATGAGCACGCTTATCTGGAGGCGTATTTCAAGACAATGGAAGGCGGCAATCTGTATGTCTACATGTTTTTCGCCTGTGAAGATGTGAATTTTTCTAACGATAAGGCGATCAATCAAGGCAGTGGGCTGGATGAACAGCATTTCGCCTATATGAAGGAATGCATAGATCTTTCCAGGGGGGATATCATGGATTGCCTTCTTTACCTTGACAACATGGAAGACGCTGTCAGGTAAACCAATCCTGCCCCCCTGAAACCATTGACCGGACAGTGAAACACAATTATCAGACACTTTCTAAGTCCCACAGTCTGATTCTGCTCTTCTCACAATCGATCACGACACGAGATTCTCCGGATGCCGGATAGTATCTGGAAGTGAATACCGTGCTGCCTTGGTTTACATAAACTTCAATTGCAGAGGTATCCATGATGATTCGGATATCCTCCAGAATGCCGATTTCGGCACGCCTCACAGTACGCCCGGCACCCGTCCGGTTTAAAAATTTCATGGAGAAAACTCCGTCCTTATAATCCAGAACCAGGTCCTGGTTAAAACAGATACGGCAGGAAGCCGGTTCCATTCCATTGATATCTTTTTGATTGATATCTTTTTGATTGATTTCTGTTTTATTTATCTCTACCTCATATATCCCCTCGGAAAGGACGGAGTTTTCTCCTGTTTTTACCTCTCTCTCATTTCGGCGCAGCCGCTTTAATTCTTCCACCGGCCTCTGGCACAGCCGGCCGGCCTCATACGTGATTTCCCGGGGAAGTGTCAGGGCATGCTGCCAGCCATCGCCCAACGTCGGATTGCTGTACTCTCCCTCGATATCAGGGAGCCCCATCCATCCAATTAAGATTCTCCTACCCTGCTCATCGGTAAATGTCTGCGGTGCGTAGAAATCAAAGCCCTTGTCCCACTCCGTAAATGCCTCCGCTTCCACCATCTGAGGTCTGGCGATTCCCTCCTTAAGGCGGACATAACCGGACTGGTAAATATTCTGATTTTGAAATTCCCCCCGGGGCAGTCCCTGCGGACAGATGGACAAAAATGCGGCGTCCTCCATCTCAAAACAGTCCGGACATTCCCACATATAGCCAAATGGATTTTTTGTTGTCATCTCACCTACATACTCCCAGGTCACCATATCGGCCGATTCATAGAGAAGCACCGCGCCCTGGCCGCTGTTCTTCCGGGCGCCCAGCATCATATGATATCTGCCATTTTCCTTCCAGACCTTGGGATCTCTGACGTGAAGCGTGCAGTCCTTCGGATAGTCATCATTGGTGAGAAGCAGCCTCTTCTCTCCCGCCCTGCTTCCGTCTTTTGTCTCCACCAATACCTGGGCGGCCTGCCTGCCCTCGTGGATATAATCATAATCTCCCTCTTCCTTTACATTTCCGGTGTAAAAGAGATGGATTCCATTTTCATCGGTCCAGGCGCATCCGGAATAGACGCCGTCCCGGTCGAAGGGACGGTCGGGTTCCAGGAAAATGCCCTCGTCTTTCCAGTGGATCAGATCGCTGCTGACCGCGTGGCCCCAGCATTTTCTCCCCTTTCCCAGGGCGTTCTCCGGCACATACTGATAAAATGCATGGTATGTGCCGTGATACTGACATAAGCCGTTGGGATCGTTGAGCCAGCCCGCGGGGGGCGTCAAATGAAGTTTTAAACGATAAGGGTCCTTTGTTTCATTTCCGGTGGTTCGGTTCATGGCCGGCTCCTTTCAAATCTGGCGCCGCATCGGTTTTATTCTGGGGAAATCCCGATGCGGTCATCCTTCGGTTACTGTAATCAAAACATCTCCTGCTCTGACGGCGCCCTCCGCGCTCATTGCCACAGACGAATATGCATAACTGTTGGAGATGATCACTGGTGTCGTAATATCGTATCCCGCTGCCTGAATAGCTTCCGTATCGAATTCCAGCATTAAATCGCCCTTTTTCACGATGTCTCCGCTCTTCACATGAGGAGTAAAATGCTTTCCTCCCAGCTGTACGGTGTCGAGCCCTACGTGGATTAAAATCTCCGTTCCATCTCCGGACATCAGTCCAATCGCATGGCAGGTCTCAAAGATCGTGACTACAGTGCCGTCACACGGGGAAAAGACTTTTCCCTCAGATGGTACCACCGCCGCTCCCTTACCGAGAACTTCAGCAGCAAATGTAGGATCCTTTACTTCTGTCATAGGGATGACAGTTCCGCTCAGAGGGCTGTAAACGGTATGAGGCGTGTTCGGAGTACTTTCTGCGGTTGTGTTCACGAAAGGTTCTTTGGAATCATGAGACTCGTTGTCTGCATCTATTTTATCGTTTGCTTCTTTTTCTTCCTTCTCGTCATGGAATAGTGACCAGGAAAGGAAGAACGCCACTGCTGCTGCCACGAGAATGACCAGCGCATACTGCCATACATAGTCGGTGGTGATGAGGAATCCGAACAGTCCTGTGATTCCGTAAGCGGAAGCGCCGACACCGAGAATACCGGATACCATGGCTCCGCAGGCGCCGCCGATGCAGCCGGCAATAAAGGATTTCATAAATCTTAAGTTCACACCGAAGATAACGGGTTCCGTAATGCCCAGAAATGCGGAGAGGGAGGCGGGAAGCGCCAGCTCCTTCACTTTTTTATTCTTCGTCTTCATGGCTATAGCGAGAGCCGCGCCGCCCTGGGCCACATTGGCCGCCGTGGCAATCGGCATCCAGGTGTTGATTCCGGCAGAGCTTAACAGACCGGCTTCCAGTGCATTATACATATGATGAACTCCGGCCACAACCGTCGGGGCGTAGACCGCGCCGGCAAAGAACGAACCGATGCCGAATGGAATGGTGATCAGGAACTTCACGCCTTCCAGGACGCCATTTTCCAGCAGCGAGAAGACCGGGCCAAAAACAGTCAGAGTTACGTATCCTGTCACAAGGACCGTCACAAGCGGAGTTACAAATAAGTCAAACATCTCAGGAACGATCTTATGCAGCTTCTTCTCCAGCTTCGACATGAAGAACACCGCGATGACGACTGGAATCACATGGCCCTGGTAACCGGTGAGATTAATGTTATAGAGGCCAAACCACACGGAAGCAGTCGGAATCGACTCGGCTCCCGCCACGGACCATGCGTTAAGGAGGTCCGGATGGATCATGACCATACCGATAACGGCTCCCAGAAATGGATTGCCGCCGAAAACCTTTGCCGCGCTGAACGCAATTAAGACAGGAAGGAAGGTGAAGGCCGCACTGCTCATCAGGTGAAGAATCGTATAGGTTCCCGATCCGGCAAGCGCCGGGTATACCTTGCAGATACCTTCTAAAAGTCCCATCAGGAGACCGCTGGCAACGATGGCCGGAATAATGGGGACGAACACATCACCGAGCGCCTTGATCGCTCTCTGGAACGGATTCCCCTTCTTCGCGGCGGCTTGCTTTACCTCATCCTTCGATGCGGCTGTAATTCCGGCCACAGCGATAAACTCCTCATAGACTTTATTCACCGTGCCCGTGCCGAAAATGATCTGAAGCTGGCCGGAGGCACTGAACACTCCCTTCACCCCGTCTACATTCTCTATGGCTCCCTTTTTACAGACCGACTCATCTGCCACCACAAGGCGCAGTCTGGTGGCACAGTGGGCTGCCGATATCAGATTGGATTTTCCGCCGATCAATTCAAATACCTGCTTTGCTGATTCCCTGTAATCCATAATTACCCTCCTATACATCTTATGAAATTGTTCCCATTCTTTTTCCCTTTTATTATTCTGTCTTCTTTGTGTTTACTTTTAATTTTATATGAGATCGATCTCATATCTTGTTTTTATTATATACCCTCCATTCTTTACTGTAAACCGTCCAATATAACAAACAAAAACTATTTTTTTGTATAAAATGCACAAAATCCGCTGGTCTCCCTATTTGAAGACGTTTCCCCTTAAAATTTCTCATTAAAATTTCTCATTAAAATTTCTCATTAAAATTTTCTCATTAAAATTTTCCATTAAAATAAGCCGGGCCGGACAGCATTCATATCCTGTGTCCGATCCGGCTTTTCCCTGCCTGGCCTTACTCTCCCTGAACTATCGTACTCTTCCCATAAACGATCTCATATCCCATCTTCACCTCCCGGCGAATCTGGTCTCCGGCGCTCAGCATGTTGACCAGCATGCGCGCGGCCTCTTCCCCGCTCGTCTTATAATAGTAGTGAACGGTGGTCAGCCTCGGCACGCACACCCGTGCTGTGTCTGAATCTCCGATCCCGGCAATCTGAATCTCCTCCGGGACCTGCCTTCCGATCTCCCGCAGATACGTCACACCGCCTGTGGCGATACTGTCCGTGGCGCAGAAAATGGAATCGATCTCAGGATTTTCACTCAAAAGAAGCTTCGTCTGCTCATATCCGGAATCCATGCTGAATTTGCCTTCCGCATAGGGTACCCGGTCCGCGCCGATTCCGGCGTCTCTCACTGCATCCAGAAAGCCTTCCTTTCTACGCTTACCAGCCGCCTCGTCACGCTCCAGCACGCCTATGCAGGCCGGGTGCTTTCCATGGGCGAGCAGCAGAGAAGTCAGGTCGTATGCTGCGTGATAGTCATCGTGATAGACGCAGGAATACCCCGCAAGGCTCTGGCCCAGGATCACCACCGGAACGGCAAGCTCCTTCAGGACCTTCTTATGAGACGCCGTAAACACGGTTCCGATCAGGATAATTCCATCGACCTGGTTCTCGGCCAGCACACGCAGATACTTGACCTCTTCCTTCTCATCATTATCCGTATTGGCAAGGAGGAGCTGGTAGCCTGCTTTGGACAGCACTGCGCTGATTCCCGCCACCATACGGCTGATGGATGCAGAATTGATCTTCGGGATAATCACCCCGATCAGATTCGTCTTCTTCGTCCTCAGCGTCTGGGCCTGGGCGGAAGGCTTATACCCGGTCTCCTCGATCACTTTTCTTATTTTCTCTTTTTTATCCTCACTGACGTAGCCGTCATTTAAAAACCGTGAGACCGTCGCCCTGGACACTCCCGCCAGCTTCGCTATTTCATTAATATTCATCGGCTTCCCCTGATTCACCGCAGCACTGGTTCGCTGTCATTTTCTCTATTCCTTCCGGAAACGGTCAGAAGCCGTTCCATAGGCAATCTCGTGTATTTCATTCTTATAAGGTTCAAACTCTTCTTTTGTCACAGGTTTTCCATAACTCATCACCCACAGCGGAATGGGATGGTCCTCCTCCTTCAGCGGAAGCTGCATATAGGGGAACGTATTGATGAAAAATCCCAGTCGTTCATAAAAACCAGCCCGCCTTCCCGTCATCGGGTCTTTCTCCGTCACGGGTTCAATCTCCAGAAACACGGGTTTGTCCGTCTCGGCAAGGCATTCCTCCACCAGCTGCTTTCCATACCCTTTTCCCCTGCACCGCTCCGTGGTAGCCAGATGTTCCAAAAACAGACAGCCGGGCAGTTCCCAATAGCTCACAAACGCCAGCATACTGCCGTCTTCCTCCTTAATCCTGACACGGTGGCACGGATGACTTAAAATGTCTCTCTGCTGCTCCCTAGTCCGCCGCTCCTTGCTGGGGAAGGACTCTTCATAGATACGGTAGTACTCCTCGAAGCGGGACTGTGGTTCTTTCAATAGCATGATATCTCTCCTGTTCCTGTTTTGTAACTAACAGTGTACCATTTTTCCTGAAAGTTTTCAACGGGGGGCTTCTGACAGAAGATTTTACAGGATTTCTGCGGCCTTAACCGGGTCCGGACCTCTTTTTTCAAGTATACCACAGTTCCGGAGGAAATGGAAATTCAAGAAAGACGCTGTGAAACGTAGTGTACTCTCTACCTTTCCCAGCGTCTTTATCGCAATCGCTTCCGAATTTACGTATCCAGAAATTCTTTCATAATCTCCCCGCGGATTTCCAGGAATGCGGAATCGGTACGATCCCTTGGAAATGGCAGGTTTACAGGTACAATCTTCTTTACAACACCCGGATTTTTTCCCATAATCACAACCCGGTTGCTTAAGTAGATCGCCTCGTCGATATCGTGCGTGACGATCATCATCGTCGTCTTGTCCTGCTCCCATATGCGCAGCACTTCCTGCTGCATGGCCATACGGGTAAATGCATCCAGCGCGCCGAATGGTTCATCCAAAAGAAGCAGCTGAGGCCTTGTGGCGAGTGCGCGGGCGATGCTGACACGCTGCTGCATGCCGCCGGAAAGCTGGTTCGGCACGGCGTTTGTGAACTCGGTCAGCCCTACCAGTTTAATGTAATAATCCACCATTTTCTTTTTCTCGGCCCTCGGCACAGTATCGGATATTACAAACTCGATGTTCTGCTCTACGGTCAGCCAGGGAAAAAGCCTTGCCTCCTGGAATATCATGCTGCATTTTGGGGATGGCCCGTTTACCGGCTCCCCATCCAGTAAAATCTCGCCGGAGCTGATCGTCTCCAGAGTGGTGATCAGCTTTAACAGCGTGCTTTTCCCACATCCGCTGGCTCCGACTATGGCCAGCAGCTCCCCTTTTTTAACCGTTAAATCGACGCCTGCGAGCACTTCGAATTTCTGCCCCCTGATAAAGAAATTCTTATGCAGGCCATTGATCTCAAGAATATTTGTGTTCTCTGCCATGGTATATCCGCCCTCCTTATTTGCTGTCGATAATGCCGCGGGTCTTTGCCAGATAATAGTGTTCCAGCCGGGTCAGGCCCTTGTCGATGATCAGGCCGATCACGCCGATGACCAGCACGCACATGTACATGACGCGGGCATTTGCCGTCTCACGGGACAGGGTGATTAAATAACCGATGCCGGTGGAGGAAGCGATCATTTCTGCGGCAACCACACTCATCCACGCATTGCTCATTCCAAGCCGGAGGCCTGTGAGAATGGCGGGGATGGAGGAGGGAACGATGATCCTTAAAATAGTTTTTGAGGTCCGTATCCGGTATGTGTAGGCCACTTCCAGTAGCTTGTTGTCCACGGTCTGAATTCCGTGCATGGTATTGAGCAGCACCGGCCAGAAGGAGCCGAAAGCGATAATTGCAACCTTAGAAGAGAATCCGATACCAGCCAGCAGAATCACAATCGGGACCAGCGCGATGGTCGGAATCGGGCGGAGTACGCTGACGATACCGTTTAAAGCCGCGCTCACCGGCTTAAACAGCCCCATCAGAAATCCCACTGCCACGCCGCACATCGCACCGATCACATAACCGCACGCCACACGGCCGAAGCTGACGCTTAAGTTTTTCCAGAGCTTTCCTGATTCGATATAGGACAGAAATGTCTTTGCAATCGTCAGGGGAGCCGGTACAAGAGAAGCCTTCACCAGTCCGTGAGTTGACGCATACTGCCAGATAAGAATCACCAGGACGGGAAATACAATGGCGATTACCGGCAGTATTTTATTTTGTCTGGCGCTGTTTTGGGTTTTGAGATTGAACATTCGTAAACTTCCTTTCCATTTATTCCGATGTACGGCAAAACCGGCGGACCATCCAGTCAGACGTACAGCCGCCGGTTTTAATGCCATTTACCGGTAACCGGCCATTTCCAGATATTTCAGTTCCAGAATATCGTCCATGGTGATATCCGGATTGGATAACAGATCATTGCTCTTCATGAATTCCAGCACCTCGCCCAACACGCGCAGATCCTGTTCCGTCAAGTTGATGCCAAAATTAGAGCCGCTGTACATGGTGGAAAACCAGGTTTCCTCCCGCTGGGTGATTTCTGCCAGTGTGGTAAATGCTTTTTTCTGATTATCTTCGCTCTCCGCCATCCAGTCATCCACGCGCTGAACCACCTTCAGGACCTTGGCCGTGATTTCCGGGTATTTCTCACAGAATTCCGTACGTCCCACAAATGCACTGATCTGGCAGGTCTCGCTGACAGCTCCATCAGCCAGTACATGTACGTCACCGGCATCGATCATGGAACTGAATTTTGCCAGCTGGTCGGCCGCCCCCTGCACTTCACCGGAAGCGAGAAGCGTCACCGTATCGTTCGTGTTGACCAGTTCGATATCATCCTCGGAAAGTCCAAGAGAATGTAAGTATGTCAAAAGCAGGTAGTGGGCGCTGGTACCGACGGATACGGCGACCTTAGCCCCCTTGAGTCCCTCCGCGTCCGTAATATCTTTGTTGACCACCAGCGGATACATCGTTTCCGTATCGCAGTTGCGGCCGATAATCTTATAACCGTAGTCAGCGGAGATACCCGCGATCGCCGCCTGTTCGCCGAACTCTGCGAAATCCAGATCACCGGAAGCGAACGCCTCGGAGATGGCCGGACCGTTCTGGAAGTAATCCATCGTAAAGGTCACGTTGCTTCCCTCAAATTCTTCCTGCAAATATCCCAGATTGTAAGCCAGATTTAATGGAAACTGGCTGTTGATGTCCCCCAGATGAATCTCAATCGGATCGCCGTCGTATACGTAGTCATCGATGGACGCCTCCGCCTTCGTCTCCGCGGCCGTCGTATCCCCCGATGCGGATTCCGCGTTCTCTGCCTCTTCCCCTGCCGCCTTCGTTGTGTCTGCTTCTGCGGAAGCCGTCGTCTGCGGAGCCGTGTCCCTGCCAGCTCCGGACGAGCACCCGAACAGGGCTGCTGCCATACAGATTGACAGTCCGATAGATAATACTTTTTTCATGTTGCGTTCCTTCTCTTTTTGTGTGTTTGGTGGTGGCTGTACAGCCAGGTGTGTTACAGTTTGAGCAGCTTTGCTGCATTATTGTAAAAGAAATCCGGCTTTACGGATTCTTTTAAGCCGCAGTTTTCGTAAAACCTGGCTGTATCCATGATGTTGAGGATGGGATAGGCCGTGCCGAACAGCATCTGGTGCTTCATCAGCGTATTGGCCGCTTTAATATAATCCCCGCTTCCCGCTCCGGTTAATCCATACATATCCGGAACAATGTAAATATTAGGTGAGTTAAATGCCATGGCCATCACCTCTAAGTGCCATGGCCAACCTCCATGGCCCACGATGATCTTTAAATCCGGAAAATGGTGCAGCACACTCCCCAGCTGGCGCACCGTGTCCGGGTCAACCACCGGCAGAAGCTTGGCACTGTAGCTCACAAACAGGGCCAGATCCTCTTTTTCGAGTTTCTCATACATGGGAAATGCGATCGGGTCATCGAAAGCATAGGGCTTCGGCTGATAGGTCGGCTCTATGCTCACTCCCCGGATATCCCACCGGTCCCTGCATCGGTCGATCTCGTAAAGAGCCTCATCCCCGTCGGTCGGATCGATGTAGGGAAAGATCATAAAACGGCCGGGATATCTCGCTGTAAGCGGAAACATTCCCTCGCTTTCCACCCCCAGATTCTTTCTTCCGGGAACGACTGAGAGCTCGATGTCTGCCAGATCCATTTCTTTTACAAACTGCTCCAGATTTCCCGTGCGCTGTGATTCGGAGACGGTCATATCGAATGCGTCTGCGAGCCGTGCGAAATGCGCCTGTTCGTTCTGGAACATGGTCAGATAATTTCCGTAGGGCGGGCGTACCCTGAAATCAATTTTCTTATACACGTTTGTACTCCTATACAAATATTCATATTAATTTTGCTTTACTTAGTATATAATAAAGGAAATGAAAAGAATATGAGATTTCTCACATTTTGGTGAATTTTAGGAGGTGTGAAATGAAGAGTGCAGAGAACACGGCCGTGACGGACAGGGTATTGAAGGAGCATGAGTTCGAGAGCCATTTTTCCTTTGATATCCGTCCTCATGTCCGTGTCACAGAGTATGAAAAGGGCGAATATATTATCCGCAACACCGATCAGCTGACGAGGATTCTCTACCTGGTTCAGGGGACGGCGAAGCTGTATGGCTTCCATAAAAATGGCCGGCAGTCGCTGATTAATTTTTTTACGCCGTTCAGCCTCTTCGGCGTACCGGAGCTGTTTGAGGAGAACAAACGCCCCTATCCCCTGGTGGCACAGACGAGATGCCGCTTTATCGAGATCGACACAAAGGGCTGCCGTGCCGGACTTCTGCAGGATGCACAGTTTCTGAGGTTCTGCTGCAGCATGGCCTTAAAACAGAATGTGGCCCAGAACCGCAAATACATGAGCCTGACCGCCTATCCCAGCCGCAATAATTTTGCCGCCTGTCTGCTCCTTCTCCAGAACGGCGGACTGCTGTCTGTGAAATACACAGAGATTGCGGAGTACTTAACGATCTCCTACCGCCACCTGATGCATCTAATCTCCACCATGTGTGAGGAACAGATTCTGGAACGTGTACCAAAGGGCGTCCGAATCCTGGACTGGGATAAGGTGCGGGAGCTGGCGGAGGAGATACGGGAGGAGGAATAGATGGGGAGGAAGACAAAGGCTTGAAGACGATTGATATATATTAAAAAGGCGGCTCACGAATTATAGATCGTGAGACCGCTCTTTTTATAATAAGTATTAATGAAGTCGCTAATGCGTCATTTTATGGTATTGATTTTATAACATTTTATTTGATGTCATTCATTCACTGATACTATTTTACCGTAATTCTTCCCTGGCCGCGCGGGTCGCCGTAATCAGCGCCTACATTGCCGCCTAAGTTGGTATTGATATATGCGGAAAGAATGTCCACATCCGTCATGACCTCGTCCCTTGTGATATTCGCACCTGCGAACATGGTCATTCCGTCACCGCCGGATTTCAGCATGTAGTTATGGGAAGCGACCGTATATGTCTTGTTTACATCCAGAGCTTCTGCCCCTACCTTGATATCGGTCACGCGGTAAGCGCCGCCAACTTTTATAAAGTTCCCCTTTTCATCGGTCTGAACCGTAGTCGGAACAGAAGTATCGATGGTATAGGATAGTCCTGATACCTGAAGGAAGCCGCCGTTTTCATCCGGGCAGTTTCTGGAAGCCATCTCCAGAGCGTCCTTAATCTGCTGGCCCTTCACTTCCACTACGCATCCCATGTTTCCGTATGGGAATACTGCCAGTGTATCGTTATATGTGATATTGCCTGCCGCTATGTTGGCACGGATGCCTCCGCCGTTGGATAATCCGATATCGGCGCCCAGTACGCAGCGGTATGCATCAGCAGTCAGATCGCCCAGGTTCGTCTCAGCGCTTCGCACTGCGCGTTCTCCCGTCGCAGGATCGTTGACGGTCAAGTCCACGTCACTGTGCCCCAGAACTGCTTTTAACGTCTCATTGTACTGCGCCTGAATTCCTTTGATGAACTGATCGGTGTCATAGTCCACATTTTTCCCGTCCTCCGTGACGGCACTTCCGCCTGGAAGCGTGAGCTTCATGCCGATCGTCAGCATATCAGGATTTTTAATCTTATCTCTGTTGGCATCGTAAATCTCTCTCCAGCGGTTATAGGATCCCAGTTCTCTCTTTGCAATTCTGCTTAAGGAGTCCCCGGACTTAACCGTATACGCTCTGGAAGCGCCTCCGGCCTCTACCTTGGAGATCAGTTCTGTCGTGATTGTTCCGTCTTTTTTGATCGTCATCTTTCCGATATCCTGAAGCTTCGTCCCGGTCTGCGTAAGCGTGATATCTTTTCCGTCCTTGTTCTTCACAACCTTGGAGGGAACCGTCTCATGAGAGTGGCCGTCGATCACAGCATCAATCCCGTTGGTATTCTTAATGATGCTGTCAGATGACCAGCGCTCGGTGGTTCCGTTTTCTCCCAGATGGCCGACAAGAATGACGTAATTGGCTCCATCCGCTCTGGCCGCGTCCACGCTGGACTGAATCCGGTCGTAGAGCTTCTGTCCGCTCTCATCCTCACAGAAGCTGTAGATATAGTTTCCGTTTGCATCCTGGAAATACGCCGGAGTGGATTTCGTAAAGCTTTCCGGTGTGCTGGCGCCTACGAGGGCAACCTTCGTATCTCCGTATGTCATCATCTTGTACGGGGCGAATACGGTCTGTCCTGTGCGCAGATCCAGGAAGTTACAGGAATAGTAGCCGCAGCTCAGTTTCCCCGCCAGTTCCAGGAAACGGGGCATACCGTAATCGAATTCATGGTTTCCAGGTATGGCGAAGTCATAGCCAACCTTATTCATGATATCGATTAAGTAGCCTCCATCGGAAAGCGTTCCGATGGGCGCGCCCTGAATGGCATCGCCGGCGTCCACGAGGACAACGTACGGTGTCTGCTCAAGCATCTGCTTCTTATAAAGCGCCAGCCCTGCATATCCGATGTTGTCATCAACGCCGCAGTGGACATCGTTGGTATACAGCACAACGATATCGTGGTCTGCCGCCGCCGCAGTAAACGACATGCCAGTGGTCAGGGACAGCACCATCAGCAGCGTGAGCCACAGAGACAGAAACCTTCTTTTTCCGCTTCTTTTCATTTCTTAAAGCCTCCTTTTTTACATTTTTTACCTTTAAGTTTATTATAACAGATAAATGTAAAATAAGGGTATTGTTTTCCTGTTTTTTTCTTATATTAATGAAATAAGCTGACAGAATGACAAACACCAGCCCGCATCCTGGCGCCATTTCCGGCGCGAGATGCGGGCTGTCTGTATCTGTCTCTATTTCTCTTTATTCTTCTGTCTCTGCGATCTCAATGTACAGCTCTTCCAGCTGTTTTGGATCAACCGGCGCCGGTGCTTCTGACATCATACAGGAAGCGTCCTTCACCTTCGGGAATGCGATTACGTCACGGATGCTGTCAGCACCTACCATGAGCATCACCACACGGTCGAGGCCGTAAGCCAGGCCTGCGTGAGGCGGTACTCCGTATTTAAATGCGTCAAGCAGGAATCCGAACTGCTCCTGTGCCTGCTCCGGGGTGAAGCCCAGTACTTCGAACATCTTGGACTGGATGTCTCCCTGATGGATACGGACAGAGCCGCCGCCCATCTCGGTACCATTTAACACGATATCGTAGGCTTTTGCACGCACTGCGCCCGGATCGCTGTCGATTAAATGCCAGTCCTCGTCCATCGGCATGGTAAATGGATGGTGCATGGCAACGAAACGTCCCTGTTCCTCGGAATACTCAAGAAGCGGGAATTCCGTTACCCATAAGAACTTGAAGTCGTCCTTCTTCAGTAAATCCTGCTGCTTGGCCAGCTCAAGCCTTAAGTTTCCTAATACATCGAATACCACTTTATCTCTGTCAGCCGCAAAGAGGAGTAAGTCTCCCGGCTTTCCTTCCATGGCTTCTACTAATGCGTGAAGCTCATCCTCTGTCATGAATTTTGCAAAGGAGGACTTGTAAGTTCCATCCTCAGCTATGGCAATGTAAGCCAGTCCCTTTGCACCGAAGCCCTTTGCGAATTCCACCAGGGCGTCGATCTTCTTACGAGGCATGGCTCCCTGGCCGTCTGCATTGATACCGCGCACGGAACCGCCTGCTTCCAGGGCATTTTTAAATACTGCAAACTCGGAACCACGAACCACATCGGACACGTTCTTTAATTCCATGCCAAAACGCATATCAGGCTTATCGGAGCCGAAGCGGTCCATCGCCTCGCGCCATGTCATTCTGGGAATTGGAAGTTCCAGATCAAAATTACAGATTTCCTTAAATAATCTCTTTAACAGTCTCTCATTTACCTCAAGGACGTCTTCCACGTCCACGAAGGACAGCTCCATATCGATCTGTGTAAATTCCGGCTGTCTGTCTGCGCGTAAGTCTTCATCACGGTAGCATCTGGCCAGCTGGAAATACCGGTCATAGCCGGAACACATGAGCAGCTGCTTATATAACTGCGGAGACTGCGGAAGCGCATAGAAGGCTCCCGGATGAACACGGCTCGGTACGAGATAATCTCGTGCGCCTTCCGGTGTGCTCTTAATCAGGGTAGGAGTCTCAATCTCGAAGAAGCCTTCCTCTGCCAGAAATGCTCTCGTGATGATCGCGACCTGGCTTCTGACCATAATATTTCTCTGAATATCAGGTCTTCTCAAATCAAGATAGCGGTATTTTAAACGAAGTTCTTCCTTCGTCTTGCTGTTCTCCTCAATCGGGAATGGCGGTGTCTCTGATTCGGAAAGAACGCGAAGACTCTCTGCTCTGACCTCAATGTCACCGGTTGCCAGATTTTCGTTCACTCCGCCTGCACGCTTCTCCACGTGTCCGGTTACCGCGATTACGAATTCGCTTCTCAGCTTCTCAGCCTTTGCAAAATTCTCAGCGCCGCAGTCACTCTCCTCGAAGATAATCTGCAGAATACCGGAACGGTCTCTTAAATCCACGAAAATAATTCCGCCTTTATTTCTGCTCTTCTGCACCCAGCCCATAACGGTGACGGTCTCACCGGCATTGCTGCTCGTTACCTCTGTACATCTATGGGATCTTTTCAGTCCCAGCATTGATTCTGCCATAATGTTCCTCCAACTTAATCGTAATATTATTTCAAAGCTTCCCTGTAAAATTCCTTAAATTCGGTATAGCCTTCCTTCTGTAAATTCTCCTTCTGGAACTTCTTGTTCTTGTTCATCTGAGATACGAGAACGCAGACACCCTTTGCACGCTCGTCCATGGCCTCCTGAATAGCCGCTGTCATCACATCGGCACTGACGCCCTTTTCGATCAGAAATGCCTTCTTCTCCGTACTTCCCGGAACGGTAAAGCCCTCTTCCATCAGGATGGTAATGATTCTCTCGAAGCCGATGGAGAAGCCGCAGGCCGGTGTCTCCATGCCGGTAAATTTGCCGATCATCTTATCGTAGCGGCCGCCGCCGCCCAAAGATCCCGGGAAGCCATCTACCTGGATTTCATAGATCGTGCCGGTATAGTAAGACATTCCCCGCACCAGGGTCGGATCGAAGATAATATCGAACTGACTGGTAGCGATGCTGTTTACGCTGTCCATGATGGCTGCCAGATTTTCCGCCATCTCCGGATCCATTACGTCTTTTAATGTCTCGCCAATCGAACGGACACCCGCCGCATCCGGTGTCACCGAACCGAACAGGGCTAAATACTGATCAATCTTCTCTTTCTCATAGCCGGCTTCTAAAAGCTCGGCGCGGACGCCTTCCATGCCAATCTTATCCATCTTATCCAGAATGATAAACACCTGGTCAAAGGATTCCTCCGGGAAACCACAGTAGGACGCCATTCCCTTTAAGATATTTCTGTCATTGATACGGACATGGTAACCCTTAAAGCCGACTTTGCCAAGAAGCGTGGTAGTTGCGAGAATCAATTCGATTTCAGCCAGTCTGGTCGGATCGCCCAGAATATCAATATCACACTGAACAAACTGACGGAATCTGCCTCTCTGAGGCTTGTCCGCCCTCCATACGCTGCCCATCTGCAGTGCCTTGAACGGCGCTGGAAGCGTCGCCGCATTATTGGAGTAATAGCGGCATAACGGTACAGTTAAATCATAGCGAAGACCGCTGTCTGCCAGATCGTTCTCCGTCTCCGCGGTATCGAGGTGCAGCTTGTCTCCGCGCTTCATGATCTTGAAGATCAGTTTCTCATTATCGCCGCCCTGCTTGCTGGTCAGGTTTTCAATATGTTCCACACACGGGGTCTCGATGGAATTAAATCCAAATCCACCGTATGTCTCACGAATCTGATTCATTACATATTCCCGTACCGCCATCTCTGCGGGCAGGATATCTTTCATGCCGGTAACCGGTTTCTTTTTCAGTGCCATACGTCTCACTCCGTTATCATTTTATTCATTTCTTCCCTGTATTTCGCCGCTTTCGCGGGAATAACATGTCTTCTCTCTATTTTACTGGTCTTTTTTAGTTTTGCAAGCGATTTTTGAAATTTTTCTTCTTATATTCATAGATACGCTGCTGCAAACCAGTATTTTGAACACAGAACAGCCACTTATGCGCCGGATAAGGCATTTTCCCGTTGATTTTTGTGCGGAAGCTGACTGGTTCTTCCATTTTTCTATCTCATATACAAAAATATGCCCCTAAGACGATCATTTTATTTGAATCATCATCTTTAGGGGCATATTATTAGGATTTATGGTAGTTCTGCAGCCGCTCCGTCTCTATTTCCGGTATCCAGCGTTTCTGCAGCAGTTTTGTCACCAGTTCCGGCATTCGGCATTTCTACATCTTCTTATTTTCCGGTTCCGGTCTCTGGTATTTCTGTCTCCTCTTCGTCGCCTTTTCCGGCTTCCGGTGTTTTTACTTTCTCACCCTCTTCATCTCCGGCTTCCGGTGTTTCCACCTTCTCTCCTTCTCCATCTCCGGCTTCCGGTGTTTCCACCTTCTCTCCTTCTCCATCTCCGGCTTCCGGCGTTTCCACCTTCTCTCCTTCTCCATCTCCGGCTTCCGGCGTTTCCACCTTCTCTCCTTCGCCCTCTTCGTTATCCTTTCCATTCTCAGGTAGCTGGGCTCCAGTATTTTCTTCCTCTGTCGGATTATCCTTCGGCACCGTGACTGCTAAATCAGCCGAGTCAACCGCTGCGGACTTTTCTTTCGCAGTAATGGTAAATTCCTGCACCTCATAGCCATCTGCTTCGATGGTCACAGTATTATCGCCTTCGCTGAAACCATCTGCGGACAGATCCAGATACTTCACTACACCATTTTCTCTGGTTGCTTTGAACGATGTTTCAGAGTCATCATATATACCCATGGAAATTCTCGTATATGGCACGCCGTTGACCGATACTGTTAAAGCTTCATTTTCCAGATATTCCTTTGCCGCTTTTTCGTCTGTTGTATCAAAGACGACTCTGTAGTAATCCGCATATAAAAAGGATTTTTCAACGTATTTATAAGACTTCATCTGCGGGGTCTGTTTCTCTGCTGTATTTTCATCTGAATCAATCGTGAACTCCAGCGTCTCATAGCCCTCGTTCTCGACTGTCACCTTATTTTCCGCCTCAGTAAAGCAGTCTGAGGTCAGATCCAGATACTTCATCACTCCATTTTCCCCGGATACTTTGAATAACTGCTTATCACTGTCGGAGAAACTCATCGAGGTTCTCTGATACGTTTTACCATTGACCGTTACCTTTAAATCCCTGCTCTCCAGATATTCTTTCAATGAGTCTTCATCCTCTGCGAGGAAGCTCACCCGATAGTAACCTGAGGATACAAAAATGTCTTTCACAAGTTCAAAGGTTTCTATCTTCGGTGTCTCTTTTCTGCCTTCGGCGCTATCCTTTGCGTTGATGACAAATTCCAGCTTTTCAAATCCCTTCGCTTCCATAACTACGCGGTTCTCTTTTTCCGTAAATCCATCCGTCGACAAATCTAAATACTTCTCCACCGCGCTGCTGTCCTTCGACAGTTTATACGATTTGGTCTGATCGTCGTAAAGCCCCGATAATACCTTTGCATATGGAGTTCCATTGACAGTCACCTTAAGATCTTCACTATTTAAAAATGCTTTCAGCAATGTCTCATCGGTGGCATCAAATGTAACCCTGTAGCAGCTGCCCGACAGGAAACCGGCTTCCACGTACTCCTGCGCCTCCACTCCCGGTACCTTTTTGATTTCCTCTTCCTGACCGCCCTGATTTGCTTTCTTTTCAATGGTAAATTCCAGCACCTTTGGCGTATATCCTTCTGCCTTGGCTGTTACGGTATATTTTCCGGCTTCTTCAAACAGTCCTTTCTGAAGGATAAATCCATAGTCGCTGCGGATGTAATTATCATCTCCTCCTATGGTGCCTTCTGTCTCCGAAGTTACCATAGAACTGCTTCCATCCGGTCTCTTCAGCGTTATCCCCGTCAGATGCTTCATGAAATCACCGCGGATTTCTTTCTGCTCCTCATCGGATTCACCGCAGGCTGCAATAACAGGAACGTCCTGGCCGGTATAATAAACAGATGCATCCTCCGACTCTTCTCCTGCCGCCGGATTGGGATTTACAAGAGATAATTCAAATATTTCCAGGGAACCGTCTACCTTTAATACCACGTTTGCCGTCTGGTAGCCCTCTGCCGTCAAACGGAGAGTATGAGTTCCTTTGGTCAGCTGAAGCGTTCCTCCTGCGGTTCCTTTTGTTGTCGCGTAAATAGTAAGCGTACCTTCCGCCTCATCGTAAGAATACTGGCTGATATAATCATCGTTTCGCAACTGAACCGCATTGTCATCCAGATACAAAGCGGTCACAGCGGAAAGGTAAGCCGGATCTACACTGCACCTGATTACAATATCATTTCCTAGAGCGCCCTCTAACCCTTCCAGCTGAGGGGCTTTCTTTCCAACGACATCGTTAAAACGGAATGTAGAACCGAGAAGGCCATCCTCAAGCACACGTTTGACCTGATATGGACGGTTTTTCGTCAATCCCGCTCCCATTTCCGCATATTCGCTGAAGGAAAGTGATTTTCCGTCTTCCAGCTTCGCATCCTTCACTGCGTTCAGATAGGAGATAAAATCGTACAGCTCCTCTGCTTCTCCATCCATCACGGAAACCGGTGTCATATCGGCCCAGCGTGAGAGAACCGTCTCGGAAGCCTGATTATCGATCCCAATCTCATTAAGAATCATGGCATTGGGAACAAAGTGCCTTCGGCACTCTCAACTCCCCTGCCCCTCACTCATGAGGGGTTTTGGGGTTTTCCTTTGTCACTTTTTGTTGTAAAATATTCTTATGTATAAAAAGAACATTCTTCAA
>NZ_JACOPC010000034.1:0-24643 GCF_014288035.1 Hungatella sp. L36 | reverse complement strand
TTTAAGATGCCGGCTGAAGACGTCGTGATTGAAGGTTCTTATGAGATCAACAGCTATACAGTAACGTATAAGGTAGATGGACAGCAGTATGGAGAACCGGAAGTATATAAGTATAATGAGTTAGTCCGGTTGAAATCCGAGCCGACAAAGGAAGGGTATACATTTAGCCATTGGAATTACGGTGAAGATTTCCGGATGCCTGCAAAAGATGTTGTGATCGAAGGAAACTTTGGAATTAACAGCTATACCGTAACGTATAAGATAGATGGAGTTCAGTATGGCAGTACAGAAACCTATGAATATGGAAGTGCAGTAACGCTGAGAGAAGAACCAGAGCGGGAAGGTTACACATTTAATGGCTGGAATCGCAAAGGGAATTTCACAATGCCTGCAGGGGATATCGTAATCGAAGGAAGCTTTAAAATCAACAGCTATACGGTGACGTATAAAGTCGACGGAGAGATAAGCGGTGAAACAGAGTCCTATGAGTATGGTGCAGATGTATCATTGAGAGAAGAGCCGGTAAAAGAAGGCTATACGTTCAGCCACTGGAGTCGGACGACAGGATTTACCATGCCTGCAGAAAATGTAGTGATTGAAGGAAGCTTCAAGATCAACAGTTATACTGTTACCTATATAGTTGATGGTGAAATAACTGGAGAAGTTGAGTCTTACGAGTATGGTACAGAGGTTAAATTGAGATCCGAACCATCAAAAGAGGGTCATGAGTTTGGCGGCTGGAACAGAACAGAAGATTTCACTATGCCGGCTGAAAATGTTGTAATTGAAGGAAACTTCGATGTTAACGAGTATACCGTAACGTATTTAGTAGACGGCAAGGATTATGGAGAAAAAGAAACATACAAATACGGAACTTCTGTAACCCTGAGAAAAGATCCTGAAAAAGAAGGCCATACATTTAGTGGCTGGAATCAAACTGATGGATTTGTAATGCCAGCTAAAAACGTAGTAATTGAAGGAAGCTTTAGCATCAATAGCTATACGGTTGTATATAAAGTTGACGGAGAGGTAGTTGGGGATACAGAAAGCTATGAGTTTGGAGCGCCAGTGTCCTTGAGAACAGAACCTCAGAAAGAGGGCTATACATTTAGCGGCTGGGATCGTGAAAGCGGATTTAATATGCCGGCTGAAAATGTGGAAATTGAAGGCCATTACAGTATTAATAGTTATACGGTAACATATAAGGTCGATGGTGAACTTTATGGTGACATCGAGACCTATGAGTACAATGCACCTGTAGAGCTGAGGCAGGAACCTCAAAAAGAGGGCTATACATTTGGCGGTTGGAGTTCTGAAACTGGATTTAATATGCCAGCTGAAAATGTAGTGATTGAAGGAAGCTTTAAGGTGAATGAATATACTGTAACATACTTTGTTGATGATAAGTTTTATGATTCAATAGAAACGTACTCTTATGGATCACAAGTTAAGCTGAAAGAAGCACCTCAGAAGGAGGGCTATACATTTAGCGGTTGGGATCATGATGACAGATTTACAATGCCAGCAGAGGATGTAGTAGTTAAGGGATCATTTAACATTAACAGTTACAAGGTAACTTATGAGGTAGATGGAACGCCATATGGAATGGTAGAGATTTATAAATATGGCGATTTAGTAACATTACAGAAGAATCCAACGAAGGAAGGATATACTTTCAGTGGTTGGGATCATAGTAATGAATTTGCAATGCCGGCCAGGGATGTTAAAATAAAAGGCAGCTTTATAGTAAACAGTTACACCGTAACGTATAAGGTAGACGGAGCGCAAATTGGTGAACCAGAGACCTATAAGTACGGTGAAGCAGTAACGCTGAGAGAGAAGCCGTCTAAAGAAGGTTATACATTTAATGGCTGGAGTTATGAGGCTGGATTTAATATGCCGGCTGAAGATGTAGTGATAGAAGGCTCCTATCAGATCAACAGCTACACTGTGACGTATAAAGTGGATGGAGAGCAGTTTGGAGAACAGGAGACATATGAGTTTAATGGATTAGTTCAGCTAAGATCCGAACCAACAAAAGAGGGTTATACATTTAGCCACTGGAATCGCAGCAGTGAATTTAATATGCCGGCGAATGATGTTGTAATCGAAGGAAACTTTAAGATTAACAGCTACACAGTAACATATAAGGTGGATGGAAGCCAGTATGGCAGTACAGAAACCTATGAGTATGGAAGTGCAGTAGTACTGAGAGAAGAGCCAAAGAAGGAAGGTTATACATTTAGTGGTTGGGATCATGAAGATAACTTTATGATGCCTGCAGATGATGTAGTTATCGAAGGTACCTATAAGATCAACAGCTATACAGTAACGTATAAAGTTGATGGAGAAGTGAGTGGTGAAGTAGAGACCTATGAATATGGTGCCGAGGTAACACTGAGAGGCGAGCCTGTAAAAGAAGGTTATACGTTCAGCCACTGGAGCCAGGACACTGGATTTACAATGCCTGCAAAGAATATGGTAATTGAAGGAAACTTCCTTATCAACAGTTATACAGTTACCTATAAGGTCGATGGTGAGATATTTGGTGAGGTAGAGACTTACAATTACGGTACAGTTGTTAATTTAAGATCCGAACCAACAAAAGAAGGTCACAAGTTTGGCGGCTGGAACAGAACAGAAGATTTCACTATGCCGGCTGAAAATGTGATAATCGAAGGAAACTTTGATGTTAACGAGTATACCGTAACATATTTAGTAGACGGCAAGGATTATGGAGAAAAAGAAACATATAAATACGGAACACCAGTAATCCTGAGAGACAATCCAGAAAAAGAAGGATACACATTTAGTGGTTGGAATCCCGCAACTGGATTTATAATGCCTGCTAGAAATGTCGTAATTGAAGGCTCTTATAAGATTAACAGCTATACAGTAACATATAAGGTGGATGGAGAACAGTATGGAGAACCAGAAACCCATGCGTATGGCGAATTAGTTCAGCTGAAATCTGAACCGATAAAAGAAGGTTATACGTTCAGCCACTGGAATCAGAATGCAGAGTTCACTATGCCGGCTAAGGATGTAGTAATTGAAGGAAACTTCAGTATTAACAGCTACACAGTAACATATAAGGTCGATGGAACTCAGTATGGAGAGAACGAAACCTATGAGTACGGCAGTACGGTAACTCTGAGAGAAGAGCCGAAAATGGAGGGTTATACATTTAGTGGCTGGAGTCAGACAACCGAATTTAAGATGCCTGCGGAAGATGTTGTAATTGAAGGCTCTTACAAGATTAACAGCTATACAGTGACATATAAGGTAGATGGAGAACCGTATGGTGAGACAGAAAGCCATGAGTATGGTGAGTTAGTCCAGCTGAAATCCGAACCGACAAAAGAAGGTTATACATTTAGCCACTGGAATCAAAACGCTGAATTTAAGATGCCGGCTAAGGACGTAGTAATTGAAGGAAGCTTTAGCATTAACAGCTACACAGTAACGTATAAGGTAGATGGAAGTCAGTACGGAGAGATCGAAACCTACGAGTACGGAAGCCCGGTTACTATGAGAGAAGTACCAAAAGAGAAAGGCTATACATTCAGCGGTTGGGATCGTGAAGAAGACTTTGCAATGCCAGCAGAGAATGTGGTAATTAAAGGAACCTTTAGTGTTAACAGCTATACGGTGACGTATAAAGTTGACGGAGAAGTAAGCGGGGCGGTAGAGACTTATGAGTATGGCAGAGAAGTAACACTGAGAGAGGAGCCTTTAAAAGAAGGCTATACGTTCAGCCACTGGAATCAGGAAACGGGATTTACAATGCCAGCAGAGAATGTAGTAATTGAAGGAAGCTTCCATGTCAACAGTTATACGGTCACCTATAAAGTTGATGGTGAAATCACTGGAGAGGTTGAGACTTACGAATACGGTACAGCAGTTAAATTGAGATCTGAGCCAATAAAAGAAGGTCATAAGTTTGGTGGCTGGAACAGAACAGAGGATTTCATTATGCCGGCTGAAAACGTAGTAATTGAAGGAAACTTTGATGTTAATGAGTATATCGTGACCTATTTAGTAGATGGTAAGGATTACGGAGAAAAAGAGATGTACAAATATGGAACTCCTGTAACCCTGAGAAAAGAGCCTGAAAAGGATGGCCACACATTTAGTGGTTGGAATCAGACGGATGGATTTACGATGCCAGCTAGAAACGTAGTAATTGAAGGCAGTTTTAATGTCAATAACTATACGGTTGTATACAAAATTGACGGAGAGGTAGTTGGGGATACAGAAAGCTATGAATTTGGAGCGCCAGTATCCTTGAGATCAGAGCCCCGAAAAGAAGGATATACATTTAGTGGCTGGAATCGTGAAAGCGGATTTAATATGCCGGCTGAAAATGTAGTGATTGAAGGGCGTTACAGTATTAACAGTTATACGGTAACCTATAAGGTTGATGGAGAACTTTACGGAAGCGTAGAGACCTATGAATACAATTCTCCAGTAACCGTAAAAGTTGATCCGACAAAATCTGGTTACACCTTTAGCGGTTGGGATAAAACAGGCACATTCAGGATGCCGGCTCAGGATATTGAAATAACCGGTACATTTAGTAGAAATTCTAATAATAATGGTGGAAACGGTGGTGGCAGCACCCCGGACAACAACAAACCATACGTCCCGAATGGTCCTGGAACTGATGATGGTCCTACCGTAACAATCGATCCGGATGCAGTACCATTAGCAAATGCACCGGTTGACGGTAACCCGACAGACAACTTAATCCTGATTGATGATGGCAATGTGCCGTTAGCGGGTCTTCCAAAGACTGGCGATCGCGCAGGAGCTCAGGCAGGATTAGCAGCAATACTTTCCGGATTCCTGTTAGCAGCGTTTACAATGCTGAACAACAAGAAGAAAGAAGAAAACAAGTAATTCAGGGATCATTTAACAAACAACAAAGAAACAAGCAACAGACGAAGACCGCCCGGCAGAATGTACACTCTGCCGGGCGGTTTCTCTCTATTTTTGTTCATTCCCCCGTTTCTGAAGAAACCACTGGTAATCGTGGAAGAGTTGTGATAGATTATATACTTGATAAAATTGACTCGTGATTTGCGTCAAAACAGGGAGCATGTAAAGATGACAAAGGATATGACACAGGGAAAGCCGCTGAAGCTGATTCTGGCGTTTTCCATTCCGCTGCTGATCGGAAATATTTTTCAGCAGTTTTACAATATGGTGGATTCCATTATTGTGGGACAATTTATTGGAGAGGAGGCACTGGCGGCCGTGGGTTCCACCGGTTCCATGGTGTTCCTCGTAATCGGTTTCTGTAATGGAATCGCCAGCGGATTTGGGGTTATGATATCTCAGGCCTTTGGAGCGGGTGACAAGAAACGGCTGCGGAATTACGTCGCTGTGGCGCTGATGCTCAGCGCAGCGGTTATGGTGGTTTTAACTGCGGTAACCATGGTAACAACGGAACCGCTTTTAAGGCTTATGAGAACGCCTGACAATATTATGGAAGGCGCCTCCTCATATCTGATGATGATTTATGGTGGTCTGGGGGCAACGCTCTATTATAATGTGCTTTCCTGCATTCTCAGAGGTGTCGGGGACAGCCGTACGCCGCTCTATTTTCTGATTGTGTCATCTCTTTTAAATGTGGTGCTGGATCTTTTATTTGTCATCACATTCCATATGGGAGTGGCCGGTGCCGGACTGGCTACGGTAATCGCTCAGGGAGTTTCCGCGGTGCTGTGTCTTGTCTATATGTTTAAAAAGTTTCCGATGCTGCGGCTGGAAAAGTCGGATTTCCGGTGCCGGTGGTATACGGTGGTTCAGATGTTCAGTGTGGGACTTCCGATGGCGCTGCAATTTTCGATTACTGCGGTTGGCGTTATGATCCTTCAGAGCGCCATCAATGACTTTGGGTCCACTGTGGTGGCTTCCTATACGGCCGCGTCCAAAGTCGAGAATTTATCTACGCAGATTATGATTACACTGGGGGCAGCCATGGCGACGTATTGCGGACAGAATATGGGCGCTGGCCGGTTCGACCGGGTAAAGGAAGGCGTGCGCCAGTCTTACATGATTGTACTGGGGGCTGTGGCGGTCGCGGTATTCATATCGGCTGTGTGCGGTGAAAGCATTGTTCGGTGGTTCATATCCAATCCATCGGAAGAGGTGTTAGGATATGCGACTACTTATTTGCACACCATATCATGGTATTTTGTATTTCTGGCATTTTTGTTTCTGTACCGCAACGTCCTTCAGGGCCTGGGAAATGGAATTCTTCCCATGCTGTGCGGTGTGGCGGAGATGGTTGTAAGAACCATTATCGCCTTTACGCTTACCGGCCAATGGGGATATATGGCGATCTGCATGGCGAGCCCGCTGGCATGGATCGCGGCGTGTATTCCGTTATGGCTGTGCTATCAGATTCAGATTCGTGATCCACAGAGATGGTTTTTGAGAAAACGTGTCTACCCCGGGAAGAATTGACTTCCCGGGTTTTTCTTTTAATTTTAAGTAGGATAAAATGTGTTTGCTGAAGCATCGGACAGAATAATTTAGTAATATTTAAGAAAATTGAAGGAATAGCGGGGCTTCCACGAACCCTTTGTTTATGGTATACTGTAAAGGAAAATTATTAAATTTTACATAAAATAATAACATAAATGGAGGAGATAAACATGAGTGAAGAAAAAAATGTAACTCTGGAGCAGGACGTGCTCGTAGAGAAAGAGGTGGTAAACGCACCGGCTGAACCAGTAACAGAAGCGGAGTCATCAGAAGCAGCGCCAACAGAAGTAGCGCCAGCAGAAGCAGCGCCAGCAGGATCAGCACCAGCAGAAGCAGCGCCAGCAGAGGCAGAGGCAGCACAACCGCAACCGGAAGCCCGCGTAGAAACCATGGAAGACTATGCTAAAGAGCTGGAAGCTTCCTTTAAGCGCGTAAAAGAAGGCGATATCCTGACGGGAACTGTAGCAGGCGTGACGGAAGACCAGGTTTTGGTTGACTTAAAATACTACGCAGGCGGCGTGATCAATAAGGAGAATATCAACGGTGATCCGGATTTCCAGCTTCAGGCGGAGATTCATTCTGGCGATGAGATTACAGCCACGGTCATCAGCACCGACGACGGGGAAGGCAATATCGAGCTTTCCATGAAGGAAGCCAACGAGAACATGTTATGGGATAAGTTTGCAGCGATGCTGGCCGACCGCACCATCGTAAACGTTAAGATTGCAGAGATCGTAAAGGGCGGAGCCGTTGCGTATCTGGAGGGCGTCAGAGCATTTATTCCGGCTTCCAAGCTGGCGGCGGAATATGTTGAGGACTTAGAGGAATATAATGGAAAGACAATAGAAGCCACCGTTATTACCGCTGATCCGGAAGCAAAGAAACTGGTGCTTTCCGGTAAGGAGCCTGCGCGTGCGAAGCTTCAGGAAGAAAAGAATAAGAAGATCGCCAAGTGTGAAGTGGGAGCCGTCATGGAAGGAACCGTGGATACACTAAAAGAGTATGGCGCCTTTGTAAACCTGGAGAACGGCTTATCCGGACTTCTGCATATTTCACAGATCAGCAACCAGAGAATCAAACATCCGGGCGCTGTCTTAAAGGAAGGCCAGACGGTAAAAGTAAAAATTATCTCCATTAAAGACAATAAGATCAGCTTAAGCATGAAGGCCCTCGAGCCGGAAGAGGAAATCGATTTAGAAGGATTCGATTTCAAGGGTGACGGAGAAGTGACTACGGGCCTGGGCGCGCTGTTAAAAGGATTAAAATTTTAGAAAGTCAGGAAAAAGAATATAAAATGCCGGGTTTCTATGGTATACTAATTCTAACGGGCAGAGGCGTTTTGTCGCGGCTCTGCCTGGACTGACTAGAATGCGGACACGTGGTGAGGAAGGGAGGAATGAAGATGAATATTCCCAATTCATTTAACCAGGTTGACCAGTGGAAATCTGTGATGTTTTTGTATGACTCGGCATTAAAGGAAATCAATACAAAGATTGAGATACTCAATAATGAGTTCGTGCACATCTACAATTACAATCCGATTGAGCACATCAAGTCCCGTCTTAAGACGCCGGACAGTATCGTTAAGAAGCTGAAGCGCTACGGATTTGAAGTGACGATCGACAACATGGTGGAAAAGTTAAGCGATATCGCGGGAATAAGGATTATCTGTTCCTTTACATCAGATATCTATCAGATTGCTGAGATGATAACGAAACAGAGCGATGTTACGGTGCTGTACGTAAAAGATTACATTAAGAATCCAAAGCCAAATGGCTATAAAAGCTATCATATGGTTGTGACGATTCCGATTTATCTGACTGACGGACCTGTCGATACGAAGGTGGAGATTCAGATCAGAACGATTGCCATGGACTTTTGGGCAAGTCTGGAACATAAGATCTATTACAAATTTGAAGGAAATGCCCCGGCGTATTTACAGCAGGAATTGAAGGCCTGTGCGGATGTGGTGAATATGCTGGATGTAAAGATGTTTTCCTTGAATCAGGCTATTTTGGAACTTGCGGAGGCACAGCGGACGCAGGATCAGGAGATGCCCGATGACGAGGAAGTAGCAGAGGAAGAATTACCGTAGAATGTGGGCAGCCAGAGCGGATTCCATCCGTTCGGGCTGCTTTTTAGCAAATCAGGCGAGGACTGAAACAACGGGATATGGATTGAAACGACAGGCTATGGAATGAAAATAATAACCCTGTAGAAGAAGGTTGTATATGAGGACATTGACGAAGGAAACATGCCAGATTCTTAAATTTAATCAGAAGAATGCATTGCTTTTTGAAGTCCTGTACCGCCTGCTCACCGGGCCGCTTTATCTCTTTCTGCTTAATAAGGGGTTAAAGTGGTCTTTAAAGATGGCAGGATACAGCTATTTAACTGCGGGCAATATCGGTTATTTTCTGCTGAAGCCGGGGACGATCGTCATGATTCTTGTGATCGGTATCATCGGTATCCTCTTTCTCGCGCTTGAGACCGGATGTCTTCTGACCCTGTTTCAGGGGGCGGCGTATTTCCGGAAGCTCAGTGTGGGAGAGATCTTTTTAGGCGGACTATCGAAGCTGTCTGATGAGATTAAGAAGAAAAACTGGCGGCTGGGGCTTCTGATTCTGGCCGATTATGGAATTTCCAACCTCTATCTAATCTACCGGGTGCTGACCCATGTCAAGCCGCTGAATTTTGTCATGTCGGAGCTGATGAAGCAGAATGCCGGCCGCCTGGCGGTCTGCGCGGCGGTGGTGCTGGTCATCCTGGCTGTTGTACCGGGGCTGTATACCTTTTACACCTGTATGATCGAACAGAAGAGCTTCCGGGACGGCTACAGGCGAAGCCGGAGGCTGTTAAAGGGCCATCTGGCAAATACCGTGTTTTTGCTGGGCGGATATTATGCGGGACTGATCGTTTTGCTCCATGTGATCTATATTTTCTGTATCCTGGTGGCGGCGGTCGGTATGAGCCTGTTTACGGATAACCGCCTGGCGCTGGCGATTCTGCCGGCGGTCGGGGACCGGATCGAGCTGGTGCTTATCTTCCTGGCCAGCATGGCCCTGGCTCTGGGGAATTTTGCGGCGCTCAGCGTCCAGTATTATCAGTACAGCAACCGTCTGAGCCGGGAACCCCGGTGGGATTTCTCCTATCCCTCCAGAAAATCATTCCGCGGGCGGATACTGGGAGCGGGCGTGGCTGTGGCGGCGGCGCTCAGCCTCTTTTTCCTCTTCAACCTCGTGAGAAATGGTTCGGCCATCACCGATGATATCCTGACGGAGATCCAGATTACGGCGCACCGCGGAAGCTCCAAATCAGCACCGGAGAACACCATGGCTGCGATGGAACTGGCAGTGGAGAATCTGGCCGATTTTGTGGAGATCGATGTGCAGGAGACGGCTGACGGCGTGGTGGTTCTGGGGCATGATTCCACGCTGAAACGGGTGGCGGGAGTGAACCGGACCATCGGCTCCTACACCCTGGAAGATCTCCAGGATCTGGATGTGGGGAAATGGTTTTCCAAGGAGTTTGAAGGAGAGCGGATTCCGACGCTCGCAGATATTATGGAGTTCTGCAAGGGCCGGGTCAAGATGAATATTGAAATTAAGAACCTGGGAAAGGACAGTCCCCTGCCGGATAAAGTGGTGGAGCTGATCTCGGATTTTCAGATGAAGGAACAGTGTGTGGTAACGTCCACGCGCCTCTCCTATCTGTCCAGGGTGAAGGAATTGGATCCGGATATACGAACCGGATATATTATTTCTGCCGCATACGGCGATTATTACTCCGATGATGATGTGGATTTTATCAGCATACGGTCCAGCTTTGTCAGTGGTAAGCTGGTGGAAGCCGCCCATGAAAAAGGAAAAGCGATCCATGCGTGGACGGTGAACAACAAGAGCGAGATGGAGCGTATGAAGATGCTGGGAGTTGACAACATCATCACGGATTACCCGGTTCTGGCGAGAGAGATCGTCTATCGGGAGCGGGCGACGGAGACGCTGTTTGAATATCTCCGGCTTGTATTAAAGTAGACGTAACAGTCTGAACTGTTACTAATAGACAGGAGTTATTGGCATGAAGGTTGTACTTCAGAGAGTTTCCCGCGCGGCAGTGTCCGTGGACGGGGAAGTGATTGGAGCCATCGGCAAGGGTTTTCTGCTTCTTCTGGGTGTCTCAGACACGGACACGGAGCAGACAGCGGACCGGATGGTGGATAAGATATGCAAACTGCGTATCTTCGAGGATGAGAATGGAAAGACGAATCTTTCGCTGGCTGATGTCGGCGGAGCGCTTCTGGTGGTAAGCCAGTTTACGCTATACGCGGACTGTAAAAAGGGCAATCGGCCCAGCTTTGTAAAGGCCGGGGGACCGAAACTGGCGGAAGAACTGTACGAATATGTGATTGCCCGGTGCCGTGAACACGTACAGACGGTGGAGCATGGAAGCTTTGGCGCACATATGAAGATAGATCTGGAAAATGACGGACCGTTCACCCTGGTGCTTGACAGCGGCGAACTTTTCTGAAATAGGATGCAGCTGCCCTCTGAGAGATTACCGGGCGCAAATTGAAACAATAAAATAAACAGACGAATATGGAGGTTATTTACACAATGGAAAAGACAAAGGGAGAAATTTTAGCAGAAGAATTAATATGGGAATTCCCGAATATTGCGAAGGAGGCGCCGGAACAGCGTGAAGCTGCGGAAGCCTTCTCGGCAGGATACAAGGCATTTCTGGATAAGGGTAAGACAGAGCGGGAGTGCGTAAAGGAAGCTGTAAAGATCCTGGAAGCCGCAGGCTATACGCCGTTTGAAGCCGGTAAGAAGTATTCTGCAGGCGACAAGGTATATCTGGTAAACCGGAAGAAGTCAGTGATAGCGACAACGTTCGGAAGTAAATCTGTAGAAGAAGGACTTCGCTTAAACGGAGCGCATATCGACTCCCCACGCCTTGATCTGAAACCGAATCCTGTCTATGAGAAAAGTGATCTGGCGTATTTTAAGACTCATTATTATGGTGGAATCCGCAAATATCAGTGGGGGGCCACCCCGTTATCCATGCACGGCGTCATCGTGAAGAAGAGCGGCGAGATTGTAGAGGTGAATATCGGGGAACAGGAAGGCGATCCGGTCTTCTGTGTGACGGATCTGCTTCCGCATCTGGCGGCTGAGCAGAATATGCGCCCCTTAAAGGATGGACTGAAGGGGGAAGAGCTGAATGTAATTATTGGCTCGATTCCATATGTGGACGAAGCAAAGATCAAGGAGCCGGTTAAGCTACTGGCGCTTCAGCTGTTAAACGAACGTTATGGAATTACTGAGGCTGATTTTTTCCGTGCCGAGATAGAACTGGTTCCGGCTCATAAGGCCAGCGACGTAGGTCTGGACCGCAGTATGATCGGTGCTTACGGACAGGATGACCGAGTGTGTGCATACACAGCGCTGATGGCGGAGATTGAGACAGAGAATCCGGTCTACACCACTGTAACCATTCTTACCGATAAGGAAGAGATCGGTTCTGTGGGAAATACCGGACTAAACTCCGATTATGTACTCCATTATGTAGAAGAACTGGCGGAGACACAGGGCGCAGATGTGAAACGCGCACTGAGGAATTCCATTTGCTTATCCTCCGATGTGAATGCGGCTTACGATCCCACATTTCCGAATGTCTATGAGGAGCGGAATTCCTGCTATTTAAATAAGGGCTGCGTATTGACTAAATATACAGGAAGCCGCGGAAAGTCCTCTTCCAATGATGCCAGCGCCGAAGTGATGGCAAAGGTCATCGCCATGATGGATCAGGAGGGCGTGTACTGGCAGATCGGTGAGCTCGGCGCTGTCGATGTGGGCGGCGGCGGAACAATCGCTCAGTATGTTGCGCATATGAACGTGGACGTAGTCGATCTGGGAGTGCCGATTCTTTCCATGCATTCTCCGTTTGAGCTGGCATCCAAGCTGGATGTATATAATACATACAAAGCATTTCTGGCTTTTTACAGGGCTTCCTAAGGGGCTGCGGGGCCGGAAACGGCTGCTGCGTATTCTGAAATTTTTGTTAATTTCGGTAAAAAGCTTTTTTTACATGCTCCGATATGGTATAACTGTCAGGAAGCATTTTATATTTTTATTATTTTGGTTAAAGGAAAAGGAACGTATTATGAGAAAATTTTTGAAAGTTGCTGCCTGTGGTCTTATTATGGCGGCAGTTGTGACAGGCTGCTCCAAGAAGGCGGCAGAAGAGACGACACCTGCGGAAACCACTGCCGAGACTACTACGGAGGCCGGTTCAGAGGCAGGCGCATCTGAACAGCTGCAGATGATGGATTTATCCGGAATCGATAACGGTACCGTGACACTCGGTGATTATAAGGGCATCGAAGTGACCAAGACACCGGTGGAAGTATCTGACGAAGAAGTGGACGCTGCGATCTTATCAGAGCGCGAGAGCCATACCACCTATGATGATGTGGACCGTGCCGTTCAGGATACAGATAAGGTAAATATTGACTATGTAGGAACAAAGGATGGCGTGGCATTTGACGGCGGTACCGCACAGGGTCAGGAACTTGTGATCGGTTCCAACCAGTTTATTGACGGCTTTGAGAGCGGACTGATCGGCGCCAAAAAGGGCGACGAGGTGACACTCGACTTAACCTTCCCGGAATCCTACGGCAACGCGGATTTAGCCGGCCAGGCGGTTGTATTCAAGGTAACCGTCAACAACGTACAGGAAAAGAACATGCCGGAATTAGACGAGGCGTTCGTTCAGGAAGTATCTGAATTCAAGACGGTTGACGAGTATAAGGAAAGCAAAAAGCAGAGCCTTCTGGAGCAGAAGGAAGGCCAGGCACAGGCGGCTGTTGAGAATGATATCCTGAAAGCAGTCGTTGAAAACTGCCAGATCGAGACGACGCAGGAAGCCGTTGATGCAAACTTCAATAACTATCTGATCAACTATACCAATCAGGCCGCGATGTACGGAATCGATTTAAATACATTTACATCCGCGTTCTATGGTGTGGATGAGGAGACCTTTAAAGAGAACTACGTAAAGAATATTGCAAAGTCTGCGGTTGAGCAGAGACTGGTATTCCACGCGATCGCGGATCAGGAAGGTATTACTGTATCTGACGAAGATCGTGATAATCTTGCGACAGAGATGGGATACGAGAGTAAAGATCAGATGATTGAGTCAGCCGGAGCTTATAATGTGGACGACTATCTGATTTCTACCAAGACCATGAAATTTTTAGTTGATAATGCAGTAATCAAATAAAAAAATTTTACGAGTAGGGGGAACCTTTATGCAGCTTTTAAAGGACAGGATACGGAAAGACGGAAAGATTAAATCCGGCGATGTATTGAAGGTAGACAGCTTTTTAAACCATCAGATGGATATTAAGCTGTTCGAAGAGATCGGAAAGGAGTTTAAGAGACGTTTTTCCGATGTCAGCATCAATAAGATCCTTACAATTGAGGCATCCGGAATCGGCATCGCGTGTATTGTTGCCCAGTATTTTGATGTTCCGGTAGTATTTGCGAAGAAGTCCAAGACGAAGAATATCGCCGGGGATGTCTACACCACCAAGGTGGAATCTTTTACACATGGTAAAGTCTATGATATCATGGTTGCCAAAGAATTTTTAGGCGCTGGAGACAAGGTTCTGCTGATCGACGATTTCCTGGCTAACGGCAAGGCTTTAGAGGGCCTGGCAGCCGTTGTGAAGGATTCGGGAGCGGAGTTAGTCGGTGCTGGAATCGTGATTGAGAAAGGCTTTCAGCCTGGAGGAGACCGTCTGCGTGCGGATGGAATCCGTGTCGAATCCCTTGCAATCGTAGAAAGCATGGATGAAAAAACGGGCAGTATCCGTTTTCGGGGTGATGAATGACGAGCAACAGAAAAGCATTATTTTTTGATATAGATGGGACACTTCTTTCTGAAGTGAACCGGAATGTACCGGAGAGTGCCAAGCGTGCGGTTGCGAAAGCGCGGGCCAATGGGCATCTGGTATTTATCAATTCCGGCCGTACATACAGCCTGATCGGTCCGATCAAGGGCCTGGTTGAAGTGGACGGCTACTGCTGCGGATGCGGCACAAGGGTGATTGTGGATGACGAGGTGCTGTTTTCCTTTACCATTCCTCATGAGCGCGGCCTGCAGATTAAGAAGGACATTTTAAAGTATAATATGGAGGGAATTCTGGAAGGCACGGAGCACTGCTATTTCAGAAAAGCCAAAACTAGATTTACCCAGCTGGAACAGATTCGGGAAAATGTCGAGAGAGACGGCCATGGAGCGCCTTATACCTGGGAAGATGACTGCTATGATTTCGATAAGTTCTGCGTATTCGCAGACGAGCAGAGCGATCTGGCCGGATTTTCAAGGGCGCTGGGGCTGGAATATAACATCATAGACCGCGGAGACGGGTTCTATGAATGTGTTCCGGCGGATTATTCCAAGGCGACTGCCATCGATGTGGTTCTGGAGAAGTACGGAATGGCGCTTGAGGACGCTTACGTGTTCGGTGACAGCACCAACGACCTTCCGATGTTTGAACATGCGAAGAACTGTATTCTCATGGGACACCACGATGTGGAGCTGGAGCCATATGCCACGTTCTTTACAAAGAATGTGGAGGATGATGGAATTGAGTATGCCATGAAGAAGCTGAAGCTGATCTAAGCGGCATACAGAGCCAGTGCAGCATTGCACTTTCACTGCGATATTCATGCAATGCAGGAGACTGAAGTGATAAGAGAGTAACAGGCGCCACGGCCGTTAATTCGGAGTGGCGCCTGTCTTTGTTAGAAAAGAGGTTGACATTCCCGGGAAAAACAACTAAAGTTAATCGTAGTTTAACAAAGGAATGGGTTAAAGTATGAAAGCAAAAGTGAATGTGATTGTGGCCATGCTGATGTTTGGAAGCATTGGCCTGTTTGTACGGGGGATCGCGCTCCCCTCCAGTGTGATTGCCCTGGTGCGGGGCGTGATCGGCTGCCTCTTTCTGGTCACGGCCGGATGTCTGATGAAACAGCCGGTCAACTGGAGAGCGATTAAGGGCAACTGGCTGGTGCTGGTGCTTTCGGGAGCGGCCATCGGTTTTAACTGGATTTTTCTGTTTGAGGCCTACCGATATACGACGGTGTCGTGTGCGACGCTCAGCTACTATTTTGCCCCGGTGTTCGTGATCCTTGTGTCGCCTATTGTGCTGGGGGAGAAGCTGACAAAGAAGAAGCTGTGCTGCGCGGTGGGAGCGGTCGTCGGAATGCTCCTGGTATCCAATGTACTATTTCTGGAAAACGGCGAAAATGGCCTTCTCGGCATATTCTTCGGCCTGATGGCCGCGGTCCTTTATGCCAGTGTCATGATACTCAACAAATTTATGAAGGGCCTGACCGGCCTGGAGACGACCGCTGCACAGCTGGGCGTGGCGGCTGTCATTCTGCTTCCCTATACGGTGCTGACCGCTGCAGAACCGTTCTCTGCGGTCTGGGCGTCCGTTCCGGCGATATCCTGGATCCTGCTGGCATTTGTCGGGATTGTCCACACCGGAGTGGGATACCTTCTGTATTTTTCGGCTATGAAGAAGCTGCCGGCGCAGACGGTGGCGGTCCTAAGCTATATCGATCCGGTGACTGCGATTCTCTTATCCGCAGTGATACTCAGGGAGACCATGAGCGTACCACAGATGGTCGGAGCCGCGCTGATTCTTGGGATGACGTGGATGGGCGGCAGGGAGACGCAGGACAGATAAAAGGGAATTTTTCTATGAAATATAAAAGCATCGGAATGATTGCCAGGCAATCATTCCAATGCTTTTTCTCATCCATATAACTTTATTCTGCACTGCTTTCTGATTCTGCGGCCTCGCTGCTCTCAGCCGGAGGCGCTGTTTCCTCGTCGGGTATCTGCTTAAACTCCAGATTGTCGAACGCGGTGGCAATACAGATTCCGGTACCACTCGCCATATAGTTGATCTTTACGCGGTCACCCGGCTCTGTGAGGGCCAGTTCATTGCTCAGATCGTAGGAAATGGTAAAGATCTGATCCGGTTTCTCCTTCAGGATCAGCTTGTAGGTGATGCTCTCACCTAATGCCTCACTGGCGATCCGGTAGACCTTTCCTTCGGCTTCCTTTGCATTCTGCCCTGTGATAATGCCGTCATTGCTGCTTCCCATAACCTGCCGGAAATTACGGAGCGCGCTGTCGATGGTCTCCCCGGTTCCGACATTCGTATAGTTGGATACGGAGACGAAAGCGTACTGCTTGATCAGACCGGCTCTGTCCTTCAGTGTCATGAAGTACGTGGCCTTTCCGTCCAGATTGATGATCATCGGGAAGGATGCGGAATAGCCATACTGCTGAACCTTACCCTGGGCGGATTGCTGGGCCGCCATCTCGGTGGCGCCGCTCATCTGGTACATCTTCGGTTCCTTCGTTACCATGTCCACCATGATAAATCCGATGGCGGATTCATCGGAGCCCACGCTGGTGAGTCCTGTGAAGAGGTAGCAGTCGGAGCCGTTGTAGACGATGATGTTGCCCTGGCTGGTTCGGAACTTATCCTGGTTGGAGAAGTTGAAGATACCGTGAACATAGGCGCCCTGATTCTGAATCTGCTGCATGATAAACTCTTCCGGCTGAACGCGGTCTACCCATTCCGGCAGATCATCCACACCATAATAATTAGTTTCACCAGTGGAGGCGTTTACAATCGCCACGCCGCTTGCCTCCGGAAGACTGAACAGCCAGCGGTTCTTATAGGTAGTGATTACCCAGTAGGGAACGCCGTCGTCATCCAGCTCGAAGGAGTAATCCGTCATACCTCGGAAGAGGCCGCCCTCAAACAGGCGTACATGGCGGTTTAAGTCGTCCAGCAGGTAGGCATTCTCCTGATACTTGATCTTGTGATCCGTTACCAGATCCACATCGCTTACATCGGTCGCGGATACGACGATGTATCCGGCGGAACCGTCCAGATTCTTTAACCATTTGAAGAAGCCGGAGTGCTCCAGCGGAACAACCCACACAAGTTTTCCATTGACCTTCTGGATCACGGGAGTGCCCAGTACGACCTGGCTGCCAAGTCCCGGATTCTCGCCGACCTTCTTATCGGCCAGTTCCCTGGCCAGTGCCTTGTCCACGACCGGAAGCTGGTTAAGGGCCAGCGGCTGTACCGTCTCGGTGAACTCCGAGATCTCGGGCTGCCCTAGCTGGTCGCGGTACGCCTTGTAATTAAACAGAGGCATGGAGAGTACCGTGACTGCAAAATACAGCAGCCAGAAAATGATCAGCAGCGTAATTCCTGTTTTAATTCCCTTGACGTTCTTGTCCACGCTGACGGACATGTGGGAGGACTGATCCGTAGTAACACGGATTCCGCCCAGACCAATCAGGAAATTTAAGACGACGTAGGAGCTGAATATAAAACACCAGGCGAATGCGCCATCCGAATACAGCGGATTTAAGTTGGGGCCCTTGACAATGATCATAATCAGGAAAAACAGAGTCAGAGCAAGGTTTAAGAGTAACTTAGTCTTTTTTTTCATGCGAAACTCCCTTTTGAGAAATATTGAATAGTAATAGTACTATTATATTGCAAAATAGAAAAAACACAAGGAAGGTTTCGCATTCTGAGTATAAAGATTTTATAAAGACCGGGAAAGCGGAATCCGGAAGGAAATGCAGGTCCCCATATTCTTTTTGCTCAGTATCCTCAGCCTGGATTCCTCGCCGTACTGCATGACCAGCCTGCTGTTCACATTGGCAAGCCCGATGCTTTCATTTCCCGGGTGGTTGATCTTCTCGTAAAGCGCCGCGGTTTCGGCCGGATTCATCCCCACGCCGGTATCGATGACGGTAACAGTCAGCCACTCTGCTTTTTCCGTGATCTTAAGCTTGATAAAGCCGGAACCGTCCAATGGTTTGATGCCGTGATACAGGCTGTTTTCAATGAGGGGCTGAAGGATAAGCCGGATGATCGGCGTGGTTTCCAGTTCCTCGTCATAATCGTAATACAGAATGTATTTATCCTCGTAGCGGTACCGCTGGATGTGATCGTATTTCTTCAGGTACTCGATCTCGTCCTTCAGTGTGACCATGGAGGCCGTGTTTTGGAGAGAGTATTTGAGAATATCCGACAGTGCCTCGATGATTCTGTTGAGGGCCGTCGGTTTCTGCGTGTATTCCAGAGCCTTGAAATCCAGAGTCTGCAGTGTGTTAAAGAGAAAATGCGGGTTGATCTGCAACTGCAGGGCCGTCATCTCTGCCAGCTTCTGCTCCTGTTCCTTCAGGGCCAGCTGGTTCTTTAGAAATGTCTGGCGGATGAAGAGCTGTACGATGTTATTCAGAATGAGATCGTACTCATCCTTGATAAATGCCGGCTTTTCATTCTTATAGGTTCCCCGTTCCGCGTCGGAAAATACCGTGACGAAGTAATCAATCTGCTGAAAGTTCTTCTTCGTGATGGTGTATGCGATCCAGACCACGGTGCAGATGATGACGGCCAGCACGATGAAAAGCTGAAAAAGGAGTGTGTAAAGCGCCTGATAATAGCTGGACCGACTGGTACAGGCGGCGATATAGGTGCCGCAGTCCGCAGGAACGATCCGCACGAAGTATTTGGTGTGGTCAAAGGAGATCCAGTCCTGAAATGGTGTTCCCGAGGCGGCGCGTACCGCGGAAATGAGGGCGTCCTTCGCTTCCTGGTCCGGCTCCGTGGTCCCTCTGCCCTGAAGAAGGAAGCTGCCATCCGCGTCAATGATAAAAAACTGATCCAGGCTGGAGCCGCCCCCCAGCATCTGCTTTAACTGGTCTTCGTAGATATTTACCATGACGACACCGCGGAACATGCTGAGTTTTTTATAGTAGGTCAGCACCGGAATCGGATTGGTGTAGGAATATAAATGCATATTCCGCTTTTCCACCCATTCGTTCCGCTCCGATTCCACATAGGAAGGAAGCCAGTTCAAATCAGAGAACTGGGACAGCTGGGTGATGCCTCCCGTATAGGAGGTAAGGAGAGAGTCGTAGCCGTCGAGATAGTAATAGACGGAGGCGATGTAGGAGGCGTGGCTGGTGAGGGAGGCGAAGTTGGAAAGGATACTGTTGGTGAGTATCACATCCAGATAGCCAATCTGTTTATGGGAAATGTAATTGCGCAGGGAGATGGACATCCTGGGATTCCGGGCCAAAAGGTCGTATTGGGTTGCGGCGCTGTCCAGCACGAGAGAGTAGTTGTCTCTCACGGCCTGGGCCGATTTGACGGCCTCGGTCTCGATGTCCTGCTGTTTGCGGTACACGATGACAGCCATGAAGATAAAGAACAGCGTGATAATGGGAATGGTAATAATTCCCGTATAGTATAAAAAACGTTTGATAAAGTTGCGTCTTCTCATGATATCCCCCCGTAATCATGATCTGCGCCATTGCTTTTCCGATACTGCGAAGGCGTCATGTGGAAATACTGGTGAAAGGCCCTGGAAAAGTTCTTGGGATTGTCGTAGCCTACCCGGTCGGCGATTTCATACTGCTTGTAGCCGATGTCCTTCAGCATCCGCGCGGCATTTTCCATGCGGGTCTTTAAGAGGTAGTCGGAAAAATTGACGTCAGAGTGTTCCTTCATAATTCTCGATAAGTAGTTGGGGCTTAAATTTACAAGCCGCGCTGCCTGTTCGAGAGTGGCGTTCTGATAGTCGGTATCCAGATAATTCTTAACCAGGCTGATTATCTTTTCGTAGTAGCTTAGATTCTCCTCCTCCCGGGCCGGAGCGGTGTGGGTCTCACGGTTTAAGCGGTCCCGGATGCGGGTCAGGCAGTCCACCAGATCATCGTATTTTACAGGCTTCAGCAGATAGTCAACGACCCCGGTGCGCAGGGCCCGGCGGACATACTCGAAGTCCTGGTAGCCACTGAAGAAGATAATTTTAATGTCCTTTTTTTCCAGAAGCTTTTCGGAAAGCTCCAGGCCATCCATGATGGGCATGCGGATGTCGGACAGAATCAGGTCCACATGGTTGGCAAGCGTGTATTCGTAAGCGGCTTTGCCGTTGGAAAAACAGCCGGCAATCTCAAAGCCCAGCTGGCTCCACGGAAACAGCCCGGCAATGCCATTGCGGATCTTGGCCTCATCATCGACGATGATTACCTGATACATAGGAAGTGCCCCCTTTCTCTGATTGTATGGTTTCTGATTGTTATTATATAGAAAAGAAAGAGAAAAAGCATCCGTATTTTTTCAATAAAACCATACTTCCATAAAAATGAAGAAATATCATAATAAATGATACTTTTTTCCACATCTTTGTAAGAAATGATACAATTCCATATTTGAAGTTTCTTCTCTCTTCCAGAAAAATCCGGTATACTATGAGCACTTGGTGAGGTATTTCACAAACCTATGGATAATCAGTCAACGGTACAGTTGACAACAAACGGAGGTAACAGATATGAGAAAAGGAAAGAAACTTGCCTGTCTGTTTATGACAGGACTGATGGCAGCGTCGGCATTGACGGCCTGTACCAATGAACCGGCACCGGCCGCATCGAATGCACCGGAGGGGGAAACGACGACCGGGAAGGCAGCGGAGAAGACGACGGAAAAGGCTTCCGCAGACCAGATCACCCTGCGTTTCATGTGGTGGGGCGGCGACGCCAGAAATGAGGCGACTCTGGCCGTCATTGACCAGTATGAGAAGCTGCATCCGGAGGTTAAGATCGAGGCGGAGATGAACTCCGATCAGGGATATATCGACAAGGTATCCACCATGCTGGCCAACGGCACGGCGCCTGATATCCTCCAGCAGAATGTGGACTCTCTCCCGGATTTCATCTCGAGAGGCGATTTCTTCGTGGATTTCAAGGATTATCCGGAATTATTCGATCCGTCCGGGTTTGATGAGACCTTTATCAGCCAGTTCGGCACATTTGACGGAAAGCTCTTAGCGCTTCCCACCGGTATGTCCTGTCTGGCCACCGTTGCCAATACCGCGGCGGCAGAAGCCTGCGGTGTAGATCTGACAAAGCAGATTACCTGGGATTCCATGCTCGAGGAGGGAAAGGCCCTTCACGCTCAGAACCCGGATTATTATTTCATGAATGTGGATACCAAGATTCTGTGTGAGTACGTCTTAAGACCGTATCTGCGCCAGATAACGGGAGAATCCTTTATTATTGACAGTGAAAAGAAGATCAGCTTTACGAAAGAACAGCTGGTGGAAGTGCTTCAGTACATCAAGGACTGCTACGACGGCGGCGTCTTTGAGGCGGCCGAGGACAGTGCGACCTTTAAGGGACAGATTCACACCAATCCGAAATGGATCGACGGCAAGTTTGTATTTGCCTATGGACCATCCTCCAGTATCAGCCTTTTAATGGATGCGATCCCTGAAACGAAATGCAACGTGGTTCAGATGCCGATGGCCGAGGACCGGGTAAGCGACGGCTATTTCGCAGATACGCCTCAGTATATGACCGTAAACAAGAATTCCGAGCATGTGGAAGAGGCTGTGAAGTTCATGGATTACTTCTACAACGACGCACAGGCTCAGGAGACGCTAAAGGATGTGAGATCCGTACCTCCTACTAAGACGGCGCGGGCACTCTGCGCGGAGAAGGGCCTGTTAAATGCAACCGTAGTGGAAGCTGTCGATCTGGCCGCGGGATTAAACGGCAGGAGCGATAAGGGATACACCACAAGCGCTGAGGTCTATGCGATTCAGGAAGACATGATCGAGAGCGTCGCCTATGGCCAGAGTACGCCGGAGGAAGCGGCGGACAACGCCATCGATCTGATCAGCGATTACTTAAGCGGTTTGAATTAAGACCAGAATAAATTTTCAAACACGTTCTAAACCAGTGCGGCCCGGATATAAAAGATTCCGGGCCGTTTTAAAAGGCAGGAGGAGCTTATTATGGCTAATGTGAGTATGAAATCGAAGCCGAGCCACGGCGGCTGGACCAAAAGGAACCGGATTGGATTTCTTTATGTATGTATCTGGATTTTCGGGTTCCTGGTATTTCAGCTGTATCCGTTTGTGAGTTCGCTGTTTTACTCTTTTACGAGCTACGATATTTTTCATAAACCCGAGTTTGTAGGCCTGGACAATTACGTGCGGCTGTTTACGAAGGACAAGGAATTCTGGAATTCCTTAACCGTTACCTTAAAATATACGTTTATCACCGTCCCCGGCAAGGTGGTGCTGGCGCTGATCATCGCCATGATCTTAAACCGGGAACTGAAGGGAATTAACTTTATCAGGACCGTATACTATATTCCGTCGCTGTTAAGCGGCTCTGTGGCGGTCGCTATCCTCTGGAAGGTGCTGTTCATGAATGACGGCTTTATCAACAGCCTGCTGGGCGTGATTCATATCGCGCCGGTCAAGTGGCTGGGAAAGCCGGAGATGGCCCTGACGACCATCTGTATGCTGGAGATCTGGCAGTTCGGCTCTTCCATGGTTCTGTTCTTATCCGCGCTTAAACAGGTTCCGCAGTCGCTTTATGAGGCGGCCAGAATCGATGGAGCTTCCAGGGTAAGAATTTTTTTCAAAATTACGCTGCCGATGATCACCTCCATTGCGTTCTTTAACATTATCATGCAGCTGATTACGGCGCTTCAGAACTTTACATCGGCATTTGTCGTGACCAACGGAGGTCCCAACAAGGCCACCTATGTGCTGGGGATGAAGCTGTACACGGATGCATTTAAATACTTCAAGATGGGATACGCCTGCGCCACGTCGTGGATCCTGTTTGTCATCATCATGATTATGACCCTGATCTTGTTCGCTACTTCCAAAAAATGGGTTTACTATGATAACTAGGAGGAAATCAGGATGAAAAATAAAGAGTTAAAAAAGGTTCTTACCTATCTGTTTCTGGGCATCTTCGGAATTGTTATGCTGTTTCCCGTCATCTGGATGTTCTTCGCCTGTTTTAAGACGAACAATGAGATTTTCGGAAGTTTGCGCATTCTTCCCCAGGGCTGGAGCATGGAAGCTTTCGTCAAGGGCTGGAAGACCACAGGCACCTACACGTATGCCAAATACTTTATCAACACCTTTGCGCTGGTGATTCCCACCACGCTGCTCACACTGGCCTCCTGCTCCCTGGTCGCCTATGGATTTGCCAGATTTGATTTTCCGGGAAATCAGTTTCTGTTCATGATTCTGATTGCAACACTCATGCTTCCCAATGCGGTTATTATCATTCCGCGGTATGCACTGTTTAACAAGCTGGGATGGCTGGACTCCTATATGACCTTTTTCGCACCGGCTGCGGTTGGCTGCTACCCGTTCTTCGTGTTCATGCTGGTACAGTTTTTAAGAGGGCTTCCGAGGGATTTGGACGAATCGGCCTATATCGACGGCTGCGGACCGTTTCAGTGCTTTATCCAGATTCTGCTTCCGCTCTTGAAGCCGGCTCTCTTTACTGATGTGCGATAAAGAAGTAATAGAAGTGTAAAAAATTTTGCCGTTCCTATCCGGCACTTGCGCATTGTGTCGGATAGGTCGGGCGGTTATTCGGGCAAGTCCACCTTGCCAACAAAAGAATAATAAATCTCAATGTCCTGTCTGCGGGTCTTGTTCTCGTCATAGCTGCACTCATGCACAACGATTTTCTCTACAAACTCCCGCAGCAGAGTAGGGGTAAGTTCTTCAAAGCTGGTATGCCGCCGGACAACATTCATAAACTTTTCTGCGTTCACGGTGGCTTCCTGTGCTTTGGAAAGCTCCGCTTGAATAGCAGCGGCTCTTTCTTTCAGCTCCCGTTGCTCTGCTTCATAGTCTGCCGACAGCTCTGTGAAACGCTCGTCTGATATGCGCCCGGTCACGCTGTCCTCATACAGCCGCTTGAAGATAGCGGATAACTCGGCTATGCGTTTCTCGGAGGCTTCCAGTTCCTTTTTCTTGGCGGCGTTCCTGCGTTTGCCCCCGTCCTCGTTCTGCTCAATCAAGAGTTTCATAAACCGGGCTTCATGCTTTGCCGCATAGCTGGTCACTTTCCGCAGATTGGAGAGTACACCAGCGGTCAAGAGGTCGGTGCGGATAAAGTGCGCCGTACAGTCATGGGTGCGTTTCTTGTAGTTGCCGCAGATATAACAGTCCTGCTTGCGCTTGTCCGTCTGGTATCGCTGCTGATA
>NZ_JACOPC010000033.1:0-26169 GCF_014288035.1 Hungatella sp. L36 | reverse complement strand
ACTGCAACTAATTTTGTCTGCTTTCTCATAATTAATGCACTCTCCTTTTTCTTTTTGAAATACTTTTTGAAATTCCTAATTGCATTACGAGGTAATTATACTTCCTATAAGGGAAATTATGGGCAGCAAAAGAAGTCCCGGAAAAATTGTAAATATCTGACTGATTGTACGGTTAATATTCATAAAATCTTAAATAAAATGCCCATTTTTTCAGCATAGATAGAGTTGCGGTATTGGTTGTAAAATGTTATACTGTGTAAGAATATGTTCAACAATGGAAGGAATCGATTATGGCTAAAAAAATAGTGAAGCAAAAATCCATCAAGAAAGAAGATAATGTTTTTAACTATGTAATTGATGTATTTGTATTCCTTATACTTTGTCTCTTCCCTCTGTTTGTTACAGATAGGTATTATAATATTCTACAGTCAAAGTATTATTTCTATATCGGATCAGTAGTTTTACTATTTATTGCATTAGCAATTGCCGGTATTTTAAACTCGAGCAAAATTGAAAGTTACTTTTCCGAATTTCACTGGAAAGGGTTCTTTAGAAAATTTACAGTGACTGATTGGGCTCTAATTACATTTCTTATTATAGCAGCGCTCTCAACCATTCTTTCCGATTATGTTTATGAATCTTTCTGGGGTAATGAAGGAAGATATTCAGGATTGTTTTTACTCTGCCTCTATGGTGCAGCATATTTTGGCGTAACAAGATTTGGGAAGTTTAGAAGATGGTATCTTGATGTATTCCTTGTGTTTTCCATGCTAGTGTGTTTATTTGGTATTAGCGATTATTTTCAATTGGATTTATTAAAATTCAAGGTGGGAATGCTGGAAGATCAGAAGTTTATGTTTACTTCTACTATTGGAAATATTAATACGTATACAGCGTTAGTAGGAATGATAGTCGCTGTTGCGGCAGTTCTATATAGTACTGAGAGAGAAAAGAAGAGAATTATATTTTATTATATTTGCATGATAATTGGTTTTTTTGCAATAATTACAGGCATTAGCGATAATGCGTATTTATCGTTAGCAGCATTATTTGGTTTAAGTCCTCTTTACCTGTTTAAAGATAAATGTGGAATTAGGCGATATTTAGTTATCATTGCTACGTTTTTTTCGGTTATACAATGCATTGATTGGATTAACATTAGCATGGCAGGACGAGTTTTAGAGATCGATAGTGCATTCCGTATTATTGTAAATTATAATGGATTGCTTTATATTGTCATCGGATTATGGCTGGTAACTGCCCTGGCTTATCTGCTGGATTACATGACAAAAAAAGATAAAGATATTTCTGACTATAAAGAGAGCATTGGTGGTGGGGTAAGGCTTGCATGGTTAGTAATTATATTTGTAATCATTGGTAGTGGTATTTTTCTCCTTCTTGATGTAAACGTCAATGGAAATGCTGAGCGTTATGGTGTAATAAGTAATTATCTGTTATTTAATGATGAGTGGGGGACACATCGAGGCTATATTTGGCGGAATGCAATAGAATCATTTCAGGCCTTCTCGCCATTTAAAAAATTGTTTGGGTTTGGGCCAGACACATTTGGAATTGTATTGTTGGATAAAACAAAAGGCAATGTGTACGGTGAACTATTTGATAATGCACATAATGAATATTTGCATTATTTGATAACTGTTGGTATTTTAGGCTTAGCCGCATATTTGACGTATCTTGTTTCATTTGTGGTCAGATGTATTCGCAGAGGGTGCAGTAATCCTTGTGTTATCGCAGCGATGATGGCTGTAGTATGCTATAGCACTCAGGCATTTGTTAATTTGAATTTGCCGATCGCGACACCTATCATGTGGTTGATGCTAACACTTGGGGCGTTGGGCTGTTCCGGTAATGGTCAAGCAAAGGATGTTGGAAATTGAAGAAATATGAGCAGTATAAAAGAGTTATAAAGTTTTCTTTTTCATTTATAATTGTTTTTTTAGAAATTCTGATCTACTGGTATGTATGGATTGGATATTACAATAAAATTATAGAATTTCCATTTTGGCGAAGAGGAAATTGGCTTATGGTCGCCCTTTATGCTGTCTTACTAATTTTCTTCTTGCGGACATATGGTGGCTTTAAAATTGGATATCTGAAGAGAGGGAATTTGATTCGTTCTCAGGTATTGTCATTGCTTTTTGTCAATACTATAACATATATTCAGATTTCTCTTTTAGATAAAAAATTTCATGATATGAGAATGATTCTGACGATGTCCGCAGTTCAGGTAGTTGCTGTTATATTATGGGCATACATCTTTCAATGGCTCTATCAAAAAATGTTCCCTCCAAAAAGGTTACTGTTAATTTATGGGGACAGGCCGGCGTTTCATTTGATGGAAAAGATTAATTCAAGAGAGGATAAGTATTATTTATCTGGGGCTATCCATATTAACTGTGGCAACGATAAAATTATTGAAACTGCAGAATCGTATGATGCCGTAATTATTGGTGATGTACCAGCCCATGAAAGAAATCTTTTGATGAAAGAATTTTTCAACCGTTCGGTTAGAACCTATACAGTGCCTAAAATATCAGATATATTGATTAGAACATCATCGGATCTGGATATCTTTGACTCACCACTTTTGTTATCAAGAAATGAGGGACTTCAGATAGAGCAAAAATTGGTGAAAAGATTAATGGATATTGTCTTTGCAGGAATTGGTCTGATTATTACATTACCGTTTTTTTTGATTATTGCACTGTGTATTAAAGTTACCGACCGAGGCCCTGTGTTTTATAAGCAGAAGCGTCTGACAAAGGACGGAAAAGTTTTTGATATATATAAGTTCAGGACTATGATTCAAAATGCCGAGAAACATACGGGGGCCAGATTGGCTTCGGCAGAGGATGATAGGATTCTGCCTGTTGGGAGGATGCTTAGACGTATTAGACTGGATGAACTTCCGCAGTTATGGAATATATTAATTGGCGATATGTCTTTGGTTGGACCAAGACCGGAACGACCAGAGTTAGCTGAAAAGATTGAAGAAACAATACCGGAGTTCTCCTATCGCCTCAAAGTAAAAGCGGGCCTTACAGGATATGCACAAGTATTTGGAAAATATAATACTACGTCGTATGATAAGTTGAAACTGGATCTTACTTACATACAAAATTACTCCATATGGCTTGATTTGAAGTTAATGCTGATGACACCTAAAATTATGTTGATGAAAGAAAGCACAGAGGGAATTAAAGAAGATGAGTTCGGCAGTAATGAGCTGGCTCTAACTAAGGACCTGATTAAAGAAGGGGAAGTTTGGAAGGCAGAAAAATGAAGTGTTTAACAATTGTTATTCCCATGTACAATATAGAAAAATATATCTCAGAATGTCTGGAGTCCTTTATTGTACAGGAGATTATTGGCGACATTGAAGTATTAATTATAGACGATGGTTCAAAGGACGGGTCTTCAGCAATTGCTGCTGAATATGAGAGGCTTTATCCACAATTATTTAGAATCATTAAAAAGCAAAATGGCGGCCATGGTTCCACGATTAATCGAGGAATAGAAGAGGCGACCGGAAAATACTTTAAAGTTGTAGATGGTGATGATTGGGTCGCTAAAGAGGCATTTGTTAAACTTGTAAAGACATTAAAAAAAACAGATGCAGACTTGATTTTATCGAACTATAATTGGGTAGATTATAAAACTGGGGATACAAAGGCAGAGGTGGACGAATTATGTCCACAAATTCAATATGAGAAGATATATCTGGCTGGTGAGGTATTAAACAAAACATTTTTGAAAATGCATGCAATGACCTATCGGACCAGCATTCTACAGAATATGGGAATCCGTTTGGATGAAAATTGTTTTTACGTTGATACAGAATATATAATTTATCCCATTCCATTTATTAAAACAGTGTTATTTTTGAAAGAATTTGTTTATCAATATCGTGTGGGTATGCCTACACAAAGTATGAGCATTGATAATATGAAAAAACGCTGCAGCCAGCATGAAATGGTGCTTGATCATCTGATTAAATATTATCATGACAATGAAAACTGCACATGCTCGAAAGCTATGGCCACAGTGATTAGCAGGATGGTAACGAGTCAGTATAAGATATATTTAAGCTTTAAGGAAAATCGTAAGTCGGATTTGATTGAAATGGAAGAAAACTTGAAGCAAGATATGCCTTTAATATATAATGGAATCCAGCATAAGGCTGTATCAATACTTAGAAAAACAAACTATTATATTTACCCTGTTATATCCTGGATGGTTAGGAAATATCTGAGGTAAATCATACATTGACAAAGAATAACCTTTATGTGAGAATAGGTAAGGAAAGAAAATGAACAAGATAATTTCATTTATTATTCCATCTTATAATGTGGAAAAATATTTATCAAAAGCTCTCGAATCTTTTTTGGCAGGCGATGTTTTGGATAAGATTGAGGTACTGATCGTTAATGATGGATCGAAAGACAGTACTGCTACAGTTGCAAACGAGTATGTGGAAAAGTATCCGGAAACATATCGACTGATTAATAAGCAGAATGGAGGTCATGGTTCTGCCATAAATACTGGCGCCGAAGCTGCAAATGGTAAATTTTTAAAGGTGATTGATGCCGATGATTGGGTTATAACAGATAATTTAAAAGAATTGATTGAAAAACTCGAAGTTTGTGAGGCAGATGTATTTTTAACCCCATATCATACCGTTGACATGGAAACTGGCGAGAAAACAGTTTTTCGTATGTATTGTTCAGAATACGAAAGGATTTACACATTAAAAGAAATTATTGAGAAATGGAAGGATTTTGATAAGTGCTTTTTGTTTCACGGTATTGGTTATAAAACTTCATTCTATAAGGCGCTGAATTATCAGCTGTCTGAAGGGATCTTTTATGAGGATCATGAGTATTCTACAATACCATGCAGCAGAGCAGAAAGCATTATTCCATTTGATATATTTCTGTATGAATATTTAGTTGGCAACTCAGAGCAAAGCGTTTCGGTTGTTAATAAATTAAGACGTATTACTCATATTGAGCAAGTGGCACTAAGATTGTCTACTCATGGAAATGAAACTTATTTAACAGAAGCGGCCAGGGAGTATGTTTACAGGAAAGCAGAGGTTGTTATCCTAAGCTATTATGCGGTGGCATGCATTATGAATCCTAATAAACATCAAGGGCGTTTGCTATGTAAATCATTTAATAAAAAATTAAAATATGTCAATCCTGTATATCATGAAAGATTGAGAAGAAAGTATTGGGTATTTATACTCATGAGTATTTTTCACGTTAATACGGCGCTATACGAGAAGTTACTGGTCTCAGGCCTGTATAAGAAACTCAGGAATAATCGTGAAGAGGAGAAAAAATAAATATGAAGTTGAAAGCGCGGCTGGATAGTTTTTTTGCATATAGACATTTGATGCAGCAGCTTGTAGAAAAAGATGTAAAGCTAAAATATAGAAGAAGTTTTTTAGGATATTTATGGAGTATTTTGAATCCACTTTTGACAATGGTAATTATGGTAATTGTCTTTTCAAATATGTTCCGTTTCGATATTGAGAACTTTCCAGTATATCTAATTATTGGACAGACAGTTTTTAACTTTTTGACGGAGTCTACGACACAGGCAATTTTTTCTATAACAGGTAATGCTGCATTATTAAAGAAAACATATGTGCCTAAATATGTTTTTACTATATCCAGAGTTACGAGCTCTTTAGTTAATCTGCTGTTTGCTCTTGGTGCAATGCTTGTTGTATTTATAGTATGTAAAGTGAAGTTTACACTTTATTTCTTATGGATACCGATTATATTACTCCAGGTATATGTATTCTGTCTGGGTCTTGGGATGTTCTTAGCACAAGCCTCTGTGTTTTTCAGAGACGTTCAGTATATTTATAATGCAGTTATTACAGCCTGGATGTATTTGACACCACTATTTTATCCGCTGGAAGCGCTACCTGAATATTTACAGAAATTCATTGTAACCTATAATCCTATGTACAATTATGTTACACAGTTCCGTATGGTGGTTATGTATACCCAGATGCCGGAGCCGGCTATGATTATAAAGGGAACCTGCATTGCTCTGGTTGCATTAATTTTAGGAACATGCTGTTTTGCAAAGACTCAGGATAAATTTATTCTTTATATTTAAGGTGACCATATGAAAGAAAATAATGTTGTAATAAATGTATCAGATGCCACGGTTCGTTTTAATATGGCTTCGGAACGTATTGATAATTTAAAGGAATATGTGATAAAATTAGTAAAACATCAATTGATGTTCCAGGAGTTTCTGGCATTAAAAAATGTAGATTTTAGTGTTAGAAAAGGAGAAGCATGGGGCGTAATCGGGACAAATGGGTCTGGTAAGTCAACTCTGCTTAAATTAATATGTGGTATTTTAAAACCATATACGGGGACTGTTAAAATACAGGGAAGTATTGCTCCGTTGATTGAGTTAGGGGCTGGTTTTGATGGTGATTTAACTGCTAAGGAAAATATATTTTTAAATGGTGCAGTTTTAGGACATACAAAAAAGTACATGCAGGATCATTTTGAAGAAATTGTTGAATTTGCAGAACTACAAGATTTTTTAGATATGCCAATTAAAAATTATTCTTCAGGTATGGCGGCCAGGCTTGGTTTTTCTATAGCAACAGTAGTGCGGCCAGATATATTAATAGTCGATGAAGTCCTATCTGTTGGAGATTATGCATTTCAGCAAAAATGCGAAAAACGAATGAAAGGTATGCTTGAGGGAGGAACGACTTTATTATTTGTTTCTCACTCTATTGATTCCGTGAGAAGTTTATGTGATCATGCACTATGGTTGGATAAAGGGAATGTGAGATTAAAGGGTGAAGTAGAAGAAGTTTGTGATGCTTATATGCAGGCATTACAGTAAGGAGGAAGTTATATGAAATATGATTATCTGATTGTAGGTGCAGGCTTATATGGAGCAGTTTTCGCCCATGAGGCTCACAAGAAAGGCAAAAAATGTCTGGTAATCGAGCGGAGAGATCACATAGGCGGAAACATCTATTGTGAAAAAGTAGAAGATATTAATGTGCATAAATATGGAGCACATATTTTTCACACATCAAATAAGAAAATCTGGGATTATGTAAATCAGTTCGCTGAGTTTAATAATTATATTAATAGTCCTATTGCTATTTATCAGGATGAACTTTATAATCTTCCGTTCAATATGAATACTTTTAGTAAAATGTGGGGAATTAAAACGCCAGAGGAAGCTCAGCAAAAGATACAGGAGCAGATTGAAGAACTTCATATTACGGATCCTCAGAATCTGGAAGAACAGGCGTTGTCGCTTGTTGGTAAAGATGTTTATGAAAAGCTGGTCAAGGGTTATACAGAGAAACAGTGGGGGCGTGATTGTAAAGATTTACCTGCATTCATAATTAAGAGGCTGCCAACCAGGTTTACATATGACAATAATTACTTTAATGATCGTTACCAGGGGATACCGATTGGAGGATACACAAAAATCGTTGAAAAGCTACTAGAAGGTATTGAAACATTACATAATACCGATTATAGGAAGTATGCATAATTATTAGCATTTAATAAAAGGAAGGAGTATATGTGATAATAATTAAAAAAGTCACATGAAAAATATGAAAATACTAGTTTTAGGTGGAAACGGATTTATAGGAAAAAATTTATGTACATATATAAGCTCTATGGGACATGACGTTATATCATTTGATATGGATTATGGTTTCCGTGAATCGACAAAAATAACTTACGTTAAAGGCGATTTTTTTCAAGATGATGATTTAATTCCATATTTAAAAGATGTTGATGTAGTTTTCCATGCAATAAGTACAATAAATCCAGGCAATTCAAATAATAAATATATGCAAGGATATACACATGATTTTCTTCAATCGGTAAAGCTGTGTGATCTTTCTAAGCAGTATCATTTTAAAATAATCTATTTATCTTCTGGAGGAACAGTGTACGGTTTTCAAACTCATATGCCAATTGACGAAGAAACTTTGGCTATACCTATAAATCATTATGGTAATTTAAAACTTTGCATCGAAAACACCTTCAGAACATTTAATAAGCAATTTAATACTAACGTTATTATAGCGAGAATTGCCAACCCATATGGTCCTGGTCAGGATTATTCCAAGGGAGTGGGATTTATTGATGCAGCTTTAAAACGAGCAATACACAATCAAACCATTGAAATTTGGGGAGATGGAACAGTTATAAGAGATTATATATATATTGATGATGTATGTCACATGCTCGCTTCATTAATTTACTATGAAGGCAAAGAATCTGTTTTTAATATTAGTTCAAATTCAGGAGTATCTCAGAATGAGATCATCAAAATAATACATAAAATGGTTCCAGATATATCTGTAAAATATTTACCTGCTAGATCTGTAGATGTTCCTGCAATAATATTAAATAATACTAAAATTTTATCTGTATGTAAGGAACAATGTATTGAAATAGAGGAAGGCATTACAAAGTATTATAAATATTTACAAAATTTAATATAAGAGGTAAAAAAATGAAATATGATTATTTAATAGTTGGTGCAGGATTATTTGGAGCTGTTTTCGCCCATGAAGCTTCTAAAGCAGGAAAAAAATGTTTAGTCATTGATCGCAGAAAACATATTGCGGGAAATTGTTTTTGTGAAAGTATTGAGGGTATTAATGTACATACCTATGGTGCACATATTTTTCACACTTCCAATAAAGCAATATGGGATTATGTTAATCAGTTTTCAGAATTTAATAACTTTGTATTAACTACAATGGCATGTTACAAAGACCAAGTTTACAATCTTCCGTTTAACATGAATACATTTAGTAAAATCTGGGGGATTAAATATCCAAATGAAGCTCGAAATATAATTAATAATCAAATAAAAAAGTTAGATATCAAAATACCAAAAAATTTAGAAGAACAGGCAATTTCGTTAGTGGGACCCGATATATTTGAACGTTTAATAAAAGGATATGTTGAAAAACAATGGGGACGTGATGCAAAAGATCTTCCCGCATTTATAATAAAAAGATTACCATTACGATTTACATATAATAATAATTATTATTTTGACAGATATCAAGGAATACCTATTGGAGGTTATAATCCAATTATTAAAAAAATGCTATCAACTTCTGATGTATTACTTAAAACTGAGTATAAGGATTTTATTAAAGAAAATCCTAATATAGCTGAAAAAACAATCTATACTGGAATAATTGACGAGTATTTTGATTATCAACTTGGTGTTTTAGAATATCGTTCTGTTATGTTTGATACAAAAGTATTAGAATGCGATAACTATCAAGGATGTGCTGTTATGAGCTTTACAGAACGTGATATACCATATACAAGAATAATTGAACATAAACATTTTGAATTTGGCTGCCAACCTAAAACTGTTGTTTCTTTTGAATATTCAAGAGAATGGAAGCCTGGCGATGAACCGTATTATCCTATTAATGATGAAAAAAATTCATGTCTTTATCAAAAATATAAGGAATTAGCAGAAAATACACCTAATGTAGTATTTGCAGGTCGTTTAGGTGAATATAAATATTATGATATGGATAAAGTTATAGAAGCAGCATTACACTTAATAGAAAAAGAAATTAAATAGTAAAGGACTTAAACTTTATGTGCAATATTAAAATATTTGTTACACACATTCCAAATAAAGAGGATGAAATTATAAATAACAATCTTATGATTAATGTGGTAGCAGGTGCAGATTATCAAACAAAACCATTATCTGATTCTTTTGTACCAGATAATACAGGAGATAATATATCAAAAAAAAATAAGGCTTATTGTGAATTAACCACGCAATATTGGGCTTGGAAGAATATAAAAGCGGATTATTATGGTTTCTGTCATTATAGGCGTTTTCTGTCTTTGACAAATAAAAAATATACCAGTAATGATCCAAGTGGAAGAGGTCAAATTTATATAAAAGTATTAAATGATACTACAGCGCATATGTATCAACTAGACAACGATAGATCTATGCAAGCATATATTGAAAAATTTGATTGTATCTTACCATGTAAGCAAAATTTAAGTACTTTACCTACACCTATTGGAAAACAACAGAATGTCTATAAACATTTTGAAGGCCATAACAGACTTTTTATGAATGGAGAAGATTTACAGATATTACTGGATATTATATCTGAAAAATTTCCTCAATATTTTTCTATTGCAAATGAATTTTTAAATCAGTCTTTTTTTTGGGGATATAACTGTTTTATCCTTAAAAAAGAATACTTTTTTGAATTATGTGATTTTGAATTCAGTGTATTGAAAGAACTTGAAAATAGGATTGATATGTCTAATTATAACCAACAAATGGCTAGAATGCCTGGCTTTATGGGAGAAATACTTTCTTGTATATACTTTTATAAATTAATAAAAGAAAAGCCGAACTTAAGATTATCAGAAGTTCAACTACTATACTTTGAAAATACTTTAAAAAATACTCAGATTAACCCCATAAAAACAAATAATATTCCAATAGTATTTAATATTGATAATATTCCTCCTTTTTTATTCTTAGTTACAATAAAATCATTACTAAATAATATTTATAAAGCAGAACAATATGATATTATAATTTTACATTGGAATATATCCTCTAATTTTATTAAACTTTTTGATGAACAATTTTATGACTATACTAATATACGGGTTTCCTATATTAACTTATGCAATATCTATGATACTCTTAAAGAACGTCATTTGTATCCTGCAGATTCTCGTATATTGCTTCCATGGATATTAAGTGAGTATAATAGTGTAGCCTGTTTTAACTGGAATATCCTATTTAATCAAAATATTAAAAATCTTAATACTATCAGTTTAAACGACCAGTTAATAATAGGTTGTAAAGATATCTTAATGATAGGTATGGCAAATGATGTCTCTGATAAATATGAAAAATTTCTTGTAGACGATTTAAAAATTGAAGACAAGAATAATTTACTAGATTATCGGGCATTTATTATGAACTTATCTCAAATTAGGCAGACTATGCAACCTTTAAAAATGCTCAATCAGCTTAATAACATTGGACAAAATAAAAAATTATCTATTTCTGAAGAATTAAATATCATTTTTCAAAAGAAAATGTTTTTAGAATGTTATGAATTGCTTTATTACTATACCGAAGATATTAATGAAACTCGAGTTATCAAACAAGCTCCATTAAACTTATATAATAAATATAATGCTAATGAGAATAAAGCTTTTTTAATAAGTTATAATCCAAGTTGTTTAGGAAGTTTGAATGGATCTAAAATTAATATAGCATATTGGAATATTGCTAGAACCTTAGACGTCTATCATTTATTATTAGAACATTTTTCTTTTGTATTATGTAGTTCTGGGATTCAACCTTTAAAACATAGATCTCTTAGCAATAAAGCAAAGGGGTGTTTAAGATGTATTAGAGACCATGGATTTTTATACACAGTAAAATATGGTATAAAAAAAATAATTGCTCTTAATTAATAAATAGTTTAACTGGACCTATGTCAATACTTTTTTTGTCCAAAATATTGACATAGGTCCACTTTTATATGCTAGGTCTTCCTGAAAATTTTCAAGATATGCCTTAAAAACTTTAAACGGTAATAATTAGAGACAGTTATCTTATGCTAACTGCACCACTCCTTAACAGTATGACTGCTGAAGCGTTCGTTATATTCGCAGATTTGCTCTGCCCAATCACGAAATCAGTACTGATGCGCAACTAAAGATGTTGTAGAATTTAATAGACTATCCCCCACCTTAGGAGATTAATAAAGTTGAGCATTTACTTTTTTACTTGGTGAGTCAGTCTATTATCTCAGATTTATGGTAAGCGCCAAATGTTAGGGTATCCCAACACATCTACCCTGGCACCAACATGTGATGTCAGGGTTGCGAGCGTTTTACTCTGATTTTTTGTTACATCCTATCTTGGCTTTTTCGCTCCACGGTGCGAGATCTTGAAATTCTGCATCGGTAGTATCTTTGCCTGGGCGGCTGTCGAGCAGGTATTGCAGATAGTTGTATGGGTGCAGCCCATGCACTTTCGCCATCTCTACCATGGTATATACTACCATACTCGCATTTGCACCATCCTGGCTTTCGCTGAACAGCCAGTTCTTGCGGCCTAAGGTTAGCGGTCTGATTGAATTCTCCGATGGATTATTGCTCAGGCTGCAGCGTCCATCTTCGAGATATGTCATCAGCGTGTCTTTTCGATTTCGGATATAAGTCACTGCCCGATCCATGCGGCTTCCCTTTTCTGAACGCTGCGCATCCAGCCAGCGCATGAAACCTTCCACTACAGGCTTCTGATCCTTCTGGCGGCGTTTGTAAACCTGCATATAAGACAATTCCTTTTCCTTATAGCTGCGTTCATACTCAAACAGCTTGTTACAATACAGAACGCCTTGAACTGCCGGATGGCTGTAGTCCTTATCATGGCCGGTTGGAATGGCTTCGATCAGATATCTCCGGATATGGGCGTAACAACAGCATCTTCGGATATTTTTCAGCTTGTTATAACCACTGTAACCATCAGCCATGACATACGTTCCATCCGCGATTCCTTTCAGGAAGTCCGCCGCATGTTCTCCGGCACGCGTCTCTGAATAATGGTACAGGACGATGGGCGGCAGCCTGTCTTCTCCGGAACGCATCAGCCAGACATAGGACTTAATCTGCGGTCTCCGGCCAGGTTCATTTAAGACCTGGATGGGTGTCTCATCTGCCATCAGGAAATGTCGTTTCAGTAACTCACGGTGAAAGTAGTCATACACGGGTTTCAGATAATTCCGGGAACAGGTGATAATCCAACCCGCCATGGTCGTTCTGCTGATGCTGACTCCAAGGAGTTCAAATCCTTTTTCCTGTCGATACAGCGGAAGCGCATCTGCATACTTTTCATACATGATGTGTGACACAAGGGATGATGAGGCATAGCCTCCAGGGATTAGTGCCGCAACTCCTTCATCCTTGATAAACTGTGGGACTTCCGTATCCTTGCAGACAGGGTAGCCATACGTGGTTGCAACGTACACAATACGTTCCAGCTTTGCTTTGGTGTAACGCAGCTCTGTCCTGATTTCTTCATGGCCGATCGGAACCATCATGGTTCCACAGGCAGGACACTGTTTTTCTTCGTCTGTCAGTGTATCCACCTCTTCATAATAGATTGGCAGATTTGCGAACATCTCGTCATAGTTCGCTTTGGGCTTACGCCCTCGTTTGCTGGCGTTCACTTCGATAAACTCCGGTTCAATGAGTTCCGGAATTGGTTCTTCCCCGGAATCAGGGACGGAGAAAAGATTCAGCTGACCGGGCATATCACTGCGTCGTTCACTGGAACTGCCAAAAAGCTTCTGTTTGAAGTATTCAAGCTGCGCTTGCAGATTTGAAATGATCCGGTCTTTTTCATCGTCCTTTGCATTGCGTTCTTCCAGCATCTTCTGCAGGGATACGATCAGATCATTCTGGGTACGGATGGTTGTATTCAGTTGTGAGATCGTATCCTTCAGTTCCTTGAACTGGATGTCCTTTGCACTGGATGCCATGGTCCTTCGCTCCTCTGTTTCGTTACTGGTATTTTACCAGAAATCGAAGAAAAAAGCGAATTCGTCACGGCCAGGTGTTCGTCATAATGACGGTGGATAACTGACGCGGAGAGCAGCCATAAGATTGATAAACTGAGATATTTTTTGTTATGGCAATCTCAGAATACGATGAAAAGCGATGAAATAGAAATCGCGTAGGAGGTTATCCCGGCCTGGATGAAAAAAGAAAGAGTTATCCACGTTTCGATAAGAAATGCCACTGGAAAATTTCGTCGATTTCACGATGATTTTCAGCTGGTTTGGATCGCCTTTGGCTGTTCAATGTCCAGTCCGCTGAGCAGCCAGTCCAGCTGCCGCCAGGTAATTGCCTGAGCTTCTGAACGCTTCCGTGGCCAACGATAGCGTCCCTGTGCAACATTCAGTCTCTTGTAAAGGAGCACATATCCATCCGGTTCACGGAGCAGGACCTTGATCCGGTCACACCGTTTACCGCAGAAAAGGAACAGGGATGACTGATCCGGATCCATGGAAAGTTTGTCCCGGACAATGCTGCAGAGACCATCGATCGATTTGCGCATGTCTGTTGTGCCACATACGATATAGATGTTGTCCGCCACGGAGATATCGCCTAACACCCGGTGCCTTTCACAAGGCTCAGAATCCGATCAAGGATAGCAAGGTCAGTTCCATTAGCGATGCGGATTGTCGCATTGCCCAGAGATATTTCTATGCTGGCAGAAATATCTGCAATACAGGTTGGATTCGCAGGCGCTGACTGGCATAGAAGCATCCGCTCAGGATTTGCTGCTTTTGAATGAACGTTTAAGCGGACCACTTCCTGAGCCGGAGTCGGTGAAGGCACCGCTTTGGAAATTGACTCAGGGATTTCGCAGCAGGCCTTTCTCCTGAGTCTACTGACCCAGTTGTAAAAGGTTCCCGGATGAATTCCGTGCTCCTTACACCACTGATAATCGAAGAGCCCACTGTTCCTGCATTCCATAATTAGTTGGAGCTGCTGATCAGCTGAGACTCTGGCATTGTAACTGGACATTTTCGATACCTCCATAAATGTGTAGTGAAATACTCACACCTATCAATGAAATGTATCGTATTCCAGAGCGAAGTGCTTGCATCTAGCTATCTATCATTATGAGGTACTTGGCGGCAAAGCGCTAGCTACCCTAATATTTGGCACTTACACATAAACGCTTGGAAGAGTTAAATTGTGTCATATCAGTACCAATCTCGGAGATGATGGTAATGGCAGAAGCTCTGTCAACTCCGGGAATGGTACTGAGTAAGGAAACAGCATTTTCATAAGGGGCAATCAGCTCATCGAGTTTGGAGTCCAGAGAATCAATGGACTGTTGCACAAAATCAAGATGAGAACGCACCATGAGCATACGTTCCTTTTGGGAAGAGGTCATCTGGTAACCTTCAATGGATTCGATTACGGAATCGGCTTTCTTCTTTAACGATTTTTTCACTTCGTTTACAACAGGTCAACTTAAAGCGGTAGCTGGTGTATTCGCGAAGAATACGGATTTCTTTACAGGGAATAAAGCTGCCAGGAACAAGACCAAACCGAAAAAGGTCACCAATCCATTTGGAATCTTTAAAATCATCTTTGTTACCTTTAACAGCCTTTACCCACTTGGGATTAGCGATGGTAACATTGATCTTATCTTCCAAAAGATTAAAAACGGGAATCCAATACTTACCAGTAGATTCCATACAGAAATTCTCAAGAAGCCAGTGTTTGAAACATCGGATATCACTATTAAAAGTAGAAAACCGTTTCTTCTGATAGGAAAGCTGGACACCTTTGGTGGTTTTAATGATTGTGGCAACGAGAAAAGTCTTATGTACATCGACACCACAACAGGTAGAGAAAACAACTTTCATGGGAAACAACTCTTTTGTAAAATCAGGAGCCATTGACTGCCACATCACACATTTAACAGGAGTTAAAACAATTCTTAGATTGCGGACTCGTAGTACCATTTATTTGTGCTTGAAAGATATGGCTTACACTGATTAGTGTGCTGATTTAATCCCTGAGAGAAAGTCTTCGACTCACCTCACCGTGCTTTGTAGTGTAGCTCTTTGTAATAATTATAAAAGAAGCGGTGGAAGACGCGCCCCTTTTTTTCATGACTATTTGTGCCGCAAGCGTCAGCGGCGGAATGGATGATAGTATGAAATTCTACGCACTTACTATGGGGCGTTTACGTTTTTAAGATTCTTTAGTATGATTTTTTTGTTTAAAAGCATATACGGAAGTTTTGTAATACATATTTGAATAAGAATAGGAATGACAATTCCTGCAAATATATATATTATTTTCATTTGCTCTATATTTTTTGGCAAATATAAATACCACACATCTGTTTTATAGCTGCTCCAATCAAAATTATAACATAGGTTTGTAAATTTACTAATAAACGCAAATATCGTTTTAACAATCATAAATGCCATAAGCTGATTTATCATAATAGAAAATGCATTATCAGAAATTAGATTAATATATTTATTTTTGCCTATGATGGGTTCTAGTATTCTTGAAACTCTTAGCCAAAAAGCAATCCCTATAGAACCGATAATATAAGGCATTATTGGACCATCAACAAAGTCATGACACCAGCAAGCTGAATAAGTCGGTATTCTTCCATAAATATAAAGTACTACTAATAAACTCATAAAAATAAGTATAAAATATGTTATACTTCCTAATTTATCATACTTCTCTAGTTTTCTTTTATAATAGATACCAAGACTAAAAAAGGGTAAAATAAATAACATTCTAACTAAAACAAGCCACCAGCCAAATCTGAAGTCCTTAGATGCTAAATATACTCCAATCATACCTAGAAGCAAATTAAAAATGTACCATACCCCTTCATTAATTTTTTTATTATTTAAGCTAAATATTTTTCTTGCTAATACGTTATAAATTTGAACCATGAATAAAGGAATAACAAACCACCCGCCTAGATTATACATAAATTGATGACCCGTTGTTATTGGAAGTATTAACAGTTTTGAAAACATTTCTGTGTTACTGTCAAATCCAATAGTAAACCCCTTAAAAGAAAGTACTATTACTACTAATCCATAAAAAAAATTCCAACAATAAAGCGGCACAAGTAATGTTTTAATTTTTTTTAGTATATACTTTCCGATATATTCTTCACTGCTACTTTTGTAAAAATACCCAGATGCAAATGCAAATAACTGTAGATGAAAAGCATAAGGAGGAAACCAGTCAGATAAAATATTTATTCCACCACCGCCACAATGTCCTATCACAACAAATATAATTCCTATTGCATAAAGTATTTTGAATCGATAATCAATGCTCATTTTGTCTCCCTGTTAACTTTGTATTAATAATTTCAACAATATATCATTTTGAAGTTGGATAAGTGCACCTCAAAGTCAGGTTTATAGTTAATGCTTTACGTATATATGGACAGTTTTCTGTCCTCAACTTTGAAAGTCCCATTGAACTGAGTTGCATTATCGTCCGCAGTAGTACCTCGCGCTCTGTAGGCAGGTACGTCCATGAGTGGAGTGACTTCCGCGTCACAAAAATCACCTCGATCCAGCCAAACTATCCAACCACCACAGTAAAGATACACTGAATAATATGGATTAGCATAAATATAAGTGCCAAGTATCAGGGGGGCCAATACATTTACCCCAACAACATCATCTGATATCAGGATTGCAAGCGTCTTACTATGATTTGCTGTTACATTCTATCCTGACGTTTCGCTCCATAGTGCAAGTTCTTCGACTTCTGCCTCGCTGATGTCGGGGCAGAGGCGACTGTCCAGCATGTAGTTCAGGTAGTTGTATGGATGAATTCCATGGGCTTTCGCCATCTCTACCATACTATATACTATTATGCTCGAATTTGCACCATCCAGGCCGAACGCAGAGCAAAAAGCTATACGATTGGCCACAAGGCATTTTTATTCCACATATCTGTTGCCGAGGCAAATGCAGTCATGTACAGCATAATTGAGACAGTAAAAGTCAACATCTGAACGTGTTTCAGTATTTTTGCATGGTACTATTATATATGCCGAAATACAAAAATGAACTCGAAGGTATAAAACAGTTGCTTCCATAGAGTGATTTCATAAAAAAACATTGCACAGATTTGATAGATGTAGAAAAAATAACAACGAAAAAAACATGAACCACTGACAATTTATATATGGGGCACTAAGGCTAAAACATACAATACAACTGGTTAATCATCGCATACTTTTTTATGTGCTATAAGAAGTTCCTGTCACTTTTAATCAAAAGTTTTCTTCACTTTATTTTTATCAAAAATATTATTATACTGTAAGTATTCATAATCTAATAATATTGAATTATCAGGTACACTATTTATATCACTATAATAATTTCCATTACTATCAATAATACCTTGAGTTGTAATAACTGGGAATACTTTATAGACCTCCTTTAAAAATCGATAATATGCGGGTAATTCTAAATTTGCTGTTTCCAAAATAATACTTGGCAAAAAATTGGCACTTATTTTTTCTATAAATTGCTCTTTGATATCATAATTTGTCCATATTATAAATGGGGTGATATATTTATTTAAATTATTAATTTCTGTGTTTTGAGTAGTATTATTATATAACCAAGCTTCTGTATTAAGAGATAGAGTAGGTTGATGATCTCCAAACAAAATAATCATTGTGGGTGTTTCAATATTAGAAAAATATTCTACTAATTCTTTAAAAGCATTGTCTGATATTTTCATTAAACTAAAAAATATAGCAGCATCTTCAAAGCTTCCATAATTAGATAAATCGAATGTTACAGGCATATTTAGCGAATCTGTATATCCTCCATGATTTTGAATTGTAACATCAAAAATAAACTGCTTTTGATTCATATTTTGTTTGATTATATCCAATACACAATCGTAATTACTACTATCTGATGCACGCCCTCTGATTAATTCTAAATCAGTAAAATCCTGTAGTGAGTAAAAATGTTCTAATCCTAAATTAGGATAAACTTTTTTACGATTCCAATTATTAGGATTCTCCAGATGAATACCCGACGTAACATATTCTTTTTTTCTAAGATAGCTAGCCAAGGAATCTATTTCTCTATTAATATATGATTCAAATGGATATGAACCAGGTGGGAAAAAAATCATAGAGTTTCCAGTTAATGCTTCAAATTCAGTATTACAGGTTCCTCCCCCCCTGACAGATACGTATAAATCCCCCTTAATAGTATTTTTAGTTAAACTTTCGTAAAAAGGTATTACATCTTCTTCATATTTATTGCCTAAAACACGAAGATCAGAGAAAGATTCATTCATTACCATTATTATATTTTGAGCGACTGGATTTTTATTGTTTTTACTATTACTCTCATTTTCTACTGACTCCCATATACGTTCTAATTCGGAGTGACTATAGCCCTTGGGTACTCTTACTTTCAAAGCAGCGCTATATTTTATAAACGAAGCGACTGATCCTTGAATTTTATAACAGTATTTTATGTCTGAATCCCAAAATAAAGTTTCCATTTCAGAAAAAGAGTTACTCTGGATGATAGAGATACCAAGTATTGTAATAATTACTAATTGAATAAGGAAGTAGCTACTATGCTTTACTTTATTTTGCTTGGTTCCAATTGTTAGAAAAGTATATAATATTGTGAAAGTAATCGTTATAACCATCGGAATCGTAATATAGTATGAATAGCCGCTTGCAACGCTTAGTGCTGTATTAACTGCAACTATGTCAGTGGGTAAAATTGGTTTTCCCCTAAATTGTATTACAAAATAGTTTGCAACCGCCCAAACTGTTGCAACGATATTAAATAGGAGTGTTGCAAAGGTTATATTATAACATACCATATAAATAAACTTACACATCATATATAAGAAAAAGAAATTGATAAGCTTATACTCCATTGATATAAACCAGTAATTTCCGTTTATTAATTCTATAAAAAATGACATATATAGAGGAGCTACGATAAGTGGTAGTTCAATATTAATATATTTTTGTTTTATAATCTTACGATATACAATAAGACTAATGCCTGTGCTTATCAATAAAGTTATGATATTAAAAATAAACCATAATGCATATGTAAAAAACTTATAACTGCTTATGGTAAAATAAGCATCTTCTCCTGTACATTGAAAATTTAAGTTTTCATTATTAAGAATATAGTCCAGATTATTAACGGTTATTAACGATTGCAATGTACTAGCCTCCAATTTTGCAATCATTATACCTTTGAAATAAACAGTTATTTCAGATATCGAAATTTTGTTTGTTCCATCTATATCAACTCTTAAATTATCAATCGATATTGGTATATCTTTAAAAAGTAAGGACTTCTCATTTTTAATAATATCTTTCCATTGCGTACTAGTATCATAATTCATAAGAGCCTTATCTTCGTATTGAGAATCTGTATAAAATAATTGTATAGATCCATTCGAGGCATTCGAGTAACTTATTTTTAAACTCAATGTAAAGGAAAAACATATATAGATAATACCTTGTATAAGTAATATTAGGTAAACTAATGTCTTTATTTTTTCAGGTATCTTTTTAAATTTTAGTTTACTCATGATTTCTCCATGGTTATCTAGTAATAGGCGGCCTGTTTAATGCTAATATCTATATTTTTATTTGGCAAATATTTGTTTGACTTTTCCAGGTATATACATAAGCATATGACCTATTTTATACGAATGACTATTTTCTAACTGTTTAATACGATTTTCTAATTCTTTATTATGATTTTTAAATTTATAATCGTCTAAAATTGATTGTACCAATTTCCAGCGATCTACATCGAAGTAATCACGATCTAATACATTTTCATAATCTGCTTTAATAAACTCTAATGCCATTTGATCCTTAAACAACTCTTTATACTCCGGAGCAATTCTTTGCAAGTTCCAATTATAGGAATCAAGTTTAAGAACTTGCAATATTTTTGAAAACTGTTTTTTTCTGTTTAAATCTAAATTTAAATATGCATGCATACTTTGAAATTCATCGCAAATACTAAAAATTTTTCCCGTAGATTTTACAGATGAATTATCATTATCGATTCGATAATGTAAATAAGCCTCTTTAAGAAAAACAACTTTAGAATTGGACACCCAAACTTTAAACGCAAAAGCTGTGTCCTGATACGACGCACCAGGTGTTTCATTAAATGTAATATTATTATCCATTAAAAACTGGCGTCGGTAAATAGCGGTCCAAATACATGGACGTAAGAACACAATAAATTCATTTTCATCAGCTGATACTATTTTATTGTATTCATGACCATAAAGTACTTCATAAAAAGTATTGGAGTTGTTTTTTTGGCTATACTCAAAGTAATTAGCTTTAACAACATCTACATTAAATTTTTTTGCAGTCAAATATAATTTTTCAAACATTTCAGTATCCGCAAAGTCATCTGGTTCCAATATCCCGATATATTCTCCAGTAGCCATTTTTAATCCTAAATTCATTGTATTACCATAGCCACTATTACTTTTGTTAATTATTTTAATACGACTATCATTATACGCATATTCTTTAATTATATCTAACGAATTATCTGTTGAGCCATCATTAACACAGATTATTTCTATATCTGTTAATGTTTGCTTTAATAATCCTCCTAAACTTTCATGTAAAAAATCTGCAGCATTATAAATAGGCATTATAATTGATACATTTGGTATGGACATTATATTCTCCTATCTTAACCTTTTTTGTTAGAAACGATACTTTTGATCTTTTTAGGTATATATAAAATTAAATTGCCAACTTTCCATGTAGTTGATGTATAAAACTCTTGCTCTCTTTTTGTCCAAGCATATTTCATATCTTCTTGTTGTCTATAAAGTTTATACTCTATTTTTTTTAATGCTTTATCAAATATTTTATATTCTATTTTATCTGTATTATTATAGATAAGATTGTTAAGGTCAGATATAAGTTGGCGTAGCTCAATACTTGAAGGCTTTAACAAGTGATTTAATATTATGTCTCCATAGTCATTTTCTAATCTGGCTAATTCTAAGGATAATAACGAATTATAGTTTTTTTCTAGTGCAAAAGAGATATTCTCTGTAAGTCCTTTTACTAAATCTAATACTTTTTTATCTGTAAAATTTGTTACTTTATGGCCTGTTCTATAACAATAAGTACATCTCTTTAAACAATAAAATGTCTTGGCCAAATGCATTACTTTAACAAAAAAAACAGGATCTTCAAAGAATGTATAGTCCGGTATTCTTAAATCGTTATAAATTAAGAATTCTCTATTATATAGGAACCTTGTCCAGCCATAATCGAATTGGTAATCTTTATAGTTCATTAGAGTATCATCTGAAAAAGTATACTTACTTAAATTTCCATCCCATCTATCCACTATTCCAGGAAGTGTTACATTATTTTCGCTAAAACCACCTCCACATATCAATACCCCATGTTTAATTGCCGCATTATAAAGGTCAGCTAAAACCTCATTATCAGGTAAATAATCATCAGGATCTAAAAAGAATAAAAACTCTCCTTTGGATTGGGTAATCCCTATATTTCTTGAATAAGATACTCCATGATTTTGCTGGCTTATAATTCGGATCCGCTTATCTTTCCATGAGTATTCATTTAAAACTTGCTGAGAATAATCAGTTGATCCGTCATCAATACACAATATCTCTAATTCTTTTAGAGTCTGATTAATAACGCTGTCTAAACACTCAGGTATATAAGCGTCCATATTATATATTGGTATAATTACTGTTATTTTAGGATTAATGTTTTCATTATTAACTTTATTAAATAGCTGTATTGAATCTATTGGCGTAATTCCATAAACTCTTGTTATTAATTTTATTTTATTTAAGTATAGAGACCGCGTATTTTTTTGTTCTTTCACAAGTTTCTTTCTCAAAGAATCCAAATTGTTTATAAAATTAAAAAGTATATCTTTATTAAGACTTTCGATATCAATTACAGAGCTAGACTGATATATATTATGAATACTTTTTATTTTATTTTCATAATATTCTCCAGAAAACAAACTTAAAATGGGCACAGCAGAAGATAATGAAAAAACTGCCATATGATATCTGCTGCCAATATTAAAAATTGCATTGGCGATTAAATATTTGGCATATTTACAAGTAGTATTAGTCAGATCTATAAAATTAATCTTATTTGTAGCAGCCATTAAATTATCTTTTACATCTTCCCATATCGATAAGTCCCCATTACTAAAACCAACTATATTAAAAAAGTCAACCGTATTATTATTGATAGAATCATTAATAAAAGAAGCTATGACTGTAGATATTATTTTTTTAATTTTATCTGTATATTCTGGCCAGTCGTTAATTATAATATTAGCATATTTTTTATTATACATGCTATTATTAGCAATATATTCAGTATTTAGATTTATAGCATCATCAATACTTACATGAAATTTAGTTGAAAGTTCTTTATGCGTTGCAATGTAAAAATCATCCCTGAAATCTACAAGTTCTGCACCTTCGAATAAAGTCTCAACTAAATTTAGTTCTTCGCCTCTAAGGGGATATATGCTTATGCCAGTAAAAAGATATTTCTTAGAATACTTTTTTGCAAAAGCAACTGCTATTGCTATCTCATATAACATATCCGGCCAAATAGAATTAATATATCCACCGCCAACTATATGTAAAATATCTATTTCTTTAAATATAGAATGCAACGAATCAAAAATTAAGGAATCTTGCAATTCATAATTACTATCGCTGCTTATGTTAATATATATTTGACTTAACTTATCTGTATTATAATTACAGTTAACCGTCAGTCTGTGTAGATAGTCAATAGGTATAATTTGAATATTAGGTTCCGAACTATATAACGCAGTGTAAGAGGAATCTTTAGTAAATACATACAATTTGCAATTTTCATGATACATTTTTTTAATCATTTGAATGTTTGATAATAAAATAGCTTCATCGCCAATATTAGGATTAGCAATTGCACCTAATAATGCAATTCTTTTATATACTTCCACAATATCACCTCTTTAACCCATTATATAAATAATAGTAAATTTTCTTTAAACTTTCGCGTCGTTTACTTCCATAAGGGAACAAACAATTATTGCCATCAAATATCTTCTTATATTTTGCTTCTTTTGGATGTTCCTTTTGATATAGTATTTGCGAACTATTATTAGTCATACGATACAGCATAATTTCATACCAGGGTGTCTTCTTGGCATAACGCCAAAATTCATCTCCAAAATCCATTTCAGGAAAGAACCATGGCTTTTGTGGACCCGCATAGTGTATGATAGAAGGTGCACTTCTGGCTTTAATATACTCTTTGTATTGCCATTGGGGGGCAAGACGGATTATTTCGTTAATACGCTTGTTATCATAATCTACCATCATATTCCATGCCATATCAATATATTTTACTTTACCTTCACACAGATGATTTAAAATATCCTGATCAAGCAGCTGAAATTCATAAGATGTTGCATAATCTAGTATTTGCTTTGTTGTATACATTTTTCTAAACTCTTTAAGGTTAATCAATAATGTTCCTGCTTGAAAGTAAGAATAGGGGTTTACCATCTTTAATACTGAATCCATATAATTCTTTTTATTAGGTTCGTATCCATTATATAAACCTGATGTATCAGCATCATAACATGCTGCAATTAAATAACTTTCTAAATCCAGATCGTATAGTTCTGCTATATCTCGACGAATTATCATATCGGAGTCGAGATATAATACTTTATTATAATCAGGTAGTAATTCAGGTAGAACTAATCTGTAGTACGTTTCTACACTAAAATGGCCTCTAGTATAAAAAGTATAGTGTTCTAGTAAACTGTTAGGATTGAGAAAATTAACCCTGAAATTTTTTCTATTCTTTACTATAGTATTAATTCTAGCTTTATTTTTTATAGATATATCTTCTGAGAGTATGATAATATCATAAAATTTGTAATCTGACGCATTATCTATTAATGATAATAACATGGTACCTGCATATGGAACAAAATAATCATTTGTTGCTAATGCAATTACTACATTATTTTGTGCATCAATGGGATTAAGAATATTTTTAACTTCTGTATTCAGAAATAACGTACGCTGTAACTCTTTGCATTTATATTTTCCTTGTTTTTTTAAGTGTGTATAATATATACCATATAATCTTTCGGCTAAATGGCCTATTACCCTATATGCATCGATGTTATAATTTGTATAATCACGACGTTTTTCTTGTTCTTCTAAAATATCAAATAACCATTCACAGTATGAAAAGAAAATTTCTTTTCTCATGATAAACATATTACAAAAATAACCTTTATCTAAATTAAAATATTCTAATGCAGTTTCATAATACTCTGGATATTTTTCCTCTAAAATTGCTAGTAACACATCCAAATCTTCCTTATATAAATAAGGTGTAAGTTCATATTGCTGTTTGTTTGATTTAATCCTCTTATTTAGTTCTTTTAAATTCACTTCTGGACTACTTAGAATATCGTAGGAATTTATTGTCTTTTCCATTAATTCTTTTTTAATTCCTATTTCATCCAATATGCTATTATTTAAATCTTTAATTACAACATCTTGAAAAGAATTATGAGCCATTATTTGTTCCGTAAAGCACAAATATCTTCTATAATGAAAAAAGCCATAATAGTCAGCATCATCATTTTTCCAAGCCCAATATTGAGCGGTTAGCTCACAGTATAATGGGTTTTTATGAGATATATTTTCTCCAATATCATCGTGTAGCATGTTTGAAAACCTGATAGAGGCATCTTGAGCGCCCACTTGTATTGGATATAGAAAAGGTCGATCTGGCACAAAACAGTTTTTATGACAAGATACATAGATTTTAATATTACTAGTCATTTCTTCCCCTCTTAATACGTTTGTTTAACAAAGTATTTTATATATTACAGACAATGCTGCATCAATCACCTTATCCATATCAAAATACTTATAAGCTCCCAGCCTTCCGCCAAAGATCACATCCGGTCTGCTCTTAGCTAACTCAACATACTGTTCATACAGTTTTGTATTTTTCTCATCATTGACTGGATAATAAGGCTCGTCTCCCTTTTTCCATTCACTGGAATACTCTCTGGAGATTACCGTTTTGGGCTGCTTTCCAAATTCAAAATGCTTATGCTCAATGATTCTCGTATAAGGGACCTCTTTATCCGTATAATTTACGACAGCATTTCCCTGATAATTAGGCTTGTCCAATACCTCCGTCTCAAAGCGCACAGAACGGTATTCCAGGACTCCTAACTGGTAGTCGAAGAATTCGTCTATTTGGCCTGTATAGACCGTTTTATCGGCTATCTGGGGGTTCTCAGAGATGAACTTCCTATAATCGGTATTATTTAGAATACTATGACTTGTTTTGGGGTATTGTATGTGATATTATTTTTAGGGAGGTATAGATGTAGAAAGGAGATAAACAGATGCAATATTCCGTTTT
>NZ_JACOPC010000032.1:0-32845 GCF_014288035.1 Hungatella sp. L36 | reverse complement strand
TTGAAGAATGTTCTTTTTATACATAAGAATATTTTACAACAAAAAGTGACAAAGGAAAACCCCAAAACCCCTCATGAGTGAGGGGCAGGGGAGTTGAGAGTGCCGAAGGCACTTTGTTCCAGAGCGCTTCAGGAGAGAGGGCAGGAGGTGGCTCTTTACAGAACCGCGGATGCCTCCTTCGAGTCAGGGGAAAAGAGGATAGAGGATTTCAAGTGTCTGCAGGATGCAATAGAGGCGGTGCCGGTCATAGAGGAAGCGGCGCAGGTTCTGGGAAGTGATGTGCTGCTTCTCGGTTCTCCGACGTATTACGGATGCGTTTCGGCGCAGATGAAGGCATTTATGGATTCCTTCGAAAAATTGTGGGTGGAAGCGCCTACGGCCGGGATGTATTTCGGGTGCTTCACATCAGCGGGAGACGGATGCGGCGGGCCGGAGCTCTGCCTGCAGGTGATGAATACCTTTGCCCAGCATATGGGCATGGTTCCGATCTCTGTTCCGTGCAATATCAAAGGAGCGGTTCAGCCGGCGTATGGAATCAAACACGTGTCCGGCGAGATGGCGGACCGGGCTGTGACGGAAGAGACAAAAACAGCGGTGCAAAATTATGTGGACCACATTCTGAAGGTCATTTCGTGACGGCAAAAGGCGGACGGAGGAGAGAAAGAAGGGCCTGAAATACGTAGAAAAGATACACAATTTTCAGGAAAAGATGTTCTTTTTTATGATATCTCAAAGAAAGGATTGAATTAAAAACTTCCTTGTGTTACCATGAGATTGGTCAGTTATTTCTACAAATTAATACATATTACAAGGAGGGTTCTTAATAAATGGATATCCGTTATTCAGCCAATCAGAAGGATTTTAAACGTTACACAACAGAAGAGACGAGAAATGAATTTTTAATCGAGAATTTATATGCTGCTAATGAAGTCGTAGCCGTATACTCCCACGTAGACCGTATGGTTACACTGGGATGCATGCCGACTACGGAGACTGTTTCCATCGACAAGGGAATCGACATCTGGAAAAACTTCGGGACAGGCTATTTCCTGGAGAGACGTGAGATCGGTATTTTCAACATCGGCGGAGCCGGCAAGATCACAGCTGACGGCGAAGTTTTCGATATGAACTATAAAGACTGCTTATACATCACAAAGGGAACAAAGGAAGTACTCTTCTCCAGCAACGATGCAGCGAACCCTGCAAAGTTCTACATGGTGAGTGCACCGGCTCACAAGGCCTGCAAGACAACCTTTATTCCGATTGAGAAGGCAGCAAAGAAGCCGCTGGGCGCTATGGAGACTTCCAATAAGCGCGTAATCAATCAGTTCATCCATCCGGACGTTCTTGAGACCTGCCAGCTTTCCATGGGCATGACCGTGCTTGATCCGGGCAGCGTATGGAACACCATGCCGGCTCATACTCATGAGAGACGTATGGAAGTTTACATGTACTTCGAGATTCCGGAGAACAATGTGGTATTCCACATGATGGGCGAAGGAAACGAGACAAGACACATCGTAATGCAGAATGAGCAGGCTGTTATCAGCCCATCCTGGAGCATTCACGCAGGCGCAGGCACCAGCAACTATACATTTATCTGGGCTATGGGCGGCGAGAACCAGGCATTTGATGATATGGATGTAATCTCTACGACGGAACTTAGATAATGTAAATTCCATTGCCGTACAGGATACTTTCTGACGAAAAGAACGGGAATTGGCATAATTGATATGCCATTCCCGTTCTTTTTGTGTTACCTGTCCTGGAGTGTGCCTTAAGAATTTTCTGTGCAGTATCACCTTACAGAGGGGGAAAACGGCCTGAAATATGGATAAAAAATATAAAAATGTTAAAAAATGCAATAAAATATTAGAAATTACAATTCATATTGATTTTTGAAGCTGGTATGATTGTATCATCTTATAGAGAAGGAAAATCGTTCAAAGGAGGATCATATGAAAAGAAAATGGATGGCGGGGTTACTTACAGCAGCAGTGGTAATGGGACTTGCAGGATGCGGTTCGGGAAACAAAACGGAGCCGGCGGGGACTACGGCAGGGGAAGCTGCGGCAGAAACGACGAAAGAGGCAGCGGACCAGAAGGAGGCGGAGCAGGAAAAGGTAGAGCTGGAGCTGTTTCTTTCCAAAACAGAGATACAGCCGGTTATGGAAGAGCTGGCAAAGAAATTTGAAGAGGAAAATCCGAATATCAAGATCAATATAACCGTGACAAGCGATGGACGGACTGTTCTGCAGACCAGACTTTCAACAAATGAGATGCCGGACCTGCTGAACACCTATCCGGCGGAGCAGTTTTATAAAGATATGTTCCGGGAAGGAATCATGATTGATATCTCGGACCAGGAATTCTTAAATCAGGTATCCCAGGAATCCCGGGATATGACAGTCTGTGACGGTAAGTACTATGCCCTTCCTTATTCGGTCAGCGCATTTGGTATCTACTGTAATAACCGGTTGTTTGAACAGCAGGGAATCGAGCTGCCAACCACGTATGAAGAGCTGATTGCAGCGTGCGACAAGTTCCAGGCAGCAGGGATTCAGCCCATGGTGTCCATCGATAAAGAGCTTGGCAATATCGCACAGCGGTTTGAGCGTCTGGTCGGAGTCATCAACAATGACAGCAACTCCGAATTTGAGAAAATTGCCAAAGGGGAGATCAAGGCAGAGGATTCCGTAGCTTTGAATACCATAGCCGATGTCATGTATAAACTGTATGGATACAGCGGAGATGACTCCCTCGGTGTTGACAGCAATATCGGATATGCGGCCATGGCAAATGAGGAAGCCGCTATGATGCTGTGCGGTACCTGGGGGCTTACCACACTGAGAAATAATAATCCGGACGTCGATGTGGTTCTGATCCCATTCCCGAATCCGACCGGAGAGAAGACTAATGTTCCGATTAATGTAGACTGTTCCTTCAGCGTATGCACGAATACGAAGCATCCGGAAGAAGCCACGAAGTTCCTGGAATTCTTATCGCGCACAGAAAATGCACAGACCTACTGTGACGCCGATGGAAACCCGAATCTGATCAAAGGCGTGGAATATAAAGTAAGCGAGCATGAGCAGATCAACGCTGCGATTCAGAGCGGAGATACCTTCTTGACCGCAGTTAATTTCTGGCCTAATTCCCTTCGCGAGGAACTGCGGACACCAGTTCAGCAGCTGTTCATAGACGGAGATAAGGAAGAATTCCTGCAGTCCTGCGATACCGCAATAAAGAGCTTCTATAATCAATAAATGACAGGGGAGAGAGTAAACATCTCTCTCCTTTTTTAAAGGAGAAGATAGAATGTCAAAAAGCAAAGCTGATGCAAAAAAGAGAAGGACATTTATGGTATTTACGATTCCTGGTTTCCTTCTGTATTCTGCTTTTTTTATTTTTCCTATCCTGATGGGAGCGTATTACAGCCTGACGGATTGGGACGGGGTAAAAAAGAAGTTCAACATGATAGGAATGCAGAATTACGTGAAGATCTTCCAGGATAAGCAGTTTATCAATGCGCTCGGATTCACACTGAAGTATAGCCTGTTTCTGATTATTCTGACCATTATCCTTGCGGTATGTCTGGCGCTGTTTTTGAATCAATCGGTAAAGGGCCGCGGGTTCTTCCGCTCCATGTATTTTATACCGGCGGTGCTCAGCATGCTGACGGTCGGCCTGATTTTTAATCAGATTTTTTATTATATCCTGCCGCCGATTGGAAAAGCTCTTGGTAATCCCACCTTAAGCAAGAGCCTGTTAAGCAGCCCCAGAATGGCGATATGGGCAATTCTCTTCGTCAATTTGTGGCAGGGGCTTCCGATCCCGACGCTGTTGATTCTGGCCGGTTTACAGTCCATCCCCATGGATTTGCTGGAAGCCGCCTCTTTAGACGGAGCCAGGGATTTTCAGAAATTTCGGTTTATCACGGTTCCGTTTATTTTGCCGGTGCTCAGTGTCGTATTGGTCCTGACACTGAAGGGTGGTCTGATGGTCTTCGATTATATCCAGAGTATGACCGGGGGCGGCCCGGGCGGAGCGACAAGAAGTATCGCACTATTGATTTATGAACATGGATTTACACAGAACAAATATGCTTACAGCATCGCGGAAGCCATCATCGCAGGTATTATTATCGCCGCAATTTCTGCGGTCCAGATTACATTTACGAATAAGAAGAAGGGGGTGTAAGTACGTGACAAAAAAGAAAAAAGTTCGGATACTTACCTATTTCGTTCTGATTTTGGGGCTGATTCTCATTCTGTTTCCGCTTTATATCACGATCGTGACAGCGTTTAAGACGAATATCCAGACGGCCAAAAGCTTTTTTACGCCCCCTCTCCCTGCAACCATGGAAAATGTGTGGGTAATCCTGACATCAAAGGAGTATTGGTCCGCCTTTAAAAACACTGCGTATATCACCGTGTTTGTGCTTCTGGGCAATATGATTATCATGCCTGCCATGAGCTACGCCATAGCGAGAAGTATGCCGTCAAGCCGTGTCTACCGGTGGATCTACTATTTTCTCCTGCTGGGAATCTTCATTCCGTTTCAGGTGAAGATGATGCCGTTGGTTAAGATGATGAGTTACCTGCATATGTTAAATCCCACGGGTCTGATCATTCTGTGCATCTCCAGTTCTACCTGCGAAAGTGTATTCCTGTTGGTCGGATATATGGGAGCGATTCCCCAGGAGATGGAAGAGGCGGCTTATGTAGATGGGGCCAGCACGTTTCAGACCTATACGAAAATTGTGTTCCCGCTGTTAAAGCCCATGCTTGCAACGGTTCTGATTAAAATGGCGCTCTGGACGTGGAACGATTTCATGCTCCCGCTGGTTACCTTAAACCGCTCCTGGAAGTACTGGACGCTGACATTGTTCCAGTATAATTTTAAGACGGAATATATGATTAACTATGGCTTGACCTTTGCAACGATTCTCATGTCCATGCTGCCGATTCTTATCTTTTACGCGTTTATGCAGAAATACATTATCAGCGGACTGACCAGTGGTGCCGTAAAATCATAGGAGGCTGTGAATGAAAATACAATATCTTGGAACCGCGGCAGCGGAAGGCTGGCCAGGGATCTTCTGTAACTGTCCGGTATGCAGGGAGGCTGTCAGAAGAGGCGGTAAAAATATACGGAGCCGCAGTCAGGCCCTGGTCGATGATTCCCTGTTAATCGATTTTCCGCCGGATTCCTATTACCATATGATTCAGTACCACGTCCCGATGGCGGCCGTGCAGAATATTCTTCTGACTCATGCCCACCAGGACCATTTTTATCCCCTGGACCTGACAATGAGAGGAAACGGATTCTCGGATGAGGTAACGGGAATCCTTCAGATCTATGGAAACGAATTATGCTGCGAATGGTTCGGGGAGGCCGTGAGAACCGCATCTCCATACATGGAACTGGATCGCAGACTTGCCTTTCATACCATAACGAAATTTCAAACTCTGAATTTACAGGGATATACCATTACTCCCCTTCCTGCGCTTCATGACAGGAGGCAGAACTGCCTGATCTATCTCCTGAAAAAGGACGGGAAGAAGCTGCTGTATGGAAATGATACCGGCTGGTTTCCGGATGAGACCTGGAGGTTTCTGGAACGGGAGGGGCACCTTGACGGAGTCAGCTTAGACTGTACCATGGGAAGGCAAAAGGAGGGAACCAACCATATGGGAATTCCGGATAACCGGGAGGTCATAAAACGGCTTAAATTGTATGGATGCGTGGATTCGGATACGAAAATAGTGATCACCCATTTTTCCCATCATGGCGGTGTCCTTCATGAGGAATTGGAGCAGGAAGTGGGAACCGATGGCTGGTATGTGGCATACGATGGCTTCTGCCTGGAGATATAGTGGAGATGAAAAAGCTTACAAGAAAGGTAGAAACGCTGCTGCGGGGAATATCCATACGGCAGAGGCTGCTGTCTCTTGGACTGATCGTGCTGGCTGTGGCATGCGCCTGTCTGTTTTATCTGACGCTCAGATCGGTACAGGTGACCAGGGCGACCATCCGGAACAGTAACTCTACGGTGGTGACTGTCATCTCCATCAACCTGGATGACTGGCTGAGAGATTTGTATATTGCCACGAAAATGCCGATTCTGCAGGCGCCGGACCGGACGGAAATCTATAATTTTCTGACCGCCAATCAGGGCGATATTACAAGAAGCTCCAGCGAAGACCGGTATACCTATTTCTATAATGCATATAAGGAATGCTACGCCCTGATGGAAATGAATTCCCGCGTTTCGACGATTGATATTACAGACTTAAAGGGAAATTACTTAAGAACGCTTTCCACGGAAGATCACGATATGGTATATAAAGAAATATCCGGAAATTACTATTATATGCACAGCTACGTGATGGGGAAGATGAATCTGGATAAAACGTGGACGGAGCGTGTCATGAAGCTGCGAGGCCGGATGTACTGCCTTCCTAAGGATCTGATTGAAGGGACAGACCATTTCATAAAACAGGATACTTCGTTCTATGCAGCTCGTGCGATCGTGAATTCCGACACGGTAAGACCGATTGGTATGATCCTGATCCGATGTGACGTAGAGCCGCTTCTGGACTATTTCAAAGATAAACGGACGTTTTCCAGCCAGAAGCTGTCTGTTTTTAACCGGGAGGGAGAACTGCTGTTCGGTGATTTGGATGCAGAATACACATCGGAACTTTCACGGGCGCTTTCCTTTGGGGATGACAACAAAAAGACATCGGCCCGTTCACAAAAGCTGAATATCGGAGGCAGGCGGTATCTGTGCGATTATACGGTGACAGCGGAGGGATATACGGCGGCCGTCCTGACCCCTTATGATGTCTATGTGGAATATATCATACGCCAGGAACGGGCATTTTTTATTTTCATGTGCCTTGTACTGGCAGGACTTGCCGTTTGCTTCAGCAGTATTGTGAACAGTATCAGGAATCCCCTGCGCCATTTAGAAGCGGCCTGCAAGGAGGTGGAAAAGGGGAACTTTTCGATAACACTGGATGATGAGGGAAAGGATGAACTGACTCATTTTTCAAAGTCCTTCGAGACCATGACCTCCGAGATTCAGCTCCTGATCCAGGAAAAGTATGAGCAGAAGCTGCAGTATAACCACCTGGAGATCCAGATGCTTCGGGCGCAGATCAATCCTCATTTTTTATATAATACGCTGGAGAGCATATCTGCGGGAGCCTATTTGAAAGGAGAAAAGGAGCTTGCCTATATGGCTGTCCTTTTAGGGCGCAGTCTTCGCTACAGTATCTCCCAGCCGGATGATACGGTTACCGTGCGCCAGGAACTGGACGAACTCCACGATTATATGGAGCTTCAGAAAATCCGCTATAAGGAGCAGCTGAATTTCTGTGTCAGCATAGAGGAAGAACTCTATGACCACCGAATTTTGAAGCTTCTGCTGCAGCCGCTGATTGAAAATGCGGTCTACCACGGCATCAGCATGCAGACGCAGAACGGCAGCATTGAGCTGCTGGGATATGTGAAGAACGAAAAAATCATCTTTAAGGTCATTGATAACGGTCCGGGGATTGAAGAACCGTACCTGACGGATTTGAATGATTACATACAGGGGAAAAATGAGAAATTTAAGACCATAGGACTGCGCAATGTAAACCGGAGGATACAGCTGTTTTATGGATCGCAGTATGATGTCCATATCGAATCCAGTCCCCCTTTCGGAACCAGTGTGATCGTGGTTATTCCCGCAAGGGCATATGCTGCGCCGCTTGCGGCAGGGGGCCTGGCTCCATTTGCAGAAAGGAAGATGTGAATTTGCAGATTTTAATAGTTGATGACGACGATGCGATCCGTGCGGTTATACGGAAATTTATAAAAGAGGATTCCCAGTGCAGTTTTGCGGCTGTCTTTGAAAGCAGGGATGGGATCGAGGCATTTGAAAAAGTATGTATGTATCCTATTGATATTATATTTACCGATGTAAAGATGCCAAGGTGCTCCGGAATCGGACTGATGGAACGGCTTAACGGTCTTCAGTATGATGGGCAGATCATAGTGATCAGCGGATTTGATGATTACGAATACGTCCATTCGGCACTCCGTTATGGGGCGGTGGACTACCTTCTGAAGCCGATTGATCCTGACGATTTTTCCATGGTCCTTCAAAAGTGCATGAGAAGCGCAGAGCGGACAAACTATCTGAAAAAATTTTACAACCACCAGATGGGGCTGGAAAAGCTGATGCTGATCCAGCAGCACCGGGTGGAACAGCTGATGCAGAACGATAAAATCGATGAACTGGTCTCGGAATACGCCGGAGATTCTGTCATGGTTCTGCAGGAGGTGTTCCGCGGCTATCAGCCCAAAAAGGAGGAGACCGAGACACTTTTTATCGCCACTCAGAATGCGTATGCAAAGGTCAGCAGCAGTTTTAAGCTGCTGCAGGGGATTTATCAGGGACTCTGGGTGGTGATCGTCAATGATATCAGTAAAAAGCAGTATGAAAAGCTGAAAGTAATGCTGAAGAAAAAATATAAATATATTGCAGTCAGCGATTTATTCTGCCTTTCCAGTGCAGACCATGTCTTTGACCAGTGCAGACAGGCCCTCAGCCTGACCTTTTACGATTTCCCGGACAAAGGCACTGATGAAGGAGAGTCCTCCGCGGGCCTGGTGGATGAGGTATGCCTTCATATCTGTAACGGCAGCTTTGACGGGCTGCAGAAGTCCTCGGAGAAGCTGTTTGCCTATCTGTGCAGGTCCAGAAAGAATGTAGGAGAGACGAAGAAGCTGCTGTCTGATATCGTGTACAGGGTGATGGCGAAGGACAACGGGTTTATCCGGGTCATCAGCCATTACAAACTGACCGATATGGACCTGGTAAATGTCATACAGACAGCGTATTCGGCTTACGATTTATATAAGCGTTTTCTGGAGCTGTGGCATCAGTATATTTACGATTACCACGAATATGCAAAAGAGAGTGCAAACAGCTTTATGGTTCAGAAAGCGGTCCGGTACATTGAGGCTAATTACAGGAAGGAAATTACACTCCCGGATGTGGCTGACGAGGTGAAGCTTCATCCCAATTATTTTTCTACACTCTTTAAAAATGAGACGGGAGTGACTTTTGTCCGTTACCTGCGCCGATACCGCATCCAGAAGGCGCTCCAGCTGATGAAGGACTCGTCTCTGAAGCTGTATGAGATTGGAGAGCTGATTGGGTACCCGGATACGACTACCTTTTATCGTGTCTTTAAGGAAGAGATGGACATGTCCCCCAACCAGTACCGCAAGATGATTGATATCGATAAATAAGTGCACGGGTATCAGTACGCCCTGCACCCTCTAATAGATAAGACTCATCACAATCCCCTGCGGAAAATCTCCGTACTTTTCCCCGAATAAATTGATGCCTCCGATATGCCTGGCATCTTTTTTTATCTGGATTAGCAGCGAGATGTAGGGGTGATCCTGGAGCTTTAAGTCTTTGAGAGACAGCTGCGGATCGATCAGGCGCCCGTCTAAGTAGCTGCCGCTTTCCCGAACGGAGAAGTTTTTTAACAGTCCGTACTGCGTGCGGCCATTGGGCCAGGCGGGGGGAGTCAGGCGGCCGCGGCGGGCGCCGTAATCTCCGGGGGAACAGTAGGTGGCGACCTCGTGTCCATTGATGGAGACGGTGATGTCGGACGGCCAGTCCTCCAGGAAGCCGGGGGCTTCGGAACAGAGCTCCATGCAGAAAGAAATTTCGTGGAGCTCCAATAAGGGATTGGTCAGGTTGGGAAAGCGGTATTCCACGAAGCCCTGCTGAAACCAGATCAGCTGTGCATTTCCGCGCAGCGGGGAGTAGAAGGTGCGGGCGCTGTCGTATGCATCCATGACGCCGTTCTCATCCGCCAGACCGCAGGTAGGCTCCACTTCGATCTGATAGTAATTGCCCACAGGCATATCCAGGGTGATCGTATTATCAGCCAGATCCGCGTCCGCGTCAAAGGTCTCCAGGTGAAAAGTCTGCATGCTGCAGATACAGACACGCATGGAACCGTGCAGGCCGGGCTGGGTTTCCGTGACGATCAGCTTCGCCTCTTCCAGGATCTTGATGTGCAGCGCCGTGGAGGACACGGGTATGGAGAGAATGTCCGCGATCTCCTGTAAAGAGAGGGGCGTATTTTTCAACAGGTTTAAAATATTGAGGCGGATTGGAGAGGACAGGGCTTTTCCGATCCTGACAATCTGCTCGTGATGGGCCGGATTGCTTAAGTGAAGCTGGATATCACGCTCACCGATGATCTTAACCGGGGCTTTCTGTTTTCGTGACATGAACGGTTCCTCCTTTTCTTACATTATTTTTTGATTACTGTAATTTAAAATCATATATTTATTATATAAAAAATGTAATAAAATATCAACTGTAATAAAAAAGTGGTGTAATATTTAGTATAATTACATAAAAATACAGACGTAATATAAAACATACTTGATATAATATACAAAATATGGTAAGATAAATTATGTAATAAATGTGGGATGACAGAGAAGGGATTACATAAACCGGGGTGAATTTTCTCTGTTTAATACATATTTATTGTAATTAAAGTCGGGTTAAAAATCAAGTAGGAATAAAAAAGAAAAGGAGAGGGAGAAATGAGAAAAATGAAGAAAATGATGTCACTGACAATGGCGGCGGTTATGACTCTGTCGTTAGCAGGATGCGGCGGCGGAGGAACAGCACCGGCGACGAAAGCGGCGGAACCGGCGGAGACCAAGGCGGAGACAACGGCCGAGGCCAAAGCGGAGGAGACGGCTGCGGCACAGCCGGCGGGGGAAAAGACGACGATTACGTTTATCAACGGCTTTACCGGCGGCGACGGTCCGTTTATGACCAAGATTGTGGATGCGTTTAACGAGTCCCAGGATCAGTACTTTATCGAGCAGCTTCAGGATGCAGACCATTACACGAAGTTCAAATCGGATGATTTCGACATGCTGATTATCCATGCGGACTGGATTTCCACGTATCACGCGCTGGGCCTTTTAAGAGAGGTATCTGACATCTATGAGAAGGCGGGGCTGTCCTTTGAGAATGACTGGCATCCGATTACCCAGACGTATGCCAAGTACGACGACGGAATTTTTGCCTTCCCGTTAGACTTATACGCAGAGACCTTCTACTACAATAAAGAATACGTAAAAGAAATACCGAAGACGTACGACGATATGAAGGCACTGCGCGATCAGCTGGATTCTGAAAATTCAGGAATCTACCCGATGTCGATCCCGCTTACCGGCGACCATCAGTGGGCATGGATGACGGCTCTCGGCCAGTCCGGATGCAGCTGGGTGGAAGGCGAGCACATCAAGATGGACACCGATGAGATCGCAGACGCATTTATGAAGATTCATGACCTGATCTATAAGGATCATATCAGCGCGGCCGGCTTAGGCGACAACGACCATTTCAACACCTTTATCAAAGAATCCAAGGACAACACCAATGTCAGCGCAGCTACAGCTCTGACGGGACCGTGGAATTACACGGCTGCCAAAGAAGTTCTGGGCGACAATCTGGGAATCGGCACACTTCCGCAGCTGTACGGTGACACGAAAGTGGTTCCGGCCGGCGGCCATACCTTCGGCGTATCTGCAAAGGTGACAGACGAGAAGAAGATCGACGGAATTGCAGCATTTATGAAATTCGCATACCAGCCGGAGATCATGTTAAACTGGGCAGATTCCGGTCAGGCTCCGATTCATTTAAAGACCATGGAACTGGTAAAACAGTCTCCAGAGAAGTATCCGGTTGCCAATGTAAACTATCAGATCTTTGATTACGCCATGATTCTTCCGGCCATCTACAATATCAGGGAACAGGTGAAATACGTGAATACAACCGTATGGTCCATGGTAATCCAGACTCCTGATTTAAAGAAAGAGGATTTGATGGAGGAGCTGAAGAACGCAACGGAGATTGCGACAGAATTATCTGAATTATAATCGTTAAACCATGAGGGGCTGCCGCTTTTTAAGAATATGAGTGCGGCAGCCCTTTCTGAGTCACTGTTCCCGCGGGGGAGCAGCAATATTTCTGACGCAAGCTGCAGGGCAGCAGACGGGAGGTTATCATGAAGAAAAGAAAAGGCGCGGCAGTGCTGTTTATCATTCCCTTTCTACTGTTTTTTCTACTGTTCTGGCTGATCCCATTTGTATACGGTATCGCGATGAGCGTAACAAAATACAGTCTGATTCAGGGAAACAAAGGGTTCGTGGGATTCGCAAATTACATCAAGATTTTATTTTCCTCATCCATGTACCACAAATCATTTATACAGGGATTGAGCAATACGGTAATATTCGTCGTGCTCACCACTCCGTTTCTGGTGTTTGGAAGCCTGTTTCTGGCGCTTCTGCTGGACCGGCTGCCGGAACGGCTGAAGGGGATTTTCCGGACGATTTATTTTGCATCCTATTCCGTTTCCGTAACCGCTGTGGCGGCGGTGTTCGTATGGCTGATGAAGGGAAACGGCGGTTATTTTAACAACATGCTGCTCAGCATGGGAATCATTAAGTCACCGATTCCCTGGATGGAGCAGCAGCCATTTGTATGGGTGGCGCTGACGGTAGCCACGGTCTGGTGGACGATCGGCTACAATATGATGCTGTTTGTCAACGCACTCAATGAAATTGACACCAATCTGTACGAGGCCTCCGCCATGGATGGCGCTGGATTCTGGGTACAGCTCCGATACATCATTCTGCCAAATATCAAAAACGTGTTTTTCTTTGTCCTGATGACGACGATCATCGCTTCCTTCAACGTCTACGGCCAGCCAAGGCTGATGACGAAGGGCGGGCCGGGAGAGACTACGAAGCCCCTGATCATGATGATCACCTCTACGATCATGGACCGCAACGATCTGGGCGTGGGGAGTGCGATGACGATTCTCATGGGAGTGGTCATCATCCTCTGCTCTGTCGGACAGTATTACCTGACCAAAGAGAAAGATAATTTAAAATAGGAGGGCGGCAAGATGAAAAAGAAATATTTTAACCGGATTTTGCTGGTCATGTGTGCCTGCGTGATCGCATACGCGTTTCTGCTGCCGCTGCTCTTCATGCTGTTTACCAGCTTTAAGGGCCTGGCGGAGGCGATGACCTCTTCCACACTGCTGCCCCATACGTGGACGCTGCAGAATTACAGGGATTTGTTTGCCAGCACCTCCACGGCGCCGATCTTTAAATGGCTGATGAATACGGCGGTGGTGACGGTCAGCGGTACGATATTGAGAATTACGACCAGCGTTCTCGCGGCTTACGCGCTGGCGCGTCTTCCGGTTCCCGGAAAGCGGTTCATCGTGGTGGGGCTGGTATGGGCGATGGCAATTCCGGAGATCGTGACATTTTTCCCATTGTTTTATATCTTCAAGCAGATTAATATGCTCAATTCGCTGCTGCCGCTGATCTTACCCTCCGGCTCCGGTGTTATGTGTATCTATCTGATCTATAACTTCCTGCTGGCGTTCCCAAAGGAGCTGGAGGAGGCCGGGCTGGTGGAAGGCGCCAATGTCTTCCAGGTGCTGTGGCACATCGTTCTTCCGTCGGTGAAGCCGGTGGTGATTACACAGGCCTTTATCACATTTCTAGGACTCTATAACAGCTACCTCTGGCCGTCGCTGGTGGTCAACAAGCAGGAGAACCGGACTGTGACACTGGGAATCGCCGCGCTGGTCCTGGGGGAAAATTATACGAACCCCGGCCTTATGATGGCATCAACCCTCGTATCGGTGGTGCCGGTCCTGATTATTTTCATGTTTGCCAATAAGTATGTCGTTAAAGGATTTACGCAGTCGGGTATCAAATAAGCTTGGAGGATGAAGTATGAGAGATGAGTATCCGCGTCCTGATTTTGTGAGGAGTGAATGGGTAAATTTAAATGGGGCCTGGGATTTTTATCTGGGCGGAGATAAGAGATCGATCGAGGTGCCATACGTATGCCAGTGCAGAAAGAGCGGGATCGGTGAGCGGATTCGTGAGGATGCCGTCGTGTATGAACGGACCTTTTTCGTGCCGGATACCTGGAAAGGGCGGTCGGTGCTGCTGAATTTCGGTGCGGTCGATTACTTCTGCCGGGTGTGGGTCAACGGGCAGTGCGTCGGGACCCATTCCGGAGGCCAGACGCCTTTCAGCTTTGATGTGACCCACTGCCTGAACTGGGGGGAAGAGTGCATCCGCGTGGAGGTGGAAGACTGGCTGAAGAATGAGCAGATCGCCAGGGGAAAACAGTACTGGGAGGATGAATCCAGCTTTATCTGGTATACGCCCAGCACTGGAATCTGGCAGACGGTATGGCTGGAGCCGGTGTCCGCGTCGCGGTTTTCCTGGATTCGCTTCACGCCGGACATCGATGAAGGTACGGTGAAGATTGACTACCGGCTGGAGCAGGGGACTGCGCTTCCGTGCGAGGCGATGATCACCATCTGCCGGGAGGAAAAGCCTGTATTTAAAGGTACCGTGTGGTGCCGCGAGCTGTGCAGCACCATCACGGTGGATGTATTTCAGAAGAAGGCGTTAAACGGTTCCTTTCATTTTGTGGGAGCATACTGGTCTCCGGAAAATCCCAATCTCTATGAGGTTACCATGGCGCTTAAAAACGGCACGGAGGTGACCGACCGGGTGGAAAGCTATTTCGGCATGCGGAAGGTCCGGATCGAAGGCGGAAGAATCTATCTAAACAACCAGCCCTACTACCAGAAGCTTCTCTTAGACCAGGGGTACTGGGAGGAGAGCCTGATCACGGCGCCGTCCGATGAGGATTACAAAAATGATATCCTGATGTCCAAGGCCATGGGCTTTAACGGGTGCAGGAAGCATGAAAAGGTGGAAGATCCCAGATTCTTATACTGGGCGGACCATCTGGGATTTCTGGTGTGGGAGGCGATGGCCAGCTTCTGGGTCTATACGCCGGAGGGGGCCTGTGCCTTTATGAGAGAGTGGATGGATGTGATCCGCAGGGATTACAATCATCCCAGCATCATTGTGTGGGGGATGCTGAATGAGAGCTGGGGCGTCCCCGGCATCTATGAGAATCAGGAGCAGCAGAGCTTTTCGAAATCCCTCTATTATATGGCCCGCAGCCTGGATTCCACCCGCCTGGTGATATCCAATGACGGCTGGGAGATGACGGACACGGATATCTGTGCGGTTCACTCCTACCAGCACGGAAGAGAGGACGACCAGAAGCAGCAGGAATTATATAAAAATTGTTTAAAAGAGATCGACGAGCTGCCTAAGATTGTGGAGAAACGGTTGTTTGCAAAGGGCCATTCCTATCAGAAGCAGCCGGTGGTGCTGACTGAGTTCGGCGGAATCGCAGTCTCGGAGGACGAGAGCGGCTGGGGCTATACGGCGATCGGACGGTCGGAATTCTTAAAGGAATACAGCAGGATTCTTGACGCGGTCTACGATTCAGACTTGATCTGCGGATACTGTTATACGCAGCTGACCGATGTGGAACAGGAGACCAACGGCCTTCTGACAAGTACCCATCAGTATAAATTTGACCCGGAAAAAATTAAGGAAATCAATGACAGGAGGAACCGGTAATGAAAGTAGTTGCACACCGGGGATACAGCGGAAGGTATCCCGAGAATACGATGCTGGCGTTTCAGAAGGCGGTGGAGGCCGGATGTGATGAGATTGAGCTGGATGTCCAGCTGACAAAGGATGATGTGGTGGTGGTCCTTCACGATGAGCGGATCGACCGGACCACGGACGGCGCCGGCTATGTCCGTGATTATACATACGAGGAATTAAAGCAGTTTAACGCGGCCAAATGCTGGAACGGAAAGTACGACAGGATGGCGATTCCCACGTTTGAGGAGTACTGCATCTGGGTGAAGGATGAGCCTGTGACCACTAATATCGAGTTTAAAACCAGCATTTACTATTATGAGGGGCTGGAAGAAAAGACGATAGAGCTTTTGAGAAAGTATCATCTGGAAGAGAAGGTGATGTTCTCGTCCTTCAACCACGTGTCCCTGTTAAAAGCGAAGGAGCTGGAACCGGATATAGCGTGCGGAATACTGGTGGACGACGAACTGGGCAACGCGGGATATTACTGCAGCCAGTACGGCTTTGAGTGTTACCACCCCAACGGAGCGAAGCTGACCGGCGCCGTGGCAGAGAGCTGCGCCCGCCATGGGATCAAAATCAATGCCTGGACCATCAATGATATGGCTCTGCTGGAAAGGCTGGGCGACTTAAACTGCAGCGGGGCGATTACGAATTTTCCGGGTATCTGCCGCGCCTGGCAGCAGGCAATGCAGAAATAGGGAAGATTACTTTACATACAGGGAAGGCGGAAATAAGTCGTTGAAGGAACAGAGAACTGCACTGCTTGAAAAAACTGAATTGCTTAATAAAACAGAATTATTTGTCCTGGACATGGATGGAACCTTTTATCTGGGTGACCGGATTCTGGATGGAGCGCTTGACTTTTTAAAGACCGTGGAGGAAACGGGGCGCAGATACCTGTTTTTTACGAACAATTCTTCAAAATCACCGAAGGTCTATCTTGAAAAACTGAAGGGGATGAACTGCATAATCGGCCGGGAGCAGATTATGACCTCCGGAGATGTGATGATCCAGTACTTAAAGAGCGGCTATGCGGACTGCTCCGTGTATCTGGTCGGCACACCGGCTCTGGAGGAGAGCTTTCGGGAGGAGGGAATCTGTCTGACGCAGGAGATGCCGGACGTGGTGGTAATCGGTTTCGATCTGACCCTGACCTACGAAAAGCTGGAGCGGGCGTGTACCTATATCAGGAACGGAGCCGAATTCCTGGCAACCCATCTGGATATCAACTGCCCTACGGAAGAAGGCTTTATCCCGGACTGCGGCGCATTCTGCGCGGCCATCTCCCTGTCTACGGGAAAGCAGCCGAGATACGTCGGTAAACCTTTCCCCGAGACCGTGGAAATGATCCTGAAGAAAACAGGCGTGGACAGGGATCGTATCGCCTTCGTGGGCGACCGCCTGTACACAGACGTGGCCACCGGTGTGAACAATGGCGCCATGGGAATGCTGGTGCTAACCGGGGAAACGAAGAGGAAGGATCTGGAGGGGGCGGAGGTCGTCCCGGATGGCGTGTATCTTTCCTTGAAGGAGATGGGGGAGCTGCTGAGGACTCATCGGGAAGATTGAGAGCGGCATACTGCCAGAAAACTGGACTTGACATTTAAATCTGCTTCTGCTATTATAAACATACCGACGGTATGTATGTAAAAGGAGGGGAGATTATGGCGCGTAATAAGTATCCGGAGGAGACCGTTCAGAAGATCCTGGATGTGTCCCGCGCATTGTTCCGGGAGAAGGGATATGAGCATACGACGATCCAGGATATTGTAAGTGCACTGGGAATGTCGAAGGGAGCGGTCTACCACCACTTTAAGTCAAAGGAAGAGATTATGGACCGGCTGACCGATGTCTACTACGACGAGGCCGGGTGGTTTATGGATATTCGGCTGGACCCATCCTTAAATGGCCTGGAAAAGCTGAAGGAGATCTTTTATTATCTGTTTACGGATAAGAAAAAATTTGAGCTGGATAAGCTGATGCCGTATACCAACAGGGATAACCCTAGGCTCCGAACCCTGATTCTGGATTCCACCATACATGATTCTGCGCCGTTTATCGCAGATCTGATTGAGGAGGGAATCCGGGATGGCTCCATTTCTGCCACACGGCCCAAGGAACTGTCTGAGATGATGATGATCCTGATGAATGTGTGGGTGGGCATGTACGCGGAAAACAGAGAGGATTTTCTTGTAAAGGTCGATTATTACCAGGAATTCTGTGAGAAGATGGGGATTCCGGTTATCGATGACCGCATAAAAGAAGCTTTCATCTGTTATTTTGATGAGGTAATAAAAGAACAGCCAGGGTGGGCGTAATCCCACCCTTCTTTTTTACAGTTATACATACCAACCGTCGGTATTAAAAATAAGGAGAATATAAAAATATGAATTCACGCCTGTTTCAACGAGACTTTACGATTATGATTCTGGGACAGATTATTTCGCTGTTCGGCAATGCGATTCTGCGTTTTTCACTGTCACTGTATGTTCTAGAGGTTACGGGATCGGCTGCGGTGTTTGGTACGATTCTGGCCGTATCCATGATTCCCACGGTGCTGCTGTCACCGTTCGGCGGTGTTTTGGCGGACCGTCTTCCGAAGCAGAAGATCATGACGATTCTGGATTTTGTAACGGCCGGACTGATCGTGTTTTATGATGCGGTTTATGGGAGTGCGGGGAATCTGGCTGCTGTCACGATCTTTATGATTCTGCTGACTCTGATCCAGGCATTTTACCAGCCGTCTGTTCAGGCCAGCATCCCGCTTCTGGCTTCCCAGGAGCAATTGATGGCGGCTAACGGGATAGTGATGCAGGTCCAGGCGCTTGCAGGCCTGCTGGGGCCGATCCTGGCCGGGATGCTGTACGGGATTGGGGGTGTGAAGCCCATACTTGCGGCCAGCGCGGTCTGCTTTTTCTTATCGGCGGTGATGGAACTGTTTCTGCGTATCCCTCACGAGAAGAGAGAGGCCGATGGATCACCGGTGCGTATGGCACTTCTTGATTTAAAGGGAGCCGTCACTTACTTAATCCGGGAAAATACCTGTCTTTTTAAGCTGCTCATCGTGGTTGCAGGAATCAATCTCTTCTTATCTGCCCTCTTTATCATAGGTCTGCCGTATCTGGTTAAAATATATTTAGGCATGTCGGCGCAGGCTTATGGATTTGCCGAGGCGGCCATGGGGATGGGCTCGATTCTCGGCGGGCTGGTATCCGGTCTGGCAGGGAAAAAGATTCCATTTAAGCATTCCCACTATTTCCTGTTGGGGACGCCGCTGCTTTTGATACCGGTGATTCTGATTCTGCTGTTCCAGGCTCCTGGGAAGATGATTTATGCGGTTCTTCTTTTTTCTGTTATGATCGGAATGGGCTTCGCTGCGTTATTTACCATTGCGGCGCAGACCTTTATTCAGAAGAGCACGCCGGTTCATATGCTGGGGAAAGTCGGCGCATTCGTATCCACCATCTGCGTCTGTGCGCTGCCCATCGGCCAGGCGATGTACGGCGGACTCTTTGAGCTGTTTTCCGGCAGTCCATGGGTGGTGGTTTTGGTTGGAACCGTGATCAGCATGATGCTGGCGTATGCGGCCAAGAGGACATTACGGAACGCAGAGGCGTAAATACCGCTGTTTTGTGTGAAATCTCTGTGAAAATGTAGAATTTATCCGGCCGTTTTGTTACAATAATAATCAGAAAATGGCTTACAGTTCAGGAGGTTATCATGGAACAGTTGAAGATATTAGTAGTAGATGACGAGGCCAGAATGAGAAAGCTGGTAAAGGATTTCTTGAGTGTTAAGGGATTTACGGTGCTCGAGGCTTCCAACGGTGAAGAGGCGGTGGATCTGTTTTTCGAGCAGAAGGATATTGCACTGATTATTCTGGATGTGATGATGCCGAAGATGGATGGCTGGGAGACATGCAGAACGATCAGAAAATATTCCCAGGTGCCGATCATTATGCTGACGGCCAGAAGCGAGGAGCGCGACGAGCTGCAGGGCTTCAACCTGGGTGTGGACGAATACATTTCCAAGCCGTTCAGCCCGAAGATTCTGGTGGCGCGCGTGGAAGCGATCTTACGAAGAAGCAACGCCGTCTCTTCCGACTTAATCGAGATCGGAGGAATCCGCATTGATAAGGCGGCGCATCAGGTTACGATCGACGGTCAGAACATTGATTTGAGCTATAAGGAATTTGAGCTTCTGACGTATTTTGTAGAGAACCAGGGAATTGCCCTTTCGAGAGAGAAGATTCTTAATAATGTGTGGAATTACGATTACTTCGGAGATGCGAGGACGATCGATACCCATGTAAAGAAGCTCCGGAGCAAGATGGGAGAGAAAGGGGACTATATAAGGACCATCTGGGGAATGGGCTATAAATTCGAGGTGACTGAATGAGACATTCCATAAAAGCCCGGTTTGCCATGGTATTCGTAGGGCTGATGGCATTCGTGCTGATTGCTACCTGGTGTGTGAACAACTGGTTTCTGGAAAGCTTTTATACCATGGACAAGGTAGCCACACTGGAAAAGGCATACAACGGAATCGACCGGATCGTTACGGAAACCGAAAAAAAGGGCACCGATATATTCGAGTATTTTAAGAGCACCTATGATCCGAACCGTGAAAATGAAGGTCCGGTCCAGCAGATGTTTCGGGTCCTCGGTGAAAAATATAATATGAACATCGTGCTGATGGACAGCGCCACCGATCAGGTTCTGATCTCCAATACGGGGGAGCGCGACTACTTGTCCAGCCGGGTTCAGGGGTATATCTTTGGCAAGGACATGCCCAAGGTCAGTATTTTAAAGACCCACGACAATTATTTTATCCAGAAGACGTATGACAAGCGCTCCGATTCTTATTATCTGGAGAGCTGGGGGTATTTTTCGGATAATGCGACCATCTTTCTGATGTCCACGCCGCTGGCCAGTATCCGGGAGAGCGTGGATCTGGCCAACCGTTTCCTGGCATACGTGGGAATCGCGGCGCTGTTTGTGGGAAGTGTGTTTATTTACTTTACCACGAAAAAGATCACCTCCCCGATTCTCCAGCTTGCGAATCTGTCGGAGAAGATGTCCAACCTGGATTTCGACGCCAAATACACAGGCCAGGCGGAGGATGAGATCGGCGTGCTGGGGAACAGCATGAACCGTCTGTCCGATACGCTGAAGGAGACCATCGGTCAGCTGAGAACGGCCAACACGGAGCTGCAGCAGGACATCGAGGAAAAGATCAAGGTCGATGAGATGCGTAAGGATTTCATAGCCAACGTGTCCCATGAGCTGAAGACGCCGATCGCGCTGATTCAGGGGTACGCGGAAGGCCTGACGGAAGGGATGGCAGAGGACCCGGAGAGCAGGGATTATTACTGTGAAGTCATCATGGATGAGGCCAATAAGATGAATAAGATGGTGCGCCAGCTCCTGACCCTGTCAGCGCTGGAGGCCGGCAACGACGCCCCGGTCATGGACCGGTTTGACTTAACTGACTTAGTCCGCGGAGTAATCACGTCCGCAGGTATTCTGATTCAGCAGAAGGAAGCGGAGGTGCACTTAGAGGACTGCGGTCCGGTCTACGTATGCGCGGATGAGTTTAAGATCGAAGAGGTAGTGACAAACTATTTGAATAATGCGCTGAATCATCTGGCCGGCGAGAAAAAGATCGTCATCACTGTGGAAGACAACGGGGAGGAAGCTCTCGTCACGGTATTTAACACAGGAAATAATATCCCGGATGAGGATATCCCCAATCTGTGGACGAAGTTCTATAAGGTGGATAAGTCTCATACGAGGGAATACGGCGGCAGCGGAATCGGGCTGTCGATCGTGAAGGCGATCATGGACTCACACAGAAAGGCCTGCGGAGTGCGAAATGTGGAAGGCGGAGTGGAGTTCTGGTTTACGCTGGATTGTTATGGGGAACAGGGATAGTTCTGGTATAATGTATTGTAAGCCCTTGTGCATAGAGTGCCTGATATTCGCATCAGGAACTCTATGCACAAGGGCTTATGATACGTTATGCTAGTGCCGCCGGACCTAAATACGTACTGCATAGCACCCGCTATCTACGCCAGGAGCACGCCCACGAAGCTAGTCGTAGGGTCCACTACGCCGTCGCTTCGCGGACGCACACCTGACGCAGATATCACGCACTATGCAGTACGCATTTAAGTCCGGCGGCACTAGTGTCAGGCGGTGAAGAATGGCGGCATCGCCTGACATATAAAATGAGTTATAAATACGCATGGCAGTTGTAAAGTAATCCGGGATATGATAAAATAAATTTGTATAATTGAATAGAAGTCAGAGGATAGCCTGATGATTCCCCTCAGAAGCTGGATATACCGCGGACAGCGGCCGGATGGCAATGCTGTTATGAAAATCCGGTTTGCTGCTTTCGCGAGAATGGGCGAAGGGGGAAATGTAATATGAATACACTTGAAGTGTTGACATTAGTGCTGGTGATATTTGCAGCACTGACTTACATAGAGATTCATCAGAATAGAAAATAGCTATCCTCTAGGGCAATAGAGGATAGCTGTGTAACTAAAAATTACACCAGATATCTGAAGCGTAATCATCAGACGAACGACTGTCTCTTTGATTACTTCTAAGTAAATTATACACTGGGGGCTTGTTTTTTTCAAGCCCCTTTTTTAAAACTAACGAGAATTCTCTGCTGGCATGCAAACAAGTCAGATATCTATAAAATTCAGCCGCATTATGCGAAATCACCGGGCGTGGATTGAAATAACAGCAGCAGCTGTCTTCCCACCTGCGCCCTTATTCAATTACATTATAAAAAGGTTTTATATACAACTATTTATTGTAATACGTTCCGAGATATGATAAAATAAATCTGTATAATTGAATAGAGGTTAGAGGATAGCCTGATGATTCCCTTCAGAAGCTGGATATACCACGGACAGCGGCCGGATGGCAATGCTGTTATGAAAATCCGGTTTGCTGCTTTCGCGAGAATTGGCGAAGGGGGAAATGTAATATGAATACACTTGAAGTGTTGACATTAGTGCTGGTGATATTTGCAGCACTGACTTACATAGAGATTCATCAGAATAGAAAATAGCTATCCTCTAGTGCAATAGAGGATAGCTATGTAACTAAAAATTACACCAGATATCTGAAGTGTAATCATCAGACGTAGCACAGTCTCTTTGATTACTTCTAAGTAAATTATACACTGGGGGCTTGTTTTTTTCAAGCCCCTTTTTAAATTTAGTCTTTCGGCAATGTTTCTGGTTGAAGCTTCCGAAACACAAGCTTCGCTGGCTGCGGCCGCTCAGCTGGGAGTGATCTTCCTGTCCTGAAGCGATCGTTCTGTCCGGGAGTGATTTTCCTGTCCTGAAGCGATCGTTCTGTCCGGGAGTGTTCTTCCTGTCCTGAAATGATCTTCCCGTCCTGACAAGATAAAGCAAGTGCTGTCATCTTGTCCGCAACGCATAAAATTTCATTACGGGTTACTGCAGTCTTTCGCAAACAGCCGCTGCTGCCTCTCCACCCGTTCCTTCACCTGTTTCAGAAAGCTTTCCGGCCCCAGAACCTTTACCACCGGTCCGAAGGAGAGAATCTGTATCAATAGCTCCGTCTCCACATCTCTGCTGTAATAGATCCGGCAGAGGTACTTACCGGAGTCACCCAGCTTTTCCGTCCGTTTCTTATAACAGGCGAAATGAAGCATGGTCCGTTCCAGCGCATTGCGCTCATTGGATATTTCCAGGACCACAGGTTCCCGGCAGAGGGAGTGTTCTAAGCAGGCATCGATATCGGGCCGAATCTCCAGGGATTTTCCCGTATCTTTAATCCGCATGATCCGCGACAGATTCAGGATAGTCAGACGGCTTAAGCTGTCATCCTTCCGAACCCGGACTGCCATGAGACGGAATTTGTCGTCCCTGGCAGAGTATTCGAGCCGGCAGGGAAGGTATCGGAATGTAGTTAAGTGGTTTTTTGCCGAAAAGTAATCGATGGCCAGGATCCGGTTCTCCCGGATCCCTTCCAGAACCGCTTGAAAATGCTCCCGGTATGAATCGAGTTCATACCCGTCTCCGTCGGAATACTGGTCAAAATAAGAAAAGTCCTCCGGATAAAACAACGGCTGAACATTTCTTAACGAAAGATCCAGCTTCCGGCACTCCTCGTCAGTAAAAAACAGGCGAAATCTGGGATCCGCGGAGACGGCTTTCAGCCAGGAACGCTGGAGCCCGGTCAGCGGCAGCGGCTCCGGTGCCTTTACCCGGGAGTAAAAGAGCGGCTTGCCGGACGGCCCCTCCGGCGACTTGACGAGTAAATTCCATTCCCCGCTCACCAGCTTCGGGACGATGGCAAGGGCACTTTCCTCATAGCCGTATGTATCCGCAATACGGTTTAAGTCGCTTTCTGACAGCCCGTGTTCCGCGGCCTCGTCCAGAATCCGCCGGACGACCAGAAAGTAACAGTTATAGATTTCAGAAAACAGTTCAGATTCCATCCTTGTTCACCTCCGATTCCGCCGAGGGTAAGTGAGGGGGACTTTCCGCACATTCCGCTGAACGTAAGTGAGGGGGACTTTCCGCATACATCTTCGCCATGCGATCCATATCCCGGAAGAACTTCTTTTCAATCATGGAATTGGAGCAGGAGAAGGAGAGAATCCGTCCTGTAAATGTTTTGACCCACGGCATCATCTCGTTGCAGTCAAAACACTCCCGCGTGTAGCTCCAGACACCGTGATCCAGCCGCGTTATGGTACCGCCGCGGCCCTCCCGTTCCAGACGGCCGATAATGTGAGCCTCCCGCTCCTCGTCCAGCGACAGGGTAAAGGAAATCGACTCCATCCGTGCCGTTCGTTCCGCCGGACGCCGGAGAGAGGGACTTTCCTTTTTCCGGCCGTCGCCAAAGGAAACGCCCCATGTCTTAGAAAGATTCTTTTCCAGATCCTTTTTATGCTGTTCGTAACGGGCTTCCCCGTCATCTCCTCCTGACTCTAAGCGCGTCACCGACAGGAGATAGTCCAGCCTGAAGCTGGAGAAACGTTTTGATTTTGTCTGATGAACGATGACGTAGCGCCGGCCTGTCTGGGTACTCACCAGAATCTTTAAAGGAGTCCCTTCCACCTGTTCGGTCCGGCCTGTCTTTGCGCTCTTATTTTCCAGCTGGATTTCTTTTCGTTCCCTCATGGCGCGCAGGAGCTCCAGGAGAATCTCGTCCTCCAGCGTATGAACCAGGAAGTCGTGTTTGAGACGGAATACGGTATTTTCCTTCTGAAGATTATCCAGTATGGTGCTGCCGATAAATCCGAAGGCGGCGCTTCCCTGATAGAAACTGACCATGTCAAGGAATCTGGGGGAACCGGTCATCTTTTCCAGCCAATCCATGGAACACAGATTCGAGGTATTTTCCTCACAACTATTCTCACGCTTTCCGTAAAGCAGCCTTCGCCCTTCCTTTTTCGCAGTTAAAATTCCCAAAGACTCATACTCCACCAGCTTTTTTCGCACAGTCTGGGAGTCAAAGAGGACTCCGTACCGGCTCTGGAGCTCGTCTGCCGTCTCATCTGCCGTGCAGCATCCGCCGTCTGCGAGAAAATCCAGAATCAAGAAATGCAGCATGATGTCATTGGAGGTAAAGCTCTTCGATTTCCAGGCGGAAAACAGCGGGTTGACGGCGATCCGGTTGCTGTGGGCGATGATGGCCACCGTTTTCTTCCGTTCCTCGTTGTACTCGCTGTGAATGTAGGGAGAAAACCAGCTTTCGATCCTGCGACGCTCGTTGTCATAGGTCCGGCCGCTGCCATCGCTGTAGTCCTCGCGGGTCTTAAACCCATATACGTAAAAATCCCGCACATAGGTACGGATCCGGTCGAACCGTTTCACAAGCTCTGAAAATTCTTTCATGGTATCTTCACTTCCTTCTGGACTTCTTCTTTTGCCGCTCCGCCGGGCTATTGTAACAGCGGTTAAATTTGATTATACTTCCATTTTTTCCTGCTGTCACCAGGTTCGCACCCTTTTTTAAATGATTCCTCCGGTAAATACTGGTAAGATAAAGTCACAACAGAGAACAAAGAACAGGAAATGGGGAATGAGATTATGTTTACATGGAAAGAAGAGCAGATGAATAAGCCGGTGAGAATCTGGCTGGAAAATATAGAAGAGGTTGAGGAAGGATGCCTGGAACAGGCGCGCCATTTAGCGCAGCTTCCATTTATCCATAAATGGGCGTGCCTGATGCCGGATACTCACCAGGGAAAAGGAATGCCGATCGGCGGAGTCATCGCTGCGGACGGCGTCATCATTCCAAATGCAGTGGGCGTCGATATCGGCTGCGGGATGAATTTTGTCTCTACCAATATAAAAACAGAGGATCTTAAACCGGTTATGACCGGCAATGGAACCATGTTCCAGGCCATTACCGGAGAGATCATGAGAAATATACCGGTTGGCTATAACTCTTATAAGAAGAGACAGGAATCGGAGGTATTGGACCGGTGCCTGGCGCATGCAGCCGATTATGAGAAGAATGAGACGCTGTTTCCGTTAATTGAGGATGCCTTTTACCAGATCGGTACGCTGGGCGGCGGCAACCATTTTATCGAGCTTCAGGAAGATCAGGATGGGTATCTGGGGATTATGATTCACTCCGGAAGCCGCCATTTTGGAAAGGAAATCTGTGACCATTTCCACAACAGAGCGAGAGTATTAAATACCGCATGGCACAGCGCTGTCCCGGATTCATACCGTTTGGCGTTCCTTCCTGTGGACAGCGCGGAGGGACAGGACTATATCCTGTGGATGAACCTGGCGCTGGAATACGCGTTTGAAAACAGAAAGCGCATGATGGAGAAAACTCTGGAGATTGTGGCTCAGAAGGTGGAAAAGTACCTGGATACGACCATGGAATTCACCGAGCAGATCAATTGTCACCATAATTACGCTTCTTTGGAGACCCATTACGGGAAAGAGGTCTGGGTGCACCGAAAGGGCGCCACCAGAGCCGGTAACGGTGAGTTGGCCGTGATCCCGGGTGCCATGGGCTCCTACAGCTATGTCGTCATGGGAAAAGGAAACCCGGAGAGCTTCGAGAGCTCGTCCCACGGGGCGGGAAGGGCCTATTCCAGAAAGGCCGCGATGGAGAAATTCTCCTGCGAGGAAGTTATTAATGATTTAAAAGCCCAGGGCGTCGTCCTCGGGAAAATGAACAAATCCGATGTGGCGGAGGAAAGCCGCTTCGCCTACAAAGACATTGACCATGTGATGGATCAGCAGAAAGATCTGGTCGTTCCGGTCAAAAAGCTGAAGACGGTCGGCGTGGTGAAAGGCTAGTACTGCGTTATTAATGCAAAGCTGTACTAGAACTGCATTACGCCGGAAAGAAATTAATCATAGCTGCAGAAATCATGGCGTAAAAGCCAGATGGTGCCGGCTGCTCTGCAGTACGGTATGCCGCAGTGAATTCCATCGGCCGCAAGGGCGGGGAATTATATATGATAGCGCCGAAACGGCAGGCAACTGCCATCGGAGGATGATGTGTCGCGGGTTCGAATCCCGTCTGCCTGATTCAGGCAGTAGCTAAGTTGGTATAGCAATCATTAGACACCTTTTTAGTGTCCCCTAAAAGATGGGGAGAAGGCCGGACTGCCAGGCTGCGGATCGTATTTTAGTCCTGCGGCCAGCATGAAAAGAGCCATGCGATGAGGCGGCTACCGCAGATTTCGAGTTATGCCCTGATCGGCCGAACAGGCGGAGGTGGTGAGTCATATGCCGCAGCCCGCAGCCGGCCCGGTCACGGCGAATGAAGAATCTGCCAAAGTCCATCCCGCTTTTTTGTGCGGTGGTCCGGTGTTTCAACCCGTGTAAAGAAAAGTCCGCCCGCGCGAAATGGCGATGTTCACCAGCGCAAAGTGGATTATAAAAATAGAAAAGAGGGAAGGTATATGCGTATTAATGTAAATCAGACCCAGTGTGGTTTCGTTATGAAAAATGGCTGTTATGAGAAAATGATATTTGCCGGAACGTACCACTATCCGGCCTGCATGGGATATAAGGTGATTATAGAAGAGATGCGTGGGAGAGTGGGATTTAAGGAAGTCCCCTTAAAGGTTTTAAAAGAAGATGCCGCGTTTATGAGCCGTGTCACGATGGTGGAGGTACCGGAGGGGCAGCTGGGAATCCTGTATATCAACCATGCGGCGAGCGCTGTTGTAACAGACCGCGAGGCCGCTTACTGGAATGTATGGGAACCGTGTGAGCTGCGTTTCATCGACATGAGGGAGCCGGTCATGGACCGGAACGTGGAAAAGAACCTTCTGCGTCTGATCGCCCAGCAGTATTATAAGAAGATTGAGATTCTTCCGGGAGAGATGGGACTGTTGTACCAGGATAATATTCTGACGGATGAGCTGGGACCCGGAACGTATTATTACTGGCTGTACGCCCGTGATGTCTTATGCCGTATTGTGGATTTAAAAATGAAGGAACTGGAGATCAGCGGCCAGGAGATCCTGACGGCTGACCGTGTGGGAATCCGGCTGAATTTAACTGCTACATACCGGATCGCAGATCCAAAGCGGCTGGTAGAGACCATCAAGGGTGTGGAAAATCAGCTTTATACCCGTATCCAGCTGATTGTACGGGAATATGTGGGCCGTTACCGCCTGGATGAGATACTGGAACAGAAGGAGGCCATCTCCGGTTTTCTGGCACAGCGGATGAGGGAAGAGCAGGAGCAGTACTGCGTGGAGGTTCAGACCATCGGAATCAAGGATATCATCCTTCCGGGGGAGATTCGGGACATCATGAACACGGTACTGATCGCGGAAAAGAGAGCGCAGGCCAATGTCATCACACGGCGCGAGGAGGTTGCCTCCACACGGTCGCTGTTAAACACCGCGAAACTGATGGATGAGAACAAGACGCTTTACAAGTTAAAGGAATTGGAATGCCTGGAGAGAATCTGTACCCAGGTTGGAAATATATCCGTGGCAGGCAGCGGAACTTTGATTCAGCAGCTCAGAGAACTGATGGGAACGTAATAATAGACTAGTGCCGCCGGACTTAAATGCGTACTGCATAGTGCGTGATATCTGCGTCAGGTGTGCGTCCGCGAAGCGACGGCGTAGTGGACCCTACGACTAGCTTCGTGGGCGTGCTCCTGGCGTAGATAGCGGGTGCAATGCAGTACCAGGAATTTAACTTCATATCGGACACACCGTGAAGGCGGCTGTCCTGCAACCGGGAAATTGATTGCAGGACAGCCGCCTTCCCTGGTATGCGCACTTCGCGCTGACACGAGTAGTCTGACTTTGTTTTTGTAACAAGTGCACAATACCTTTTGATCAGTATTAACAAAAATACAGAGACGCTGGGAAAAGACTTGTTTTTACGTTTGAATTATAATATTATAATGTTATAACTTTTGGAAAGGCGGCAGCAGGAAAAATGTATTTGATGTTAGATGTTGGCGGGACAGAGATTAAGGCCGGCGTACTCGATGAACACGGCGCCATTCAGGGCGGAATCCGCCATTTTTCTTCCAATGCGAAGGCGGATCAAGAGGCGATTCTGGATCATTTTTCCATGATCATAAAGGAGATGGCGGTCCGATGGAAAGGTGCCTCCATCGATGGGATCGGCATGGCGTTTCCGGGGCCGTTCGATTATGAACGTGGAATCAGCCTGATGCAGGGGCTGGATAAATATGATTCTATTTACGGTATTTCTATAGAAGAAGAGATGAAAAAGCGGACAGACTTTCTTCAGAATACAATTTTTTGTTTTCTCCACGATGTGGAGGCGTTTGCGCTGGGGGAAAGCTGGTTCGGGGAAGGCCGGGAGGCGGGGCGGCTTCTGTGCCTCTGCATTGGAACGGGCACCGGGTCCGCATTTATAGAGAATAAAAAGGTGATAAAAGAGAAGACGGAGGGAGTGCCTGATCATGGCTGGATCTATAACCTGCCCTACCGGGATTCCATCATTGATGACTATCTCTCCGTCCGGGGACTTTTAAAAATCAGCAGGGAGATTACGGGAACCGAGCTGAATGGAAAAGAGCTGTATGAGCGGTGTCTGGAACAGGAGGAGAAGGCGCTCCTGGTATATCACAGATTTGGTGAGGAATTAAACCGCTGCATGTGTCCATTTTTGGATGCGTTCCATCCGGACTGTGTCGTGCTCGGAGGGCAGATCTCAAAAAGCTTTCCCTATTTCGGGGAAGCCTTTAAAAAAGAATGTGAAAAACGGAACACGACGGTCTGCCTGGAACCGGAGACCTCGGCCAGAGCCATGCAGGGACTGTTTGTTGCCATGAGCCATTAGGAGAACGGAAGATGAGGAGGGACAGAATATGTTAAATCATGAAAAGGGAGCGCCGCCGCTTTATTCGCAGCTGGAATCCATAATCAAGATGCAGATCGAGCGGGGAGAGTATAACCGGGGGGATTTTCTGCCGACGGAAAAGATGCTGATGGATCAGTATGAGGTCTCGAGAGTGACGGTCAGGCAGGCCATGGCGGCCCTGTCCCAGGCCGGATATATCAAATGCTCCAGAGGAATCGGCACAGAGGTGATCTATGAGAAAATCGACGAACACATGAAGAGCGTCATCAGCTTTACGGATGAGATGAAACAGCACAATATCACTATGGAAACCACCTATTGCCGCATGGAGAAGGTCATGCCGGGTACCACCGTGGCATCAGCGCTTCAGATTCCTAAAACGGAGATGTGCTACTGCCTGACCAGAGTCCGCAGTGTCCAGGGGAAACCGCTGGTGTATACCGTTACGTATCTGAGAGATATCGTGGAGCTTCCTATGGACAGCCAGTATTATATGGAGTCTCTGTACAAATATTTAAGTGAAGTCCATGAAATAAGAATTGTAAAAGGAAGGGACACACTGGAAGCGGCGCTGCCCTCTCCGGAGGTTCAGAAATTCTTGGAAATAGAGGCTCAGATGCCGGTATTTAAGCGGATCCGCCAGACATTTCTGCCGGGAGAAGACTTTCCCGAGCTGCATAACGGCGGAAAGGATGGGCTGGTCTTCGAATACTCCGTCTGCTACTATCCGGGAAACCGTTACAAATATACAGTCGATCTATAGTAACGATTCAGCCGTGCATCATTTTGCTGCCGCACGGCTGAATCGTTACGAAATTACCATGAATAACAGGGAGGCAATATCATGAATATCGCAGGTAAATATAACAATTACGATCCGCATCCGAAAAAGGTGATTCCAGGATTTGAGGATCAGGCGTGGGAAGGCGTCCCAGCTGTCAAGGCGGAGCTGATCCGCAGGGCAGAGGACATCCTGAGCAGGGAAAAAAGAGCGGTTCTCTGTCTGGATTTCTATCCCGGTGTCGCCAAAGAGGAACTGATGGAGCTGGCACTCTCCTTAAATCCAGCAAAGATCATGGATATGGAAGACTATGCAAAATCAGAGGAAGTACTGAACCGTGAGTTTCATGACTTCATCACGGAAGACCGCGTATTCGGAGTGATCTGCCACAAGAAGCTGGCCGATTTCTTTGATGCGGCCAAGCTGGAAGCGGCGGCAGCGGAGCTGGAAGCGCAGAAGGAAGGGCTGGTGGTGATCGCCGGCGTAGGAGCCGGTCTCATAAGCAGAGGCGATATTTACGTTTACTGTGGCATAACGAGATGGGAAATCCAGCTGCGCTACCGGAAGGGAATGCCCAACTGGCACTGCACCAACAGTGATGCTCCCATTTTAACAAAATATAAGCGGGCCTTTTTTATCGAGTGGAGGCTGGCGGACCGTTACAAGAAGGAGCGGTATGATCAGTTTGATTATGTGCTGGAGAGCGAAGAAACCGGTAATCCCAAGCTGATAACAGGCCAGGCTTTTCGCGGCGGCTTAGAAAAGGTCAGCGCAGAGCCGTTCAGAATGGAACCGTATTTTGATCCTGGCGTATGGGGCGGTCACTGGATGCAGGAGAATTTCGGACTGGATCCGGAGAAGGAGAATTTCGCGTGGAGTTTCGACGGAGTACCCGAGGAAAATTGCCTGAATCTTACATATGGTAGCGTAACCGTAAAAATACCAGCTATCGACCTGGTAATGTATCGTCCTCATGAGCTTCTGGGAGAACGGGTTCACGGCCGTTTTGGCGCGGAGTTTCCTATTCGTTTTGACCTTCTGGATACCATGGGAGGCGGCAATCTGTCTCTTCAGGTCCATCCGCTGACGGAGTATATTCAGGATTCCTTTGGAATGCACTACACACAGGACGAGAGCTATTATCTTCTTGATGCGGCAGAGGACGAAGAGACTTACGTCTATTTAGGCGTGAAAAATGGGGTAGACCGCGACGCCATGGCCCGTGATCTGAAGCGGGCGGAAAAGGGGGAAATTCCATTTCCGGCGGAAGAGTATGTGAACCGGGTACCGGTAAAGAAACACGATCATATTCTGATCCCGGCGGGAACTATCCACTGCTCCGGCAAAAATACCATGGTGCTGGAGATCAGCGCCACCCCCTATATCTTTACCTTTAAGCTGTGGGACTGGGGCCGAGTGGGACTCGACGGAATCCCGCGCCCGATTCACGTGGAGCACGGTTTAAAAAATATTCAGTGGGACCGTGACACGGACTGGATATACGATAACATTGTACACCAGGAAACGGTACTGTCCAATGAACCGGGGAAAATGGTGGAGCGCACCGGACTTCACAACCGGGAGTTCATCGATACCTGCCGTTATACGCTGACCGAGGCTGCTTCAGTTGAGACGGACGATTCCGTTCATGTGATGAATCTGGTAGACGGCAGATGCGCCCGCATTGAAAGCATGGATGGCAGTTTTGAGCCATTTGAGATTCATTATGCGGAGACTGCCATTGTGCCGGCTGCCGCAAAGTGCTACCGGATTGTTCCGGAAGACAGAGAGATTAAAATGGTCGTGGCATCGGTACGCCGATAGAGAATAACAAGCAGGGGCCCGGGCTAAGCAGCAGATTCACTGCTTTGCCCGGGCCTTTGCTGTGATTAAGATGAGCGTATTGTGTGTCACAGAGAAATAAACACCATATATTGTGTATGAAAATATAAAATTGAGGGTATAATAAAAAATATCAAAAAAATTCAAAAAACATGTTGACTTTTGTCGGCTGCTTTGATATGATATACCTCGCCGCTGAAAACGGCGGCAAACTTTTCCAGAAATCTTCCAGCTGAACCGCTGAGAAAGTTTTGAAGAAAATG
>NZ_JACOPC010000031.1:0-35239 GCF_014288035.1 Hungatella sp. L36 | reverse complement strand
AAGGTAGAGGGTAATTGGAGAGCCGTATACGTCGAGAGGCGTAAGTACGGTTCGGGGGCGAGTATCTGGAAATCTGCCGTGGCAACACGGTAAGGCGCCGGGTGCTTAGCCTACTATACAAAACGTGAATAGCCTGTGGATTTGTTACCACAGCCTTTCCCTGCTGTGCCTGGCCGCTTTTGCAGAATATGATATCCGGCACCGGAAGATTAAGAACGCCGCGCTTATCCCGTTCTTCTTCTGGTGCCTCTTGTCTATACCGGTAAACCTTTCAATGGTCCCCATTATTCCCGCCTTCTGCTTTTTAGAGGCGGTGATGGGATTCCTCTTTGGAGGGCTTCTGCTCCTCATCGCTGCCATGGTTTCAAATAATGGAATCGGCGGCGGCGATATCAAGCTGGCCGCACTACTGGGAATCTTGTACGGCCCCTATGGGGTGCTATTTATTTTAACTGCCGCATCATTAAGTGCATTGGCTTTTCAGGCCCTGGAGCGCTTTTTTTATTACCGAAAATTGACCTCTCTGCCGTTTGCTCCCTTTCTTTTTCTGGGAAGCATAATGGCGGTATCCCTTCAATGCCGGTTTTAACCGGCTTCACAATAGAACAACTTTAAAAGGAGAACCTTGACATGAAAGTAAACAGCCGATTCCTGTACGGAATTTTAAGTATTCTGCTGGCAGCCATCATCGCCTTCATTGCCATTCCGACTGTTACACGGAAAACCAACAGCAAAGTGGAGATTGTACGCATCACAACCGCTTTGGATCGCGGCGATCCCATTACAGCCAAAGACGTGGAACTGGCGGAGGTTGGCGGCTTTAACCTGCCAGATAACGTGGCAACCAAACTGGAGGATGTGATTGGAACCTATGCAGCTTCCAGTCTCTATCCGGGAGACTATATTCTCTCCGGAAAGGTCAGCAGCACCCCCTTATCATCTGACCTTACCTTAAACGCAATCCCCGATGGGATGGTCGCTATCTCCATCACCGTTCAATCCCTGGCTGCCGGGCTGTCCGATAAGCTGCAGTCTGGGGATATTATCCGCCTGTACCATTATAACGATCTGAGCGGGACCTTAAATGTAGTGCAGGACATTCCGGAGCTGAAGTTTGTGAAGGTTTTATCCGTCTCCGATTCAAAGGGACTGGACATCGACTACACCAAACAGCCGGAGGAGGACGAAGAAAGACTCCAGACGGCTACACTCACAGTTCAGGCTACACCCGAACAGGCCATACTGCTCACCCAGTATGAAAATGAAGGAATGCTGCATGTGGCGCTTATCAGCAGGGGAAACGAAGCTCTTGCCAAGGAGCTGCTTAACCAGCAGGCTGAAATCCTGACACAGCTGTATGAAAATGAAGATGCGGATGCAGAGTTGAATGTCCCGGAGGAAACGACCGGCGAAACGACAGAAGAAAGCTCTGCTGCGTCTGAAGAAACGACACCGGAGACTGAACCGGAGCAGAACAGGAGGTAATGCCATGTCACAAATTATTACTGTCTGGGGTAATCCCGGTTCCGGAAAATCAATGTTCTGCTGTAACCTGGCAAAAGTCCTCACGGCCGGAAAAGAGAAGGCCATTATTATCAATGCCGACTCCTCCACTCCCATGCTGCCGGTCTGGATGCCCGACCGCCTGTTTGATGCCTCGGATTCCATCGGCAATGTCCTGTCTGCTTTGGAGATTAACACGGCCCTGGTTGCGGAGCGGGTATGTGTTCTGAAGGATTACCCTTTCATTGGCGTGATGGGGTATTCGGCAGGCGAAACTCCCTTTTCCTATCCGGAGCTGAAGTATGAGAAGATCCGGCAGCTGATCCTGGAGGCCGCAAAGCTGGTGGACTTCATCATTTTGGACTGCAGCTCCCATGTCATCAACTTTTTTACACCCACAGCGATTGAGGCTTCCGATCTGGCAATCCGGATTCTCACACCGGATCTGCGCGGGGTGAATTACTTAAAAGCGCACCAGCCGCTGCTCACAGATGCCAAATTTCATTTCGAGGATCATTTAACGTTTGCCGGCATGGCCCGGCCGTTCCATGCCATTGATGAAATGGGACATTTAATAGGCTGCCTTGACGGCCTGCTCCCTTACGCCAAAGAAATAGAGCGCTGCGGTACCTCCGGTGAGATGTTTCACGCCCTGGGGTACTGCAATAAACACTATCTCCAGTCCTTAAAACTGGTAAAAGAGCGCCTGCAGCCATCGGAAGAGATGATCCTGCCAGATGACACGGACGGGGAGGAATCCTCATCGGAAGATACAGAGGAGGTGGAAACCGATCATGACTTCACTGAATGAGATCTTTTTCAATTCTGCCAAAGCAGAAGGCATGACTTATGAGGATATCCTGGCCGATGTTCAGCAATACTGCACCACGAATCATGCCAACACCCTCTCTGGAGAAGGGAGCCAGGAGAAGGCGAAAGCACTTCTTCAGGAATTCATCATGCAGTATGTCATGAAATGCAACTATGCCGTGGAGGGCCTGAGCTTAGAAGCCCTGAGTGAAAGGCTCTATGAGGATATGGCAGGCTGCTCGTTCCTGAAGCACTGGATTTACAAGAAGGGCGTCGAGGAAGTGAATATTAACGCCTATGATGACATCGAAGTTATCATGAGCGGCGGCCGATCCTTAAAAATCCCGGACAAGTTTTTAAGTCCGCAGCACGCCATTGATGTGATCCGGCGTCTTCTGAGCACCTGCGGAATGGTAATTGATGATACCATGCCGTCCGTGATTGGATTTCTTGATAAAAATATCCGTATCTCTGTGGACAAGACACCGATTGTTGATCCGGAAGTCGGGATCAACGCTTCCATTCGGATTGTGAACCAGCAGTCTGTCTCCAGGGAGAAACTGATTGGTTCCGGTTCCGCCACCGGGGAAATGCTGGACTTTCTGACCTGCTGTATCCGGTATGGAGTATCTGTCTGCATTGCCGGCAGCACCGGTTCCGGCAAAACCACAGTTATGAGCTGGCTGCTCTCCATGGTGCCGGATAACCGGCGCCTCATCACCATTGAAGAGGGAAGCCGTGAGTTTGACCTAATTAAACGGGACGAAAACGGAAATGCCATTAACAGTGTGGTCCATCTTCTCACCAGGCCCCATGAGAATCCGGCTCTGGATATCGACCAGGATCTGCTTCTGGAGCGTGTTTTAAGAAAACACCCGGACGTGATTGGCGTTGGCGAGATGCGTTCCGCTAAGGAGGCCCTGTCTGTAGCTGAGAGTTCCCGAACCGGCCATACCGTTGTCACCACCATCCACTCCAACTCTTCAGAGGCCACCTACCGCAGAATGATGACGCTTGCCAAACGAAAGTATAACATGGCAGACGATATCTTAATGCAGATTATGGTAGAAGCCTATCCGATTGTCGTCTTTACAAAGCAGCTGGAGGACGGAAGCCGGAAGGTCATGCAGATTATTGAAGGCGAGGATTATTTAGATGGCCGTCTGATCTACCGCCCATTATATCAGTTTGATGTCACAGACAATCAGACCGATGCCCAGGGACACATAAAAGTTGTAGGCCGCCACCGGAAATTAGGGTACATATCGGAATCGTTGAAGAAACGTTTCCTGGATAACGGTATATCCGCCGCAGAGCTGCAGCCCTTTATCAATCATGAGGAGGAACTATAAAATGCTTTGGATTCAGATTGTCATATTTTTATTGGTGGCAGGCGGGACCATGACTCTGTTAAACGTCAATTTCAAAGACTTTTTTCAGCTTGCCGCCCGTGGAAAACCCAGCACACTGAAGGACGACCTTGATGCAATACTGGGAAAACCTGCAAAAGGCTTTTTTAACCGGGAAACCGTAGAGATTGAACAGCTCTTAAAGACCACCGGAAGGGAGGGACGTTTTACCATGGTGAAGCGCCTGTCCCTGATTGGATTTTCTCTGGGAGTGCTTGTTTCCGTTCTCTTCAACAACCTGTTTTTAATCCCAGTGCTCGGCGCGGGATTTGCTTTTGCACCGGTCTGGTATTTGCGCTCTACCGCCATGATCTATAAGAAACACTTAAACGAGGAGCTGGAAACCGCAATCTCCGTGGTAACCACCTCCTACCTGCGTACTGGAGATATTTTGAAATCAGTTAAGGAAAATATCCCTTACTTAAATCCACCTATCAAGGGACATTTTGAAGCGTTCATTATGGAAGCGGAAATCATTAATGCGAACCTGATTTCAGCCCTGAACAGTCTGAAAATGAAGATTCCCAATGTTATCTTCCATGAGTGGTGCAACACCTTAATCCAATGCCAGTCGGACCGGAGCATGAAGAATACGCTTACCTTTACCGTTCAGAAATTTTCCGACATGCGTATTATTCAGTCTGAACTGGAGGCCATCATCAATGAGCCAAAAAAGGAAGCCTTCGCCATGATGTTCCTGGTAGTCTGCAATATACCGCTTTTGTACTTTTTAAATAAGTCCTGGTTTGAGACGCTTCTGTTTTCTACACCTGGGAAACTGACACTGGCAATCTGCGGCGGCATTGTGCTCTTCGCGTTCACCAGAATCATGCAGCTGAGTAAACCAATCGAATACAAGGGGTGATATCTATGATCGGACTTTTAATCCTATGTGCGGCGGTTTTTACAGGAATTGGCATATACCATCTTTCCTGCGCGCTCATCGACGTTCCGACCGCACGGACCTCCAAAACAATGATGCGCGCCAAAAAGCAGACTGGGACCGGAGAAGAAAAGCTGTTTGATGTCTATGTATCAAAACTGGCTGTAGGTCTGTCCCGCTTTGTTAAACTCGATCCGGTAAAGAAGAACCGCCTTCAGACCACACTGGCAATCGCCGGAATTCATCTGACGCCGGAAAGCTACACTCTGAAGGCATACATCACAGCCCTGGCCGTCGCATTACCGGCGCTTCCCTGCTTCACCTTTATGCCGCTTTTCGGTTTTCTCCTGCTCGGCCTGGCTGTCATGATGTGGTTTGCCACCTATTATGAAGCCTTTGACTATGTAAAAAAGAGAAAGAAAATCATTGAGGCGGAACTGCCGCGCTTTGCGGTTACCATTACACACAATCTGGAGAATGACCGGGATGTTGTCAAAATCCTGTCCTCCTACCGCCGTGTGGCAGGTCCGGAGCTGGGGCATGAACTGGACGTAACCATTGCGGATATGGTGACCGGGAATTATGAAAATGCGTTGCTGCGCTTCCAAAACCGGATTGGCAGCACCATGCTCTCTGATATTATCCGGGGCCTGATCGGGACCCTCCGTGGTGACGATCAGCAAATGTTTTTTAAGATGCTCACCTTTGATATGCGTCAGATTGAACAAAACAATTTGAAAAAGGAAGCAGCCAAACGCCCCAAACAGATGCAGAAATATTCCATGATGATGCTTTTTTGCATTCTGCTCATCTATGTGGTGGTCCTGTCTGTCGAGGTCGTCGGATCTCTGGGATCATTTTTCTAACGGAAAGGAGGGGGAACCGATGTATACCAGTGGCTTTTTATGATAAAAGCTCCCTGGAAATCGCCCATACGGGCAGCCAGCAAAGGAGGATTCACTATGAGAAAGTTATTCACTATCCCGGCCGTTCTGTTAGTCGTCGGGATCATCACAACTATTTTTATCAGGAGGAAACAAAACTATGAGAAATTTAATTAACCGCGCCGCAGCTGCAACAACCTTTACCGTATGGAATACAAAGAGACAGGCCAAAGAAGCGCTCTGCAATGAGCGGGGAGATTTTTACATTTCAGATGGCGTCAAAATCATTATTGCAGTCGTACTTGGTGCATTGCTCCTGACAGCGCTCTCCGGAATTTTCAATGACACGGTTATTCCACGGATCACACATGAAATCGAGGCATTATTTGGTTAATCGTGGTTCCGAACGCAATCAGGACAGGAAGGAGGTGATTTTATGGCTGAAATCTTAGGTGTGAACTTAAAAACCATCGCTGATTTTATGGATGCCGCACAGGGGAATTACCGCAATGCACTCTATATTTCCTGCAATGTCTGTGGCTACAGTAAGGAGTCTCACTGTGGAGATTTTCTGTTTATTGCCGGTTCGGACGGCTCTCCTATTTTGCTTCCCATATCCGATGCAGAACAGTTCTTCGGGTGCAAAATTGATTATTCTGACTGCAATGGCCGAATAGGAAACCAGGATTTCCTGCGACTGTACCACAAATGGATCGAGCTTCACACTGTATCCGATCATACATGCCCGTATCATCAGATACTCGATTTACTAAATAGGATTTGAAAATGGTAAATCCTGTAACTTTAGATAAAAATGACATGATTTTTGCTCTCCCTGCGCTGTCTATTTATATCCGGATTTTCTACAATAATAGCAAACAATACGTACAGCTTATGTATACTGTAAGTAGTAGAAAGGAGAGGCAGCCTCATGAAACATAAAAAACGACCGGCTTCTATCAAATGTCCATACTGCGACCGACCAGCTATACTACGGCCGGCCTCCTATATTTATAAAGATAAAGCGCGGGAAGATTATCTTTACGTCTGCTCCAATTATCCGGAATGCAATTCCTATGTTGGAGTCCATGCTGGAACCATGATCCCCAAAGGATCACTGGCAAACGGAGATTTAAGGAATAAACGGATTCGCACTCATCAGATTTTCGATAAAATCTGGAAGTCCAATATCATGAGCCGCAGAAATGCCTACTGCTGGATGAGGGACCGGTTCGGCCTCTCATCGGAACAGGCTCACATCGGCTGTTTCAGTGATTATATGTGTGACGCTCTGATGGCAGAATGCCGGGCCGTATTAGAAAATAATCAAATCGCCTGTTAGCCAGGCAGAAAGGAAAGCGGGATGATTTCTATGACAGAGAAAGAGCAGGATTTAATCCTTACCCATCTAACATTAGTAGAAAGTCTCATCTATCAGGTTGGATACCAGAAAGGTGTAGTCGGTATGGAATTTGAAGATTTATACCAGATTGGCTGCATTGCCCTGTGTAAGGCTGCAGCGCACTACCGGCCGGACCGGGGGGCCACTTTTAAAACCTACGCCTGCAGAGTCATCCGCAACATGCTTCAGGATCACCGGGAACATGCCAGCTATATTCAAAGCCGTCTCTGTTACCTGGACTCCCCGCTTTCATCCGATGAGGGAGAAAGCTATCTGGATATTATCCATGATTCCCAGGAACCGGACGCGTATCTGTCAGAAAAAGAACTTCTGGAGCTGCTGAACCGGGCCAAGAGTAATTACAACGGGATTACCAAAAAAGGGATAGAGGCCATTGCACTCAAATACCAGGGATACAGCAATGTGGAAATCGCTAACCTCTACCATGTTAAGGCCAACCATATTTCGGCATGGATCTCCCGTGCGCGGAGCAGGCTGAAGGCAGACTACCCACTGACAGATTTATGCTATTCATAGGAGGATACCATATGATTACACTATATACTTCCATCGGACATTACCGGTTAGTATCCGGTAAGAATAACGTGTCCTATCCAGTCATAACCGCCAATGGGAAGGAACACCGGCTGGATACAAAAGAGCTGCTCCTGTGGTCCAGCCTGATGTGGAACCTACTCACGTTTGATGAACTGAAAAGCCTCTATGGAGAAAAAGAAGCTGAGCTTCATCTTCTGGATGAACAGGACTTTGAACGGTACTTAAAGCGCCTGGTTTTTCGAGGACTGGTGACCTCCGGCTGTGGTTACACCGGGTTAGAGGCCCTATGCGACCTGCTGGGATATTTATACATAAAACCGATTACAGGTGGAATTGTGGCAAAAATCTATGCGTTTTTCCATCTGATAATGAATCAGCCATTCCGAATGGCCGTCCAGATATTCCGGAAAGAGAAGCTGAATCCATGTGAAAAATATGTTTTCCGGTTAAGCAGGAACCGGCGCCTGTCTCCCTCTGAGCTAATTCGGGACATGGAGACACAGAAAATTATTCTTCCTTCCGCCTCGCCGGACTATCAGCAGACTGTTATTACCGCAATCGCAAACCTGTATTTAAAAAGACTGATTATCTTCGACTGTTTATAGGAGACTAATTATGATACCTCCCCCACTTTTCAAGCAGCTGGTTCTTGCCTTACTGGTAGGAACTGGCTGTTTTCTTTTCAGCATACTCTTTTATTTTTGTACTGGAGACTGCATCCTTCTGATCCTTGGTACCGTTCTCTTCCTGGGCAGCATTAGCAACGGCTTGTCCCTCTATCAGCTCATAAAAAAGAAAACGTATTACTGCCTGGAGGGGATCTGTATTTACAGGCAGTATACGCTGAAGAAATATTGCCAGGTACAGATTACCGATGATACCGGAGAAATCTACCACCTGCAGCTTCCCAAAAGCAGCCAGATCCAGACCGGTCTCCGATACCGGCTGTATTTTAAAAATTCATTTCAAGGAAAAGAGGTTTCCTACCCTCTTTATATTAAGAAGACGCTTCAAACAGAGGCTTTCCTTGGCCTGGAGCTGCTTGAAAATCAGCATTAACGCAATATATAGAATATTATATTTGACAACATCTATATATTGTGTTAATATTCTAGTGTGATTGATTTTTGTGCATATGCGGCCCCCGCAGCACACGTTGTTTAAGATTGAAATGTGTCAAGGAATCACCCTGATTTTAACAGGGATTCTTTGGCACTTTTTTTTATTTATAGATATTTTTTTAAGAAAGGAGGAACCAATTATGAACATACTGACGCCCATCTCCACATTCGGAAGGGTAACTGCTGATCTGGAACTTAAAACGAGCCAGAACGGTAATAACACCCCTTACGTTTCGTTCTCCCTCGCCGTAGACAAAGGCTTTGGAGACAAAGAACATGCCATTTTTCTGCAATGCGTCCTTTATGACGAAAAGGCAGAGCGAATGGTAAAGGCTGGCGTTAAAAAAGGGAGCCTGATTTATATTGTCGGCAATCTGGATATCACAGAATACACCAGAGCCGATCAGTCAAAGGATCACTCCCCCAAAGTCACGCTTTATGACTGGTGTTACGCACCCACAAGCAAAGCAAAACCAGCAGACAACAACAACGAATCGGAAAGCCAGGACGGCTTCCTTGATGTGCCTGCTGAAGCTGGAGAGAATGGACTTCCATTTAACTAATGTTGAATGGGTATAAGAGGAATTGCTAAGAGACAGGATGAATCTGTTTCTAACGCAGTTCCTCTTTTTTTGTTTAAGAAAGAAGGGAGAACATCATGAAACATTCTGTATTTTCTACAAGCATGAAAGTTTTAATCGTTACTCTGATCCTGTTGGCCGTATGCCTTCCAAATGATCGTTCACAGTATTTTATGGCAGGCGCTGCGGTGATATGGTTAATCATTGTTCTCGGCTGTTACCTGTTCAAACGGACAAAGGGTCTGAGACATCTAATCGGTCATCAGCTCCAGACCTCATGGAGTCAATTCCAGCTGAGGCCCCAGCCGATATATGAGCGGGAGGAACCTGTTGCAGAAGAAATCGTAAAGCAGGCAGGTCCAGCCGCTGAAACCAATCAAACAGATCTGACACTGGAAGAACAGAATACAATGCTGTGCCACATCGCGCTCCGGATCACAGAGAAATTACAGTCTGCTTATTCGGGAGCAACCTGGCAATGGCAGGATACACCAGAATTGAAAGCTATTTTAAACGGCCAGACCGTGCGGGTAAAAACAGATGGTATTGAAAACAACACCCATGCGGACATTTGCTTTGACCGCTTTGCACGGGTGAATATCAAAATGCTGATTGTGGAGGATTTTGCAGTGAAACCTGCAGCTCCTAAACAGCCTGAAGCTCCCGCTCCGGAAACTGTCCCTGATGTTGTAGATGTCAGGGTATGGTATGACCTGATCGGCCGTGAAGTGCTGGAAACTCTCATAACCGATTTAAACGCCAAAGGCCATTCGCGTCTTTCCATTAAGGAGAACGGCGATATCGTTGTTATGCAGAACAGCAAAGAAGCCGTCCAGAAACATCTGGATAATTTCCCGGCTAAAAATTATTGGAATGAACTCATTAACATCTTTAAGGAAAATGAGCTGAAGGCTACGGCCAGAAAAGACAGCCTCTGTATCTCCTGGATGTAAAGAGAGGAGGAAAAACGAATGCCAAGATCAAAACTATTTGAAAGCTGGACATGGAACCGGGCACTTCCGGCTCCCTTTGACAGCCTGCCAAATGCTGCAAGAACCGATGTCCATTCCAAATATAACAATATGACCGGCACCCCGCGGGCGACCATCCATTCTATGACAATCGCAGCGATTCTTGCGTATATGGATATAGATACCTCAATTACTCCCGGAGCAACAGGGAACGGGGCCATCGGCACCCAGGGAAACAACCTGACAATGGCCGAGTATCATAGCCGTATCGGAGAAATCCATGTAGTTGTCTTCAATAAAACTACAGGAAAGTTTATTGCGGGATGTTACAGCAGCCCGTCTGCCTCTCCCACGGTGTATACAGTCAAGGATGGCAAGAATACCGGCACCGCCCTCTTTTTTGCGTTAATGACAGAGGCTCTGGACGATGACGAATTTAAAGAATACTATAACAAACTGGCTGCCTGCCGTTCAGCGGGATATCCGGATATAGATGAAGCTGCAAAGTACGCTGCGGTGTTATGTGACAATGTTTATCGGAGGTGTGAGCTGGCAAGTACCATTCCTGCTGGTATCAGCCTTACGATTCCCTCAACTGGGAACATCGGTCAGCTGACCCCGCTCAACATGCAGAATGGGGTCTATAATCCAACCAGCACCTTATTTGGTGCCTTTCAGATTTTATCTCCCGGAATTGTCCCTGCCAAGTTCACTCCGCTTTTACGGCATGAGGACTTTGTCGGCAGCTACGCAACCAGTAATCGAAACTTTACCCCGTTAGAAAAGGAACTTATTCCACAGCTCCCGGATTGGTATATCATTCCTCCGGAAGTTGTCTCCATATGTAAACACACCAAACTTACTACCAGTACCGCTCAACCAATGCGCAACTATATGTTGCGTGGAGATGCTGGTACGGGAAAGACAGAAGGGGCAAAAGCGATTGCCGCCGGACTGGGCCTTCCGTATCTTTTTTACACCTGTTCCGCAAACAGCGAAATCTTTGATTTCCTGGGGCAGATGTTGCCAGATACAGGGAACAGTACGGATTCCCCCATCTCTTCTTATCCCACGTTTGAAGATATCCAAATGGACCCTCCGTCTGCTTATTACAAGCTGACGGGCATATATGATGAAAATATCCTTGAAGCACAGGTCTATGACAAACTTCTGGAGGTCATAAAAGCAGAAGCACAACATGAGGCCGGTTCTGAATCCCAGGGCCAGAGGTTCCGCTATGTGGATACGCCTCTGGTACGTGCAATCCGGAATGGATATGTGATTGAGATCCAGGAGCCTACCGTCATCGCAAATCCAGGTGTCCTTGTAGGATTAAACTCCCTGCTGGACCGCTGTGCAAGTATCACCCTTCCAACCGGGGAGACCATACAGCGTCATCCCGACACGGTTGTTGTGGTAACGACAAACAGCAATTATGCCGGCTGCCGGGACATGAATCAGTCTATCATATCCAGAATGAACCTTGTAATGGATATTGATACCCCTGATGCGGATGTAATGGCGAAACGCGTTATGGGACTCACTGGCTGTACCGATCAGACGGCCGTAATGTCAATGGCTGATGCAATTAAGGAAATAGCTGAGCACTGTCGGGAAACAATGATTACAGATGGAAGCTGTGGTGTCCGGGAACTGATTTCCTGGGTCCAGTCTTATATGGTCTGCGGAAGTATTCTGGAAGCGGCCAAATACACAGTATTATCGTCTGTGTCCAGTGACGCCGAAAACCGTGCTGAGATCCTGTCCACCTGCCTGGCGCAAAAGTTTGCTGCGTAGAAGGGGGCGAGAAAACATGCCAGTTGAATCAATTATCTTATCTAATTTTCCACACAATCTCAAATATCTGCGGCTGTCAAAAAAGCCCCCAATTTCCCAAGAAGCACTTGCCCAAAGATTAGGAACCACACAAAAATGTATCTCCCAGTATGAAAAAGGAAATTGCCTGCCTTCTGTTGCTTTTGTACTGCAACTGGCCCAATATTCCCATATTCCTGTGGATGACCTGTTATGTAAGGACCTGACAAAGAAAGGATTGTAAGTATGAGAACTTCCCATTTAACAATCCGAAAACGGATTGAGAATGAAAAACTAAGCATTACCGATGAGCAGCTTTTCGCTTCACCAGAGTTTGCGAATTATCTGACAGATATTGCTGAAACAGCCACCAGGCGGTATAAGCGGTCGGTCAAAGTATCTGTCTATTGGAATCCGGATGAAGATGGAGGTCTGGCTAATACAAATTCTAAATTAATCCGTATCAATGCCGGAAATCCTATCACCCAAAGTTTTCCGAGCCGACGCTTACGAGCCGACAGCCTGGTAGGACTGGATGGACACGAAATCGGGCATCTCCTGTATACAGACTTTAAGATGCTGAACATCTATATGAATGCTCTGTCTGCGGGCAGTTTCTATCCGGAGGAGCCAAAAAAGCTGACACCTACACAAAGAAAACATCTTGATGAAATCAGGCAGCTCTACAGCGATCAGGACGAAGCAGCCATTGGTGTAATTGCCATGATTGCTCATAATCTGGTAAATGCCATTGAGGACGTCTATATCGAGTCCAGAATGTGCGAATCCTTTTCAGGAACGTTCCGGACCGGAATATTGCTTAATAATATCCGTATCTGTGAGCAGACCCCATCGATTCAGGCACAGATTGCCAATGGAACACCTCCTGTATTCCTGCTTATAAACCTTATCACACAATACTTACTGAGCGGGGATATCAATAACCTGGGGAGCTATACCGGAGAATACTTAGATGTGTTAAATGAGTGTATTCCCCTGCTCGACGATTCATCCTGCGACGATGACGCTCGCGTGCGTTATCAGGCAGCTAACAGAATTGTATTAATCCTGTGGGACTACATCAAAGAAATGATTGAGCAGGTGAAGAAGGACCAGGCAAACGGCGCTGGCAGTACCGCTAAGCTGATTCAGAATCTGACCGATGCACTGGCAGACCAATCCGCCAAAGCCTCTTTACCGGATCGAAAAGGGAAAGCCGTACCGTGCCGCAAGAAGATGAAGCATGAAAAGCCCTCTGACAATGATGTAAATACAGAAATTGAGGAGGCCATCGCTTATGAAACCGGCCGTATGGCGCTGGAAAAAACAACCGATATCAGTGACAACGGAAGCGGCGGTGTGACCTATAACCATGATTATACTGGTTCCGGGTATGCACCACAGGCTGAGAAGGATATGAACCGTATTTTAAACCAGTTAGCGGAAGAACAGGCGTTAATCCACTATGAGGAGGATTTAGAAGCCGATCTTCAGGCTGAGGCCACCCGGATTCGGTATGGCAATGCACATAAAAATGTGCATGTTACGGTTAATCGAATTTCCTATGTGAATGACACTCTGAAAAAAAGCTACGCATCTGTTTCGCCGCCCCTACTGCTGATTTCCAAACGGCTGCAGAAGCAGGTTAAGCAGATCTTAAAAGACAAACGGGAAGGCGGGAAACGGAACCGGCTCTTATTAGGCAGACGGATTGACACAAGAAATATCGTACACAATGACGGACACATTTTCTATAAGATGAATCTGCCGGATGAGGAACCCCTGCTCGCCGTCGCACTACTGATTGACGAGAGCGGCTCCATGTCATCTAATGACAGAATCACAAGAGCGCGGGAAGCAGCCATTATTATTTATGACTTCTGCAGGAATCTACACATCCCTGTGATTGTTTACGGCCATTCTTCCAGCGGTAAAGATGTGGATCTGTTTTCCTATGCCGAATTTGATTCTCTTGATGGAAATGATGCATACCGGATCATGGATATGGCCTCCAGAGGCTGTAACCGTGACGGAGCTGCGCTGCGTTATGTTGCAGAGCGTCTGGCTCCCCGGCCTGAACAAACGAAACTGCTGATTTTAGTTTCTGACGGCCAGCCCAGTTCTTCCGGCTACAGTGGTACGGAAGCGGAAGCGGATCTGCGCGGAATCAAACGTGAATACAGCAGAAAAGGAATCACCATGTTTGCGGCAGCAATCGGTGAAGATAAGCCGAATATCCAGAGAATTTATGGAGACGGTTTTTTAGACATCACAAACCTCAATGAGCTGCCCACGAAAATGACAAAGCTGATTTCCAGCTATATTAAAAAAGCTGCATAGAAAGAAGGGATCAGTATATGAATCATGATTATATCTCTCCGCAGATTGCTGTCTACAAGAACTCAAAAAATCTGGTGGAGTTCCGGGACAAGCTCAAAGTTGCTTCCCTGGAATGCTATGCACATATTCATGCGGATGGAGAAGCGACCGAAGACAGTTGGAAACGCACCTCGCTGATCGGTATTCTGATGAAGGATTATTCCGCAGGAACCGGTGATAAAGCGATAACGGTAATGGCAAATATTTCGCCGGATGAATCCAAGTTTGTTCTGAGCCGGTTAAATGCCGGATTTCCAACCTTTGAATTTAAGCAGGACAAAATATTTGGTACTCCGGATGCAAACGGATACTCGTCAGTCACAAAGCTCCGCCTTCAGCGCGCTGCTACAGATAAAGCGGGTAAACCTCGTAACTGCCCATGGTACATGGAAATTGAGAATGGAAAAGGGATTCCACAGCGTAACAGCAACGGCGGCACCTACATGAAGCCAAACTCCTACATCAGTGAAAAGAAGGTTTCTGCAAATTTAACAGATTTGGATCTATTCAAATTGTTAAACCGCGTCTCCTCCTATATTGATGCCTGGGAAAAGGCCATTGCCCCATCTCTCATTACGCGGGCAAAAAAAGCCATTCAGGAAAATCAGGCAGAAGGGGAAGGGCAGACAAATCAGCCTGCCGCATAGCCTCTACCCATTGTTTAAGAAAGAGAATGCCCTAAACACGCATTCTCTTTTTTATACCAGGAAAGGTTCTAATACGCATGAGAACAGGAATTGTAAGAAGAATTGATGATTTAGGCCGTATCGTACTCCCGAAAGAGCTTAGGAGGAGCCTCGGCATTTCAAAGGGTAATCCTCTTGAAATCGGGATTGAAGGCCGCAGGATTGTACTGGAGAAGTATTCATCCCTCTCAAATCTGGAAGGGCTCTCCGGCCTGTACTTAGAAACACTTTATCAGGTGTGCGGAGGTATTCCGGCCATCTGTAACAAAGAGAACATCTTAGCAGCCAAAGGCTGCAGTATTTCTACTACTGCCTCCATTGATGCTGCCGTCAAAGAAAAGATCAAACAGTCAGAAACCTGGTTTTGCAGCCAGTCCGATCAGTTATCCGTATTTCCATCTGGTAGTTATCCTATTCGTGTTCTCATACCGGTAGGGCCAGGAGAAGGGCGGCCCATGGAAGGTGCCGTACTCCTGTTGGATAACGGAAAACCTTATACCGACAAGCAGATCAGTTTCGCATCTTATACTGCAATACTGATTTCCAGGTTACTGAAAAATATCGAAGAATAATCAAATACAAAGGAGAATTTTATCATGGAGTACACAGAATTCAAGCAGGAGTTAGTATCAAATTTACAGGATCTCATTGGGACACGCTATCTGGTAAGTGTTCAGAAGGCGGATTTCACAGAGAACTTAGAGGATTTTGTTGTAATCTTTGATTCATCTGAGCTGGTAATGCGGTGCTCAAAAATGGCACCCATTTACGAGATTCATACCAATCACAAAGTCCCTCCGGCTGTTCTCGCAGGCGCTCTGAAGGCCAGTTTTGGTATCGGTGAAGATATCGGCAGGATTAACAAAAGCCAGGTATTCTACCGGTTAGAAAATCTGGAGCTTGTCCAAAAAGAATACAATGATATTCCGTATCAGCGTTTTCTGGACCTTGCGATTGTATTTTACATCAATCTTGCACGCACTGAGGATTCCATTCAGTCCCGTAGAATTACCAACAGTATGTTGCGCGAATCGAAACTGAGCATATCGGATCTCATGAGTCTGGCGAACAAAAATACACCGCAGCTGTTTCCGTACACCTTACGGCCTATGGAAGATGCCGCGCTTGATATACTGGACAATGATCCCAGTCTTTTGAAGGATTCGAAAGTAAGGATCAGCCTTATGTTAATGTTCGGCAAAGAGATGGGACTGATTCCGGAAGAAGAGTATACCTCCAGATATGTATTAAGCTGTGAAGGAAACCTGTATGGTTCCACCGCGATTTTGTATCCCGAATTATTGGGCAATATCGGTGAAAAACTCCAGAGTGATTTCTATATCCTCCCCTGCAGCAAAGATGAGTGCGTAATTGAAGCGGTCTCTGAAGGATCGGAGTTAGCAGAGCTGAAGGAAGAGGTCCGGGAGGTTATAAAGAAGTATCTTAATGAACCGTTTGTTTTGACGGATCATATCTACCGGTATAACAGAGCGGACGGAAGCCTGAAAATTGTCGGTTAAAGGAGGCCGGAATTATGAAAAAGATCTATCCTCTTACCAATACCCAGCGCGACTATGCAGGAAACCATGTTGGACTTGTATATAAATTTCTATACTTAAATCACCTGGATATTGATGAGTATTACGACATTGTTATTTTCGGCTATCTGTTAGCAGTACAGCTATATGATGAAGATGAGCGGTTGAAAAACCGCTACCTCTTCTCTACGATTGCCTGGAGGCAAATGCGGTACAGCTTATTTGAACATTACCGAAATAACAGCCGGCAAAAACGCAACGCCCCCGTTATCAGCATGAACAGTAACGGGAGCCATGAAGAATCATCCCTTGACTGCCTGCTTCCGGATCGCCAGCAAAGTATCCATGAATCCGCCACGGATAAGATTTACGCGTTGGAACTCATGACGTATATGACGGAAAAGGAGCAGGAAGTTGTCAAGCTGAAAGCCTATGGCTATACATACAGAGAAATAGCAACACAATGCGGCCTGAGCATTAAAGCCGTTGGCAGCCGCTTCGCCCGCATGAGAAGGCGACTGAAGCAAATAGAAGCTGTCTAAAGGAGTGTGAAATGTAAATGAATGAAGAATTGATACAACGAGCCGTCCTGCTGTTGCAACAGGAATTTGGTCCAAACTGGCAGAGCATTGCCCAGACACTTGGAACGGAGAATCTACGGAAACGCCTTGGGAAGGAGCTGACATCTTTTATGGCCTTCCCTGACAGAGGGAACGGCGGAGATAACCAATGGAGAGGAAACTGCTCTCCGCAGGTGGTCTCTTCTATCCTGCGTTATGTCATAGATTGTAAGAAATATTATGGGAAAGATGTTTCAGACTTCACGTTGCTTGATCCCATGTCCGGTTCCGGCACCAGTAAGGCCGCAGCGGATCTGCTTGGAGTACGGTCCATTCTGTATGACCTAAATCCCAATCCCGCAGCTGGCCTGGGTAACTGGAATGCCTTGAAAGATGATGTAGAGGACTCGGCGGATCTCGTATTTTTCCACCCGCCGTATCACAATATCATTCCCTATTCCGGAAACATGTGGGGAAAGCCACATGCAGATGATCTATCCCGGTGTGAAAACTATGATGATTTCCTGGAGAAGCTGAACCTCTGTATACGGAAGTTCTACATGGCTTTGAGGAGAGACGGCAGGCTGGCGGTGCTGGTCGGTGATATCCGATCAGCCGGTAAATTTTACAGTATCCAGCGTGACATGATGCAGATGGGAGAAGCTGAATCATTTTTAGTGAAGGCCCAATTTAATTGTGTTTCGGATTCCCGGCGCTATAAAAAGCCCTTGATCCCCATTGTAACAGAGTATCTTTTGCTGTTTCATAAAAAGGATTCCCTGATTGTTCCATTTACTTATCAGGATAAAGGAACTTTTTCTATCAGCAATACTGATATCGTTGCGCTGACCTGGCACCATCTGATCCGCATGACACTTGAAAGTATTGGAGGGCAATGTACCCTGACGGAGCTTTACGAACGCCTGAGTACCCACCCAAAAGCAAAGAAAAACAGCCATTACAAAGAACGTATCCGCGCCACGATCTATGAGCATAGAACACAGTATACTGCTTATGGTGATGGATTATACGGATTAAATTATCAAGTAGCTTAGGAGGATTGAATGATGATCTGTAAAGAAAATGAAATGATGGCTCTGCAGCCGATACCGGAAACCATGGAAAAGAAAACAGTAATATTGAAAGGAACTTTTATCTCCCCTGTCAAATGCGGAGAACGGGCAATTTTCACTTATAACGGCCAGGTAATGCGTACCTCTACGGTTTCTGAAATTCTGGAGATTACGGCGGATTATATCAAGTTTGAGACAAGGAACTCCATTTACATTGTGAGTTACCACAGTCTTCTGCCTACACACACTTGCGCTTAAATTTGAATACTCTGCGGCGGCCTTAGACAGCTCTATGACCGCCCTTTCGGAAGGAGTGTGGGAATGTGGATGTAAAAGGAACCGAGGAGAAGCTGACAAAATTACTTGCCACCCTGAAAAAAAACCGGGATCATGTCCCCCTGGAGGAGCTACATACCAGGTATAAAAATCCCTATGATGCATTGTGCCAGGAAATCAAAAGCGCCTGCTCTGATTATCTCACGGCAGTCTGCTTCCATGATTTCCGATGCAACAAGCGATTCTGGGAGGAGTGTCTGGCCGTCATCTTAAAGGCCAAGGAGGATTCCGGGATCATGCCGCAAATCAGCCGTGCATTATTCCAGAGGCAAAGTATGACGGAAGTGAAGGAACTTTCTGAAAAGCTGAGAAATGCTTATCAGGAAGCTCTTGCCCCATTTTTTGAAAAATACATCTGTCTCCTGCTCTCACCTGAGTGTTTTGATGAACCTCCGGCCATCCCCTTAATCTTTAATGAAGCTACTGGCTGTGTCTATGAGAACGGGGCCTGGATTTTAGAATCCGGTGAACCGCAAGGCTGCCCACTCCACGTCAATCCATTACAGGAAGCTGCCGAAAGCTAAAGAACTGGTATGAAAGGGAGAATCCTATGAACTGCATACAGATTTCAAAAGAGGATGGGAGTACCTATCCTCTTTACTTTACCGAAACGGAATTAGAGCAAATTTACCATTCTGCGATAAATCTTAAATTGAAAAAGGATCTTATTAAGAAGGTCCAAGAGAATTACAATCCGAGTTACAGCTGGCTGCGTGTAGAAGAGCTGGAAGCAGTTCCAGAGCTGATGGCCTGGCTGATTGAAAAATACTGGCATAACCATAGTGCTGACTGCAGCCACAATGAATCCTTAAAATCGGCTCTGGCTCATTTCCATAATACAGCCTATACTCCGGAGCTATTCCAAGAATTGATGGCACAGTGCCAGCCGGCAACGCCAGAAAATCCCCGATACAGAATGCTGTCCGCGGCACATGAATCAATAATACTTCATGAGCAAGGTAAATGTTCCTGCTCATACTTTGTAAAACCAAGACTCTGGTGCGCGACACATCGCTATTTCAGTATGGAATTAGAGATTTCGGATTTCATCGCGGAATTTACATTAATAAAAGAGGAGAATGAAGCATGACAAGAGAAGAACAAATCACACACATGAAAAAGCTGGTATTAAAACTGAATCAGTACCGGGACGAATATTATAACCAGAACGCCCCGTCCATTCCGGACAGTACCTATGACCGGTTATTTGATGAGCTGGAGGTTTTGGAAAAACGCACGGGCATTATCCTGAGCGGTTCCCCGACACAAACCGTAGGTTATCACCCGGTTAGTGAATTGCCGAAGGTAAAACACCCCATTCCCCTGTTGTCTCTGGATAAAACGAAGCTGACAAGAGATATTTTAGACTTTGTCCAGAAGGGGAAAGGCTTAACAAACCTGACGCTGAAGATGGATGGACTCACGGTAAAACTGGTTTATGACGGCGGAGAGCTCCAGCAAGCCTCCACCCGTGGAGACGGAGAGATTGGAGAAGATATCACGCACAATATTCCGGCATTTATCAACGTGCCGCTTACGGTTCCTTATAAGGACAGGCTTGTTATTACAGGAGAAGCACATATCCGGATTGATGATTTTGAAAAGCTCCGGACTTCTATCCTGGATCGGAACGGAGAACCTTATAAAACGCCCAGAAACCTGGCGTCCGGTTCGGTTCGTACCTTAAATCCCGCTGTTTGTAAAGAACGCTGTGTATCTTTTATCCCATTTAATGTGTTAGAAGGACTTGATTATGAAGCCGTCATCAGTAACAGCCGAGCCTCAAAACTTTTAAAGCTGAAAGATTATGGATTTGGCTACTGTGATTCCTACACCATTGATAAAAGTGCCACGGAAGAACAGATTGAGACTTACATCGAGTGCCTTCAGACGATTGCCAGAGAAAAAATGATCCCGATTGACGGCATTGTGGCTGTCTATGACAATATCTCCTATTCAAAAAGCTGTGGCAGAACGGGTCGCGCTTATAAAGACGGCCTGGCCTTCAAATTTGAGGATGATACGTTTGAAACAGTCTTCCGTTCAATCGAGTGGACGCCTACCAGGTCTGGACAGCTTGCCCCAGTCGCATTGTTTGACACCATTGAAATTGATGGCTGCGCGGTATCCAGGGCAAGTCTCCATAACCTTACCTTTATTAAAGATCTGGAGCTGCAGCCAGGCTGTCGGATATTAGTCTCCAAACGCAATATGATTATCCCTCATATAGAGGATAACCTTGACCGGGGAAATTCCATATACAGCTTTCCCGGCACCTGTCCCAGCTGCGGGGCTCCAACCAGAGTCCATACACGAAAAGGGGACAAGGGCCGCATCATTGAGACGCTGCATTGCGATAATCCGGACTGTGAGACACAGTGGCTCCGGCAGTTAATCCACTTCGCCGGGAAAAAGGCCATGGATATCAAGGACCTGTCAACGGCCACACTGTCAAAGTTTCAGGAATACGGCTGGCTGGATTCATTTCAGGATCTTTACCACCTGGATATGCACCGGGAAGAGATTATCCGCTTAGAGGGATTTGGAGTTAAATCCTATGAGAACCTCTGGGCCTCCATCGAAGCAAGCCGGCATACAACCTTTGAGCGCTATCTGGTCGCTATGGATATCCCGCTCGTTGGCCGGACCATAAGCCGGAGCCTGGGACAGCAGTTTCACGGAAGTCTGGATGACTTTGAACAGGCCGCAACTGGCACCTATGATTTCACCCAGCTGGAGGATATCGGAACGATTATCAATGACAACATCCATACCTGGTTTTCAGATATGGACAACTTAAAATTATGGAAGGAGTTACAGAAAGAGATGACATTTGAAGAGAGAACAGAGGAAACCATGAACGTAGAACAGAGTGAGCAGAATCCTTTTGCCGGACGCACGATTGTCGCAACCGGAAAGCTGATGAACTACACCAGGGACGGTATCCAGGCGAAAATTTTAAGTCTGGGAGCCAAAGCAGGCAGCTCCGTATCGAAAAACACAGATTATCTGATCTGCGGGGATAAGGCCGGAAGCAAGCTCGCAAAGGCCCAGTCCCTCGGTGTACGGATTTTGTCCGAATATGAATTCCTGTCTATGATTGATGAGGCTTAATGGAAGGAAAAAGAGAATCATGATTTTTGAATGTGATACGGAAGAAAGATATTTAGGTTCTGCAGGTGAAATTACCGGGATCTGTGTAAGCAGGCCAGTAAACGGGATCACCCTCAATGGCCTGGAATAGCTGTATTGGGGTGATAACAAGAATATTATGCTGTTCCCGGACAAGAGCCAGGCAACGCAATATTTAACCGGTCATGGCTGCACAGAACAGGATATACAGGGATTTCGCTTTTTCTATCATGTCGCCTGCCAGCATTGCGGTATGTGGCTTTTAGTTGCGGACTGCGATATCACTACAGATGAAATGGGAGTACATGCTTATCACAGCTCTTGTGGGCATAGCTTTAACATTTCGTAAATTACTTACGTTGCCGATTATTTCGGCAGCGTTTTTAATAAAAGGATCTAATTTAACAGCTGAAGCCGTGAAAGGACAACCGTATGGCAAGCAAAGAAAATGAACGTGAAGAATGCTTCTGATTTTTACCGGAGATAGAGAGTCCTTGGATAACCACTACCTGCATTGAATCCATAAGTCATATCTGATACAATTAAAGTATTCTCTTAGGAAGAAGATCAACTATGTATATTAAGCGTAATTTTTATCAAAAACTTATGGATTGGAAAAAGGAATCAAGACACGGCACGCTGGAAATACAAGGAACTCGGCAGGTTGGAAAAACCTTCATCATCAATAAATTTGCTGATGAGAACTACAGGCACAAGTTATATATTAACTTTTTTGAACCGAGTGGGCAACAGTTTCTGGAGTGCTACTACAAAGCGATTGCCTGGACACCAGGTACACCACGCCCAGAACACCCACTGCAGGACGCTTTTCGTCTATTCGATCAGAGTTTTGAGGACACAGATGACACGGTAATTATTATTGATGAAATACAGGAATCTGCTGAGATTTACAACCGAATCCGGGAGTTTACCCGACAATTCCAGTGTCAGTTTATTATTATAGACAGCTATCCTGGCCGTGTCCTGGCGTCAGAATTTCGGTTTTCCTGCGGAGATGTTACCAGCATTACCCTTTATCCTCTGTCATTTGAGGAATTTCTAGCTGCAGCCAATCAGGAGCTGTTTCAACAGTATCTTATGGTTGGCAGTTCCATATCAGAGGATCATATTTTCTACCAACGTCTGAGGTCCTCCTATGACATTTACTGTCAGATCGGAGGGTATCCTTCCGTTGTGGAAAAATACTTAATGACCGGCTCGGTGAGGACCTGCTTAGATGAGCTGGCCCGCATTGCAGATATATTTCTTAATGAATCAATGCAATATACTGATATTTCTGATATCGGCATATTTAGGGAAATCTTCTTAAATATCTGCCACCTCCTCGCTATGGAGAAAAAGAGTTCCAGACAGGATAGTATTGGTAATCTCCTGCATAATCTGGTTACTAAGGACGGGACCCGCAATCTTTCAGAAGCAACCATGATGCGCGCATTTAACTGGCTTTATCTTTCCAAAGTGATTGGCTTCTGTGGAGAGATCATAGAACTTGATATTCTGGACTTCAGACCTGGCCGACGCGCTTACTTTATGGATTTAGGGATTGCAAACTTTTATATGAATCAGGCAGGAATTGATGAAGCCTCCATAAAGGACATGCTCAATGAAAACTATGTCTACATCAATCTGGCAAAACGTCTGGATTTTCCGGGTGAAATTGCCTTTGAGACACCGGCATTCGCTTCCTATAAAGATGGTGAGATTGATTTTTACGTGCAGAGCCTGCAGGAGAGGATACGGTATGCGATTAGGACGAATAATGATATCTTAGCCGTAGACACATCAAAGGCGGCACTGAAGGCCGGAAAAGTGGATTACCTGCTTTATCTGACTGACGATACCCACGGCAGCGTAGATGGAAAGAGGATTATCATGCCGATTTACTCACTGGAGCGGTTCCATTTTTAAATCAGCTAAAGTATTCAGATTTTTCCCTCTCTATAAATAGTATGTGATTTTCTGAAGCAGGTAATCAGCTTTTTTTCAGCTTTGATTTCACCTGCACATTGATAACTAAAGAGCATATACCAGCATTTTATATAGGTTCCCTGGACGGCCTGTGCCGCCCCTGGATTGAATCGTACACCGTACAGCCTGCTACGTGGCCGAATAGGGCATAGGAAGGGGATGCAGGGATATATGTGTCTAATTAACTAAGCAGAAAGAAGGATGTCTTCATGAATAATCCTAATGTAGATAATACAGTCTTGGAAGATTTCAAGAAATACTCGGTTGCGGAAATCGCAGATATGCTCGGACTGGGTAAGACAAAAACCAGAGAACTCTTGCAAAGTAAAATTCTCCCGGTAACCAAATTAGGGCGGGACTACTTTACTTCACCTAAAGCAATGCAAGATTTCATGAAAAAGAATACTGGTAAGGAACTATCTATTAGATAAAAGACGGTTGTTATAAACACTTTATCATACCGTAATAATCAAGCAGCAAATATATGAATTACACTCGAAATTTAAGTATGTATCATTAGGGCCGCGCTTTGTAGCGGCCCTATTTTTACTATATGTCACTAGCTTAACATAGAAAAACCACCCCAAAATACTTTGGCCGGTAGCAGGGTGGTTTTTCTATCTTCTTACAGGTCAACCCACCTTGTGGGCGGTTGTTCCTCTTTATATATACTCTAGCACTTCTTATCTCTACATGCAAGAATTATTTTATGCGTAATATGCTCAACGAAAGGGGAACCATGGAATCCAGTAATCCAAAAGTTAATAAGATAAAGCAAGAATTAAAATATGATGTTGCTAAACGTATGATTGATGAGGGCTATGGCATAGTTGATATTATGGGTAATACCGGCTTGGATGAGACCGAAGTCCATCTTATCCAATGCGAACGATCCGGTATGACAAAGTATAGTCTGCTTCACGAGAAAGAAAAAGTCGAGTATGGTAATGAGATGGCTAAAAAGGCTGCTTTGATGGAAAAATACAGTATCGCCCAAAATTTATTAAATATGGGATTAGACATAGTAGATATTATGGAGACCATTGGTTTAACCGAAACAGAGATTCTTTCATTAAAGGAAGAACAAATTGTTTAATTCTATAAAATGAATTTACTTTAAATGCATATATTATTGTAAAGCAATGCATCGACTTTTGCTTTACAACAGAGCAAAGACGGAGGTAACCTTTATGGCACAGACAATGGTCAATTTCCGCATGGACGAAGATTTGAAAAAAGGTATGGAACAGGCTTGTAAAGAAATGGGACTTTCAATGACAACTGCCTTTACCATGTTTGCAACCAAAGTTAGCAGGGAAAAAAGAATACCATTTGAGGTTTCAGTTGATCCGTTCTATTCTGAGAGCAATATGAATTATTTGCGCTCTATTGTCGCTGATATTGAATCTGGGAAAGCCAAACTGGTAGAGCACGATTTGATAGAGGAATGTTAAAGAGCAGGCTGAGATCAATAGGGCCGCGCTTTGTAACGGCCCCTAAGTTTATTAAGACTTTATTAATAACTTATGCTTCTAGCAGTTTGACAGCCTCTACCAGATAGCCGTATGCCTCTAATTTCATTTTCTTTATGTAGGCCAATCCTTTGTATTGCGACTTACTAATACTTTCCTTTATATATAATTCAGGATGTTCTATTCTATGAAATTCGCGTCCTTTTAACAGACAAGCTGCCATATACATTACGCTGCACGCCTGGATTGCCGCAAGTTCTCCTGAATAATTTTCTCTATACATATGTGTTTTAATACTTTTTATTCCCTCCATCAATTTTTTATATTCTTCTGGATTTATGCTTCCTCTTGATATCAGGCAGGCTGCTGTTCTAATTGTGTCTTCCAGTACCAATTCTGGACTGCAACAATTTCCTCTATATGCAATTTCTGATGCAACCGTCTTTCTATATGATTCGCATATATCTGTAAAGCTGTCACATTCTTCTATCAACGTTGCCACGTCAAACAGTTGCTTAATTATTTCCATTTCTTTCTTCGTATCAAAAGGAATCCCTGTCGTATGTGGCGCAAATGCTGTCATTTTATCACCCAGAATACAATCAATACTTGGCACTATCACATGAATATATGGCTCCTCCGTAAGTAAAATTTCATTTACAATATCTCTTTTTACCAGTGTATTATAATGGTTTTCCTCAAAAAGAACATCTAAAAGAATATAAAATCTCCGTTTGTTGACGGGAGAATCATAATAAAATTTAAAATGTCTTTTCTCAATTAGATTTTTTCCTATCCTGCTTTGCTCCTCCACTTCCTCAAATGGAAATATTTTCGAGGCTTTCTCAATATAATGTACAATATCTGTACCCGGCTCAACGATAATGTCAATATCAGTGGATAATCTTCTTGAAGTTTTAAGAAGCAGCATTAAACTGGTGCCACCCTTAAATATAAATGGCATATTTACTCGTGCCAGCGACTCCAGCAGACCAAACGCATAGATACTTCTTTCCAGTATCGCGGGATCACATCTGCTATTCTCCCTTAATTCATTGATATGTTCAATTCCAAAATTCTCTTTCATTAACACAGCAGTCATTCCTCCACGTATATTTTAATATGTGCTTCATCCTTCAAGAAATAAAAAATCTCTTCTTTTTTGTGACGTCGTTTGGCATATCGGAATAATTTTACCTGGTCAATCCGGTATTTTCCAAACATATCTAACAGAGCCGTTGCATATTCGCCGGTATGAACCATGCTTTTTAAATTGCGATTGGCAAATAAATCAACTACTATCTTTTCCAAAGGCGTATTATATGGATACGGACTTCCTTTTGGAGCTTCTGATATAAGTCGATCCACAATAATTGTATTTTGTCCGCCATACCTGTAAAGTTCGTTTTCATCCGGTCTCAATAGTATCTTTCCTGAATGCCTTTCACATAATTCTGTGTACACGAATTCACAGCCTATATTTTCAACTTCCAGAAATATTTTGTTTTGTGCAATCTGATGATTCCAAAATTCATTAAGCCAGTTGATTTCCCATATACGATAATCCATAAGTGGAAACTTATCATTCATTTCCTCAACTATATTTTTCGCTTCTTTTGAATACTGGTTTAAATAGGTTGCCTTTTTCGCTTCATATGAAAATTTTTGGTACCTGCCTCTCCCAGCTCTAACAAGAATGCCTTCCTGAAGTAAGTTTTCCAATAAATTTCTAAGTAAAGTTTCTCGGAAAGAGACATCCACCTCGCAGGCAATCTGGAGAATATCCTGTCTCGTCAAAATAGTTTCATCTGGTATTTGATTAATCATCATTTTCGTATCCAAGGTATCCGCCTCCTAACCGAATCGGCATTTTTTTATTTTTTTGCCGTTATGGTTATTTTATTATAGCACTATTCTTTCGTTGTTTCAATAACCGAATCGGCATTTATTCAGTTTTTTGCCGTTATGGTTATTAAAACCGAAATCTCTTTATTTTCAATAGAATCACATCACAAATGGCATACCGAAAATTAACGGTAGTATGCTCCATATGATACATACCACCGCTTTTTATAGAATAAATCAGTCCGTTTTCTGTAATCTTTTGGTGTTACTATTTATACACAAAAATTATTATCTTATTCTTCCCTCCATTCATTTGCTTTCCACTCCTTTTCCGAACGATGCTCCTCTATATACTTTCTTTCCCTCTGACCCGCATTTTCATCTCCCAAAAAACGGTTTATAACAATATCAAAGCAAGAACTACACAATCCTTCCGATGCAAGAATTTCAGGTTCTGTATCAAGAATACGACTATATCCAGGCGAATCTACTGGCACGTCCCATACGGAATATAAGGGAGCTCCGGCCTCCATTTTCTTTAAACATCTCCCACAGCGGCACCTGCGTATGATTTCAACTGCTTCGTACTCATTTCCATCACACCAATTAACACCTCTTCGCGCGGCAGCTATGATCTTTCTCGCTGCCTCTAAAGTCAATTCCCCTGTATCATACATTTTTATAACGTTTTTAACTACATAGTTCATTCCCCTACCAATATTATGACAGCTCATTTCCAAAACCTCCTACTTTTGAATATATTCCTCCAACGGTTTCCCTTCCGTAAAAACTTTGACTATCCCTCATACCCCTGTATTTCCTCTGAAACCTCTTAATTCTAATATTTTTTGAAATGCTTCATCAATGGGCAATTCCCGTTTTAATTCCATATCATCAATGCCTTTATCAAGCATATCAGAAACATCATGGTAATCATATAAACTGCTTTGCTGCTTATTTCCTGCTATCAGCTCCATAAAATCGCTCCATTCATCATAATTACAATTTAAATATAAACTATGAGCTATTAATAATATTCTAACATAGAACCCCAGCCCAGACAACAAAACAACGGTAAGAGGGATCGCTAAATTAGGCCGCCAAAATTTCTGGTGGCCTGATTCATTCTTCAAGCTATTTTCCTTCCCTAAATCGCTTCTCTGCCTTCTCTTCACTGACTATATCGAAATTTGAATACATCAGCTGCCACAACCGCTCTTTTTGTTCTTCTGACAATCTCATTTCATCCGCCGCTAACAGAGCATATCCCATTGCCGCATAATTTGTCATGAAATCATTCCTCCATCAATAACGAATTCAAGTTTCCAACCGTATCCCAATTACACAAGCAATGAATAGGCTCCGATGCGCTCCGGAACGGTTGACGCAATGATTTTCCCATTTTCGATCACTTTTTTATCGAACAGCTCCGGAGGAATATCTGCAAAACTTCCGGAATAAACCTCTGTACGGAATGCCTCCAGACTGCTGTCAGATATGATTACTTCCAGTTCATGTGTAAGACCGTTTGTCCCAATCCACTCCTCCTGCCATTCCCTGACTGTCTCCCTCATGCCTTTCCCTTTCCAGAAACCGGCCCTGTCGAATTCAGGATCTCATTCCATATTACTTTCAGCTGGTAACACTGGCGGTAGTCAGTGAAGCGGAAATCACCGTCTGATACGCTGGAAATATTCATACGCAGATGTTTCCCGGCATTGTTAAAGATTCTCTGAGATGGATGATCCAATTTCTGCAGCGTCTCATAAGTTTTTTCGCTTATCAGGCCAAACATATTCTCATTGCTCGTCTTTCTGGGAATCCGCAGCATGATCTTCGGATACACAACATCCTCCCATTCAAGGAAATCCATCTCGCTTAATCTGAAGCCCGTATCCCTCGCTACCTGAGCATAGGCCAATTCCAGTAATTTTCCTTCCACCTGCAGGCGCTCCTCTATGTAGGCAAAACGTTCCTCATACCTCCGTATAACTGGTGACTGCATATACCCGGTATCCTTGTAAAGAGCCAGACGGCAAAGGGCAACATAACAGAACCATTTCTCTTCTTCCGGCCCACTTAATAAAAATAGCATTTTAAGATAGTCATACAATTTATCAGGGGGCCAGGTTCCACGGACCAGCTCTGCCAGTATCTTTGCATGTGGCTCTATTTTATCATATTCCAATCCAGCTCTAATAAAGGCAAAAATAGTATCTACTTCGCTTTTAATACCAGCAATCTGCCTGTGTGACGCCTCGGCGGCCTCCCTGCTATTTAATACATACAGCCAAATTTTAAAGGGATATACTCCTACACGAAACATATAGATGTTTTTACCATGTCTATTTTTTGTGTAAATTCCAGTTAACATATTGTCCTCCTATACCTCCAGCAGCATATCGTACAACTCCTGAATCCGTTCTTTTAATTCTTTTTTCACCTATTCTTCATCTGCACTATGCATATTGGCCTTGTTGCAAATATCCAGCATTTTCAGAAATTCAATATGTTCCATGATCTCTTCCCGGATTTCATCATTTGTCATCGCCATAAGAGTTCCCACCTTTCCTTTTTTATATTAAAGAGGGCCATGGACATGATAAAGTTGAAATTATCTGGAATTATTTTCATATTGATTTACCAGCTTATAGAAGCTGTCCTTCTTTAGCTCCAGCTGCTTCATGGCATTTCTTGCCGTGAGACGTCCGGCTTTCCACTCCTTATATACCTCTTCCCACTGATCCGGATAAGTTATGACGGGCCGTCCAAATTTCACTCCCCGGCCATGAGCCCTTTCAATCCCCTGTTTCTGCAGTACCTTTTTCTCAACTCTTTCCCGATGTGCCACGTAGGCCAGCAGGGTCAGGATTAGATCCGTGATTAGCGTCCCCAGAAGATCCTTTGCCAGTGTCGTATCCAACAGAGGCATGTCCAGGACTTTGATATCCATTTTTCTCTGTTTCGTAATTGTATACCATTCATTGTGAATCTCCGTATAGTTTCGTCCAAACCGCTCCAGCTCCGTGACAACTAACATATCACCTTCTCTCATGATTAAATCTACCAGTTGGCGGAATACTGGCCGCTCAAAGTCCTTTGCACTCTCCTTCTCTACAAAAATATCCCGCTCATCAATCCCTTCTTCCTTCAGCAGGAAGATCTGGCGGTCCAGATTCTGCCCTTTTGACGATACCCTGGCATATCCGAATGTTTTAGGCTCCAAATGAACCCCTCCTTCCTGTCGGAAAAGGTATGCATTTACCGACACAAAAAAGCAGGACAAAAACCGCTGAAATTGTGTCGGTAAACGTACCAAATCACTTTACCGATGTCGATAAAATAGTCCCCTACATTTACCGACATATTATATATACGGAGCGGTCCTCAAAAGCCAACATTATTGCCCGTTATACGGGAAATTTTTGAATGCAGATATACAGAGTCCTGGACAGTTCCTGGTATAAATCCTCGTCCAGGCCATTGTCACCAATCGCCTGTTTTAACAAAAGCGGCCGGTACATCTTAAATATCTGCTCAAATGCCCATTCATCGCCTTCCTTTGCACGCTGCAGTAACTGCTCAAATTCCATCTTTTTTCACCCCCAATTCCTTTCTGAGCTTACGAAGCGCATAGAAATATGCTGCCCTTGCCTGGTCTGGCGTCATGTCAAGTTCCTGTCCAATATCCGTAAAGCTCTGCTCTCCAAAAATCCTACTAAATAAAATCTGCCGTTCCTGTTCTTTTAACTTCTTTAATACTTTCACCAGTTTTCCACCCTCCAGGGGCCACAGAAGTTCCTGCATTTTATCCAAATCCCTGAAGTATATGTAATACTGCTCACTGATGTACCTTACAAACTCCCGGTCAAAGTCTGTGTAATTCCAGGAATATTCTTCCGCGCAGGCAATCTCATGCTGCCTGAGCCGCGTTTTCTTTTCACCATATTCAATTTTTGTATGTTGTATGGCCGTCACCAGGTATGCGGTGAAGCGGTTCTGTATATCACTATTTTTTTGGTTGTTCTTTTTCATATCGTCCTCTGAATTTTGAATAGTATAAGTAATTCAAAATCCAGAAGGTGGAGACCGGCAGTGCATACAACTCCTTATCGGGGCCTTAGCCTATGATAAAGGCAGTTGCCCCGGAAGCTCAAATTTTTAGCTCTGTAAAGGCACACTGTTTTCTGCTTGTAAACGATGAATATTATCGAATAAAAAAACAGCTTGTTTGAAATTTCTCCAAACAAGCCACTCATCTAAAGATTTATATTGTTCATATTTCTCTTGCAAATCAGCGTAAAAAACCTATACTGTTTTCTTTCCTGTAGTTCTCCGGTATCTTAAAATCCCTTATTCATAGATATCTAATTTTCTATAATCATTTCATGTCAAAATCTGTCGTAATCTATAACAGCTTCATAGACACTTTCCGCTCTTGGCTGAATCTGCTTTATTAAAGTTATATCATATCATTATCTTTTACTATCTACTTTTTATCCTAATTGCATATCCAACAATAGTAGCTTCACTCTCCCCCGGCACACGCACTATGTCTCTCTAATCATTAAGAATCCAGTCTGTTACAGTTTTTGCTATCTCCGCTCCATGTTTATAATAGACATAATGATTACCTGAAAGCGGAACTATCTTACTTCGCTCCTTCTCCTGAATCAAATCCTCATGAATTTTTTTCCAGGTAGAAAACATTTCCAAGTTATTCTCCGACAGAAAATATAATACTGGCGTATTCTCGGAGAACTTTAGCTCCTCCATTTGATTGAGGTTATCTTTTGAACGCTTTACCTCATCCATTACCGTTTTATTATAGGCCTTATCAAGAGTAATCCATTTTGACAGCTTTTTTTCTTCCGAGGTCCATTCATATCCAACTACTGCAGGTATACCGAAATCCGGATTAAACAGCGATGTAAAGCGGGAAATCCCTACTGTAGTTTTTACCTTACCTACATAAGGGAATATATCCTCCAGGAAATTTATGACAGCCGGAATGTCACTGTACATTCCTGGTACAGAGGAATCCAGTCCGATTATCCCTTTAACCTCGTTCGGATACTGATTGCTATAATAAATCGAATAAGCTCCATAAATAGAGTGCGACAGCAAATAATATTCCGTATATCCCAAAATCTCAAGGCAGGTATGAAGCTCCTTCGATATATTTTCAATGCTCCTCTCCTTATCGGTTCCATCACTTAAGCCATAACCAAATGGCTCAATCGTAATAACAGTAAAGTGTTCGGATAATAAACCGGCCAGCTGTCGAAACTCCAGGATTGGTGAAGGAACGCCTAACGCAGGAAGAATGACAATTGTTTTTGTACCATTCCCTACAACCTCAACCTTCATCTTTCTTCCATCTACGTTCACTGTCTGCCCATAAGCCAATTCATTTATTTTTTTAATTTCAAAATGTCGAAATACTGCCTGTAGTATTGTCCCCAGTAATAACACTACAAGAACTACCATTAGAAAAACTTTCCTATCTTTTTTCGTACCAATAGTTTAGACATGACTTTATCCTCCCGTATTGTTATAAATCTAAGCCAGTCAACCGGAATATGCTGTATACTGAACCTACATTCCTGAGTACATCAGCGCTATCACAATGCCACAGATAAGAACAATAACTCCTGTGACTTTTACCACTATGGGGGTTGGTGCCTTGGGAAACGCCGATTGGATTTTATTATATGGTACAAATAATAGCAGAAATCCTGCTCCTAAAAATATGAAGCATTTAATTATATTGATTATATTTTTCATGATTCATAACCTCCTCAAGATTTCTATTCAACAGAATTCCCTCCAATCAATTTTTACTTAGACATATTACCCTTCATCTAATTACCGATCTTTAAGAAGACGATTTCTATCAATCACTCCACAATCCCTCTGCCATCTCAATCTGATGCACCCCCGAAAAATCATATGGTAACTTCAATTCTGATTATTTGACTTTTCTATAATCAGCTTATGGTAGCTCTTTTTAAAATTGTCGAAAGGTATTAAACGGATTTTAGCTTTTTTGATATTCTTATTATCTCCGCATAATAAAATATCATCTTCCAGTTTATAGAATATGTACATACGCCTACCACCTTTTATGTAAAAATACACTTTACTTGGACCATCTTCAAAAAAACCAACAGAAATCACCATCAAAAATGAGGTCGCTGACGCTGCTATCAGACAAACCAGAATTCCTTTCCATAAATCCTGTGTATTATAATAGGTAAGTTTTCCAATTTCTGTCCCAATGAGAAACTCACTCACAAACAGCATTTCCTCCATATAGCGATGCAATTTCCATTTCTTATCCGTCTTTTTACACTTACACCAAATAAAATGTGCGATTTTATAAATTAAATAGATTAGAATCAAGAAAAAAGCGGCTATGAATCCCAACACTAATAAAAAATCAGTCGCATCATCGCGAATAAGCATTAAAATTATATTTACCAGTCCCAAGACTATCGCAACCATAAATAAATCCATGAGTTTCAAATTAGTCCGTTGCTTTCGATTCATAAATACCTTGTCAATCTCGTTCATATTCTGGGCATAGATTACCTTAAATATAAACCTTAGAACAACAACCAAAGCTCCTCCGATTGCCGTTATAACTGGTATTGCCTCCCTTATACTATCCTGCCCAAGAAAATCTATGAACTTACCGATTTCCTGCATATGATCCTCTCCTTACATAAAATTAAATTGTCAAACCCATTAATTTTACCGGGCTTTCTTGCTTCATTTATATAAATTATATCAGTCATACCTATAACGCACTTCCATACCGCTGCTGTTATAAATTCGGCTCATCCTCCCGAGGAGGTCATACTCATAGGAGACTGTAATCTCCTCCGGGTTCGTCATCCGAATCATCTGTCCGCCGTTATCATACTCATAGGAAATCAGCCGCTTTCCACTGGAACGCTTTTCTTTTAAAAGCCCCTGCTCATTATAATAATATTCATAGGAATACCCGTCACAAACTGCACGAGTCAGCCTGCCAAGGCTATCGTACCCATACGTTGTAACAACCGCATTCCCTCCGTTTTTATCCGTGGCTTTTTCATAAACAGGATTGCCAAACACATTGTATGTCCGATGTACCTGGTTCCCATTCCGGTCAATGTAAAGCGATAGATTTCCGCATTCGTCATACTGGAATGTTTCCACATATCCCATCTGGTCGATACGTTCCCGCACCTTTCCAAGGCTGTTATAACGGTATTACCACTATGGGGGCTGGTGCCTTGGGAAACGCCGATTGGATTTTATTATATGGTACAAATAATAGCAGAAATCCTGCTCCTAAAAATATGAAGCTTTATCTGTCCTTCCAGCGTATAGTTAAGAAGCCGCTATATGCTATAACGGCTCCATTTGAAATGTGTACTTTCTTTTATAACGTTATTGCCATATCAATTCCCACATCATCGACCAAAAATTCTGTAAGAGAATACACAATCTTATCTGAATCATTAGTATCTAAGACTCCCGCCTCTGCTATATATCGTATTGTTACTTTGCAACAAGCCAGATTTTACACAACAATATCTTCTATAAAAACCTTAGGCCAACCAGCCTCTTTAATCCTTTGCTTACTACGCTCCATAAGCGGAAATTTAAACGCTATATATTTTGATTTATAGTTTCCTTCTACTATTCTTTTAAATGTATATTCAATAAATTCTACCCAATGCCCTAACTTATGATTTGTATAATCTACTTGAACCATAGCTATCCCTTCTCCTAAGTAAAAAATTTTCAATGCTGTTCCCAATTCACAATTCCTATGATTCAATATAAAATAAGGTGTTTCAAGCCCATCATCCCAATTGTAATTATCAATAAACTCATCTAATGCAAATGCATCACTCTGCTCCTTTAATAAATCGGGACAATCATATGATTCTAATATAAAGACTGCTCTTTCCTTACTTTCCTTTGATTCAAAATAATTTACACTCATCTTCTCTTTCCTTTCATTTGACAACTTAATTTGACAGTTTCTTTTTGTCCAATATTATGACTCTAAACCTATCAACAATTAGAAGAACGGATTTCTTCTGCTTCTCTTAAACGTTCCTCAAACATTTTCTCATAACCTTCTCTGTTATCGGTCCAATCTGTATCATTACTAAAATGCTACTACAATGTATTTATGGGTAAAGTACACGACAGCCAGTCGTGTCTATATCCATCTTGTTGCTAAAGCTGTTAGAATAGAGAGTGCAATGGGCTGACGGCCAAAATGCTGGA
>NZ_JACOPC010000030.1:0-36136 GCF_014288035.1 Hungatella sp. L36 | reverse complement strand
ACTGCAACTAATTTTGTCTGCTTTCTCATAATTAATGCACTCTCCTTTTTCTTTTTGAAATACTTTTTGAAATTCCTAATTGCATTACGAGGTAATTATACTTCCTATAAGGGAAATTAGAAGGAAATAAGTCTTGATAAAGCAGTAATATTATAGCTTTTCTATTTATTATAATTAAATACTAATTAAAATTTCTCTTTCGTACATGTTTGAATTAAAATATTATATAATTGTTTTTCGTGAATAAATATAAAATAGTTGTATTAATAATTTGCTTTTATAAAAAACAATCATCAAATATTTAAAAGAAATGGTGGAATAATTATATATTGAAAGTTTTACTATAAAGTGATATACTATATGCACTCATAGTATGTTGCCTAATAGTAAAGAGAGGGGTTTATATGTTTATTGGAAGAAGAACCGAATTGAATGAATTAAATAAGTTATATAATAAATCCACATTTCAAATGGCAGTTATCTACGGACGTCGTAGAATAGGCAAGACCCGATTGATACAGGAGTTTATGAAAGATAAATCAGCCGTCTATATGACTGCAGTAGAGGCCGGTATAGCCATTAATTTAGAACTTCTTAGCACCTCTGTCTACCTGGCCTTTTTAGGCGAAGAAGAGGCGGCAATGATGCCATCATTCAAGGATTTCAGAGTAGCGTTGCAGTATATTACAAAGAAAGCAAAAGAATCAAAAATATTACTTATTATTGATGAATATCCCTATCTGGCTCAGGCAGATAAAAGTATTTCTTCGATTCTTCAGGCTATGATTGACCAAGAGTGGAAAAATAGTAATATTATGCTTATTTTATGTGGATCGTCTATGAGCTTTATGGAGAATCAGGTCCTGGGATACCAAAGTCCCCTATATGGAAGAAGAACCGCTCAATTCCGTCTGGATCCTTTAGACTACTTTGAATCTTCCTTATTTGTTCCCCGTTACTCAGCAGAAGAAAAGGCTTTGGTCTATGGCATTACAGGCGGAGTTCCTCAATATCTGGAAATGGTCGATGACTCTATTTCAATTAAAGAAAACATTTTGGAAATGTACTTGAATCCTAATGCCTATCTTTATGAGGAACCGGCAAACTTAATGAAACAGGAATTGAAAGAACCTGCCAATTATAATGCAATTGTTGAAGCAATTGCGAAAGGGGCAACAAAATTAAATGAAATATCCAATAAAGTACAAATGGAAAATTCAAATGTTTCCACATGCCTTAAGTCATTAATCTCTTTGGGATTGGTTGAAAAAGAAAGTGCTGTTACAGAAGAAGATAATAAGAAGAAAACCGGCTATATTTTGGCGGACCAAATGTTTCGTTTCTGGTATCGTTATGTACCACAATGTATGCTGCTAATTAATACGGGGCGACCAGAAAGGGCTTATGAAAAGATCATTGTTCCCGATTTACAAAATTATATGGGAAAAGTATTTGAAAAAATGTGCCTCCAACATCTGGCTAAGCTTAATGCACAGGAAAAACTACCTTATGAAATATTAAAGTTGGGCAGATGGTGGGGAAATAATCCGGTGTTGAAACGTCAGGAAGAAATTGATATATTGGGCATAAATGATATTGATAAAACGGCGGTATTTGGCGAATGTAAATATCGAAATGAGGTAATTGATCAGGATACGGCGGAATTATTGATCCAGCGCTCTGAACTTTTTCCCAAATATTCAAATAAGGGGTATATTTTATACTCGAAAAAGGGATTTAGCAACAGTGTTTTAAATTTAGCTTCTCAACCGCAGACGTATATGAAACTCTTTAGCCTTGAAGAACTTTATAATTTGGAATAAGCTGCAGGTACTTGTTCTGTGTCGGCAGGCCTGTAATGCATCTAATAAAGTATGGATTAAAGTATTTAAGAGCAAGCCTTATTATAATATCAGTATAATAGGCTTGCTTTTAATATCTAAATATTACAAGTTTACTAGAATTAATGTGTTATTATAAACTAATAAATATACATGATAAGAAATTAATATACATTCGATTAAAGTAATATTAATCATATAATAGATTTCGTGTAAATAAATATAATCTGTACTTTAAATACAAAACTTTTATATATCAAATAAAATCAATTATTAATCACGCACTCCTTCCACCTAATTTCCCTTATAGGAAGTATAATTACCTCGTAATGCAATTAGGAATTTCAAAAAGTATTTCAAAAAGAAAAAGGAGAGTGCATTAATTATGAGAAAGCAGACAAAATTAGTTGCAGTATTATCTGCAGCAGCTCTGTTAGCTATCGGTGCCTCCATGACTTCCTTCGCAGCTGCTGGATGGCAGGAAGAGAATGGTACATGGGTTTATTATGACAAAGATGGCTATCAGGTAAGTGATCAGTGGCAGAAATCAGGTAACACATGGTTCTATTTAAACAGCGATGGAGAGATGGCTACTGATACTATCATTGAAGATGATGATAATACCTACTACGTAGATGCTAATGGCGCTATGGTAACAAATCAGTGGATTCAGGTAGAAAACTCTGACAGCTATGGTGATGATGATCCAGATTACTTCTGGTATTATTTCCAGGCTAATGGTAAAGCATACAAAGCTCCTACAAGCGGAAAAACTTCTTTTAAGAACATTAATGGTAAGAAGTATACCTTTGATAGCGAAGGAAAAATGCTTTACGGATGGATTAACACAGAATCTGAGCGTCAGACAGGCGATGATGCTTGGACAAACGGAACATACTTCTGTGGTGATGAGAATGATGGCGCACAGGCTAATGGCTGGGCTCAGATCTCTGTTGTAGATGACAGCCAGGATGATCCAGATCAGGATTATTACTTCTATTTTGATACCAACGGTAAAAAGGTAGTAGGTAAGGAAGATGGATCTGAATTAAAGAGCAAAACAATCAACGGCTTAAAGTATAGTTTTGATAAAAATGGTAAGATGGTATCTGAATGGGCAATGCCTAAGGCTTCCAAGACTGAAGCTTCTATCAGCAGCTACAACTACTTCAACTTACCAGAACAGGGCTGGAGAGCAAAAGGCTGGTTTAACGTAGTTCCTCAGGAAGATGTTAATCCAGATGACAACGCTGATGATGCATCCAAATGGTTTTATGCTGAAAATGATGGTGATCTCGTAAAATCTGAGATTAAGACTATCAACAGCAAGAAGTATGCATTTAACGCTAAGGGCGAAATGCTCAGCGGTGTTCAGGCATTAGCAATGACAAGCAATACCAAGATCGTTGGTTCTAACGGTATTGGTGATGCTGATAAGGTTGATTTATTAAAGAATGGTAAATTAGAAGTTGAGAACTATGAAAACAAAGAAGTTAAATATGTAATTGGCGACAATAGCGATTCTGTTAATGTCTATGTATATTACTTCGGCGCAGGCAGCGATGGTTCCATGAAGACAGGTAACCAGAATATCGATATTGATGGCGATGTTTACGCATTCTCCTTCGGTAAGAGCGGTTCTAACAAGGGTCGTGGATTAAATGAGACAAAAGATACTCTTTATGTGAATGGTCTTAGAATTAAGGCAGATTCTGATATGAGATATCAGGTTTACTCTATGTCCAAGGGCGCATTAGTTGAAGATCCAGCTGATTTTATTGGAGAGACTGACACATATGTTGTTAACACCTCTGGTTCTATTATGAAGAATAAGAAGAACTTAAAGGATACAGATGATATGTATATCTGTACAGATAAAGATGGCCATATCAGAGGCTATAGTGATATCAAGTGTGGAACAAAAGCTGACAAAGATGGTAAAGGTGCCTATACTTGCAAGTATCACGAATAATTGATTTTAATTTCGATATGGAATTCTAATTGCCTAAAAAGGGCTTTGCACAGAAATATGCAAAGCCCTTTTTACAATGCATTTTTAGGTGTACTGAGAATAGTAATTTTCCTAATTTACTCTGGTAGCCTGCAATAAAAAAGTATAATATTCTTTAAATAAAAGTTGTTTAAATAAGGTAGCGTGCAATAACTCGCACATAGTACGTAAAAATGGGCAATGTAGACAAAAGAATGTTGGGGTATACTTATCGTACACTCCCAACATTCTATATAAAACTTATTGGCAATTAGAATTTCTTGTTACAAATTAGAATTAGCTTTCTACAAAAACAGCCTCGATCTCTTTACTGTTGCCAACCTTGAAGCAACGATCATCACCATCTTTTGCTTTATTCTTATTTTTCTGAACACTACCAGAAGTATTTACAAGTCTGTACTGTGTAGTTGCAGTATCTGCTGCGGACTCTTTCACATTATAGTACTCATCGTAATCATCATCTTTTCCTGTCGGAATTGAAGAAGTTGCATCAACATCAGCAAGGAATTCTTCTGTGCTTAAGCATTCCAGTGCAGTAATCGTGCCACTCGCATCTTTCGTGATCTTAATTACAGAATACTTATCATCCTTAGATGCCTTTAATAACATACCGCCTAAATAATACTTATCATCATCGATACCCAGTTTACCTGCACCCTTAGAACTGCCAGATTTATTGAATAAGAAGGAATAATCCTCTCCATCAATGGTTACAGTCTGCTTTCCAGTCTTCATAGCGCCGTCATCGCCGGATCCAAAGTAGTATAACTTATAATCAGCTCCGTATAATGCAGAAACGTTATCCTTAAAGTTATCTTCTGTGTCGAAATGCATGTTAGCAATACCGTCATCACCCTTAATTTCGTCAATTTCAGTTGTACTGTTTCCAGCAAACTTAATTGCCTTCAGGCCGCTCTTCATTACGCCATAGGAGTCAAATGCATATTTCTTTCCATTGATTGTCTTAATTTCGGAAGCAACTAATTTTCCATCTTTGTCAGAATAATACCAGTTGTTCTCATCATCATCATAGTCATCTGGGCTCAAATAAGAATCTGGAACTACCTGGAACCAGCCTTTGGTAACTCTTGCGCCATCTTCAGGATCTCCATAATATCTGTATCCGGTTGTATAGGAGGCAGAGCCTGCACTTGCTGTAGAAGGCGTAGCCTCCCAGTTAACCCACTCTGCATTCATACGGCCATATTCATCAAAGCTGTACTTTCTGCCGTTAATGGTTTTGCCCTTTTCGTCGGTCATTTTCTTACCATTAGTTTTGAAGTAGAAATAACGAGTCTGGTCTTCATCATCAAACAGATTATTGCTGGAAAGTCCTGTATCTATGTCATCCCAGTTATTATCGGTAATTTCTAGATAAGCCCACTCGCCAACCTTCTGAGCGCCATCATTTTCATCACCACAGTAATATGTGCCTTCACGCCAGTCGTCGTCTCCGGTTACTCTCTGACCGTCTGTATCGATCCAGCCATAGAGCATTTGAGCCTCATCATTAAAGATGTACTTCTTGCCATTGATAGTCTTAAATGAAGCGCTGTTGCTGTTAGAGGAGCTCTTGTATGCTTTTCCGTTGGCACCGAAATAATACCAATAGTTTAACGGCTCATCTCCGTCATCTCCATCATAATCTTCATTTTCAATAGATACCCACTGATTGGTAACCATGGCACCGTTAGCATCTACATAATAGTAGTTGCTGTCGTCATCTACCAGATAGTCGGTAGCCATTTCTCCATCTTCGTTAAGCCAAAACCAGTTATTACCGGATTTTGCCCATTGTTCTGTTACTGCATCGCCATTCTTATCGTAATAAACCCATGTACCATTTTCTTCCTGCCAGCCAGTTGCTGCAAGAGATGTCATGGAAGCACCGATGGCAAGCAGTGCTGCTGCAGATAATACTGCAACTAATTTTGTCTGCTTTCTCATAAAAATACACTCTCCTTTTTCTTTTTGAAATACTTTTTGAAATTCCTAATTGCATTACGAGGTAATTATACTTCCTATAAGGGAAATTATCAATACTTTTTTTCACTTTTTTTGCATATTTTTCAAAAAGTAATAAATATTCACAATTCCACCAGGAAAATATCATTTCCTCCATCACACTGACAGTATAATATAATTTTTTCAAAAATGCTATAACTTTTCTCTGTGCATTTTCTTACGTAATCTTTACGAAAAACGGGCCTCTGCGGCATATTGTACTCCTATTAGTACAATCCGACCATATTTAAATATATCCACCTGGTTCTCTTAAATTACTTCATGTATTTAACTACTTCACATAATACGACATACTGTTGAAATCTTAATAGCATGATCTCTAATATTATATTGCCAATATACATATCTGTATTATTATGGTAATGGACTTTCATGGTATGCTTCAATTATTAATAATGCAATAATGCTATTAGTGACAAGGGCTTAATAATAGAGGCTGCGAATATCTGGTTAGATACACTTTTAAGCTTATGCTTTTTATATCTTCTATGCTTTCGTGCTTTTATGCTTTTGTACTTTTCTACTTTTGTACTTTTATACTTTTGTGCTTTTATGCTTTTACTACCTTTACTGCTTTTACTACCTTTACTACTTTTTCTACCTTTACTGCATTTTCTACATCATAGTTACTTTTATCGTAACCCGCGCGCTTTCTTCCCCATATATATTTTCATCTTCCCCCACTCTCCTATTTTATATCTATCCCTCCTCGTACCTCACAAATTATTTCATCAGATCGATCGGATTATCAATGCCATACTACTTAACAAATAGATTCACCTAACTTTAAATCTCCGCCAACTCCAAACCTCCTTCCTACGCATCTGCTTGATAATAATACTAAACTTACCTATATATAATACTTATACTTGTCAAAATTCCACTCCATTTACCAATTACACCTTTCTAAGTCGTGCGCCACTTCAAAATCCTCTCTTCCGTATCCTCTTCCCTTCTCTTCCGTCCCTCCTTTCGTCTCTTCTTCCGTCTCTTCTTCCGTCTTCCCTTCCCTCCCCTCCCCACTTCCTCACCAACTCCAGCCTTGCATTTCCATACAATTATGCTATAATGTTCACATATACTAATATATCTATATTTTTGAACACCAAACATCTTCTTTTTACAATATGCATTTCCCTAAAATATGATCATCAACCACGGAGGTATCTATCATGAATCGTAATGTAATCATCTGCCGTTCTATCCTTGAAAATACGGCAATCACACAGAGGGAATTAGCTCAGGCACTGGATGTCTCTCTCGGAACGGCCAATAATCTTGTAAAAGAATGTATTTCGGAACATCTCATCACCCTGGCTGGTGCCGGCGGTGCGTATGAGCTGCTCCCGGCCGGACTGGAGCTTCTGAAACAGTATAAGGTTGACGGGGCCCTGATTATCGCCGCCGGTTTTGGATCCCGCTTCGTCCCTCTGACCTTTGAAATGCCGAAAGGCCTGCTGGAAGTCTTTGGAGAGCGAATGATCGAGCGGCAGATTCGCCAGCTCCATGAGGTCGGCGTACAGAATATCACGATTGTCGTGGGATATTTGAAAGAGAAATTTGAATACCTGATTGATAAATATGATGTGAAGCTTCTATATAATCCTGAATATTCTTCTAAAAATACATTGACTACCATTTACCGCGCCAGGGAGGTCCTGCGGGGAAGAAATATGTATGTGCTCTCTTCTGACAACTGGATGCGGCATAACATGTACCACGCCTATGAGGGCGGCGCCTGGTACTCTTCTGCTTTTATGGAAGGGGAAACTTCGGAGTGGTGCCTCGATTACAATAAGAAAGGCAGAATCGGGAGCGTATCGGTTGGCGGCATCGATCAATGGGTTATGTATGGACCTGCTTATTTCTCAAAGGAATTTTCTGAGAAGTTTCTTCCGGTTCTTGAGGCCTACTATGAGCTTCCAGGGACAGAACAGTTTTACTGGGAAAATGTCTATATGGACATGCTCTCGGGTGAGGCGGCAAAACGCCTTCCAAATCTGGAGGAGGCTCACGGCGACATTGATATGTACATAAACCGGAGGCCTGAGGATGAGGTGTACGAATTTGAAAATCTGGAGGAGCTTCGGAGATTTGATATCAAATATCAGCGTCACTCTGACAATGAAGCCATGGAACTGGTCGCCCGGGTTTTTAAAGTGCCGGAGTCGGAAATTACGGAAATCAGATGCTTAAAATCGGGTATGACAAATAAATCGTTTCTATTTAAGGTAAAGGAACGCCACTATATCTGCAGAATTCCTGGGCCGGGAACCGAGCTTCTTATTAACCGCAGACAGGAAAAGGCAGTATATGATGTGGTAGCCGGACTCGGTATTACGGAGAAGATCATTTATTTTGACGGGGATACCGGATATAAGATCGCGGAGTATTACGATGGCGCAAATAATGCGGATCCCCGCAATTGGGAGCAGATGGAGAAATGTATGGCAATTGTACGCCGCCTTCATAATTCAGGCCTTACGGTTGAACACTCTTTTGATATGAGAGAGCGGATTGATTTTTATGAAGACCTTTGCAGAAGGCATGGGGACATCCCCTTTGAGGATTATGGGAAGGTACATGGCTGGATGACGGAATTAATGGACCGCCTGGATTCCATGGGGCGCAGGAAGGTCCTCTCTCATCTCGATGACAACGGCGATAATTTCCTGATGCTGGAGGACGGCGGGGTCCGGCTGATCGACTGGGAATACGCCGGTATGTGCGACCCGCTGGTGGACGTGGCCATGTGCGCGATCTATTCCTATTATACGGATGAGGAGACAGAACGTCTGATCCGGGTGTATCTGGAGCGGGAACCGTCGCTTGATGAGCGATACTCTGTCTACGCACATATGGCGCTTGGCGGATTTTTGTGGAGTCTCTGGGCTGTGTATAAGGCATCTTTGGGGGAAGAATTCGGTGAATATACGATCATAATGTACCGGTATGCAAAGCATTTTTATAAAAAATGCAGGGATATTGGATGAGTTTTGGAAATTTGTCCACAAATCGTAATAATTTTTTTATGCATTATAAGGCCTCCTGTGATATAATGAATTCATATGTGATGTCGTATCTTGTAAGAATAGGAGGAGATTAGGATGAGATGTGGGAAAACAATGACTGCGTTACTCCTGGCCGGACTCGTGGGAAGCGCGACTTTAATACCGGCTGGCACCGCGTGGGCCGCGGCAGGATGGCAGCAGGAAGGCTCACAGTGGAAATATATGGACGCGGACGGGTCTGTACATAAAGGATGGGCAAAAAGTACTGACGGTACTTATTATTATATGGATCTCTCGACCGGTTACATGGTGACGGGTTGGAAACAGATTAATAATAACTGGTATTATTTCCGTTCCAACGGAGCCATGGCAACGAAATGGGTGGAAGACGGCGGGAAGTATTACTACCTGATGGATGACACCGGTGTTCTCGTGAAGGGCTGGCTGAGAATCGGTGATGATTATTACTATATGAAGGGCGACGGCACCATGTCTACCGGATGGCGTGAGATGGATGGCGGCTGGTTCTATTTTAAAGAAAACGGCAAGTGCACACTGGGATGGGGACAGATCGGTAACGACTGGTTCTATTTTGGAACAGATGGCAAGATGCTGACCGGCTGGCAGCAGATCGGCGGAGAGTATTACTATCTGAACTCAGACAGCAAGAACGTTCTCGGCAAGATGATGACAGGCTGGCTCAGCGATGGTACGAATAAGTACTATATGGATACTTCGAGCGGTAAGATGGCTCACGGCTGGAAGGAACTTGAAGGCTCCTGGTACTATTTTAATGATGCAGGCCATATGATGACAGGCTGGATTCAGCTTTCCGGTGTCTATTATTACCTCGATCCTTCTACCGGGAAGATGGCGGCTAATACGACTTTGACAATTGATGGAGTCAGCTATACATTTGCTTCCAATGGCGCTTACCAGAACAGCAATTCCAACGCGCCCAGCACAGGCGGCAATGTATCGGCGCCAGGCAGCGGAACGAATAATACGAACGCGCCTGGTTCCAATACCAACACCAATACTAATACTTCCGGTGGCCCCGGCGGATCTTCCACGGGGAATGGAAATTTAAGCAGCGCCCCGGGCAGCAATAACAATACACCAGGCGGCAGCAGCTCGCCGGGAGGCAGCAATGCTCCAGGAGGCTCTTCCTCCAACAATGGTGTTTACCAGCTGGCACCGGGACTCACAAACGGACCGGGCTGATAGATAATTCAGACATACTGCCGTAAAAGGCAGAGTAATTCAGTTAAATACACCGCGGCAGCCGCCTAATGCTCAGGCATGGCACCTGGCTCGTTGCTCGCGGAAATAAAGGTTTTGTGTGGGTATCTGCACTTCGGCGCGGATACCCATCGTAGTTTTATCGGAACAACTGACTGCAAGGATGAGGAGGCTGACACTTTGAAGCACAGAAGAATTACTGGAAGAATTACGGCGGCAGCGCTCAGCGCCGTCATGGGCTGTTCAGGAGCATTCCTGTACTCCGCCCCGCCCGCCTACGCTGCGGGCTATGAACGGGTAAACGGGTATTATCAGATGCTGGATGGAACCGTGATCGACGGCGTCGTGGCAAGAGGAATCGACGTATCCCGGTGGCAGGGCAATATTGACTGGAATACAGTAGCCGCTGACGATGTGGAATTCGTCATGCTGGGTACCCGGTCAAAAGGGGCGGTAGACCCCTATTTCCACAAAAATGTGAAGGAGGCTTCCGATGCCGGAGTACGGGTCGGCGCCTATATTTATTCGCTGGCAACCACACCGCAGATGGCTGTGGAGGAGGCGGATTTCGTCCTCGATCTGGTAAAGGATTATCCGATTTCATTTCCAATCGCGTTTGACGCGGAGGACAGCTCCACACTGGGTTCTCTTCCGCCGGCACAGGTCACGGAGATCATCAACGCCTTCTGCGAACGGGTGGAGGCGGCCGGGTATTATCCCATGGTCTATGCCAACGACTATTGGCTGGCCAATAAGATCGATATGACAAACATGCACTATGACGTGTGGGTGGCCCGCTACGAGGTAAAGCATAACTTTTCCGATCCGATCATGTGGCAGGCCACCAGCACCGGATCCATCGAGGGCATCAGCGGTAACGTTGATATCAATTTCCTTTACAAGGACTTAACTCCCTATCTCCCGGGGAATCTCTGGAGGACCATCGGGGACAAGACGTATTATTACCAGAACTATCAGATGCAAAAGGACGCCTGGATCAATGACGGGACCGGCTGGTTCTATATGAACGGCGAAGGTCTTGCTTCTACCGGGTGGCTGGAGAAGCTGGGACTTAACTATTATCTCGACGACACGACCGGACGCATGGTGACTGGTTGGAAACAGCTTTCCGACAAATGGTATTTCTTCAATGCCAGTGGTGCGATGAGTACCGGATGGCTGGATGATAACGGCTCACGTTATTTCTTAAACAACGACGGTACCATGAAGACGGGATGGCTTCAGCAGATGAATCAGTATTATTATCTCGATGAGGCTTCTGGAAAGATGGCTACCGGCTGGAAGCAGCTGGCCGGAAAATGGTATTTCCTTCAGGATACAGGTATTATGTCTACCGGATGGCTGGATCAGAATGGAACGAAGTATTTCTTAAACAGCGACGGCTCCATGGTAACCGGATGGCATACGGAAGGTGATAAAAAATACTTCTTGACCGACAGCGGCGCGGCGGCTACCGGATGGCGGCAGCTGGACGGCACATGGTACTATTTCAATCAGGGTGGCGATATGGCCCGCGGATGGATCAATCCGGACGGAAACTGGTACTACTTAAACCAGGACGGCAGAATGCAGACCGGCTGGCTGAAGGACGGCGGCGCGAAGTACTACTTGAGCACCTCTTCCGGAAAGATGACCGTTGGTTGGCGCGAGGTTGACGGCGCATGGTACTATTTCAACGGCAGCGGCGCCATGGTCACGGGTCTCACGGAGATCAACGGGCAGCTCTACTACTTAAATCCTGCTGACGGCAAGATGGCGGCTTCCACTACCCTAGATTTTGACGGTGTCGATTATACCGTCGACGCAAACGGCGTCTGCACTAAGGTAGAAGAACCGGCGGAAGGTGCTGCACAGGATGGACAGAACGCTGGCAATGCATCACAGAATGGACAGAGCGCCGGCAATGCATCACAGGAATCTCCGGCTGACAGCAGTCAGACAACTTCTCCAACGAAAGAGATCGGGCCTGGAATTAAATAAGTAAGACATTAAAAAGCAGCTTCAGCTGCAAAAAAGGAACCGCCTCCCTGTTAATTAGACAGGAGGCGGTTCCTTTTTTCAATTTTCCCTTATACTTCAAAAATCAAATCTCCATAGCTTGGCATCGGCCATAATTCCTTATCGACCATCATCTCAAGCTTATCCGCCGGAGCGCGGAGCGCTTCCATGGCAGGGACTACGATATCGTGGTAGGCATTGGCCTGTTCCTTATTGTTTTCGATGATGCCGCATTTCTCTGTTACATCAGTCAGATTTGCCAGCGCCACCTTCATATCAGAAAGATAGGCGGAGGTCTCTGTCAGAAGTTCGGCCTGGACGCTCACATCGGCATCCGGGCAGGCGGTCTGTACTTTGCTTAAGGAATCGGCCAGCATGGTCGCATATTTGACGGCCGCCGGGATAATCTGCTTGCCGGCCATATCGATCATGGTTCTGGCCTCGATGTTGATTGCCTTGCTGTATGCCTCATATTCGATCTCAACACGGGATTCCAGTTCGGCTTTCGTAAATACGTTGAATGCCTCAAACATCCGGACTGATGCTTCTGTGGTAAGGGCCGGAATCGCTTCCACCATGGATTTGATGTTCGGAAGGCCTCTCATCTCGGCCTCCTCTACCCATGCGTCCGCATAGCCGTTTCCATTGAAGATGATTCTTCTATGGGCTGCCAGCTGCTCTTTGATCATATCATGTACCGCGGTATCGAAATCCGCCGCCTTTTCCAGTATGTCAGCCGCTTCCTTGAACGCTTCCGCCGCAATGGTGTTTAATACCACGTTCGGGGAAGAAATGGAATCGGAGGAGCCTACCATACGGAACTCAAATTTGTTGCCCGTAAAGGCGAACGGGGATGTTCTGTTTCTGTCGGTTGCATCCTTGAATAAATCAGGCAGTGTCTTGACTCCCGTCTTTAATGTGCCTCCTACCTTGGAATGGGTGGCCTCGCCGGTGCTGCAAAGCTGATCGACCACGTCCTCCAGCTGTTCACCGATGAACACGGAAATGATAGCGGGCGGTGCCTCGTTAGCGCCGAGTCTGTGATCATTTCCGACATCTGCCGCAGATTCACGAAGCAGATCGGCATGACGGTCAACGGCCTTTAAGATACAGGACAGCACCAGAAGAAACTGAATGTTCTCATGAGGGGTCTCACCTGGATTTAACAGGTTGATTCCATCTTCCGTGGTCAGGGACCAGTTGTTATGTTTTCCGGAACCGTTGACTCCGGCAAATGGTTTTTCGTGAAGCAGGCAGTTTAAGCCGTGACGGCCGGCCACCTTCTTTAAGGTTTCCATTACCATCTGGTTATGATCTACGGCCACATTGACCTGCTCGTAGATCGGCGCCAGTTCATGCTGGGCCGGTGCCACCTCGTTATGCTGGGTCTTGGCCGGAACGCCTAAGCGCCAGAGCTCTTCATTGACTTCCTTCATATATGCCGCGACACGCTCCCGGATGGCTCCGAAATAATGATCTTCCAGCTCCTGCCCCTTGGGAGGCATAGCGCCGAATAAGGTGCGGCCTGCGTAAATCAGGTCTTTTCTCTGTAAATATTTTTCACGGTCAACCAGGAAATACTCCTGCTCCGCCCCTACGGACGGGACCACACGTTTGGAAGTGGTGTTGCCGAATAATCGTAAAATTCTCAGTGCCTGCTCGTCAACAGCCTCCATGGATTTTAAAAGAGGTGTCTTCTTATCCAGGGCTTCTCCTGTATAAGAGCAGAATGCGGTGGGAATGCAAAGGGTTACGCCAATGGCGTCTTCTCTTAAAAATGCCGGTGAAGTACAATCCCATGCAGTATAGCCTCTCGCCTCAAAGGTGGCTCTCAAACCGCCTGATGGGAAGGAGGAAGCGTCCGGTTCGCCCTTGATCAGCTCTTTTCCGGAGAACTCCATGATGACTTTTCCCTCGGAGGTCGGTGCTGAAATGAAGGAGTCATGCTTTTCGGCTGTGATACCGGTCAGCGGCTGGAACCAATGGGTATAATGGGTCGCGCCTCTCTCAATTGCCCAGTCCTTCATCGCATGTGCAACAACATCAGCGATGGACGGGTCCAGTTCCGCTCCGTCTTCGATCGTCTTCTTTAATTTCTTGAAAACGGATTTCGGCAAGCGCTCTCTCATGACGGTTTCGTTAAATACGTTTTTACCGAAGATTTCGGCAACATTTACTACTTCGCTCATAAATTTTCCATCCTCTCATTTGGTCTGTAATTTAGACTTCTCGAGTCTCCTCTTTTTTCCTGGTTATGCGCGCAATCATCTGTGACAGATTAAGTCCCTCATTCCGGACTCTCGCTCCGGCGCAGAGTGCGCCTCCCCCGGAGGGTTCTGGTTTTATAGGGCGAACGTTCCTATGATACCAGAAATGGCGCCCTCCTGTTGTCAGGAGAACGCCATCGTTCCTTAATTAAAATAAACCATTTCTCTCAAAAATGCAAGTATTTTTTTTAATAATTGCATTTCAGGATCCAGGATTATTCAAACTTAAGCTTTTCCCACGGAACCGAATAATTCCATCTTCTCTTTGACGGTTGCCTTGATTGCTTCCGTTCCTGGTGCGAGAAGTTTACGCGGGTCAAAGCCCTTGCCTGCTAAATCCTTGCCTGCTTCGATGTATTTACGGGTAGCGTCAGCAAAGGACAGCTGGCACTCTGTGTTTACGTTAATCTTGGCTACGCCGAGGCTGATCGCTTTCTTGATCTGATCCTCAGGAATGCCTGTACCACCGTGAAGTACTAACGGCATATCACCTACTTTGTCTTTTACGGCAGCCAGAGTCTCAAAGCTTAATCCAGCCCAGTTCTCTGGATACTTGCCATGGATGTTGCCGATACCGGCAGCCAGCATGGTTACGCCCAGATCTGCAATCTGCTTGCACTCGTTCGGATCTGCACACTCGCCCATTCCAACTACGCCGTCTTCCTCGCCGCCGATGGAGCCGACTTCTGCCTCTAAGGAGATGCCTTTCTCTGCACATACTGCTACGAGTTCTTTCGTCTTCTCAACGTTCTCTTCGATCGGATAGTGAGAGCCATCGAACATGATGGAGGAGAATCCTGCCTCGATACATTTATAGCAGCCTTCGTAGCTGCCGTGATCCAGATGTAAAGCTACCGGAACTGTAATGTTCAGTTCACCGATCATAGCCTTTACCATCGCTGATACTGTCTTGTAACCTGTCATGTATTTACCAGCACCCTCGGATACGCCAAGGATGACCGGGGAATTCAGTTCTTCTGCTGTCAGTAAGACCGCTTTGGTCCACTCAAGGTTGTTGATGTTGAACTGGCCAACAGCATACTTTCCGTCTCTTGCTTTTTCAAGCATTTCTTTTGCTGAAACTAACATATCACAAACCTCCAATTCGATTTATATTTATTTCATTTCTACATCATTATATACCATTTCGCGTCATTTGCAAAGATAAATATTTTTGAATTGTGATTTTTATAACAATCTTACATATTTTCTTACATATTGCCATTTCCGACCATCATCTTTTTGATTTTATGGCCCGGAGTGTGTCCGATCATTCCTTATTGACAGGGAAATATCTGCGAAACGGGGGCACGCGGATTCTATCACCGATTATGCGGATTTCTCCATTGTGCGGGCATCCAGTGAAAAATCCGCAGAAACTTATGGGTGCTGTACGGATTATACCGAAAGAATCCCGGCTACCGTGGCCTGCATCTGATCGATGCCGCACTCCGCGGTATGGCGCACAGGCGCTGTGCGGATCTCCTCTACGGCCTGCGGGATGACAACGCCTGACAGCTCCGCCAGACGGTCCACAATGGCGAATTCATCTTCCTCCGGCCGAACGCCGTCGATGGCCTCCAGAACGCTTCCTGAAAACTTATACGGGCTGGCTGTGGACGCGATAACGGTTTTGGCAGGATCCTTTGTCTCTTCTTTATAATGGTTGTATACAGACGCTGCGACGCCTGTGTGGGTATCAATTAAGTATCCGGTGTCTTCAAAGATTTTTTTAATCGTGGCACGGTTCTCTTCTTCCGACGCAAAGCCTCCGAGGAAATCTTTCATGAATCCGCGCATCTCTTCTGTCACCGTGTAGCTTCCCTTCTCGCTCAATTCCTTCATCAGGGCTGCATTGGCCTTAGCATCGCTGCCGGCGCTTAAATAGATGAGGCGCTCTAAGTTGCTGGAAATGAGGATATCCATGGATGGGGAGGTCGTCAGGATGAAATCGCGGTTCCTGTCGTATGTACCCGTGCGGAAAAAGTCATACAGGACCTTATTCTCATTGGAAGCACAGATCAGGGTCTTCACCGGGACGCCCATCTCCTTTGCCAAATAAGCCGCAAGGATATTGCCGAAGTTGCCGGTAGGCACCGTCACGTTGATCTGCTCCCCTGCTTCGATCTCGCCGGCCTCCAGAAGCTTTGCATAGGCATACACATAATATACAACCTGAGGAACGAGACGGCCGATATTGATGGAATTCGCAGAGGAGAGCTGGCAGCCTTTTTCGGCGAGCGCAGCCGCAAATGCCTTGTCTCCGAATATTTTCTTCACGCCGGTCTGGGCATCGTCGAAATTACCGTGGATCGCCACTACGTGAGTGTTATCCCCCTTCTGCGTCACCATCTGAAGCTCCTGAATGCGGCTCACGCCGTCTTTTGGATAGAAGACGATGATAGCTGTTCCTTCCACATCGGCAAAGCCTGCCATGGCGGCCTTACCGGTGTCGCCGGAGGTTGCAGTCAAAACTACAATCTTGTTTTTTACCTGATTTTTCTTAGCGGCAGTGATCATTAAATGCGGCAGAATGGAAAGAGCCATATCCTTAAATGCGATCGTGCTCCCGTGGTATAACTCCAGGAAATAAGCGCCATCCGCCTTTGCCAGAGGAGCGATCTCCCCGGTGTCAAATTTGCTGTCATACGCTCTGGCGATGCAGTTCTTCAGTTCTTCTTCCGTATAGTCGGTGAGGAACAGCTTCATCACCTCATAGGCGGTCTCCTGATACGTCATGCCTGCCAGTTCTTCCATCGTTTTATCGAGTTTTGGGATAAAGGTCGGCATAAATAAGCCGCCGTCGTCTGCCAGCCCCTTTAAGATTGCCTGGGAGGCCGTCACACCGGTCTCGCCGCCGCGGGTGCTTTGATAGGATAATTCCATGATGTGTCTTTCCTTTCTTACTCTTACATATTGTAATTCAGCCGTATTTTCATGCTTTTGGTCTGAAACCTTGCCAGAATTGTAGCATACTTTGTTTGAAGGTGCAACCAGAAACGGCAAAAAAGTTTTCATAGTGCGGACATATGTATTTAGTTTGAGGACATTACATTTCAATTTATTTTTGTCCCGTGATGTGGTATGCTAGGAATAGTCTGCGCGGCATTTTGCGTTTGCCGGAATGGGGTTGAGAACTGGCTTTCGTCAGCTGCATCACACTTTGCGGGAGATTTCGTTCCGATGAATGAGGCGCAGGGCTATGCAGACTGAATGGAGGCTAAATATGCCGTAAAGTAAGGCGTGCAGATGGCGGGAATGATTTTTCAAATGCGGACCAGTCTGTGTTTTTCTTTACGCTTATGCTTTTATGTTTTAATGATAGAAAGGATATATTTTAACCATGAGATATGAACATATGATACAGGGTACTTTTATAAGCCGGCCTAACCGCTTTATCGCCCATGTGGCTATCCGGCGAGAGGCGGGCGGTGAGGAAGAAACCGTAGTCTGCCATGTAAAAAACACGGGACGGTGCAGAGAGCTGCTTCTGCCGGGCGCTGCGGTGATACTTCAGTTTCATCCGGAGGCCGCGGCATTAGGCAGAAAGACAGAATACTCGCTGATCGGAGTCTTGAAGGAACGAAACGGAGAACTCCTGCTTATCAACATGGATTCCCAGGCTCCGAACCAGGTGGCGGCGGAATGGCTTCATGCCATGGAGCAGGCGCCAACACTGCCGGTTAACGGCTATGACGGTGAAAAGTTTCTACCGGCACTCAGACTGGCCAATATTCGCAGGGAAGTCACCTATGGACAATCCCGGTTCGATCTGGCTTTTGATATGGTCTTTGATATGGCTTTTGATATGGTTTTTGATTCGGCCTGTGCTCAGCTTCCCGATTCGCCCCTCAGCTCTGCCTCTGCTCCTGCATACAATCCATCTTCCTCCCCTGCGTTTCAGAGCTGTACGAAACCGGCCTTTATGGAAGTCAAAGGTGTAACTTTGGAGGAGAACGGCATCGCCATGTTCCCCGACGCGCCGACCGAGCGGGGCATCAAGCACATTCTGGAACTGGCAGAAGCGGTAAAGGCAGGGTATGAGGCCTATATCCTGTTTGTAATCCAGATGAAGGGAATCCGGGAGTTTACGCCCAATCAAAAAACGCATCCCCAGTTCGGGGATGCGCTGCGCCTGGCCCATGAGGCCGGCGTCCATATTCTCGCTTATGACTGTATCGTGACCGCGGATACTTTAGAAATCGACCGGGCTGTACCGGTATCTCTATCCACATTTTGACCCATATACCGTTCAAAATGGTACGGCAGTGGGGATAAATGCCACTGCTGCCGTTAAGCTCAGCTTTCTAAAACTTTCTTCCGCCGCCGCCATAGCTGCGGCCACCGGAGGAATGAGTCGTACTGCGGCCGGACGAGGAACCACCGCCGCCACCGGAATGACCGCTGGAAGTATTCTTTGGAATCACAATATGGGTGACGGTCTTATTGACCAGATTATCCGTATTTGCAGAAAAACGGAAGCGGCAGTCTGCCCGGTAGGCTTTTAAGTAATTTTCAGCCTGCCTCCGCTCTTTCTTCATCGCGTAGCGGTTCCTGACACCAATGCAGGGGCTTATGGCCGCCAGCAGGGCCACCGCCAGGGCTAACGCGGCCTCCGGCCAGGTTATGCTGCGGTAGACGCTGATTTTACCGGTGTCGCGGTCGTAGTTATACTGACCGCCCGGTATTCCGGCCGTGTAATATTTGCGGACACCCGCTAAAAATGCTTCGGCACTGGCCGCATAGTCCCCATTCGATGCGCCCTCATAGGCGTCATCTAAAATAGTATTCCACCGTTTATCCGTCAGAAACCGGTTCATCGTTCCTACCGGAGCGATATACAGCTCCCGGTTATCCATATCAATCAGGAATATCACACCGCTGTAGTCTTTTCCTGTCCCGAAATTTCCGTTAGTGTAAAAATCTTCACTGTACCTTTCGGCTGACTTTCCACCTGCATCATCCGTGGTGATGATCACCACGTCCATGTTCATATCTTTCCGCATGGAGGCAATCTCTTCTTCCATGGAACTCTTCTCCGCCTCGCTGAACAGTCCCGCTTGATCGAAGACTCTGGTTTTACCTTCTGCCAGGTCAGAGTTCCCGGAGGCCCAGGCTGTGGACACCATGCAGAATCCAGCCAGAAAGAGAATCGCCGCGGCAAAGAGCAGCAGCCGAAGCAGCTGACTCCCGTTTTTTATGTATACGGATACACCATTTCTTTGTCGTCTCATCATATCAGATACCCCATCAAAAGCATGAATAACAGGACCGGGAAGAAAATTTCTGCAAACAGTATCAACAATTTCATCTTATCAACCGGAAGTTTTCCACAAACTTTTCCCGTTTGTCCATTGACGGTAAAATAGTACATCTCGTTTTTAGCCTGGTCATGATAGGTGAGTGTCCAGACCGGAAGAAGGGCGTATTCCCATTTCTCATCTCTCAGCTGCGCGTCCGATCGGCGAACACTGACCCGGTCATACGTTCCAACACTTTCTTTTAGGGAATCTAGCGCAAACTGGCGAACCTCGCCGTATACGTCAGCGGAAAAGTCTTGTTCCTCCATATCGCGCCGCTCTGCCACGAAGCCGGACAGATAACCGGGAGTAAAATGTTCCAGCTTCTCCATATCATAGGGCAAAACACCCTCCACCAGCTCTCTGTTTGCCTTTTTTAAGGCATTGCGGGTGACATGGCTCACTTCCATGTCGCCTTCCCTGAAAATATCGTACGTCTGGGTCTCTGTATACTGATACCGTCCGCTCACCCAGATTCGCAGCCTGTCGGCCCGGGCCTCCAGCTCTCCTTCCACCCGGCAGCTGTACATCAGATACGGAAAATACACACCGGACATTTTCTGGATCTGATCCTCTGAATAAAAGGCTTTCGGCACATATCTTTTTTTCTTCATCCACTGGGAAAATATGGCGGTCGCTTTTTCTCTGTCCAGCTGAAAGGGGATGACATAGTCCGGATTATACTCTCCTGACAGCTTTCCGGAAAGAATTACCGGATTGTGACAGTAATAACACATGGTGGCCGCAGTGGTCTCATCGGTTACGATCTCCGCTCCACAGCTGGGACAGGTGTAAAGGACGGGAGTCCCTTCCATTTTCCGGTCCTCCTGCGTCTCCTCTCCAGCCATACCGGCGGACGGGAAACCGGTCTGGTCGGCCGATGCTTCCGGGCTCAGCCGTTCCAGCTCTTCCTGAGTAAACTCGGACAGACAGTATTCACATGCATATTTCTGTTTGTCAGGATCAAACTGCAGGCCGCCGCCGCAGTTCGGACACTTATATGTTATGGTCGCACTCATGGTCTTGGTTTCCCACACTCCGAACAGAATTTTCCATTGTTGGCAGTTCCGCATTCACAGGTCCACGGACCGGCTGGCCGGGGAGCTCCGCATTCCGGGCAGAATTTTCCTGTGTTGACATTTCCACATTTACAGGTCCATGAGTCACCTGACTGGCTTGCTGCCTGTCTGGCCTCAGACGCCTGCTGTACAAAGGACGGGGTTCCGGTTCCCGGTATCGGGCCATTGCCGCCTGCCTGGCCGGCGCCCTGTGTCGGCTGCGCTCCTGCCATTTGGCCGCCCTGCATCTGACCGGCTGCCATCTGCTGATTTCCCGCCATCTGCTGGTTTCCTGCCATCTGGTTCATCTGCATCTGCTGTAAATTCGCATTGGAAGCTGCTCCCATGAAGCCGCCTCCCGCATTCATGCCGACACCCATGCCCATAAAGCCAGCCATGGAGCCGTGCGCATTGCTTCCGGCTGCCTCCATGCCTCTGGCTACCGATCCCTGAACATAGCCCTCCCGCACACCGGGATCGCTCAGCATGGCACCCTGGTTTCTCATATTGATCAGATTCTTGGATTCTTCATCATACGAAATACTGGCAATACCTACAGACTGAATCTCCATGCCTCGGATAGCCTTCCACTGACTGTCCAGAGTATCCGCCATGTAGTCACCCAGCTCTCTGCCCTTAGATGCCACGTAGGAAATGCGGATCCCGTCAGCCGACATCTGATTAATAGAGGACTGCAGCGCCTCTAAAAATTCAGACAAATACTGCTCATTGATATCCGTAACCTCGACTCTTGCCTTGTTTTTTGGAATAGCCTCGGCGTAGAATAACAGCGGATCCGTTACCTTGATCGAGTACGTACCGTGGGCACGCAGAAACAGTTCTGCATTGTAAAACTGGTCAAAATAGTTAATCGGATTCGGGGTTCCAAACTTGATTCCCTTGATCTCCTGCAGATTGATAAAATAGACCTTCTGAGACGTAGGAGTTTCGCCGCCGAAACGCACACGGTCAAAGGACTCTTTAAGCGCCTCCCCGAACTGTCCGTTAAACAGGGATGGCAGGGAGGAATTCTTGACGGTATAATATCCCTCTTCCGCGGTGTAATCGATAATCTTGCCTCCATCTACCAGAATCATGAACTGGTTGGGGTACACGTGGATGACGGAACCGTCGGAAATCGTATTATCCGTTCCCTTCGTATTGGACCCTCTGCGGATTTTCACGCCGCTGGTGAAGACTGTCTGATCTCCCATATTGCCTGACTCAATTACCTCCAGCCACTGGTCTGCCAGTGAACCGCCGATCGCGGTCGTAACTGCTTTTATAATTCCCATGTTTCTGCCTCCTGTCACGTTTATTAGAATAAAGAATCCGGCTCGCCGGACTCTCGCGCCGAAGCGCGGTTGCTTCAGCAACCATACTTCCTTAGCGCGGAGTGCGCCTCCTGCCCGGAGGGCTTATTGTGTAATAGGAACACTTTCCTATTATACAATAAATATCCCGATATGAGTATAGTATACCATACCGGGATTCCATCCATCTACAAAATTTTCTATTACGATTTTTTACTTTGTCTCCGAAAGTGACAGTTTCCGGCCCGGCGGAGACTTTCAGCGGGGCCGGGAACTGTCACTTTCGGTACTGCTCGATCAGCTGCCTGAATTCCTCATTGCTCTGAAGGAAGTCGTATTTTGAGCTATTCTCAAATTCGTATAAAATAGGCGAAATGATCTGCTTCGTATAAGTTTCCGGGACACCCTTAACCGGAATATGCCGGAATAAAGGCGAGTTTTTCATCTCCCACGGCGTTGCCGCCGCCTTCAAGAGTTCTTTGATCATTCTGACGCTCTGTGCCTCATCTTCCCGGTCGAGAGCCGCCTGCAGCGCGATTACCAGCCCGTTATAGTTCCACAGCCCCATTTGCTCCGCAACGGCCTTCCAGCGTTCCCCTATGTCTGTGGCATCCTCCGGCCGTCCCTCTTTCACTGCAATTTCAGCGAGGCTGATCAGTACGCCCTCCAGTTCATTCAGCCGCGTGATGAGCATCTGCTCCATCAGGCGGGCCGCCTCATCAAGCTTTTCCTGCCTGATATAGAGATTCGCCTGGATCTGACGTTTATCCATATGGTTTCTTTCCGGAAGCAAATCCAGCATCTTCTGTGACTTTTCATATTCCATACGAACCATATATTTCGATGCCAGCATAAACCGGGCGCCGGTGGCGACCTTCTCATCACCGCACTCCGCCGCGCGCTCATACAGAGAGATAATCTCCTCCGCATACTCCTCCCGCTCCTCGCAACACGAGCCGTTGATAAACCACGCGCCGTCTAACACCATCGCAGCCCTGTGAATCAGCGGACCGCATGCGGGATATTCCTGTACCTTTTCCCGCACCAGCCTGATTCCCGCGCTCATTCCATCCACCCGGACCGTCTCCGCCACTTCCATACAGAATCCGGCGATCTCCTGTTCTGTCAATTCCTCCTTGAAACAGAGCAGCGTATTCAAATCCGTTTTCAGCAGACGGGCCAGCGCAGGCAATAACGAAACGTCAGGGCAGGTGATCCCCTTTTCCCATTTGTTCACGGCTGGCGCAGATACTCCTAAATACTCCGCAACCTTCTCCTGGGTCAGTCCCAGTTCTTTTCGTTTTTCACGTATTACCGCATTCATTGCCATACATAATCCCTCCTGTTTTCTATGAAGAAGGGCCCTTCATGGTCTTATTATAGCAGGCTTCGGACTGGTATACAATTGAGTGTCTTTTAATTCATGGTTTTGTTTTTTAACTATAAGTTATTTTTTATCTGCTTGCCTCTCTCATGACTGCAATCTCCCTGGCATACCCGGGAAGCTCATTCGGTGTCTCTAAATAAAACGGCAGATCTTTTAAAGCCGGATGCGTCACCACGCGTTTCAGCGCTTCCTCCCCGATACAGCCTTCCCCGATCTTCGCATGGCGGTCCTTATGGGCACCCAGCGGATTCAGACTGTCATTTAAATGAATGGCCTTCAGCTTTTCCAGACCAATGATCCGGTCAAACTTCCCAATGACGCCCTCCAAATCATTTACAATGTCATAGCCTCCGTCCCACACATGGCATGTATCGAGGCAGACGCCCATGCGTTCCTTACACTCCACACGGTCTAATATCTCCCGCAGTTCTTCGAATTCACGGCCCACCTCGCTTCCTTTCCCGGACATGGTTTCAAGGAGAACCGTAGTACGCTGCTCCGGTTTCAAAATCTGGTTCAGCATATCCGCAATGAACGCGATCCCCGCCTCTGCCCCCTGTCCCACATGGCTTCCCGGATGGAAATTATAGCAGTTGCCGGGCGTATACTCCATACGTCTCAAGTCATCCGCCATCGTATCTCTCGCAAGCTCTCGCAGATGCTCATCCGCAGAGCAGGCGTTCAGCGTATAAGGAGCGTGGGCCAGGATCCTCTCGATCCCGTTCTCCTTCGCAAATGCAAGGAACCGTTCCACGTCATTTTCATCGATGGCCTTCGCCTTCGTTCCCCGTGGATTCCTGGTAAAAAACTGAAACGTATTTGCATCAATCTTCACAGCCTCTTTTCCCATGGCAAGATAACCTTTCGAAGATGATAAATGACATCCAATTGTCAGCATATGTTTTCTCCTTTATTTTTAAATTTTGCAGAGGGGCGTGTCCAGCCAATCCCTGATATTCCCGCATTCTGCAATCTGGATACAAGCTATAAAAATGAACGCGGCCAGCGGACACACGTATTTTGTGTCCAACAGCCACGTTCAAATTTTCATTTGCAGGGAACGAGCCAAACCGTGACACGGCGCTTCGCCTTACGACTGGCTGCCAGCCGCCGGGACACTCACCCTTGCCTTACTCTTTACCTTCTGCTGCTTTACCGGCTTTCTCTTGACCGGATTGATGGCGCGAATGGCGATCAGCAAGAAGATCGCAGACAGTGCCAGCTGGATGATGATGCTTATGACCACCCAGTAATTCATGATGAAATTCTCCGGATGCGGGCCGAACCAGCGGCTTAAGCTTCCGGTAACCTGATTATCTCCTGCCTGTCGGTTAATCATCACGTAAAATGTGGCGACCGGATTCAGGAGCAGCAGATATAAGAATCCGCCGGAATTTGCCTGCTCCGTCATGGAACCAACCGAGCTTATGTACGTGTTGTTCATGTTCATGCGGGCGATGGATAGGGCAAACACGTTAACCGCATACGTCCCCGCCGCAATCAGAATCAAAATGCCGTAGGTTACCACCGTCGCAATGGTGGAACGCTTGAAAATGGCCGAGAAACAGATTCCCATGCTCCCGGTGAGCAGCGCTACCGCCACATAACACAGGAGAAGCAGGCAGACGTCATAGAACGTAATGCCGCCGTATACAAAGGACACGGCCAGCAGCGGGAAGCTGGATACGATCAGGATAAACATGGTCGAGAAGGACGCGCTCAGCTTTCCCAATATAATCTCCGACGGCTTCATCGTCGTTGTCAGCATCAAATCCAGCGTCTGCCGCTCCCGCTCTCCGCTGACGCTTCCGGCAGTCAAAGCCGGCATGATGAACATCAGCATGACAAACTCCACCACGCTTACAAATACGTACAGATTCAGGAAGGAGGAGTACTGGATCTCCGCCGTTATCTTTACTCTCGCAACCACGGAATACATGTTAAGCAGGGCCACCAGGGCCAGAATTCCGTTAAACACCATGATGATCAGCGCCAGCCTGAAGCTTCTGGAGCTGACGGTGGTCTCTCTTTTATATACCGGATTCATTTTCATGTACTAACACCGCCTTTTCTACATCGTGGTCAGTTATCTGCATAAATAAGGATTCCAGGCTTCCCGGTTCACGGATAAACCCGTGCACCATCACTTCCGCATCCACCAGCTGCTGAAGCAGAACCGCCTCATCCTCCTCATCCCCGACGAACTGGACCATGATATTGCCTTCCTTTACGGAAATGGTCTGTACGCAGGGCTGGCTCTTTAAAATCGTCAGCGCCTTCTCCTTGCTCCCCAGAATGGAGATGATCAGCGGATTCGAGGTATTGACGCGGCGCAGGATCGCTTCCATACTGCCGCTTAACACCATCTTTCCCTGATCGATGATCCCGATGTCCGTACAGAGCTCGGAAAGCTCGGAGAGGACATGGGAGCTGATCAGGATCGTCTTTCCCTGCTCCCGCAGTTCTTTTAATATCTCCTTGAATTCAAACCGGGTTCTCGGATCCAGTCCGGAGGTCGGCTCATCCATGACGAGAAGGGACGGATCGTGGATCAGCGCCCTGGCGAGGCACAGCCTCTGCTTCATACCGCGGGATAAGCCGTCCACATAGAAATTCACCTTGTCTTCCAGTCCAACCTGTTCCAGAAGCGTCATATAACGCGTTCTCGCCTTTAAGCCGTTGATTCCATAGCAGGAGGCGAAAAACTCCATGTATTCACTGACCTTTAAATTGTCGTATACGCCGAAGAAATCCGGCACATACCCGATCTTAAGCTTCAGCTGGGACAGGCCGCCGGTTACATTCACGCCGTCGATCAGCACCTGCCCCTCGTCCGCCTCTAAAAGTCCGGTCATAATCTTGATGGTCGTCGTCTTTCCGGCTCCGTTGGGCCCTACGAATCCGTAGAGCGCTCCATCGCCGATGTCCATGTCCAGACCGTTCAGCGCGTAAAATTTTCCAAATGTCTTTTTTAAGTTTCTGATCTCCAGCATCATTTATCCTTTCCCAGGACGGTCAGCATCGGCAGTGTCACCCAGCTGTAATCCGTGTTGTTGTCAAAGATATATTTGATTGTCATCGTATTTCCAGGAGACAGATAAGGCTCCAGTTCATCTGCAGCGTAGACGCTCTTTCCGGTATCCATCAGATCGTAAATCCCCGTATCGTGATTGTAGAAATAGAGGCTTCCGCTGAACATGGACAATCCATTGTTCTTCTCACCTTCCAGGAATTCATCCGAAATCTTTTCAAATGTCAGGCTCTCCACCTCGATGTCATTCCCCAGGGAGTACTCTAAAACCGTCGGGTCCATGCCGTAGACGGAGTTGCTGGCCGCGTAATACTGGCCGCTCACGACGTGAGGCGCCTTCATCAGAGCCGAACGGTAGGTATAGCCGTTCTTCTTCGTGCTGATATCCAGGGCAGAGGTGAACATGGTCATGCCGTAGGTGTCGAAGTCACCCTTTGCCAGGAATTTGCTGTCAGACTGCTCTCTGCTGAACGCCACGATCCGCGCCTCCGGACTGTAGACAGAGGCATACGTGTCGAGGTAGAAGCCCAGGATGTTTGCCCTGGAAAGTGCCAGCATGTAGTTCTCATCCTCGATATCCGGCTTCTCATACTGATAGCCGCCCGTCACACGCTCCGCGATTAAATAGGAGCTGTTCAGCGGATAATTAATGACCTTCAGACCATCGAGCGACATCGTCTCTCCCGGCCCCAGTTCATCGATCACGATCATCTGTCCGAACATCATCACCCCGACCTTTTCCACCGGGAATGAGTACCGGTTCGTCACGGTACCGCTTATCTGGCCGTCAAACAGAGTGACATTTCCCGTAAGCCCCTGGTGCTCGGTGTTGGGACTCTTCTTCACAAGTGAGAAATATTTGGGAGTGAAGGCAACCACGTTCTGAGCGGATATCTTCGTCTCATTCAGCCCGTACTCGACCCGTACCTTGCTCTCCTCCGTGCCTGTAAATTTGGGCACCGGCGTCATATCGTAATAATAGCTTCTGGTTATGGGAAGCAGGTCATAGCCCGGATCCAGTGAAACCGCGTACGGTTTGTTATACGGAGTCCGTATGTTGATGTAGGTATACTCGTCGATGGATTTCTCCGACGTATCCAGAATCGTGGCGTAGGTGAAGAACGTATTCTTAAACCGGGTTCCGACTCCCATAAGGTAGATGACCGCCGCAAAGATAAGGGACAGAACGACCGCTCCGGTCCGGTAAAATCTTCTCCGCTCCTGCTTCTTTAACAGCAGGTAAAGCCCCGGCCCTACCAGGATGATATAACCGAGAATCACAATCACATACAGCGGCATATTCGGAAGCTTATCTACATTGCCTGTGTTCAAAATGCTCTGAACTGACCAGTATTTGCTGGAATTGCCGTAATAGAGGTAGGAGGATAAGTTGTTCAGCTTATCTTCTCCCAAAAGCGCGGTCAGAAGCTTATCCACGTAGGAACGCTGTGTCTCACAGAAGTCCGAGATATCCACGAAGTCATAGGCGGCGACTCCCACCAGCCCCTTACCTTTCGGAGTCGATGTGAGAACCGGAAACTCGTCGTTGGCCAGCACTTCGGTGCCGCCCTTTAACGAGATGTCGGCGCAGGTCAGATTGATAAAGGAATCTCCCGGGCCGTCGGTGGCATATTCCACGCCCATATCCACGGAACGCACATCGGGCGCTGGAAATGCCGTCTCGACAATCTCCTCACGGAACGCCGCCAGCGTATCATTCGCGCGGCCGCCGGTTCCGATTAACAGCGTTCCGCCCCCTCTGACCCACTCCCAGACAGCGTCAGTCTGGCTGTCTGAAAGCTTTCTCGTATCGTAATCCGTGATCAGCAGTACATCCAGCAGATCCATCCCGACAGCCTTATCCGGCATGGTATCCGCCGTCAGATTAAATGTCTTCGTCCTGACCGAGCTGTAATTGACTCCCACACCGTTTAAATAGTTCAAGCTGTCCGGAGAATCGGAAAGGATGCCCACATACAGCTCTGCGACTTCACGGCTCACATTGATTCTCAGACGTTTGCGCACAAGCTCCGTGCCATTTCCATCGAACAGCTTTACATACAGAATCTCACCTCTGCCTGCCGGAATATCCAGGGTCTTCTCCAGGTTCTCCCCTGCGGACAGGGTCAGCGGGTAATCGTAATCATAAATCTCATAATCGGACTCCATTGCCTGGATTCGAAGAGTCCCTTCAAACGCCTTCTGCTCCTGATTGGCCAGGGAAATCTGAACCGGCACATAGCGGCCGCTCTTGGCCGCCCCGTCATATCCGTAAGTCACGTCCATCACGACCGGAGACGACGCCAGATAAATATCGGACTCGGTATTTAAGTTGTTCGCCGGCTCTGTCATATTCTGCGCAGCATAGGCCTTTACACAGGAGGCAGGCAGTAAAACACTGCCTGCCATGCTCAGTATCACCGCCCATACGAGGGTATTTTTTCTGAATCTCATCCTTTTGTCATCCTATCTTTCCAAAGTTTTCCTTGTTAACGTCAAAATTCACTTTCAGTTTCACCGTAAATACCGTACCGGATAAATCGCTGGTCACGGTGATCGTGCCGCCGTGCATATCCACGATATTCTTCGAGATGGCAAGGCCAAGTCCGGTTCCCCCCGTGTTGGTGGAACGGGACTGCTCCACACGGTAAAACTTGTTAAAGATAAGCGGCAGTTCATCCGCCGGGATCACATAGCCATAGTTGATAACTGAAACCGTGACAATCTCATCATCCGCGTGCAGCTTTACCATGATCCGTTTTCCATCCGCGCCGTACTTGATGGCGTTGTTGATCAGATTATCGAAAAGCCGGGCCAGCAGATTCCCATCTGCGGTAATCACCTTGACGGGTACGTTGCTCTGCAGTTCATACGATAAATTCTTGTCTACAAAGCTGGGATAGAACTCTTCCAGCAGCTGGCTCAGCAGTTTCACCACATCCACCTGGCCCACATGCATGGAAAGCTTTCCGTAATTCATCTTTGTAAACCCAAATAAGTCTTCAATCAGCTTTTCCAGACGCTTCGTCTTCACATATGCGATATTTATGTACTTTTTCTGTATCTCCGGTTCCAGCTTCACGTCGCCGGAAAGCAACTCTAAGTAACCGATAATGGAGGTAAGCGGAGTCCGCAGGTCATGGGCCACGTTGGTAATCAGCTCATTCTTCGTCCGCTCGGATTCTCTCTCCTTATCCATCAGCTCCTTTAAGTCTTCTACCATCTTATTTAAGTTGGCAGCCATGGAAGAGAACTCGTCGTCTCCTTCCACCTCCACGGTGACATTCAAATCCCCTTCGGAAATGTTCTGCATGGCATCGGAAATCTTCGTGATATAGCGGAGCGACTTTTCCTGAAGAATCATGAAAGTGACAGTAAAGACAAGGATGCCAAAGAGCACATACATCAGAATAACCACCACGTCAAAGGAGACGAGAATCGATATAAAGAAATTATCGATTCCCGCATTGTCCATATAGGTGGCGATCAGAGATACGTTGGTAACGAGAAAGACCTCGATCAGGACGGTAACGACCGCGCTGTAAAAAATATTTGTTATCACACGGGTGCGGAAGCGCCGGTTCATATCATTTTTCAATTTTGTACCCTACCCCCCACACTGTGGTGATAATCTTATTCTGCCTTGTGTCTTCCTTCATCTTGCCGCGCAGACGTCTGATATGTACCATGACCGTGTTATTGGCCTCATATACCTTTTCATTCCACACCTTCTCGAATATCTCATCCGTGCTGAACACACGGCCCGGATTGGACGCCAGAAGATAGAGGATATCGAATTCAATCGGGGTCAGCTTGATCTCTTCCCCGTAAACGGTCACTTTGTGGTTGTCTTTGTTGATAATCAGTCCGCGGATGGTAATCTCGTTGCCCGCCTTCTCATTCACCGCACTGTTGGGGTTTAACTGGGTGTAGCGGCGCAGCTGGGACTTCACACGGGCCGTCAGCTCCAGCGGGTTAAACGGTTTCGTCACGTAGTCATCGGCTCCCGTTCCCAGTCCCATGATCTTGTCTAAATCGGTGGACTTGGCGCTCAGCATGATGATCGGTATGTTGTTTGTCTCTCTGATCTTTCTGCACATCTCCATCCCGTCCATGCCCGGCATCATAATATCGAGCAGAACCAGATGGATCTCATTTTTATCCAGAATATCCAATCCGTCCATGGCGTTATTGGCCTTAAATACTTTATATCCGTCACTGACCAGATAGATCTCTACCAGCTCAGCAATCTCTTTTTCATCATCTACCACCAGAATGTTCGTAGTTTCTGACATGAAAAATACCTCCCTTGTGTTATTTCAGCTTTAGTCTGTTTCCATTCTACCACAAGAAAGGTATCTTTGCTTTACTATTTTCTTACAAAATTACCATGGAATTTCCTACTCCCGCGGCCTTTTTAAGATTCTTTCCGCCCGCCGTCCGCCGTTTTTTCCTCATCCCTCTTTTTAACCGCCATAAATCGGATTACGAGCGCGGTCAGGACAATGGTCAGGACGATCAGCCCCGCTACGGTGAGGGGCAGTCCCATGCCGGATCTGCCTGTCTTTGGAAGGCTTTCCAGCGTTTTACGATCTGCAGGAGGGGTAAGTTTCGGTTTTTCCTGCGGTTTCAACTCCGGATTTGCCTCACCCGGATCGCTTAAGTTAATCCAAAAATTCCTATAGCCGAAATAATAGCCCGAATGGCCCCAAAGATCTCCGCCCGGATCCTGGTACGTCTGATCGATGGATATCTCACTCTCCATGGATTCCAGCGTTCCGTATGAAATCTCCGAGCCTGGATATTCCCAGAGATAGATGGTCCCCGTATCCGGCATGACCACCTTTGGAGCCGCACCCTCATCCGTCTCCTGAATCTCTGCCCTGTGCTCTTCGGCAAAGCTGTAACCGTCGTATACACTTAAGAGTTCTTCCATCTTAATCCAGCCCACGGTAGCGCCCTCATCCCAGCTGTAGTCTTCCGCCGGCTGTCCTTCGTCATTTAAAACGTACTGGACCAGTCCCCATTTCCCGGACATGCCCTTGTCATACGTCATGGACACGTACAGAACAGGGCCATTGGCAAGGACATCAAGGACATTTCTCTTCTCGGGACTCTCCATAACCGTCACATATCCGTCGGCGCCATTGGCGTAATAACGGCGTCCCTCGTAATCGCAGTCTTCGTAATGCTGGTCGTAAAAAGAATCGTCCGGCGTCCAGATCACATCGGCCCCAGCTCTCTTTCCCGGCGTCAGCAGTAACGCCGCCAGAACCAGAAGGAATACGGCCGCCTCCCGGATAGGTCTTAATGCCATTGCCCGGCCGGTCAATGGTCCTCTATTGTTGTTTTCTCTCATTCTGTTCTCTCCTCCCTTACTTTTTGAGAGCACTCCTGGAAACTCCCCTGCGCTCAGATTCGTGAGAGTGCTCTTTAACGCTGCTTCAGTCCAGCCTTTCGATGTTTACCGTCGCGACTGCCGACTGCGCAGGCTCCCCGGTCTTAAGATCCTGAGGGGCCGGAATCAACATCATAAAGCCGTCTTTGCCGTAGCGTTTTTCATAGCCCTGCGCATACTCCTCGTCGACAGATATATGCTGAACCTGGCCGATCACCATCGCTGTAATCCCGGCGCCGCTTAAATCCTGAATGTCTTTCAGCGTACACTCCATATTGATGAAGGCCTCCTGAATCATGGGGGCGTGAATCGTTTTCGCGTCCTGCACAGTGAATCCGCCTGCCTGAAATTCGTCCGCCTCGTACTCGTTGCCCCGGATCGTATTGATCAGCCTGTCGTAGCAGCTCACAGGGAGAAAGTTAATGCCGAAGCATGCTTCCCTCTGGATATTGGCATAGGTATGCGTATGCTGGTACAGACCTCCCATCACTGCGAAAAAGGCCGTCTTGTCCCCATGGAAACAGCTCCATGCGTGAAAACAGACGTTAGGCTTTCCATTTTCTTTCCATGTGGTTACCGCAAACAGAACCGTCGGAATTCCTGATGTCGTCTCAAAATGAGAAAACAGCTCAAATTCTTCCGGGTATGATGATTTAAAATGGGATGGGAAGGTTGTTCCAATCTCTATTTTCATAATATCCGCCTCGCTTTCTGCTTCACTTAATCTGATTCATCTCTGTCCGACGCTTAAATGTATCGTGTAATCACCGCTCCCAACGTAAAGGAAAACAGGTTCGCGCCAATCGAAAAGAGCCAGGGATGCCGTATGTTCCCTGCCGCGGTCTTATAGCACACCGCTTCCACTGCAATTGCCGCAGCCTCCAGTCCTACAGTAATTACGGTACGGTTCCAGCCCAGATACAGACAGTTCACATGGTAGAGAAATACCACAGCCGGATTCGTCAGCAGATTAACCAGTAAAACCAGCAGCATATCCCATCGGTCCCGCACACCGGCCAGCCAGCCGAAGCCTTCCTCCAAAGCAGCCGTAAGCCCCAGCGACACCAGCAGAACGGGAACAATCCACAGCCCCATCATTCTGCCACCTGCTTAAGTCCCCAGCCCAGAAGCAGCAGGGACACCACCGCCATGAGAGCCATACCGACCGGAGAGGAGGCATTTCCCGCCATAAACCGGATGCCAGACTGTACCGGGCCTCCGACGCTGCTTCCGCCGAGCCAGGCCGGGCAAAATCCCACAAAAAGGCCGAATGTCAGCAGACCGAAGCCAAAGCCCTTCGCCCCCGGAAATACCTTCGAAACAGCCCACAGGGTCAGTGGCATGGACATATTCCAGAAAAATACTGCCAGAATCCCCGCAGCCGGATAAACCAGGCAGAGAAATCCCACCGCAGCCGCGCACATGGAACGGAAGGCAGTTCTCTGAATGCCCAACTTATCGGCTAAAACGCCTCCCGCCATCTTTCCAAGCACAACAGCGCCAACCAGAATTAAGCCGCTTCCCGCCAGTGTCTCTTTCCATGGGAAATTCTGTATCATACCGGAGTAGGACCGCAGAATCACTGCTGCCAGGAAACAGGCAGCCGCCATCAGTGTCCTGTCTGACGGCACAGAGCTTGACGGCATCGAGCTTGACGGCACAGAGCTTGACGGCACAGAGAAGGAAAACGGCGCATTGCCGGATGTAAGCCACAGCTTCTCTCTTCCCGCCGCCGCGCGGATCACCACCGCCGAAAGAATCAAAAGACCGCCGATCCACACAGCCGCCTCCGTTCCGGCCCGGCCGAGCATGGTTCCCAGAAATATCCCCAGCGCGCCGGGAGCCACAAAGATTCCCAGCGGCGCCGCTCTTCTCTCGCTGCGGTTCAGGACATCGATCCCGCCTCCCACATGAAAGCAGGCGTTGCCAATTCCGGCCACAACGGCAGCTCCGGCCGGAAATCCCACGATTCCAAGCAGCAGCCCGGCCAGAACACCGGCACAGCCTCCCACAGCCACACAGCTGTTGCGGTCCAGCCGGTCGGCCGCTGCCCCGATCGGCATCTGCAGGGCAAACGCGCAGAAATTATAAAGAAGCAGCCATAAGTACCACTGCTCTCCTCCCAGCACATATGTGTAAACCAGAAAGGCGCAGGATAAGTCCACCGCCATATGTACGAGAGCATAAATCCCAGTCATATACCTCCCACCGCCTTTCCTCTGTTGATTTCTTCGTTATAAACTCATTCTATCATTTTAACCTCGCAATATCTTTACTTTTTTCCTAATATTTCTCTACATTCATGCGCAGATGGCCGCCATCCCTACGCCATTTTCCGGTCCACTTCCCTGAAAATTCCGCGTGTCAGCACACCAATTCCCGTCACAATCACCGCCGCCGCATAAAACGGAAGATATACGCGGTCTCCGATCTTCTCGAATACGATTCCGTAGATAAATCCGCCTACGGGATTTGCGCACATACAGACACAGATCACGCAGGATATTACTTTGCCGATCATGTCATTTGGCGTCAGAATCTGCACATATGACATAATCTGTATCTGAAACAGCGACGACAGCATCAGCATCAGGCCGCAGCCGATGATCAGAAGCAGCCACGCCTTTACCGGTGTCCTTAAAAACTGTAGGGCAATTCCTCCCAGCAGCATGGACACGGCGGCCCCTGTTATCAGTGCCGGTATTGCCTTCGGCTTAAGCTTCTTAGACAGAATCCCTGCAAGCAGCCCGCCCGCGATACTGCCTGCCGCAATCACGCCCTGCGCGTATCCATACAGGCGGTTGGCGGTATTTATGGAAAATCCCAGATGCTGTGTAATGATAACCGGGACTCCAATCAACACCAGAGAAGACAGGAACAGGTTCTGAAACGCGTACACGAACGAAATCTTCCACAGTACTGGCTGTCTCTGAAACATAAACTGAAAGCTGTCCTTCAGATCGCCGAATCCCGTAACAAAAATATTGCCGCCTGCCTGCTTTTTCTCAAATGGAATATGAATAAAAATCTCCATAATTGCAGAAAGCAGGAAGCAGCCCGTGCTTACGTACAGAATCGGCACCAGCCCTACAACCGAAAACAGAATGCCGCCAATCACCGGCCCAGCCATATTGGCCAGGGAGCTGATCACATCGATCAGAGAATTCGCCTGCATCAGATGGCCTGTATCCACCAAAATCGGCACACTCGCCTTCACTGCCGGCTGATACGCCCCCTGTATCCCATACAGAACCATCATGGTAACCGCCATGAGCGGCACAATATCAACCGTTCCCGCCATCACATAAAAAAGGACGATTAACGCCGCCGTGGCAAAGTCCAGCATCACCATAATATTCCTCTTATTCACCCGGTCCGCAATAATTCCTCCCACAGGGAACAGTACGATCATAGGGATAAATGCGCACGCCGAAATCGTCCCAAACAAAGCCGAAGACCCGGTCTGATTCAGCAGATAAAGCGGAAGCGCATACCTCAAAATCTGATTGCCAAACAACGATATAATCTGGCCGATAACCACGAGCAGAAAATCTTTAGAAAAACCTCTGTCACTTTTCATCTATTACAACTCCTTTATCTTTTATTGTTTCCATGGACACGTTTATTCTATCTCCATTTTGTTTCCTTGTCAACAATATTTAAAAAGGGAAATTTCTCGATCACCGCCCAATGTTCAAAAAAAGAAGGCCCTTCTCATTGAAGGCTCTTCTCAGTTTTAATTATATGGTATGTATATCTGACTAATCGTTTTTCATACATTTGCTTTATTCGTCGGATAAATAGTATAGCGCTACAATATAACAAGCTTATTTCACTTTAGTATGGGGAGGGATTATAGGAAGACGATTTAACCATAAAATAGCGTACAAATCAATAAACCGAGATGGCATATACAAAATTATTGCGTTTCCGGCATATCATAATATCTAATGGAAACCCCATTATAAAAATTTCTTGTAATAATTTTTCCAAAAATAAGGAGATTTACTGCTGTTCCATGCCCGGAGAAGTAATTATAGACCTGTTGAGTTTGACTGTTTTTAAAAACTTTCATTTCTATTTTATAGCACCAGCCATAATAGGTATACTGTCCGTGAACATACTCATGTATAAATACACGAGCTTCCTGTTTCAGCGCCAATTGCCCTTCTATCTAACAGGTCTTATGCCAGCTCCACAGGCGTTGATTATTCTGTTCGGACCGTCCCGGCC
>NZ_JACOPC010000029.1:0-36478 GCF_014288035.1 Hungatella sp. L36 | reverse complement strand
TGTTGGCAAGGTGGACTTGCCCGAATAACCGCCCGACCTATCCGACATACCTCATGTGCCGGATAGGAACGGCAAAATTTTTTACACTTCTATTACTTCTTTATCACACATCAGTAAAAAGCCAGGGCATGAAGCAGCTCATGGCGGGCGGCGGCGTCGCTTTGATCGGCGGCACCCTTGTTCCGCTTCTTTCCAAACTTTTTGGATAATGCCTAAAACAAATACCACCCGCCGCGCCCTCTCGGAAACGGGAGGGCGCGGGAAAGGAGGGATTAACTTTTGATATGGCAGATGATTGAAGATTGGTTTCGTGGCATTTTGACAGACGGGATTTTATCGAACCTCTCCGGCTTGTTTGACAGCGTAAATACAGAGGTTGGAGAAATCGCAACGCAAGTCGGCACGACCCCCGCCGGGTGGAACGCGGGCATATTCAACATGATACGCAGCCTTTCGGAAAATGTCATTGTACCGATTGCGGGCGTTATCATTACCTTTGTCATGTGCTACGAACTAATCCAGATTGTAATTGAAAAAAACAATCTGCACGATCTCGACACTTGGATTTTCTTCAAATGGATTTTTAAGACCTTTGTTGCGGTGCTGCTGGTAACAAACACTTGGAACATCGTCATGGGAGTTTTCGACGTTACGCAGAGCGTCGTCAATCAGAGCGCGGGGGTTATCATATCCGATACAAGCATAGACGTTACCACCGTCATTACCGACATTGAAGCAAAACTCGACGCTATGAGCGTGGGCGGTCTTTTGGGGTTATGGTTTCAATCCCTCTTTGTAGGGCTTACCATGAAAGCCCTGTCAATCTGCATTATGCTTGTGGTGTATGGGCGCATGATTGAAATATATCTTGTAACGAGCGTTGCCCCTATCCCTATGGCAACAATGGTAAATCACGAATGGGGCAGCATGGGACAGAATTACTTAAAATCTTTGCTTGCGCTTGGTTTTCAGGCGTTTTTGATTTTGGTGTGCGTGGGCATTTATGCGGTCTTGATACAGACAATCGCAGCAACCGACGACATTTCCGGCGCGATCTGGTCTTGCATGGGCTATACCGTCCTCTTGTGCTTTACCCTTTTCAAAACGGGGAGCCTTGCAAAGAGCGTCTTTTCGGCACATTAAGGGGGTGAGTTATGATTTGAAAATCGGTTTAATCGACGTGGATAGTCATAACTTCCCCAACCTCTGCTTGATGAAGCTATCCGCGTATCACAAAACAAAAGGGCATAAAGTGGAATGGTGGAACGCAAAGGGGCGGTACGACCTTGTATATAAAAGCCGCGTCTTTACGGACACCTATTCCAAAGACACGATAACCGTTACCAACGCGGAACAGGTTATTTTCGGCGGTACGGGCTACGACACGAAAAACCGCTTGCCGCCGGAAGTGGAACACAGTTACCCGGATTATTCTATCTACCCGCAGTTTTTCGGGATTGCCTACGGCTTTTTAAGCCGGGGTTGTCCGAGAAATTGCGGGTTTTGCATTGTCAGCGGTAAAGAGGGGCGCAAAAGCGTTAAGGTTGCGGATTTGTCCGAGTTTTGGAAATGGCAGCCGGAAATAAAAATCATGGACGCTAATCTGCTTGCCTGTCCCGACCATGAAAATCTCATTGAGCAGCTTATACGAAGCCGCGCATGGGTGGATTTTTCGCAAGGGCTGGATATTCGCCTTGTGAACAGGGATAATGTCAGCCTGTTAAATCGGGTACGGATAAAAGCGGTACATTTTGCATGGGATAATCCCGACGAGGACTTGACCGGGTATTTCCAACGTTTTTTGGATTTGACAGCCATTAAAAGCAGCCGCCAGCGGCGCGTGTATGTTCTTACCAACTACGGCAGCACTCACGAACAGGATTTATACCGCGTGAACACCTTGCGGGCTATGGGCTTTGACCCGTATGTGATGATTTACGAGCGTCCAACCGCCCCGCCTGTTACCCGCCATTTGCAACGATGGGTAAACAACAAGCGGCTTTTCTATGCTGTTCCCCGCTTTGAAGATTACATTCCGGGCAGAAAGGAGGTATGAAATGGCGTATGTAACCGTCCCAAAGGACTTAACAAAAATCAAAAGCAAGGTAATGTTCAACCTTACGAAACGACAGCTAATTTGTTTCAGCGCGGCGGTGGCAATCGGACTGCCGCTGTTCTTTTTGGTAAAAGGCAGCGTTGGAACGAGCGCAGCGGCATTGTGCATGGTGCTTGCCATGCTGCCTATGTTTTTGCTTGCCATGTACGAGAAAAACGGGCAACCGCTGGAAGTGATTATTCGGCAATTTGTGGAAGTGAAGTTTCTTCGCCCCAAAGAGCGACCTTATCAGACCAACAATTTTTATGCCGCCCTTGCGCGGCAGGAGCGATTAGATAAGGAGGTACGGGCGATTGTCAAAGGAAAAGGGAAAGACCCAAAACGAAAAGCGTAAACTTACGCGGCAGGAAAAGAAACAGATCGACGCGCTTATCCGGCAGGCAAAGGGCGACGGGAAGCCCCATACGGCGCAGGACAGCATACCGTTTGAGCGAATGTATAAGGACGGGATTTGCCGCCTTGCAAACGGGCGGTATTCCAAGTGCATTGAGTTTGAGGACATCAACTATCAGCTTGCGCAGCCGGACGACAAGACCGCCATTTTTGAAGCCCTTTGCGATATGTATAACTCCTTTGACGCTTCCATTGGTGTGCAGCTTTCCTTAATCAGCCGCCATGCGAACAAGGACGATTTCAAAAGCAGTATCACGATTGCCCCGCAGAATGACGACTTTGACAGTATCAGAGCCGAATACACCGAAATGCTGCAAACGCAGCTTGAACGGGGCAACAACGGGCTTATCAAGACAAAGTTTCTCACCTTTACCATTGAAGCGAAAGACATTAAATCGGCGCGGGCGCGGCTTGCCCGTATCGAAACGGACACCCTCAACCATTTTAAGGTGATGGGCGCGGCGGCGCGGGTGCTGGACGGGAAGCAGCGTCTTGAAGTGCTGCATGGGCTGTTCCACCCGGACGGGGAACGCTTTAATTTTGCTTGGGAATGGCTACCCGCAAGCGGCCTTTCCGTCAAGGACTTTATCGCCCCGTCCTCTTTCCGTTTTGGCGACGGGCGAATGTTTCAAATGGGCGGGAAGTTTGGCGCGGTTTCCTTTTTGCAGATTGCCGCGCCGGAACTTTCAGACCGTATGCTTGCCGACTTCATGGACGCGGAAAACGGGATTGTCGTCAATCTGCACATTCAGAGTATCGACCACAACGAAGCGATCAAGACCATTAAGCGGAAAATCACCGACCTTGACCGCATGAAAATTGAGGAACAGAAAAAGGCAATCCGCAGCGGCTACGATATGGATATAATCCCGTCCGACCTTGCCACCTATGGCGGCGAAGCGAAAAACCTTTTGCGGGATTTGCAGAGCCGGAACGAGCGAATGTTTTTACTTACCTTGCTTGTGCTGAATATCGCGGACACCAAGCAGAAATTGGATAACGACGTATTTCAGGCCGCAAGTATCGCGCAGAAATACAACTGTATGCTCACCCGCCTTGACTACCGGCAGGAACAGGGGCTTATGTCCTCTATCCCATTGGGGGAAAACCTAATCCATATCCAGCGGGGATTGACGACTTCCAGTACCGCTATTTTCGTCCCCTTTACGGTGCAAGAACTGTTCCAAAGCGGCGAAGCCTTGTATTACGGCCTAAACGCCCTTTCCAACAACATGATTTTGTGCGACAGGAAACGGCTGAAAAACCCTAACGGCTTGATTTTGGGTACACCCGGCAGCGGCAAGAGTTTTTCCGCAAAGCGCGAGATCACCAACGCTTTTCTTATCACGCAGGACGACATAATCATTTGTGATCCCGAAGCCGAATATTACCCCCTTGTGGAACGGCTGAAAGGACAGGTTATCAAGGTTTCGCAGAACAGCACGCAGTACATAAACCCGATGGATATTAACCTCAATTACAGCGAGGGCGACACGCCCATAGCCTTAAAGAGCGATTTTATCCTTTCCTTTTGTGAGTTGATTATGGGCGGTAAAAACGGGCTGGAAGCTGTTGAAAAGACCTTGATTGACCGCGCCGTTATCAGCGTGTACCGCAACTACCTTGCCGACCCGAAGCCGGAGAATATGCCGATTTTGGGCGACCTCTACGACGAGATCAAGAAGCAGCCGGAAAAGGAAGCGCAGCGTATCGCGGCGGCATTGGAACTCTATGTAAACGGCAGCTTGAACATTTTTAACCACAGGACAAACGTTGACATTCATAATCGCCTTGTCTGCTTTGATATTAAGGAACTCGGTACACAGCTTAAAAAAGTCGGTATGCTTATCGTCCAAGACCAAGTATGGAACAGAGTAACGGTAAACCGCAGCGAGGGCAAGGCGACGCGGTATTACATCGACGAGTTTCATTTGCTCTTGAAAGAGGAACAGACCGCCGCCTATTCCGTCGAGATTTGGAAGCGTTTTAGGAAGTGGGGCGGTATTCCGACAGGTATCACCCAAAACGTGAAAGATTTGTTGTCGTCCCGCGAGGTGGAGAACATCTTTGAAAACAGTGATTTTGTGTATATGCTCAACCAAGCCCAGGGCGACCGGGAAATCCTTGCCAAGCAGCTTAACATTTCACAGCAGCAAATGACCTATGTAACCCATTCCGAAGCGGGCGAGGGACTTATCTTCTATGGCAACGTGATTTTGCCCTTTATTGACCGTTTCCCAAAAGATACGGAACTCTACCGCGTGATGACGACCAAGCCCGGCGAGGTGTCAGCATGAAGATAGAAACGGATAAAATCTATTGCGGCGACAGCTTGCAGGTGCTTCAAACCTTGCCGGATAACTGTATGGATTGTTGCGTAACGTCCCCGCCCTACTATGCTTTGCGCGATTACGGCACAGACGGGCAGATCGGACGGGAAGCAACGCCGGAGGAATATGTTTCCCGCATTACAGCGGTTTTCCATGAGGTAAAGCGGGTGCTTACGCCGGAGGGTACTTGTTGGCTGAATATCGCGGACACTTATTGCGGCACAGGCAGCAAAGCCGACCACCAAGACCCGAAATATCCCAAAGGCAGGAACGGGCAGCAAGTGGCGGTAAACCACCGCGCCCCCGGCTGCAAGCCGAAAGACCTAATCGGTATTCCGTGGCTTGTAGCCCTTGCCTTGCGGGGCGACGGTTGGTATTTGCGCAGTTCTATCATTTGGCACAAGGGAAACGCCATGCCGGAAAGCACGCGGGACAGACCGACGCGCTGCTATGAATATGTGTTTCTGCTTACCAAGTCGAAGAAATATTACTACGATTGGCAAGCAGTAGCCGAGCCGATAGCCCCCACAACGGCGGTACGGCTGAAAAGCGGAGTTGGGAAAGGCAACAAATATGCCGCTACCGTTCCGGGGCAAAACCAGCCGCAGAAAATCAACCGTCCCCGCAGGAAAGGCGCATACACCGACGAAATGATTTCCCCCGTCCGCAGCCGCCGCAACGTTTGGCAGATCAACACAGCTTCCTATCGCGGCGGGCATTTTGCAGCGTTCCCGCCCAAACTTGCGGAAACGTGCATTTTGGCGGGCTGTCCTGTCGGCGGGATTGTGCTTGACCCGTTTTTAGGCAGCGGCACGACCGCAGCGGCGGCAAAAAGCCTTTCCCGCCGCTATGTGGGTATAGAGATCAACCCCGAATACTGCACCCTTGCAAAACAGCGTATTGGAGGTGATGAACATTGAGCAAGGAATTAAAAGCCCCCGACAAGGTAACGCAGAAAATGACCCGCGACGGGGCGGTTGCGGAAAACCTTACGACGGGCGAAACAACGAGTATCAGCGAAAGACCGCCGGAGGAAAACTATTCAGCCCCCGTAGCGGGAGCAGCGGAAAAAGCCACCCAACGTATTGGCACAGAGGTTAGCCGCCACTTTGAAAAGGGCGCGGAGAAAAAGACCCTTGACGCAGCACAGCTTAAAACCCATACGTCCCGCTTGCAGTTTTCCGAAGCGGAACGGGCAACGCCGGACCTGCAAAAGGCAATCAAAAAATCCGATACGGCGGCTGACCGTTTAGACAAAGCGCGGGCAGCTATCCCCAAACAGACCAAAATCACAAAAGAGCGCGTTTTTGACGAAGCCAAAGGCAAAGCAAAGACGCGCCTTGCTTTTGAAAAAACGGATAAGCCCCCAAACGGCAAGTTGCGTCATAACCCGTTATCCCGTCCGGCACAGGAATTGGACGCCGCCGTACATGGAAAAATCTATGAGGTGGAGAAAGAAAACGTCGGTGTGGAAAGCGGACACAGGATAGAACTTGTGGGCGAGAAAGCGGGCGGCATGACGACGCGGGCAGTAAAACGCGGCATACGCAGCCATAAGCTGAAACCTTACCGGGCGGCGGCAGCAGCCGAGAAAAAGGCAGCAAAGGCAAACGCCGATTTCCTCTACCAAAAGGCGCTGCATGATAACCCCGCCCTTGCGCACTCCAACCCGATTTCCCGTTTTTGGCAAAAACAGCGCATTAAAAAGCAGTATGCAAAGGCGTTGAAAACGGGCGGCAAGGTGAAAAAGACCGCCGAAGCCACCGCAAAGGCGGCGAAGAAAACGGCGCAGGAAACCAAACGGGCGACGTTCTTTGTCGTCCGGCATTGGAAAGGCTGTTTGATTGTGGGCGGGATTGCCTTTATCGTGCTTCTGTTTTTCGGCGGCTTGTCCTCTTGTTCCCTGTTCGGCGGCAACAGCGGCAGCGGCTTGATTGCGTCGTCCTATCTCTCCGAGGACGCGGATATTACAGGCGCAGAAAGCGCGTATGTCGCTATGGAAGCCGAGTTACAGGATATGCTGGATAACATCGAAAGCGAATACCCCGGCTATGACGAATACCGGGTAACGGCTGACGAGATCGAGCATGACCCGTATGTGCTAATCTCTATCCTCTCCGCTTGGCATGAGGGCGTGTTTACTCTCGATGAAGCGCAAAGCACCCTTGAAATGCTCTTTGATAAACAGTATATCTTGACGGTTACGGAGGAAGTCGAGGTACGCTACCGCACCGAAACGCGGACGGACAGCGAGGGCAACGAATACGACGTTGAAGTAGCCTATAACTATTACATTCTCAATGTGGATTTGGAAAACTTCAACCTCTCCCATGTTCCCGTTTACATTATGGGCGAGGAACAGCTATCCATGTACGCTATGTATATGTCGTCGCTTGGGAACAGACCCGACCTTTTCCCGCAATCCGGCTATATTTCAAAATACTATGAAAACCCGCCCGCAGATTACGAAGTCCCCGCCGCGCTGCTCAATTCCGATGAAAAGTTTGCGCGGCTCATTGAGGAAGCGGAAAAGTATGTCGGTTTTCCTTATGTGTGGGGCGGCAGCAGCCCGGAAACCTCTTTTGATTGCAGCGGTTTTGTTAGCTATGTGCTGACGAACAGCGGCTTATACAATACAGGCAGACTTGGGGCGCAGGGGCTTTACAACATTTCAACCCGCGTTTCCAACCCGCAGCCGGGGGATTTGGTTTTCTTTACGGGTACATATGACACACCGGGGGTATCTCATGTGGGTATCTACGTTGGCGAGGACGGGGACGGAAGCCCCGTCATGCTGCATTGTGGCGACCCGATACAATACGCAAAACTTGATACAAGCTATTGGCAATCCCATTTTTACGCCTATGGGCGGCTACATTACAACTGACTTTGAAAGGAGTTTATTTCTATGGCAAACACGAAACTTGACCGTATCGAAAGGGATATTGAGAAAACGAGGGCGAAAGTCCTTGAATACCAAAAAAGGCTGAAAGACCTTGAAGCGCAGAAAATCGAGGAAGAAAACGCGCAGATCGTTCAAATGGTGAAAGCGGTACACCTTGACGGGGCGCAGCTTGCCGCGTTCCTCTCCGCCTATGCCAACGGCGAAATCATTTTGCCGCAGCCGGACACAGACTATACCGACGAACAGGAGGAAACCGAAGATGAAGCATAAAAAACTGTTCCGCAGCGTTACCGCTTTGCTTGCCGCCCTTGTACTCATGGGCGGCTTTTCTGTTACCGCTTTTGCGGGCGGCGGTGATGTGAGCGACGAGCCGCCTACCCCCGTAACCGAAACCGAGCCGGAAGAAACGACGGGCGGCTATGAGCCGCAGCCCTTAACGCCGGAGGGCAACATGAGCCTTGTGGACGACATAACGGGCGAAGCGTCCGGCGATAAGCAGTTTATTACCGTCGTTACGAAAAACGGAAACTATTTTTACATCATCATTGACCGCGCCGAGGACGGAGAAAACACCGTCCATTTCCTCAATCAAGTTGATGAAAAAGACCTTTTGCAGCTTATGGAGGACGAACAGACCGAAGCCCCCGCTTGTAGCTGTACTGAAAAATGCGTTGCCGGAAGCGTCAACACCGATTGCCCCGTTTGCAGCGTCAATATGAGCGAGTGCGCGGGCAAGGAAGCCGAGCCGGAGCCGGAAGAAACCGAGCAGCCGGAGCCGGAGGAAGATAAAGGCGGCGGCATGGGCGGTGCTATTCTGCTTGTCGTGCTGCTTCTTGCCGCAGTGGGCGGCGGCGCGTTCTATTACTTTAAGATTATGAAGCCCAAAAAGGACGCGGCAAAAGGCAGCAGCAACCTTGACGATCTCGATTTTGACGAGGACGACGAGGACGAGGAAGAATTAGAAACCGAGCAGGAGGACGAGGAAGTATGAAACTTGTAATTGCAGAGAAACCGAGCGTCGGGGCGGCGATTGCCGCCGTACTTGGCGCGAATAAAAAGCGCAGCGGATATTTTGAGGGCAGCGGCTACCTTGTGTCCTGGTGTATCGGGCATTTGATTAGCCTTGCGGACGCGGCGACCTACAACGAGCAGTACCGAAAATGGAAGTATGACGATCTCCCCATTGTCCCGCAGGATTGGCAGTTTACCGTTGCCAGCGGCAAGGAGCAGCAGTTTTCCGTACTCAAAGACCTTATGCACCGCAGCGACGTTTCCGAGATTGTCAATGCGTGCGACAGCGGGCGCGAGGGAGAACTCATTTTTCGCTTTGTCTATGAACAGGCAAATTGCAAAAAGCCCTTTTCCCGCCTTTGGATTAGCAGTATGGAAGAAAGCGCAATCCGCGAGGGCTTTTCAAACCTCAAAGACGGGCGCAGCTATGACAACCTCTATCAATCCGCGCTTTGCAGAGCAAAGGCAGATTGGCTTGTCGGGATTAACGCGACCCGCCTTTTCTCTATCCTCTATCACAAAACGCTGAATGTCGGCAGAGTGCAGACGCCCACCCTTACCATGCTGGTAAACCGCGACTATGCGATCAGCAGCTTTAAGAAAGAAAAATATCATGTTGTCCGTCTGGACGTTGGCGGCGTTGCCGCCCTTTCGGAACGGCAGGACGACGAAGCGGCGGCGCGGCATATGAAAGCGGCTTGCGAGAAATCGCAGGCCGTTTGTACTTCCCTCAAAAAAGAGAAAAAGACCGTTGCACCGCCGAAGCTGTTTGACCTTACCGCGTTGCAGCGCGAAGCCAACCGCCTGTACGGGTTTACGGCGAAACAGACCCTTGATTATGCGCAAGCCCTCTACGAAAAGCGGCTTTTGACCTATCCCCGCACCGACAGCAAATATATCACTTCCGATATGCAGGACAGCACAAAGGAACTCATTACCGGGCTTTGTTCGCTGCTTCCCTTTATGCGGGACGTGAAGCTGCAAGCAGACCTTGCGAGGATTTGCGACAACAGCAAAGTAACCGACCATCACGCCATTTTGCCGACAGCGGAGTTTGTGAAAACGGGCTTTTCTTCCCTTGCCGAAAGCGAGAAAAAGCTAATGACCCTTGTATGCGCAAAACTGCTTTGCGCCGCAGCCGCGCCCTATGAGTATGAAGCGGTTACGGCGGTTATCTCTTGCGGCGGTTATACCTTTACCGCAAAGGGAAAGACGACGCTTTGCGAGGGGTGGCGTGAGATTGAAAAGCTGTCCCGCGCCGCGTCCGAGGAACAGGACGAGGACGCAGAGCCGGAAACCGTTTTGCCGCCGCTTGCCGAGGGGCAGACCTTTGACAATCCGGCAGCGGAGATCTCCGAGCGTTACACGCAGCCCCCGAAAGCATATACCGAAGATACGCTTCTGTCCGCTATGGAGAACGCGGGCAAGGAAGAAACGCCGGAGGACGCAGAGCGCAAAGGGTTAGGCACTACCGCAACGCGGGCGGGTATCATTGAAAAACTCATTAGTGCGGGCTTTGCCGAGCGCAAGGGCAAAAAGCTAATCCCCACAAAGGACGGGTATAACCTTGCCGCTATCCTGCCCGAAGTCCTTACGTCCCCGCAGCTTACGGCAGAATGGGAAACCCGCCTTACCGGGATTGCCAAAGGCAGCGACAGCCCGGACGATTTCATGCGCAGCATTGAGGAAATGACAGCGGGGCTTGTCAAAACCTATTCCGCGATTTCCGAAGATAAAGCGAAGCTGTTTACCCCGCAGCGGGAAGCAATCGGCACTTGCCCCCGTTGCGGCGCGACGGTTTACGAGGGCAAGAAAAACTACTACTGTTCCGACAGGGCGTGCAGCTTTGTCATGTGGAAAAATGACTTGTTCTTTCAGCAGCGCAAAAAGACTTTCACAAAGGCGATTGCCGCCGCCCTTTTGAAAGACGGAAAGGTAAAAATCAAGGGTATGTACTCCACCAAAACGGGAAAGACCTTTGACGGGGTTGTGCTGCTTGCCGACACAGGCGGCAAGTATGTAAACTTCCGCGTCGAGCAGAACCGAAAATGATTAGGCTTGATGAAAAGCAGTATCGAGCCGTTAAGAAAATGACCCGCGCCGCGTGCGCCAACAACGATTGCGGGAACTGTCTGCTATTGGACGACGGGGAAACTTGCGTGTGTGTGCAGAGTATCAGCTATTCGCTGTTATGCCGTTATTTCCGCGAAGCGGTTTTACCCGCAGACAGGCAGCTTTGCGAACAGATCACCCGCAGCGGGGAAACCGATTTGAAGCGTTGCGCGGTATGCGGCAGCACGTTTGCGGCGGGCAGCAATCGGGCGAAATACTGTCCCGATTGTGCGGCAAAGATACGCCGCAGGCAGAAAGCGGAAAGCGAGAGAAACAGGCGTTTACGGATAAGAACAACTACATAGCAAGCACAGCAAACGAGTACCCGTTTGCGAGAAATGCCCGCGCTGCTCTATGGGAAGCGCGGGCATTTTGCTTGTTGGGATAGTCCCAAACCCTTAAAAATCGAGAAAGGACGTGATGAAACAATATGCCGTATTCTTCATACGACCATGACAAATTGGAAACCGCCGAAACCATGCGGATAGAACGCCGGATATATTTTGAAGCAAAGGACGGGGATATTGCCCCCTATGTTTCCTTGCCGCCGGAGCAGCTACACGCCATGCGCGAGGAAAGCGCGGCAGCGGAACAGGCGATTTTTAACGATCTCTCAAGCCGCGCCGCCGCATGGGAGGAACAGGCGGGCAAAACGCTTTTGCTTGACAAAGCGATTGAATACACAAGGACAACCGTTGTGCAGCACACTTCTAACGAGTGGCAGAAAGGCGAATATGACCGATATACCCGCAGCAACCGGGTATATCAGATGAACTACCACATTTACGAGAACACCCGTTACGACAGGGAGAAGCAGCAAAGCGTCCCTTACTCTTATTCTCTCACATGGGGCGTTTATACCAACAGCCCGAACAGGAACGGGCAAGCGAAGATTGCCGGACAGGACAGAAAGGTTTTTTCCGACAAGGCGGCTATGGAAAAGTATCTGAATGGACGTATCAAAGCATACGACCGTCTGTTTACGGAAATCTCCCCGCCTATCCCGCAGGAGTACGCCGACTATTTCAAAGTAAACGGTATGCTCATGCCGGACTACACCATAGAGGGCGAAGAACTCCCGCAGCAGCAACAGGCGGCAGCTATCCCCGAAAATACCGGGCAGGAAAAGGAGCGTGAACACATGAGCGAACAGTTTTCTATTATGATAGGCAACCGCAGCCGCTTTGAAGCGGGCGACCCAAGCGGCTATTGGTTGGATATGCCCGCTACAAAAGAGCAGCTTCACGAAGCCATGCAGAGCGTCGGCATTACCGCCGATAACCCGCAGGATTTTTCCATTCGCGGCTATTCCGACGACCCGGAGAAACATATTGCTTTGCCTTATGAAATGGTATGCGCCGCCGACGTGGACGAACTCAATTTTCTTGCGGCGCGGCTCGAACAGCTTGACCCCGCCGAGGTTGGCAAGCTGAACGCAGCTTTGCAGCAGAAAAACGGGCTTGCAAATATCGGACAGGTAATTGACTTCACCTACAACGTGGATTTTTACGTCCATATCCCCGAAGTACATACCTACCGCGATTTAGGCGATTATTACTTAAATCAATCCGGCATGGTACAAATGCCCGAAAAATGGAAAGGCGGCATTGACCTTACTACTTTTGGCAGAAACGCCGCCGAGCATGAAAAGGGCGCGTTTACCGAATACGGCTATCTCGTCGAAAGCGGCGACGAGTGGGAGCGTCAGTTTGAGGGGCGCGAAGTGCCGGAGGAATACCGCATTATGAGTTACCCGCAGCAAGAGCGCGGCGAACAGGATAAAGTCTTTATGGACGCAGCCGAAGCGCAGCAGACAGAAACGCCGCCCGCCGAGCCGCCGCAGCCCCGCCCCGTCGTGCCGATTATCCTTTCTTCTGAAAAACCCGGCGACAAGGTAAAGGAGATCACCGCCCGTCTGGAACAGGGCATACAAGCGATTTTTGACAGCGACCGCTACAAAGAGTTTTTAACGGCTATGTCAAAGTTTCACGATTACAGCTTGAATAACACTATCCTAATTGCCATGCAGGGCGGCAATTTGGTAAAGGGCTATTCACAATGGCAGAAAGAGTTTGACCGCCATGTGAAAAGCGGCGAGAAAGGCATTAAAATCTTTGCCCCCGCGCCCTACAAGGTAAAAAAGCTGGTGGATAAAATCGACCCCGACACAAGAAAGCCCATACTTGACAGCGAGGGAAAGACGGTTAAGGAAGAAAAGGAAGTTACCGTTCCCGCCTTTAAGGTTGTAACCGTCTTTGACATTTCGCAGACCGAGGGCAAGGAGTTCCCCGATCTTTCGGTTAAGCCGCTGCTTGCCGATGTGGAACAGTACGAGGACTTTTTCGCTGCCCTTGAAAAAGCGTCCCCCGTTCCGATTGCTTTTGAGCAGATCACAAACGGCGCAAACGGATATTTCAGCTTGACCGATAAGCGAATTGCTATCAAAGAGGGCGTGAGTGAGTTACAGGCGGTAAAGACCGCCATTCACGAAATCGCCCATGCGAAGCTGCATGACGTGGACTTAAACGCCCCGCTGGAGGAGCAAAACCGCGTTGACCGCCGCAGCCGCGAGGTACAGGCTGAAAGCGTTGCCTATACGGTGTGTCAGCATTTCGGGCTTGATACGTCGGATTACTCTTTCGGGTATGTGGCGGGCTGGAGCAGCGGCAAGGAAATGACCGAATTAAAAGCGTCCCTTGAAACGATACAGGCGACCGCAAAGGAACTCATTACCGAGATTGAGGGGCATTTTACCGAATTGCAGCAGCAGCGGCAAGCCGAGCAGGAGCAGGAAGCGAAAGCAAAAGAAACCTTGCTTCTCAACGGCAAGGAGGACAGCTACGGGATTTATCAGTTAGCCCGCAGAGATGAAACTATGGATTTGCGCTTTGAGCCGTTCGACCGTCTGCAAGCAACGGGGCATACCGTTGACCGGGCAAATTATGAACTCGTCTATACCGCGCCGCTTACAAAGGATATGACGCTTGGCGGCATTTGGGAAAAGTTTAATATCGACCACCCCGCCGATTTTAAGGGGCATAGCCTTTCCGTTTCCGACATTGTTGTGCTTCATCAGAACGGCGAGAACACCGCCCATTATGTAGACAGCATAGGTTTTCAGCAGGTGCCGGAGTTTTTGCAGGAACAAGCGCAGCAGACCCCCGTATTTGATAAGCTATCTCCCGAACAGCAGCAAGCCCTATCCGATACCGTAAAAGATACGCTGCAACTGCTTGTAGACGCAGACAAGCGGATTTATGGCGACGTTACGGGCAAGACCCTTGAAGCAATCGCGGCACAAGGGTATTCCTACAAGGACGGGCAGCTTGAAAAGCAACAGCCGGAAGCGACCCCCGAAAGCCTTATGACGGGCGAAACCGTCAGAACGCCGAGGGGCAATTTTTATATTACCGACATGAGCCGCGAACAGATCGAAGCGGCGGGCTTTGGTTTTCATCATGCGTCGGAGGACGGGAAGTATCTCATTATGGGAAACGGCACACAGGCTTATGCCATAGCTGCCGAGCAGCCGCAGCGGGATAATCCCTTAAAGCACGTTGAGGATATTGTAGAGCAGAACGACAACAACTTTGACGGGCTTATCAATAACACGCCGCAAACGCCCACCGTCGCGGATTTGGAGCAGCGGGCAAAGGCGGGCGAAGCGATCTCCGTTGCCGACCTTGCGAAAGCGGTAAAAGCCGAGAAACGGGAGCAGCCGCAAAAGAAACCGTCCATTTTGAAGAAGCTGGACGAGTACAAGAAACAGGCGGTGCAGCAACCGAAAGACAAGCAGAAAGAGCAGAAAAAGGATTTGGAGGTTTGATAGCATGAATATCCGCTTTACCATTGAGGAAGAAAACATAATTGCGATTTACGCCGAGGACAGCCGGGAAAGGACGATTGATAATATCAACTCTGCCATGCCCTACATGGACGAGGATATGCGCCAGCTTGCCGCCGCAGCGGTAAACAAGCTGCAAGCCATGACGGACAGCGAGTTTTCCGAAAGGGAGTTTATCTTGACCGACGAGTAATAGCCCATAGTACACAGGGGCGCGGTGCCGGCAATCGGCAACCGCGCCCCTGTTTTTTATCGTTCCAGCAAGATTATCTTTTTCCCCTGTTTTTGCGCGTACCGCAGCGTCGTATATGCCCCGCCGAAGTCGCGCCATACCATAGCTATTAAATAGTCGCTATTATCCACAAGCCACCTGTTGCGGGCGGGTATTGCCCGCTTATAGTGTATCTCCGCTAACTCTGCCGGGATAAGAATGTCGTCAAAACTCGTTTCGTAATACTCCTTATACTCGTTTAATTTTTGCTGCATATAGGGCAGAACAAGCGTCAGCCGGATTTCTTTGTTTGGGTATTTCCTTTTCAGATTGCGGACAGCAGCAGCGGAAAATCCGTCGAACTCTCCCATACCGCCGACGTAACAGTATAACGTATCTTCGTTTTCGATCAGCGTTTCAAGCGCGTTTTCTATTTTTTGAGTGCAGGAGCCGAAAACTTCTCTATGCCCCGCAAAGGTGCAAGTAATCATTGTATTCCCTCACATATATTAGAAATACAGCTTGTGAGGTGGAATATAAAATATTTTCAAAAAAACACAAACTGTATAAAGTAATTCTTTATACAGATTATTATAATGATACAGCGGAAAAAATACAATATAGGAAAGAGCGTGATTGCGAGGGATTTTTGAATGGAATTAGATTATAGAGCGATTGGCAAGCGCATAAAGATTGCCCGTATTAAAGCGGATTTGACACAGGAAGCATTAGCGGAAAAAGCGTCGCTTTCCACAACACACATGAGCAATATTGAAACGGGCAACTCCAAATTGAGTTTGCCGACGATTGTATCTTTGGCAAATGCCCTTTCCGTTTCTGTTGACGAGTTTTTATGTGATAGCGTGATACACTCCAAAGATATTTTTTCACAGGAAATACAAGACCTCGTTTCCGATTGCGACGAATACGAAATCCGTATGATTGCAGACTTTGTAAGGGCAGCAAAGGAAACCATACGCAAAAATGCCAAACTGAAAGAGTGATTAGAATAAAGCAAGGGCGCGGCTGCCGATTGTTGGCACCGCGCCCCATTCTTTTTTGCGTTTTCGTGGAACATTAGAAAGGCACTTTTTGAGGTTTGAGTATAAAGTATCGTCTATGCCGTTTTCGCGCTCTGGAAGCCGCAGAAATACAGCCATTTTCAGCCCTTAACGTTCCACTTGCTACCCTTGTTTTATGCTTTATCTCTTGCCTTGATATGGAGAAGCAGCATGATGATAAAAGCAAGCCCGCAGACCACATAAAACCAAAGTTGATCTGCATTGGAGATAATAAACGCCAGCAGCCCGAAAATAACCGCCCAGGCAGCGGACAGCAGCACCCCGATTACCCAAAATCCAAAGCGTGTTTTTTGGAGAAACAGCAGCAGCGCGAATACAGCAGCGCCGATCAGCACGCATAATGCAGGGTGTAGCGTGAAAAAGTGATTGCAGCACACGCCGGATATAATACCGAGGGCGATACTGTCAAAAACAATGATATGCCCGATAAAAAGCCCCACTACCATAAGGATAAAGCTAACTACAAGACCGATTATTAAATAGGCTCCCGCCGCCGCTAAATAGCCCATATATACACTTCCTTTGTTCTCTGAATATAGTTTGATTGTAACAGGTTATTGTAAAGAAATCTACGGTCTTACCCCCGTTCCTGTTCTTTCGCCCTGCTTTGGGACGGATATAGAATACTGTCAACGTTCTTTTTGACAACGCTGTATTCCTGCATTTGCTTCTTGGCTTGCCGATAATCTTCATACAATTTGGTTTTCCTGTCGTTTAAGCTGCTATACTCCTTGCGCAGCGCGGCGAGATCGGGCAGCTTCTTTATCTGCATTTCCTTTAATGCCCTTGCCGCAGCTTCAAACAGGATAATTTCGCTTTCATGCCCCCGCAGATACTTTTCCTTGTCCCGCGACTTTTTGTATTCCTCGTAAATCGGTTTTAATTGTCGGTATGTGGTTGTGTGCTTGATAAGCAGCGACAAATCAGACATACGCTGCTCTACGTCCTTAACCGCCCTTGCCGCCGCGTCATGGGCGGTCATAATATCCGCGATTTTGCTTTCAAGGTCGCTGTAATATTCAATCTTGTTTTCGGTCAAGAAGTTCATGCTTTTTGCAGCCTGTTTCAGATTATGGATTTTCGCCCACCGTTCATAGCCCGCCGACTGTTGCGCTTTGATACTGTTTTCAAGATCGACGACAAGCCGGATTTTCTTATCTTCCCGCAGCGGTTTTGACTTGGCGATATATACGCCCTTGATACGTTCCTTTATCGCTTCTTCCGTATAGGCCGCGCCGAGCGTCTTTGTGCGGGTAAACCGTTCCTGTCCGGCAGCGCGAAAGGAAATGTATTTGCCCTGTTTGATTTCATACCCCATTTCCTGCAAGCGGCGCAGCAGTTCGTCAAAATCTTTCACTTGGGGAATGAGAGTATCTATCGCCGTTTTCAGCTTTGCTTTGTAGCTTGTCCCTTGCTTTTCGGCGGTGTATTCCGCATAGCTTTTTCCCTTGTCCTGTCCCGGTACGACGACGGATAGCCCATGCTCTTTACATATCCTGTCGCTGGTGCGCCGGATAAAGTGATAGCTTTGCTTGTTGGAATGGTACTTTTTGTAGTCAACGAAGCTAACCGCGTTGAAAATCAAGTGATTATGCAGATGGTCTTTATCGACGTGAGTTGTCAAAACAAACTCATACTTGCCGCCTAATACCGCCCCGGCAAGTTCCATGCCGATTTTGTGCGCTTCTTCCGGTGTGGTTTCTCCCACCGCAAAGGATTGTATCAAGTGCCGCCCTAAATGTGTGCCGCGATCTCCGGCAGCTTCCCGCGTCCATGCAAACTCAATATCGGCGGTTTCCAGCCCGCAGCCGAAAGAGGACGCAAGCAGCTTCCCGTCTGTCTTTTCGGGATTTAAGATATAGTCTATCGCAGCCTTTAAGGTTGATTTAATAGGGTGCGTCTTTGTAACCGCCATATCTCGTCCACCGCCTTTTTAATGTCCTCTATATCCTGCCTGTAAACCGTCCCCGTCGCATTGGCGCGTTTTGCAATTTGGTTGATGTTCCGGCTCACCGCTTGCAGTTCCCGGATATATGCTTTTGTGTCGCTTCGGTCAACGACAAGAATATACCCGTCTATCGCCATTTTACGGAAGTATGCCCCATACTGCTTTATGGGAAGCTGCTTCATCTTCTCGTCGATCAGCCGCTTTTCTTCTTCCGTAACGTAAAACTTCATCTGTATATTTCTCTTTCGGTTTTCCATTTCCGCACCGCCTTTCGGTATAAGGGTTTGGGATTATCCCAACAAGCATTTTCCGCAAACGGGTACTCGTTTGCTGTGCTTGCTATCTACTCCATACCCCCACCGAAAGGCGGTATTTGTTGCGCGTTCCTTTGATTTTGGACGCAAAAAAAGATTGCAGCCGCCATGCGCTGCAATCTCCCGATTTCTCATATTGTGAGGTTAATCCTCTGCTTTTTCGACTTCCGTTATCTCCCTTGCTGTTGCGGTTACAATCCGTATGCCTTTATCGCTCATACCGTCCAGCAGCGCGTCAAGCTGCCGCCGCCCGGTGGATTTCTCCGCATTGCTGTTCGGGAAGAAAAATTGATCTACCGAAATATGATACCGGGTTACAAGGTCATAGAATACCTGTAAACTCGGCTGTTGTCCCTTGTTCTCGATATTCGCAAGGTAGCGCGGGGAAATATATAACTCGTCGCTTACCTTTTTGCGGCTCTCGCCGTATTCATTTCTCGCGGCTTTTATAGCTGCCCCGAAAGCCTTAAAGTCGTACAATGGTACGGGTCTTTTTGCCATTTTCATTCACCCTGTTACATTTTACAGTTCACCTTTCTTTTTGGATATGTCCACACAATTCATATCATTAGGTTAAATACTTCCTGTTGTGTATTGACAGTAGACTGATTTTCTGATAAAATAAAATTTATGTAAAAGGAGGCGGCGTTTATGTTGCATAGCATGCGTATTAGATAAGCATTGAAAAAAAAGGATTTTCCCATTTTCAACATGGGCTTTTTTGTCATGCTTATTTTGCGGATGCTATACAAAAAACTAACGACGTATAGATATAGTATAGACATAGTGCAAGCTATGCCTTAGTTTTGTTGTACTGCTCTGTGCATTATAAATGCAGGTCAATGCTCATGTTGAGGATTGACCTGCATTTTTTTGTGTAAAAAGGACGAGTGAAATATAATGCTTAAAAAATATTGGATAAAATGTCCGATTTGTAACGGAAAGACGAGAGTTCAAGTATTTCATAATACTGTATTAAAAGATTTTCCTCTTTTCTGCCCTAAATGCAAATTGACGCATATCATTGATGTAGAAAAATTAGAGATTGTAATCAAAAATACAGAAAAACAAACTTTTATTATTTAGAAGAAAGGATATAAAAATGAAACGTTTACCTAAATATACGCCTGCGGAAGTACGGAATGATCCATACGGATTTACTTACAAAGAAATGTCGGAAGTTATTGGCGAGAATGAAGCAAAAGCCTTATATGAAGAATTATATAAGCAATTACCACGCAAAAAAAATCTATCAATGTTGGTAAAAAATATTTGCAAAAGCAGTGATACTGAAAAGTATGTTTACGAACTGAAAGACAACAAATACATTGAAACGGTTTTTATCAAGCGGCGAGATGGTGGAACTGTTTGCGTGAGCACACAAGTCGGTTGTCCTGTTGGTTGTATTTTTTGTGAGTCCGGGCGAAATGGCTTTGTTCGTAATCTAACATCGTCAGAAATCGTACAACAGATTATATTGTTGCGTCGAAAAGTAAACCGTATCGTTTTTATGGGTATGGGAGAGCCTTTATTCAATTATGACAACTTGATAAAAGCAATCCATATTCTCCGAGATAGATATGGGCTCAACTTTCCAACCGACGGCATTACCATATCAACAGTTGGTCCGGTCGATCAATTAAAAAAATTGCGCGAGGAACATCTTAAAATTCAGTTGACAATATCTTTACACGCAGCAACACAATCTGCAAGAAATCGTATTATTCCTCACATGCGCATATATGCTATTGAAGATGTTGTTAAGCAAGCCTTATCCTATTCTGAAAGGCATAATCGCAAAATTGTCTTTGCGTATTTGCTTTTACCGGGTATAAATGACCGGCCCTCAGATGTAAGACAACTTGCAAAATGGTTTCGGGGCAAAAAAGTTATGATTAACGTGTTACAATACAACCCAACAAGCAATTCAAGAATTAAAGCACCACAGAAACGGGAAATAGTTGCATTCAAACATCAATTAGAGCAAGCAGGACTTGAAGTTACTATGAGAGTTTCTCATGGCAGAGAGATTAACGCGGCTTGTGGACAGTTAGCTAACACATATAATAAATTCAAAAAAAAATGATTAAAAGTGCCAGACGCATAGACGCAGAGCCGATAACGCATTAGGTCAAAAAACCTATGTGTTATCGGCTTTTTTATTTAATATTGCGCAAAAGCCGCTGTTCCCTATTATAGAATGGATTGCGGGTAGTGTATTAAAGTCGCCCTTTTTTAAGGATACGGCGGTATCGGGGAGGTATCGCCGTGTCCATTTTTATTTACTGTAACCCGCCTAATGCTTTGCGGTCAAAAAAAGCTATGCTCCGCAAGCGGGATATTCCGGCTATGAGTATGAACTGTCAATACATCTAAATACTTCTTACATTTCCTTTGCGCTCGTCCGCGTCTTGCGGACGGGCGCATTTTGCTTTTTTCAACTTTTTTCTGAAAAACGCACTCAAGAGCCATCTCCCGAACGGGTACGGAGCGAAAGGGGCAGAGAGGACAAGCCCTTAACTCCCGTCCTCTACTCCACGCGGGAAGGAGGTGAACTCTATGGAGCTATCTTCTTCCGACAAGGAAAGAATACAACATCAGTACGACGCATTAGCAAAGAAAACTTTGGTTGGCGAAGCGAAAAGCCACCGCCGCACTCTTGCGAAACGCGCAGCACGCGAAGTACCTTTTTCGGATTTGAGCGAAAGCGAACTCGCGCAGCTTTTCACAACGGACGAATACAAAAGCGATTATTTCCGTTTTCAAGTGTCCGGCTTTGATGTACTCGTCAAAAATGAACTGCTTGCCGAAGCCCTTAACGCTTTGCCCGAAAGGAAACGCGACATTATCCTTTTGTCCTACTTCTTGGACATGAGCGACGCGGAAATTGCTGAACTGCTGAATGTTGTACGCACGACGGTTTTCCGGCACAGGAAATCCGCGCTTGCGAAAATCAAACAGTATTTGGAGGGAAAAGCAGATGATGAATACCGTTAGGAAATCTGAAAATCTGTTGCCGTTCCCTGTCATTTCCGCAGCGGCAAACGGCGACACAACCGCCATGTGCGCGATCTTGAAGCATTACGAGGGTTACATAGCGAAACTTTGTACCCGCACGCTGAAAGACGACGCGGGCAATACCTATTCCTATGTGGACGAGGAAATGCGTAACAGGCTGCAAGTGCGCCTTATTACCCGCACCCTTGCTTTTCATGTAGGATAATCTTTTAGCCCATGCGGGGAGCGTGTCCCCTTTCCACGCTTCCCGTTATGGGCTATTTGTCGTTCCGCAAAAGCATATCCGCTGTTGATGTGCTGTTACAGGCCGACAAAGCCTATTGTTCTTTGACAAAGAAAGCGGCCTTTGGTGCGCAGCATAGCAGGCAAACGGGTACATTCCGTTTGTATCGAGCCGGGCGGCGGGTACGCCATGATAGCTTTTCCCCTACGGGGAAAAGCCGAGCGAGAACTACCGCGCCGTAAAACAAGTTTAGCAGCTTGTGGGCGACGACATACAAACGGCTACAATGATACTCCCGCGTTGAACACCCTCAAAGTATTGCGCGGCGCACCCATAAGCATGGGCCGGGGTGAAACTCCCGTGAGGTTGCAGCTAACAACCGCCCGTTTTTGCCTTATTTCTCATATCGTACAAGCCGGAGCGCATATTCTGTACTATGCCGCTAACCGGGAGGGAAAGAAGATGATTACCAAGTTACAACTTCAACAAATGAGAAATGTTGATATTACACAGGTTGACCGCAGCACTTTGGTTGATATTAGCAATATCCATATTGACAGTTCTTTGCCAGCAGCAAAGAAAATGCAAAGCTACTTGGAGCAGATCGTCAATCCATATTGTTTTCTTTGCGGCGATACGCCCGTAAGAATACGGTTTGTCGCAGAGGATAGAACGCTAAAGCAATCATTGTGTGATTACTTTTTAAGTCTGAAATAACCGCCGACTTTCCCTTAACCCTACGGGTAAAGACCTTGTGATTACGGGTCGAAAATGGTATAATTAACTCGTAATTATAGGGGGAAAGGAGGTATAATGCCCCGCATACGCAAAGACAAAATGGCACGCAGTTATGCAGAGCCGTTTTGGAAAATTGGGCTATACATTCGACTATCCAGAGAGGACGACAACGAGGACGAAAGCGAGAGTGTTATCAACCAAGAAAAGATACTCCGCGACTTTGTAGACAGCTATTTTGAGCCGGGAACCTATGTAATTGTAGACGTGTTTGCCGACGACGGATTGACAGGCACCGACACAGCGCGACCAAACTTCAAACGGCTTGAGGGCTGCATTGTCCGAAAAGAAGTAAACTGCATGATTATCAAATCCCTTGCACGCGGTTTCCGCAACCTTGCCGACCAGCAAAAGTTTTTAGAGGAGTTCATACCCATTAACGGTGCAAGGTTTATTTGCACAGGCACACCATTTATTGACACTTACGCAAATCCCCATTCTGCAAGCGGCCTTGAAGTACCTATTAGGGGAATGTTCAACGAGCAGTTTGCCGCGACCACTTCCGAAGAAATCCGCAAAACATTCAAGATGAAACGGGAGCGCGGCGAGTTCATAGGCGCGTTTGCCCCTTATGGCTACAAGAAAGACCCAAACGACAAAAACAGCTTGATTGTAGATGAAGAAGCAGCGGAAGTTGTCAAAAGCATTTACCATTGGTTTGTCAATGAGGGGTACAGTAAAATGGGGATTGCAAAGCGGCTTAACCAAATGGGAGAGCCGAACCCCGAAGCCTATAAGAAGAAAAAAGGCTTTAAGTATAACAACCCTAATTCAGACAAAAACGATGGTTTGTGGTCTGCCAGCACGATTGCAAGGATATTGCAGAATGAAGTTTATACGGGCGTAATGGTGCAAGGCCGTAATCGCGTAATAAGCTACAAAGTACACAAGCAGATCAACGTCCCCGAAGAAGAATGGTTTGTCGTCCCCAACACACACGAAGCGATTATTGACAGGGAAACATTCGAGAAAGCGCAAGCCCTACATAAGCGCGACACAAGGACAGCCCCCGGCAAACAGGAAGTCTATCTCATGTCCGGCTTTGTCCGTTGCGCGGATTGCAAAAAGGCCATGCGGCGCAAAACCGCCCGCGATATTGCCTACTACTCTTGCCGCAGCTACACCGATAAGAAGATTTGCAGCAAACATTCTATCCGGCAAGACAAGTTGGAAAACGCGGTATTGGCAGCGTTGCAAATGCAAATTGCCCTTGTAGATCGGCTTGCAGAAGAAATTGAACGGATTAACAACGCGCCTGTTATCAACCGGGAAAGCAAAAGATTATCCTATTCCTTGAAACAGGCAGAGAAGCAGCTAAAACAGTACAATGACGCTTCCGACAGCTTGTACCTTGATTGGAAAAGCGGTGAGATTACCAAAGAGGAATACCGCCGCTTGAAAGGCAAGATTGCAGAACAGATACAACAGCTTGAAGCGAACATCTCCTATCTGAAAGAGGAAATGCAGGTAATGGCTGATGGTATCGGAACCGATGACCCGTATCTAACCGCCTTTCTGAAACACAAAAACATTCAGAGCCTTAACCGCGGGATTATGGTTGAACTCGTAAAAGCGGTTTGGGTGCATGAGAACGGGGAAATAACGGTTGACTTCAATTTTGCCGACGAGTACCAGCGAATTATTGATTACATTGAGAATAACCACAACGTTATCCAGGTGATTGAGAGCAAGGCAATCTAACGGCTTGCCTACTCAACACAAAGGAAAATCTAATGTTGTGCATAAATAAACGGCTCTACGGGGCCCATTGGTCCTACTGGTCTTACCGGTTCAACTGGCTCCACCGGACTTACCGGTCCTACTGGCCCCACTGGCCTTATCGGTCCTACCGGTCCTACTGGTCTTACCGGTTCAACTGGCTCCACCGGATCTACTGGCCCAACTGGCATTACTGGTCCAACCGGCTCCACCGGACTTACTGGTGCTACTGGCCCTACTGGCCTAACTGGCGATCCTGGCCCAACCGGACCCACTGGCATTACTGGCCCAACCGGCTCCACCGGAGTCACTGGCCCAACTGGCCCAACCGGACCCACTGGAGTCACTGGCCCAACTGGCCCAACCGGTCCCACTGGCATTACCGGCCCCACTGGCATTACTGGCCCAACCGGAGTTACCGGCTCCACTGGCCCAACCGGTTCCACCGGAGTCACTGGCCCTACCGGTCCTACCGGCCCCACTGGCCTTACCGGTAATCCCGGCCCCACTGGCCCTACCGGAGTCACTGGCCCTACCGGTCCTACCGGCCCCACTGGCCTTACCGGCGATCTCGGCCCAACCGGCCCAACCGGTGCCACTGGCCCGGTACCCGACGATATATTTGGATCTTTTATCAATTTTGCCGCACTGTTTACAAATGCCACACTGATTCCCATGGGAATCGGCGTTGCCGATACAACGGGCAATATTGTGCTGACAGATCCGACGCACGTTACGCTGGCTCCCGGTATCTACTCTATTTTTTACGAAGTATCTGCCTTACTTTCAGATTCGGGCTATATGCAGATTACGCCCTTCTATAACGGCGCGCCTCATATCGAGTATGGTATCTACTTCATGACTAATTCCGGGCGTTCCAGTGCATTCGGTTCTGTATCATTTATCATCGAGGTTCCGACAGAAACTGCATTCAGCTTAACCTTCAACAGCCCCGTAACTGCCACCGAAGGCACACTGACCATGGTAATATTTAAACTGAGAAGAGATTTATAATACAGGATTTCCACTAACCACAAAAGCGTGCCCCACACAATTTCAAAGCCGGACAACGCATTGGCATCAACCATGCCATACGTTGTCCGGCTCATTTATTCCCCTATTTCTTTATCAACCCCCTTATCAGCGAACTACGACGCATATAAGGCATTTTATACACAATAAATCACATAATTAATTACGCAATGCAACACCGGCCTCTTCCCTCATCTTTCCCGATGCCAGGACTCCCAGGATCAGCAGGATCGGAAAGACCAGCGCCGCGAGAATGCCGGTACGCAGATCGTCTCCGAATATGCCGGAGATACGGCCTACCAGCAGCGGTCCGCCTGCGCAGCCGATATCGCCGGCCAGCGCAAACAGCGCGAACATGGCGGTTCCGCCGCCCGGAATCTTTTTCATTGCAAGACTGAAGGTCGAGGGCCAGAGTGCTCCTACCGCGAATCCGCACAGGGCGCAGCCGGCCAGGCTTAAAACCGGCCACGGCGACAAGGAAATCATCAGATAACTCACCACACAAAGTCCGGCGCTTCCCAGCATGATCTTCTCCAGCGAAAGCTTCTCGCTGAATTTAGCAGAAACCACACGGGAGGTTCCCATGAAAAATGCGAACGCACACGGTCCCGCCAGGTCACCGATACTCTTCGACACGTGCAGAGCCGACTCGGCAAACGCGGACGCCCACTGGCTCACCGCCTGCTCACTGGCCCCCGCACAGATCATCAACACCATGAGAATCCAGAATACCGTCCTCCCGGAGAGCGTCCGGATCGATAGGCCTTCCTCCTCTTCCGCCAGCGTACGGATCGGCACAACCATAAAATACAGCGCATTTGCCAGCGGCACGGCAGCCCAGATCACAGCCAGCATCTGCCATTTGTCAATGCCAAATATGAAAAAGAACGCAGTCGAGAGGATCACTACTCCCATATGTCCCCAGCAATAAAAGGAGTGCAGCAGACTCATGGCCGCTTCCTTCTTCTCCGTCGGGCACGCCTCCACGATCGGGCTCACCAAAACCTCAAGCAGACCGCCTCCGATGGCATAGAGGATAATCGACGCCATCAGGCCGGGATAACTGTCCGACATAAGCCTGGGCAGAAATGCCATTCCGATCAGCCCCGCCGCGGCCAGCAAATGGGCTCCCACCATGCAGATCCGGTACCCGATGCGGTCCACAAAATGGGCAGCCAGAAAATCCACAAGCAGCTGAACGCCAAAATTTATAGTAACCAGGAACGATATCTTTGCCAGAGATATCCCAAAGCTTCTCTGAAATGTCAAAAACAGCAGCGGTGCGAAATTGTTTACAATGGCCTGGGTAATATAACCGATATAGCAGGCGTTTAAGGTATGTTTGTAGTTTTGTCTGATCTTGGTCGTCATGATTCCTGTCTTTCTGCCTTTCTCTACAGTACTTCGAATTCACAATTCAATATTGTCTGATAAATCTCTTCCTCATTGGAGCACTGCTCCAGATCATGGATAAACGGCGTGGTCTTCACCATACGCATCAGCGTCACGACCGCCGGAATATGCTCTTTCGAGTCCCGGCTTGCCAGGCACAGGATGACCTTCGCCTTCTTGTCCCCAAAGTGAACCGGATGCCGGCTGACCAGCAGGCTTAGGCTGGTCTGATAGATCCCTTCCACCCCTTTTCCATGCAAAAGTGCGAAGGAATCGTCCGATACCGCGTAAAATCCCTGTTCTTCTATGAATTCTATCACATTATCTGTATAAGTGCTATCTATAAATCCTCTTTTTTCCAACAATGCCGCACTCGCCCGCACCGCGGCCCTCCATTCGTATTCCTCCGTCACCAGCCGGATACAGTCAAACTTCAGGAAACTGCTGAAGCTCTTGGGATTGTGCACCGTCTTTACCGTCTGGTATCCAAGCTCCCGCTCGATGACCTCCATCACTCTCGCCCTGGTGGCCGCGTCGAGGAAGCCCAGCTTTTCCTCAATGGAATAATATCCGGAAAGTATGGTTTTCCTGGGAATATCCAGCTGCTCGATGGCCGCTTTATCCTCCGGACGCAGGATAGGATTTACCACAATACACGGTCTCGGGAGGCTGTTGTTCAGCCTGATAGTCGAAAGCACATAGTCGATGCCGGCCCAGTCCGGGTAGGAAGACAGTTTATAGATGGGAATCGTATCCATAATATGAATCTGATACTCGCTGAGCAGAGACTCCTTAAGCATGGTAGTGGTGCCGTAGCCGTGGCCGCAGACCAGGAGCACTCTCTTATAGGGCGCACTCTTCATCCGCTTGATACTGGCCATGAAGCAGACCGTCAAATAGACAATCTCGTCCTCATTTGTAATATCTTCCAGCGTATCGATCTCCCTGCAGACGGAAATCATCACCGTGTACAGCTTCCGTTCCTCCGGCCCCAGCAGGGAAATCATATTGTCATTGATTTCCACGTGGTTTCTGACACGCTGAATCAAAGGAATCATATGGTTTAAAAGCCCTTCCGCCAGCGTCTTATCCTTATCAAACGGCATATCGAGACGCTTTGACATGGCGGAGATCAGGGAAAATGTCACCGACTGCGCGTGAACCGGGTCTACATCTGCACTGCCTCCCGCCATTTTATTGGTAAAGTCATACATCTTCGCCATCATACACACATGATTTTCCGACACGGGCCTCCCGATGATTTCCTCCAGCTTTTTCGCAAACCGGCCGTAGACTTCCGGGTCAAACTCCGGCATCACCGTGATGTCGAGAGGATATTCCTTGTCGTGAAGAATGAACCAGACCAGGACCACGATATTGGACATATACCAGAGATAGGAACTGCTGGTCAGCGTACAGCCCAGTTCCTCCAAAAGCCCGTCGACCACCATCACCACATTGGCGATCGACACGCCCTCAAACGCCTTGTGTATGATATGGATACAGTAAAACTCATAGGAATTATAGTTAGTAAATGGATTGATCAGATAATCGATATACTTCCTGAACTCCTGGTTCATCAGAGTGGTTCTCTTAAGCTTTGGTCCGGCCAGATAGAAATGACCAGAATAGCCGATTCCCATCTCGTCCTTTTTCAGCTCCTCATCCAGTGCAGCCATATCATTTTTCACAGTAGATCTGGAGACGCCAAACTGTTCGCTCAGCTGGTTGATCTTTAAATCCTCATTTCGTATCATCAGAATCAGGAGCAGGATGGACATGCGCTCCCTGCTCGTGTAGACGACCTCATTGCCATCCTCTAATCCCTTTAAATCCAGATTTGCCGGATATTTCAGCACTCCCTTAGAATGTTTTTCGATTTCAGGCAGGTGCTCCAGCGATAAAATGTCGTTGATCCGGTCCACATCGTAGCGCACGCTCCGCTCCGACACCCCCAGCTCCTTCGCCATCTCCTTATAGGTGGATTCGCCCTGCGTTTTCAAATGACGGATGATATTCAGCATTCTTCCGTTAAACATAGTCTTTTCCCCTGCGCGGCCCCGCCGCTCTTCTCTCTAAACGCAGATAACAGAACAAGAGGAGATACTCCCCATCTCCTCTTTGTCCTGTCTCTCACGTTATGTATGATTATGCTCCCCTGTATGCATTACTGAAATGTATCCTGAATCTTTTTCATAACGGCGTCTGATTTCTTAATTAAATCGGACACTCCCATCTTCAGAACTTTTTTTCCTTTAAAACGGTCCAGCCCTTCCAGAGCCACGTCATTGACCAGAATCACGCAGGCCGCCTCGTCGATATCCTTCTGCTTTAACTGATTCTCCACACCGGCTCCGCCCTGTGTCTCGATGATTACGTCAATTCCCAGTTTCTGTCCGGAAAGCTTTAACGCTTCCGCTGCCATATATGTATGTGCCACGCCTGATGGGCAAGATGTAATTCCTACTACCTTCATTGTAATATCCTCCTTGAAATTTTTCTATTATAATTCGTCAAATGTGATCTCATCGAGTCCGTCGTCTTCTGCCGCTGCTTTGACTGCGGAATCGTCAGTATTGTTCTTCTTTAATAAGTTTACCATAATTGCAGTTACAAATCCACCTGCTAATACGGAAATGATATACCAGATTCGTCCTTCAACAACCGGAAGTACGATGAGTCCGCCCCATGGCGCATGGTTTAACACACCGGTTAAGAAAGGAATGATGTTGCCGACGACTGCGCCCACAATCAGGGACGGAATAACACGTAACGGGTCATTGGCTGCAAATGGAATCGCACCTTCTGTGATTCCCACACATCCCATCAGGATAGCCGCCTTGCCTGCTTCTTTTTCTTCTGCATTGTACTTCTTCGGAGCCAGCAGGGTTGCGATACCCATGCCGATCGGAGGCGTACAGATAGCCACACCGACACCGCCCATCAGATATGGAAGTGTATCGACCTGTGTCTGTGCAAATAAGGTTGCCACTTTATTGATCGGGCCGCCCATGTCAAATGCGGTCATGGCGCCGAGAATCGTTGCTAACGGAACTCTGCCCACATCGCCGAGACCGGAAAGCCAGGAGGTTAAGGACTGCATGATAAATGCGATCGGTGTGCCGATACCCCATACGATGATACCGCCAGTGATAAAGGTACCAAGCAGCGGGTAAATGAAAATGGAGCCCAGTGTCTTTAAAGAAATCGGAAGCTTAATCTTCTTTAACTGTTTTACCACAACACCGGCAATCAGACCGGCCGCCATACCGCCGAGGAAGCCGGCGCCCATGGAATTGGCAAGATATGCTCCGATCATACCAGGGGCCAGACCGGGTTTATCTGCGATCGAGTACGCGATATAGCCGCCCAGAACCGGAACGAACAGTGTCAGTCCGCCGAGACCGATCTGCGCAAGACCTGCCAGCCAGCCCTCGGTAGGAGTTGCCGCTCCCGCCGGATTTAACATAACCGAGATGGAAAACAGAATACCGCCGGCTACGATAAACGGAATCATGTGAGACGTACCAGTCAGAATGTGCTTCTTTAAAATCTTGATTTGCTCTTTCATTTTCTTACCCCTCCAATACTTCCGTTAAGATGTCAAATACCTGATCCTTCGTGCTGCTTCTCAAGGATTCTCTGAATTCCTCATGCATCAGCTGTCTTGATAAATTCGCCAGGATCTTCATATGTGTATCTCCCGCCTCAGAAAGCGGCACTGCGATGAGAATGATCAGATCCGCCGTCTCCCCGGTCTCTTCGTTCCAGACCACCGGCCTTGCTGTTCTCGCAAATGCCACGCTCGCTTCCAGAACGTGATCCGTCTTACCGTGCGGAAGCCCCATGTCGAAGCCCACGTAGGTCGGTGCGATGGCTTCCCTCGCCAGCACGTCCTCGAAAAACTCTTCCTGATTCGTGATCTTTCCGGCTGCGTCCAGTTCCTTCACCAGAACGCTTATTACGTCCTTTTTTTCCGCCGCGTCAATGTCAAATACGATGCAGTTCTTATTAATTAATTTACTCATTGCAAACCTCCTGCCGGCTTCTGCCGGTTATTAAAAATTCCTTTGTTCCAGGCCTGGAAGAATTTGTTTGTTCCTTACATGCCTTATCATAATCCAGTTTACGGAAAATGAAAAGATAGAACATTTGCAAAAAAAATTTACAAAAATTTGCGGCCCTCCGTCCCATAAAAAAGCGTCAAAAATATCGGCTGTATTAAAATGTCAGCCGATACTTTGACGCCTTTTTTCTGCCTGGGTTGGTCCACCCTGTTTATCCTGTATTACCGCGCTCTATTATCGCTCTATATTTCCGTACTCTATCACCCGCTCTGCCGGCCGCCGTCCACCACAAGCGCAGCCACCCCGCGGATATCCGCGATCACGTAGTCCGCACCGGCCTCCCGGTAGCGTCTTTCGACTTCATCCGCCTTCGCCCTTCGCTCATCTGCGGATAACGCCTCCCATTCCGCCTTTGTAAGCCCCAGCTCTGAGCTTCCTTCCACGATTCCCACCGCGGTAACCCCCGCGTTTTTCGCCTCCAGAATATCGGATATCGTATCTCCCACCTTCATGACTGCATTTACGGAGGTGACCTTTAATGCCTCCATGTTCCGGAAGATCATGTAAGGGTAGGGGCGACCCATATGCCCGGTGGAATCCGGCGTAAACAGGCAGTCAGGCTCATAACCGGCCTTTTTTGCCTCCCTGGTGACTATGGCCATCATCTCATCCGTATATCCGGTTGTCGATCCGATCCGAATTCCCGCACGTCTTAATTTCTCCACGGTTTCAAGCACATGCTCCTTCGGCTCGGCAAACTGATCCAGTACCTTCATCAATTTATCCAGGAACAGATCGTGCATGGCGTCCACATCGCTGTCCTCCGGCTCTCTTCCATGGATCTGTACGAATTCCCGATGTATCCGGTTCATCCCCAGCATCGTCTTAATATGATCCCATTTCAGCATTCCCATGGGCTTTCTGGTCTCCTCCATGGTAGGCTCAACGCCAAACTCCTTAAATACCTCAACAAATGTCTGCACCGGCGCGAAACACCCATAATCCACAGTCGTTCCCGCCCAGTCAAATATAACCGCTTCCCATTTCATAGATTCAATTCTCCTTTTCCTTCCAATAATCAGCCAGAATCGCACAAAGCTTTTCCATGTCTTCCGGATAGATCTCTCCGATATTTCCCACGCGGAAGGTTTCCGCATCGGTCACTTTTCCCGGATATATGGCGTATCCCCGCTCCTTGATATAGGAATACATCTCCTGAAAGCTGCAGCATTTATCTTCCGGATAGAAAAATGTAGTGATGATCGGTCCCTGATGCTCCGGTCCCACGTAGGGGCGGAATCCCAGCTTTTTTAATCCCTCAATCAGTATGCGGTTATTTTCCGTATATCTTGCGTGTCTGGCCGCAATGCCGCCTTCCGCCTCCAGCTCCCGGATCGCCTGTGCAAATGCGAGAACCACGTGGGTTGGAGAGGTATAGCGCCATTTCCCATCGGCCTCCATGCATTTCCACTGGTCATACAGGTCCAGAGACAGGCTCCGCGCCACGCCTTTCGCCGCTTCCAGCGCGTCACGCCTGCATATGACAAAGGAAAAGCCTGGAACACCCTGAATGCACTTGTTCGCACTGCTGACTATAAAATCAATGCCCCAGTCACCGACAGGAATTTCCATGCCGCCAAAGCTTGACATGGCGTCCACAATCATGGTTCTCCCCGTCGCCTTTACGACGCGGCTCACTGCCTCTATATCATTTAAAACCCCGGAGGTGGTCTCACTGTGCACCATGGCTGCATGAGTGATCTGCGGATTCTCTTCCAGCATTTTTTTAATAACCGCGGCATCGGGAATCTCATCGTAGGCGGTCTCGTACACCGTACAGGAGATTCCTGCGTGGTCCGCGATCTCCTTCATGCGCAGCCCGTAAGAGCCGTTCGCCGCAATTAGTAAATGATCCCCGTCCCCTATGGTACTCGTCAAAACGGATTCCACGCCGAAGGTCCCGCTGCCCTGCATCAAAACGGCCGTATACTCCGGTTCCGTCACGCCTGCCAGCTCTAAGAGCTTCTTGCGTATCCACTGTGTTATCTGCTTATAGTCGTCATCCCAGGTACAGTGATCCACCATCATCTCTTTCTTCACAGTATCCGTGGTGGTCAGTGGTCCCGGTGTCAATAATTTATACTGTATCATGCTTCTTATTCCCCTTCTTATTTTGATTGCCTTTGCGTATTTCGTCAGCGCTTCTGTACTTTACTTTAATGCCTCTGCACTTTTCTTCAACGCCTCTGCACTTTTCTTCAGCGCCTCTGCATTTTACTCCAATACCTTTGCATTTTCCGACAACTGCTGATGCTTCTCCAGAAGCCCAACCGTCAGCTTCTCCGGAAATACCATAGGGTACGCGGATTTGTTGGCGGAATCACTGCTCTCCCCCTCATATACCGGCAGCGGGTAAGTCTTAAGCAGCTCCTGGCGGCCGTTTTTGATGATGCATTCCGCCATCTCCATGGCCAGCGGATTGCTCTCTGCCCCCTTATCGACTACTGCGACAGACTCAGTCAGTGAGAAGTTGCCTTCCGGCGGGTCTACATAGTCCACGGGAAGTCCATCCACCTTGTCCGCAACGGCCTGATGGCGAAGACCGAAGCCCACCCCCACCTCTCCGGCGCGCACCTTTTTAAGCGGTGCGGAGCCTGAGCTCTCGATATGATCTCCCGCATTCTGATAGATGCCGGCGAGAACCTCCGTCGCCCCATCCTCTCCGTAAGCGCTGACCAGCGCCTGGATGAGCAGCCATGCAGTGGAAGAACTCTTTACATCGGTTACGGATACCATTCCCGCATACATAGGGTCCGCCAGGTCCTTTAAGCCGGTCGGCATCGGCAGGTTATTTTCTTTTAAAACCTCCGTATTTACAAAAATGGTTCCTTCCTGGGCCGTAATCGGTGTATAGAACGCCGGGTACTCGGCAAGGGGCTTCGTCTCAAAGGACAGGTCCTGAAACATCTGATTCGCCTCCTGTGCGCTGTCTAAATAGAAGGAACTCATGGTGACCAGATCGGCCTCGATATTGGTTCCCTCCGCCAGAAGTTTTCCGCCCAGCTCGGAGGTTCCAAAGGACTGAAGAATGTATTTTCCCTCGTAGCCATTACCGTCCAGCGCATTTTTCATGGCCTCTATGGCCTCGTCGTCCGCATTCGTATAGATTACCACTTCCTGTGCCTTCTTCTGACATCCGGTGAGCGCGGCCATCGCGCCCAGGGCACAGACCATGGCCAGTGCTGCCGCTCTTTTTCTGTTTTTCATATTCTTACTCCTCCTGAATTTTCCTGTTTTTTCTGTTCCGCCGCAATACTCTGCCGGCCTTCGCCTCTTTCCGATCCGTCGCCAGCCAGGAAAACAACGCCCTGGCCGCCAGGTTCGTGAGCAGGATAAAGATGGACAATACAAAAATCTCATTATATTTCGTATAATACTGCAGTTCCTTAATCTTCGTGGTGATCACCATCGTCCGGGCTCCCGCGATAAAGATCACGGCGCTGACCGTTACCATGGCGTTGACAAAATAGTAGCCGAATACTTCCAGAATGGTAGCCATGGCATTGGGCGTCACCACCCGCACAATCGTCTTCAGCCAGGTGTCCCCCATGAGCATGGCCGTCGTCTCCCAGGACGCGTTCATCTTTGCCAGGGAGTTCTTCATCATCAAATACGGCGTGGAAAAATAGTGGATCACATTGCAGATGACGATGAGGGTCAGAGTATTCTGCAGGGAAGTACCTGAGAACACCAGCATATAGGCGATACCCACCACCATGCCCGGTATGGTATTGGTGATCAGGGAAATGTTCTCGATCACCCGTTTCACCTTTTCCGGCAGATGGCTCCGCGCCGTGGAAAGGGCCGCTCCATAGGTGGTAAGAGAGCCGGTAAGCGCGGTCAAAAATGCAACCAGCAGGGAATTCTTATACACTCCCAGCAGACTCTTATCGCTCAGGACGCTCTGCAAATGCTCCATGGTAAAGCTGACCCGGTACGGCCATTCTTCCACAAACGGCACCACGAAGATCACCGCGAACACCGACAGCACCACCACTAAGACCAGGGCGCTTCCCAGGCCGAGTATGCCGTCCCTCAACCGGTTTCTCCGTATTTCTATTACGGAGATTTTATTATAGCGGATATTGTATTTCTCCAGATAATGCAGCAGCGTGATCGTGAGCACCGACGGGATCAGCATCAGAATCGCAACTACAGAACCGCGGTTAAAATTCGGTATGCTGCCCAGCATCTCATTGTAAAGCACTGTCGCCACCACCTCATACTTCCCTCCCACGGAGGCAGGAATCCCATAGTCCGTAAAGCACAGGAAGAAACACTGTACAAAGGAGGCCGCCAGCGTCCCCAGCAGCGGCCGGGCCACCGTCCGGAAAAACGTCTGCCACGGATTATCCCCCATAATCCGGGATACAATGGAGAATTTCTTGTCTATGTATTCCATGGTGTTGGACACCAGCAGAAATGACACCGGCAGCGTATAGATTAAATATCCCAGCAACAGCCCGTAAAAGCCATAAAGCTCGAACAGCTGTCTTCCGAACAGCCTCGTGATCAGTCCCTGCTTTCCAAAGGAATAAATAATGGCAAATCCATACGTAATGGTCGGCAAAAGCATCGGTATCACCGCCGCCCGCCGGATCAGGCTTTTATAGAAGGAAGGCAGATTGCTGTAATGAATGGTGTATGCAAGCAGAAATGCCAGCAGCGTCGAAAGGACCGCGCAGCATACCGATATCTGAATGCTGTTGCCGAACGCCGCTGCGAATCCCCTTCCGGTCAGAACCTCAAGGTAATTGCTGAGGGTCAGAGCACCGCCTTTTTCAAGGGACTTATAAAACAGACGGCAGAGCGGCACGATCAGAAAACCAAGGAACAGCAAAGTGACCGCCAGAAATATCCCCTTGATCTCCACTTCTTTCTTCTGTTTCATAACGCTACCCTACTCTCGCTTCCATGATCGGAGCGGCCGTCTGTTTAAACAGCGTGAATATGTGGTTGCGCTTAATCACCAGCTGGTTTAAGATGAATTCCTTCACGAAATCATTTTCCGGAGTCTCGATAATCTCCTCCGGCCTTCCATATTGGGAGATCCTGCCCTGATTGACGATCAGCACCTTATCCGACAGCGTCAGCGCCTCCTCGGGGTCATGGGTGACGATGATGGTAGTCAGGTGGTAATCCCGGGCGATCTGCCGGATCTTATCCTTGATGGATTCCTTGATCACACCGTCCAGTGCGCTGAGAGGCTCATCCAGCAGCAGAATCCTCGGTTTCATCACCATGGTTCTCGCCAGCGCCACTCTCTGCTTCTGCCCTCCGGAAAGCTGCTCGATCTTCTTATGCAGGTGCTCCCGCAGCCCCAGCAGATCGATCAGTTCCTCCACCTCCTGCGGCGTCGAGATCTTCGGGTTATTTTTCAGGCCGTAGGTGATATTCCGGTACACGTTCAGGTTTGGGAACAGGGCGTAATCCTGAAATACGATATTGAAGCCCCTCTGTTCCATGGGCATATCCGTGATCACCTCCCCGTTGAAGATGATCTCCCCTTCATCCGCCCCGGTCAGACCCAGAATCAGGTTCAGGAGCGTAGTCTTTCCGCATCCGGAGGGCCCCAGGATCGAGACGATCTCGCCCTCCTCAATATTCAGGTTGATATCCTGCAAAATAATATTTCCATCATACGATTTTTTCAGATTCTTAATCTCAAGCATAGAAACTCCTCTCATGGTTCATATATGGCGTGTCTGCCTTGCCGACGTCTCTATGAAACCATATTTTTCCTGCTTTCAACTACCGTCTTATTGAAAATTCTCTGTAAAATGGGCGGAACAAAGTGCCTTCGGCACTCTCAACTCCCCTGCCCCTCACTCATGAGGGGTTTTGGGGTTTTCCTTTGTCACTTTTTGTTGTAAAATATTCTTATGTATAAAAAGAACATTCTTCAA
>NZ_JACOPC010000028.1:0-38734 GCF_014288035.1 Hungatella sp. L36 | reverse complement strand
TTGAAGAATGTTCTTTTTATACATAAGAATATTTTACAACAAAAAGTGACAAAGGAAAACCCCAAAACCCCTCATGAGTGAGGGGCAGGGGAGTTGAGAGTGCCGAAGGCACTTTGTTCTACTGTTTGTTGGGAAATACGTGGTCTGTCCGTATATAGTATGTATAGAAAATAAAAAAGGAGTGGATACATAACATGTATAGAACGAAAACAATCGCAGTCGATCACGGGAACCGGAACATAAAGACCGAGAATCAAATTTTTACATCAGGGCTAGTAGAAAGTGATACGGAGCCGCCGCTGGGGGACTTCCTGTCTTATAACAAGAAGTATTATACACTGTCACAACAGCGGATTCCTTACATGAGGGATAAAACGAAAGACGACCGGTTTTTCATACTGACCCTGTTTGGGATTGGCATGGAACTGGAGCTGGAAGGACAGCGGCCGAGGAATGAAATTACAAAAGTAAATCTGCCCGTAGGGCTGCCACCGGCGCATTACGGTTCACTATATAAAAAGTTTGAGCGGTATTTCAAAAGAGAAGGAATCATTCAGTTTTCCTTCAGAAGAAACAGCTATTCTGCTATAATCGGGGATGTGGTTTCCTATCCACAGGACTATGCAGCAGCCATGACAATCTATCCGGAGATCAAGCGGCATACCAAGGTCCGGATTTTTGATATTGGCGGATTCAGTGTGGATTATCTGGAGTTAAAGAATGGAGTGCCGGATATGAATATCTGTGATTCCCTGGAAAACGGAGTTATCACCTTATATAACCGGATTAAGTCCAGGGTCAATTCCGAGTATGATTTATTACTGTCCGAATCAGAGATTGATGACATCATCCAGGGAAAGAAAACGGATTTTAATGAGCAGATACAGGGGCTGGTAAGGAATATAACCAAAACCTTTGTAGACGATCTGTTAGGAGCCTTCCGGGAGCGGAGCATGGATTTAAGGACAGGCTGTGTGGTCTTTGTCGGTGGCGGAGCTTTACTTTTGAGAGAGCATCTGGAGAGGTCAGAGAAAGTGGAAAAAGCGATTTTTATACCGGAGATTACGGCCAATGCGCGAGGCTATGCCAAGCTCTATAACCTTTCAAAAGTTGGGAGGTAGCCTGATATGCGGGAAAAGAAGAATGAATTTGTTTTCACGATTGGTTTTAAGAAAAAGGATCCGGAACATGTTAGAGTTGCAAAGATGTTAAATGAGATGGACCCCAAAAACCAGTTTATTGTTAATGCGGTCTTATGCTATGTAGATTCAGGGTATGTAAATGTCCGACCATGGAATCTGCAGCCTTTATTTGTACAAGCTGAAAATATCCAGCCCTCAGTGCAGATTAAGCAAGGGCCTAAACCACTGAAGGAGGATGAAGAACTGGATGAAAACGATGCCAGAACGATTATGCAATCTCTAAAAAATTTTCGTGCATGACACTACTATGAACATTGTTTTATTATTCATTACCATGAAAATAAATTTTTACTACGCAATAAAAGTAACAAATATATTTTGGGTTTTACAATGGAGACGGTAAGTTGAAATGTACAGCTATGTGTGTATAACATTCAGTAAATATTTCTTAATATCACAGATGTAATCGTTTTATATACTTTTTCTCTGTGATAGGAAACAATGTGATACAAACTTTGGCACTGAATATTAAATAAGTATCTTAAATTACATAGTAATTTTTGGTACAATAGAATGAAAGAGGGGTAGATGAAAGGTAATTTTTACACCAGCGGTTTTGGCTTGTCCTGTTAGTTTTCGGATCATGGAAAATCTTGTCGGGAAGGATTAAAAAACGGATGATATCTATGTAAATACCTATGGAAGGCCATGTTTATTTCAGAATAACCCCTTACAACCAATTTTTTGTACTTTTAATTATGTTATTGTAGAGGACTGAAAATATTTAGGTTAAAGTGAGGGAAACATTATGATAGAAATATTAATCTGTGATGATGATAAGTATTTTTGTGGTTACATGGAAAACTGTATATTGGATTGGGCATCTAAAAATCAGTGTGAAGTAAATATAGAACAGTGCTATTCTGGAAAAAGCCTGCGACAATTCATGAAAGAAGAATATCCCTATTTACTGTTTCTGGATATAGAACTTGGGGATGAGACGGGAATGCAGATAGGCGATTATATCCGAGAGGGGCTAAAGGATGAGAACCTCCAGATTGTATTCGTATCATCCCATACACAGTACGCGATGCAGCTGTTTCATATAAGGCCCTTTGACTTCCTGGTAAAACCAATCAGGCCGGAGCAGCTTGCACAGGTCCTTTCCAGATACTGTGCAGTTAAATTAAAGGATAATAAGAAATATTTTGCTTATCAGCAGAAAAATCACACGATTCGCATTGACCTGAACAATATTATATATTATCAAAGCGACAGAAAGAAGGTTAAAATATTTACGGAAAATAGACAAATGAGTCAGCAGGATTTACTTTATGGAGGAGAGCTGAATCAATATATTGAGTTTTATGGAAGCTTAGAAGAGACTATGCAGCAATTAGAGCGAAGACAGTTTTGGCGTATCCATAAATCATATATAGTGAATATAGACTATGTAAAATCATTTGGACGGGACCACTTTCTTCTGAAACATGATATTGAAATACCTGTTAGCCGATCGAGATGGAAAGAAGTTCAACAGTGGATTTTACAGTATGGGTATGCATAGCATCTCACGTAAGAAACAATATGGCGGAATAAAACATGATACAGAATGGAGAAAATAGTCATGGTAATTTTTTTGATAAATAGTCTATTTGGAATTTTCCTGACCTATAAGATGGTTGGGATTCTGCTTAAGCGGCTGCGTATCAGCGTAAAAGCGTGTATTTTACTTTACTTTATATATTACATAATTAACAATCTTGTATATTTCTTATGGGAAAACGATAAAATTACATTGATTTCTAATTATATTTGCCTCTATATAATTGTTTTCATTGCCTATGATGAATATATTTGGAAAAAGATACTGGTACCCTTGTTGCTTGCGACTATAGGCTATTGCACGGAAGAACTGTTTTGGTACTTGCTGATGATATTCTTTAAAACACCAGATATATCAGTTGTTGCGGTCCTTTCTAACTTTATGTTCTGTATTGTTCTAGCTCTCCTACAGGGACATTTTAATCGGGGAGTGAACGATTTGCGTCTAAGGCATGAGAATCTATTACTGATTATGCTGCCAATCACCAGCATGTTTGTCGTATTGGCAATGGATACAAAAATGAATCCAGAATTAAAGGCAGGAGGAATATTCGGGATTATTTTATTGAATATTGTAGTATTTTATTTATATGAGCAACTAGCGAGCGCATATGAAAAAGAAATGGAACAATATTTACTCAGCCAAAAACTCAGACAATATGAGAATCAATTGGAGCTGATGCGCGAATCTGTCAAACGGATCCGTTCGATTCGTCATGATATCAAGAATCATATCATTGTTGTAAAACAGTTGCTCAATGATAAAAAGATAGAGGAGATTAACGACTATCTGAAACAATTAGAAGATGTAATGGCAACAAATAAGGAATACGCAAAGACAGGAAATGATTGTGTAGACAGTATCATTAATTATTATATGGATGAGGCCGAAACAATGGGTGCCATGATAGAACTGACACTTAAGATACCGGAATCTCTGCCAATTGCCTCATTAGATATCAGCATTATTCTTGGAAATCTATTGCAAAATGCAGTGGAGGCTCTAAAAAAATGTGAAGGGAATAAAAGACTGTATGTTTTATTTAGTATGGAAAAGGGTACCTTACGGTTAAGGATTATAAATACCTATAATGGTAACCCCATCATGTCCAATGGAAAGCGTTTACAAACATCAAAGACGATGGAGATGGACCATGGATTTGGACTGCAGTACGTTAAGGAGTCAATCAATAAATATAATGGTGAAATGGAATATAAGATTAAGGATGATGAGTTCGAGGTGAATGCTTTTATTTTAATGGGAGAAGAATTCTAAATATAAAAATCAATTGCAATAAAATGCCGATTTCCGTATGCAAAAGTTGTGGCTAAGGAATCGGTATTTTTTATATGTGGGCAGAAATAAATTCCACTTACAAGATTCAACTCAAAATAGAATTTTTTGTACTCTTTTTAACAATTTTCTAAGCAACATATTTTTTGTATGAAGATATCAGTGGATTACATTCAACAACGTGATACAAATACAATAAACATATATGTTCTGCTAAAAGTGACAGGCAGGTCTGGTGATAGATTGTATAAAATGCAAATTATACCATTAAAATGGTTATTTGTACCATTTGCAAATTATTACTAAAAATTTGTGATATACTTTATCCATTAAAAATGAGGAGGGGAAACAATGAAATTTATCAAAAGTTTTATTAAAAATCATTCCACTCAAATTACCAGTTTTGCACTGGCGACGGCCGTAATCATTACAAACATGAACTGCTGGGGAAAAGCATTTCAAGAGAAATTGCCGGAAGAGATTGATAAACTCCGTAAATTCAAATGATTGACTGGATTTTAGAAATCTTAAAAGAAAGCGGCGCAGTTGGAAACAATAATGAAACAATTGTAAAATATGGACTGCAGAAGGCAGGAAGTTTTTTGCTAGATTTGATTATTACTTTCATATGCGCTGCTTTTTTTGGAATCCCCATAGAGGGATTGGTTTTCTGGATAGTTTTATTTGTGCAGAGAATGTATATTGGTGGATATCATGCCAAGACCCAGCTAAGGTGTCTGTTTATTTCGTGGATAGTGACCATAATTTCTTTTTGGATTATAAAAATGGATATGAGTGATAGAGTATTGCTCTATATGATGGGAGTGGTAACCATAATTATTTGGTTGGCAGCACCCGTGGAAGCTGAAAACAAGCCATTGTCTGAACGGGAAAGGGTACTTTATCGGAAGATTGGAAAATGGATGATGGGAATTTGTTTTATGGTGGCAGTGATAGCTAAATCCATCCACCTATATGTAATATTTAAACCACTTGCACTTGCAACAATCGGAACAGGACTAGGAGTTATCATAGCGCTGGTCCTAAAATATCAAAAAGCAGGTAATTGTAGAAAATAATATATGGTAAATGAAAGGGACAATTTCTATCGGTATGCGGCCAAAGTAGAAATCTTAAAGCGAGGCAAATTTGACGTTGTGCTATACAATATTGAGACAGACATTAAAAAAAGCCGTTTGTATTTTTGGAATCGATCATGGCAGAAACAAAAATACCGTTATAAATTAATGGATTGTATTATGAAAGATAAAACCGTTGTGAGCTGTTCAATTAAGGAAGATTCATTTGTACAGGCGATGTGGATTTTTCCTGGCAGGGAAGAATAGCAAAGGCCTAACTCACAATTTTATCTGTCATGCCAAGACAATCTGCAAATATGAACGGAGGCATAACAGAGAAGAGATATCCAAACTGCGATGTTTCAGAGCGGGGAATAGGAAGATAACAATGAAAAAGTATAAAAAAAATTATGGCTTTTTAATTATGGCCCTCCTCTTTATGCTGATGTTTTCCTTCATATCGGAAGCAAATGAACACAGCAGTGATAAGAAAGGGCTGGATGTTATTTTCGTTATGGACTACAGTGGTTCGATGAAAACGAATGATCCGGAACAAACAGCACAAGGAATGGTAAAAGCATTTATAGACACTGTACATAGCGCAGACATACGCATTGGATTCGTGGCATATAATGACCGGCTTCTTTCAACAACTTCCCCGATTTCAGTAGGAACAAATGAGGAAAGACAAGTATTAAGGCAGTTAATTGATGCACATGGATATTCTGGAAATACAGATATAGGTCTGGGACTACGGAATGCTCACGAATTGATTTCACAGGAAACGAACCGCAAAAAGGCAATTGTTTTAATTTCAGATGGGGAGTCAGATTTAAAAGGATCCCAAACCGGCAGAGGATTGGAACAATCGCTTCAGGACGAGGAGTATGTGGCACAAAAATGCGGGGAGCAGGGCATACCAATCTACTCCATAGCTTTTGGAAAATACGATGGGAATACTGCGAATCTGGAATCGCTCTCAAAACGGACCCAAGGACAGATGTATTTCGTTAATGAGCCATCGACACTGATTGAAATATTGTATGGCATTTTTGCCGACAATATGGACTACCGCATCCAGCAAATCACAGACAGTATCTATGCACCTGGTATACAGAATATTCGGTTTAAACTGGACGATGCCTATCTGGATGAGCTGGATGTGCTTGTCATATCACCTCAATCAATTGGACCGGTTCGTGTTTTGTACGGAGAACAGCAAGTTGAAGCTGTAAATTCGAAAAATTATGCCGTCACAAAAATAACGGATGTAAGAGATGACATCGAAGAACTAACGATACAAACAGAAACCGTAGAAAACCAGAAACTTCAGATATACCTGGTTAGTTACCGTAATTTGACACCGGTCCTCGATGTAGAAAGTACCATCGGAAAAAATTTACCTCTGAAATATAAAGTTTATTTTAAGGACAAAACTGGAGCGGTTATATCAGACGAGGCTTTCTATAAAAATTTCAGGTGTGAACTGACGCTGTATGATGGCGAGCAGAGGGAAAAAGAGTCCTTAACGTGCGATATTCGGGACGGAATTATTGCAGCAGAGACGAGTTTTGATAAATCGGGTATTTACTACATGGAAGGGCAGCTGGACGACCACATGGGTTCAGCCTCTTTTAAGCCGATTAAAATTGAAGTGAATAATCGTCTGCCTATGGGAAATCTTCCGGAAACCGGAATATTAACATCAATCAGCAAGGAAACCGAGTATGTTTTAACCGAGTTCTTTTCGGATCCAGATGGAGATGTTCTTAGTTATTCATTGAGAGATACGAGTGGGGGCTGTGTGGAAGCAAAGATTTCTGAAGGACGCCTTCTTGTTAACCCGGTGAAATCCGGTAACCAGTCATTAAATCTATGGATTTCTGATGGGGAGGGTGTTCTGGAGTATTCATACCACATAACAGTTACTCCACTGTGGAAAGTATATTGGTGGATAATCCTTCTTTTTGGCATGATAGCAGCGGGAATTTTGTGGAAAGTATTCCACAAACCCAAACCGGTATTAGATCAGATAACAGAGGAGAAGAAACGCAACCATTTTTGTGGAAAACTGGATGTTTATTGTACCAGGCAGCCAGATACGATGGGAGAAATTCCACCGTTATCTTTTCCAATGCATAAAGTGAAGGATAATAAAATAACGCTTGGCGACCTTATGGGGGATTATCCAGAGATTTCTGATGCGTTAGGATTAGATTTGCTACATCTAATTGCAGACGAAGACAGAAGGATGATTCTGTATCATACATCCAATGCGGTGGTAATGATAGGGAATTCCATCGTTTGCCGGCAGATTCAGTACAGTGTGAGCTTTGGTGATGTGATTTATATTACGTCACAAGATGGAGCATATGAACTGGAGATGCATTATATAACGGTGATCCAATAAATTCAAAAGAGGGAGTGAAAGCCTATGGAAACTATCACACAGACAAACAGAACGATTCTGTTTGCTGAAATGAATCCAGAGCGCCTGAACCTGGTTACTTTGATTGGGGATGTGCGGGGAAAGAACAGTCTGGACGATGACAAAATCAAAGAAATTAATGAGGAATTGGTGGTCTCCAGTTTTGAAGAGTTCTTGGAGAAATTCACGCCGGTAGTGTATTCCTGGTGTGACGCTGCATCATCAAGCATCCAGTATAGCCTTGTGAAGCCAGAGAACATCCCAGATAACTGTATTACGGAAATTCCACTGAACGAATCAAATGATTTACTTAATATGCTGATAACCTTATTAGGTGCAAAGGGAGCCCAAGGAGTGGCAAATGTTGACTTCAAGTTCAGTAATGTGTTGGATATGATTTCTCCCAAGAAAATTATGGAGGATATCCGCCAGGTCAGAAGAGAAATCCAATACACCTATGGCAAATATATGGAACTGGATGAAGGGGATCCCAAACGCCTGGACCTGGGCGATAAACTGAATTACCAGTTTGAACAGGCCAGCCAGAATTACAACAATGTACTCGCCATGCTCCCTCTGGCAATTGAGGACATCAAGACCCGGCTCCTTCTGGGAGATGGGGAAACAAAACAAGGCGGACAGGACTTTAAGGCCGGGCTTCTCAGCATGGGTGATGATGGGGAACTGAAGATTCTTGAGATGAAACAGGAGGAAAGTACCCAGCTGGCCGTGGTGGATGACCATATCAATACAAGCCTGAAAGAGACATTCAAAGAGGATTATGACGAATTAAACGAAGCTCCATCGGATTATGTCAGGGATCTGGTAGTGCGTACATTCTGCCCGCTTGGTTCCACCATGGAAAGTGCTGTGGATACAGAGGTGGAAGTAAGTAATTATAATAACTACCTGGAATTTTACAAGAAGAGCAAGGATGATTTTGTGAAGGCGGTCAAACCGTTGATTGAGAAAATCCTTGGAGTGAAGACATTCTTTGACCAGTACCAGGTAAAAGAAAAAGGTATGCAGCCTAAGCTGCTGATCTCCAATGCTTCCCTGGAAATGTTGGTTAAATCCAGCAATCTTCCAAGACTGTTGACCTATTTAAATACGACCAATGATAAAAATGAGTTTGAGAATACCATCTGGTATGGGATTGTCCCGGATGTCGAACTGAACCAGAGTGCTGGCGGTAAGCTTCAGAGGATACGTTTTGCTGGGAACCAGAAGGTGGAGAAGCAGGGGACCAATTCCATGGAAAGCCTGGCAATCTTAATGAATGCACTGCTTCCGTATAAAATCACCACTTTTTTCAGCTTCTGTACGGGTGAAGAGACGACATTCAACTATGTGGCAACGGAGGGAATTGAGATTTTTAAGGATAAATGTACGCCCCTCATGAAGCAGGATTACAGTGAGTTTGTGGTACCGTGTATTCCGAATGCAACCATTATTCCCAAAGATAAATCAGGTCTGATTCTGGATAAGCGTATGATTATGGATGAAGAAGGCCATGTGATGTTATCGGAAGAAAAAGAGGATGTCATGAAAATGTGGCTGGAGGGCATTTATATCAATGCAGCCTATGAAGCGGCCGGTATCGTGGCGGCATGGCAGTGTCCGGAATATTTAAAAGAGCGTTTCAATAATACCAGCAGTGAGTATCCAGGGGTCCGGTTTGATGTGGAAGCAGATGACAATGCACTTCTGGCAGCAACGAGTATGACAAAGGAAATCTCAGGCTTTACGAATGCAATTAAAAACTCTATTAATCATACCGGTTTCGGTTTTGTGTTTTCCTCGGACAATGCGCAATATAAAGGGCGTGAAATTAAAAACATTACCGTTTATAAGGCGCGGAATCTGTTGAGCAATGGCACTGAGTTTGAGCCGATTTATAAGACATTGGTGGTTACCTATATTGAGCGTATGCTCCGTTTCTACAGCGGGGATTTCAAACAGGATAAAATCCTTAAATTTTTCAGCAGCAATCCAAGCAGCCAGAAAAGCCGTTGGGATGCAGACCGCCAGCATGTGAATTCCGTCCTGCAGGATGGGGACGAGCTGGATTTTGCGATTGATGAGAAAAATGGTATCTGTAATGTACAGGTAACGTTTTCGAATGTCACAAAGAACCTGAAGGTGCAGCTTACCAGGAAAGCAGGGGACAAATAAAAATGTATGAATCGTTTGAGTTAATCGTTACGATAGCCTTTTTTGTGGTGGCAGGATATGCGATTTATAGTTCAGTCAAAAAAATAAAAGACAAGAAAGATAAAAAAGACCAATAGGAGGAGACATATATGGGATTACGTTTGAAAATTGAAGGAAATGAATCCATCCATCTGCCAGAAACCAGCATTATAACGGTGCAATTTGGTGCGGACATCCCGCATGATAGCAATGCGCGGTCCACAGACCTTGGGTCTACGGTATTAATGAAAGGCAAGATTCTGGCGGCGGTAAACGGAGAAGCAGCGGATGATACCAGTAAGATCGCAAGATGGTCCTTAGTGCCGGCAGAAAATTCCGACTGTTACCGGAACGTACAGATTGATGTAATCAGTGCGTCCCAGGTGGTTCGTCAAATCACAATACCCAATGCATTTGTCATTGATTATGAAGAGGATTTTACGGATGACACAGGTGCCGGAACCTTCAAGCTTCTGATGAAACAGAAGAAGGACAAGATGGTTAACCTGAAATTTGAGGGCGGATTCAGCGGGGAATAAGTGCCTGACTGAATAAGCCGGCAGGTAGATACTGCAGAAATGGATGAGAAGAAAGGAAGGAGCATATTATGGGATTTACATTAAAGGTAGAAGGACCATCCACCATTGAGCTGGGTACCACGAGTGTTGTTGGAGTTAAATTCAGGACAGATATTCCACATGATAGTAATGCCCGTTCTACAGATATGGGGAGCACTGTTGAAATCACAGGGAAAATCCTGACAGCAGTTGATGGAGATGCATTCGACAGTACAAGGCAGCTGGGGCTGTGGGCACTGGTACCAGCTGAAAAATCGGATTGTTATCGTAAGGTCACCATTGAGGTGATTGCCGCCTCACAAGTAGTCCGCAAATATACATATCCCAATGCCTTTGTAGTGGACTATAAGGAGGATTATGGCGACACGGAAGGCGTGGGAACCTTTACGTTGATAATCAAACAGAAAAAGGATAAAATGGCGCAGGTTACTGTGGAAGGCGGATACAGCGCATAAATAACCGCAGGAGTTCCGCGAGCAGCTTCGCGGACCGTTATCAAAGGGCTGCCTATTCGCTTGGGCAGCCCTCTTTCTATAAAAAGATTGTTCTTGCAGGACGGACAGAGGGTTAAAATGAAAGATTATTACGGGATACTCGGGGTATCGGAACAGGCCGCGGAAAAGGATATAAAGGCTGCATATCGAAAACTGGCAAAACTTTATCATCCGGATGTAGTTAAGGATGATGCGGATAAGACACAGCGCATGTATGAAATTCAGGAGGCATATCAGTGTCTTGGAGATGAGGAAAGCCGGAAGAAATATGACAGGGCCCGCATGGAGAGACGTGCGGGCGGCCAACAGACGGGAAATAAACGTTCGGAAAAGAATGAACAACGGGAACAGAAGGGCAGACAGACGGCGCCTGATATGAGTCAGTTTGAACGTTTCTTCGGGTTTCAGCCAGGAAAAGGGATGGAGACATACCAGAATAAAAAAAGCACAGCCAGGAAGCCGGATGGACCAATGAAGCCGGAGGAAATGTTTGCAGCCTTTTTTGGCAGACAAAACCATAAAGGGGACGGGCGTTAGAAGATGAAAAGAAGAAAAAGTGTAAAAATAGCAGCAGATATTATCATCTTATTATGCAGTGGAATCCTGTTGTCCAGCATATATATGGGAAAGGCGGACAGAAGGTGGTTCTGGCCTCTTTTGTGTTTCCTGCTTTTACTCATGGTCTGGGCCATCATGGATGTAAACAGCCAGGTCAGGCAGAAAAGTACGGGATATCAGGACAGCCCTCCGGCCGATGATACAGCCATACGGCAGCTGATTCTTTTGGATGATCAGAACAAGCCGATAAAATCCTGGGACTTATCAGGAAAAATAGCGGTTGTAATTGGAAAAAGGAATGACGAGGAAGAGGTCGATGTGGATTTGGAGGATTGTGAATACAGCACGTTCATAGACCCGCAGCATGCGGCGCTGAATTTCTGTCAGAATTTTTGGTACATTGAAGATTTGGGTTCGCAAAACGGTATACAGATAAAGAAGGTGGAGGATGGGGTCTGTTATAAAGTACTGAACCGTCCCTGCCGAGTCATGCCTGGCGATATCATTTATATTGCCAACACAAGACTTCTGCTGACTTAAAGATGAAACCAGATGATCAAAGAGGGGAGAGAAGAGCAGGATGAGTTTAACAAGATGTCCGATGGGACATATGTATAATGCAAGGCGCTATGGAAAAATTTGCCCCTACTGCAACATGAAGGTCCAGGAGGAGAGCGCAGCGACAAAGCCATTGGGATTTGAACCGCCCGTGGAACTGCTTCAGGAGGAAATACGGCCTGTATGCGGATGGCTTGTCTGCATTGAAGGGGCGCGGGTAGGCATGGACTATAAAATCCATGATGGAAAGAATTTTGTGGGCCGCGGGGATGAGATGGACATTCAGATTCTTGGTGACAATGCAATCAACCGTAAAAACCATACCATCATTGTTTATGACGCGAAAAAAATGAATACCGTGATACTTCCGGGCGACGCGGCAGGACTGGCCTACTTAAACGAAGAGGCGGTTTACGTTCCTACAGAATTAAAGCCATATGACACAATCAGCCTGGGAAACAGCAGGTTTTTATTTGTGCCTCTGTGCGGAACAAACTTTAGTTGGGAAGATGTGAAATGATGGAAGCCGTAATGATTCAGACCGCGGCCGCGGTGCTTTTGATCGCTGCAGCTGCAGTGCGGATTGCCCTGTCCGCACGGTATGAGGAACAGGAAGAAACGTCCGGGACAGGAATCTGCCAGACAAATGGACGGAAAGAAATACAGGCGGATATTGCGATGGCATTCACGAATGAAGCGGGGACCATGGCTGTTCTGGCGGATGGAATCGGGAACGAAAACACGGGAAGGCTCTGCGCGCAGCTGGCAGCCGATACCGTTCTGGACCGTTATGAGCCCTATCATGTCCTGAATCATCCGGCATATTTTTTTAAAAGCACGTTTGCGGAAGCAAACAGAAGAATCCAGATGACCATTGGGGAACGCAGAGGCGGTGCAAGCCTTGCGGCAGCATTTATAGATAAAACTCATTTATACTATGCGGTGGCAGGCAATGTACGGATAGCCTTAAAGCGCGGCGAAGAACTGATCCCTTTGAGCCGGGGGCAGACAATGGATGTGCTGGCTGCAGAAGCGTTTGAGAACGGAAGCATATCCAGGCAGGAGGCCATCTGGTGCATGGATGAAAAAAGGGTATGGAATTATCTGGGCATGGACGGCTTCCGGGAGATAGAGTTATGCGGACAGCCGATACGCTTAAAAATAAATGATACCGTCTTACTTGCCAGTAAAGGCATATTTGAGGAATTGTCATGGGGTGAGATGGAAGATATCCTGTTGAGCGGGGCGTCTGTCCAGGAGCAGGCGGAGGCGATGGTCCGGATGGCGGAAGGAAAATTAAACCCGGAAATGGATAACGGAAGCGTACTGCTTCTGAATATACAAACGGAGGCAGCAGATGAGAAGGATAAACTCTGAATTTAAGACCGCCAATATGTCGGAGGAAGGACATAAGCTTTCCAACAGAGATTATTTCGGATATGTGGAGATGGATGATTTTGCCTGCTACGTCCTGGCGGACAGCTTAGACGAGGAACCGGCTGTTAACAGTGCGCATCTGGTGGCAGAGAGTTTGATCCGAAGCTTTACAGAACGGCCTGCAATCGGAAAACGGAGGCTGAAAAGCTATCTGGAGCAGGCTCATAAAGAACTGATGAACCGGCATGGGGGAATGCACTTAAAGGCCTCTGTGGTTATGGCTGTAACCGACTATAAAAAAATCAGGTACTGCTATGCGGGAAACAGCCGGTTTTATCTCATACGGAATGCAAGGATTATGGAGCGGTCCATTGACCAGTCCCTGACCCAGAACTTATTGGAGGCTGAGAAAATCCCGCTCGATCAGGCGGCAGCCCATGAAGCCCGGAATAACCTGTATTCCTACTTAGGAGAGCGGGGAACTCCTCATATACAGATTTCCAAAAAGATAAAGCTGGAAAACGGCGATATCTTTACGGTTCTGTCACGAGGGGTATGGGAGCGGTGCAGCGATCAGGAGCTTCTGGAGTTTGCGAATGAGGCGAAGGAGCCCCAGGAGATATTAGACCAGACAGAGGATCTGATATTAAAGGCCCAGGAAGAAACCAATATTGATAACTATACCCTGGCAGTCACCTTTGTGAACAAGACCTATCAGTCGCCGAAGAAAAAATGGACTGTAAAAAAAGTTCTGATGATCGCCATACCGGTACTTCTGATGATTGGCGGAATCAGTCTTGGCCTTTACCTGCGCCACCGCAGTATACGGATAAAAAAGGAAAATCTGGCGCAGTACATGGAGAGCGGGGAAACGTACCTAAGATACGATAATTACCAAAAGGCATCCGAGGAATACGGGGAGGCGCTGAGGTTAGCAAAGAACTTAAAGAGGGAGGAAGATACCCAGGAAGCCGACCAGTATAAAAAGCTGGCCGAGCAGATTATCCTGGCGGATGAGGCCATGACATCCGGTGAATATCAGAAAGCCCAGGGCTTGTACCTGACGGCCAGGGAGATGTCGGTAGAGGCTGGAAACGTTGGAAAGAGTTATATTGACAGCCAGTTAAAGCAGACAAAGGATTATATCGATGTATTTGATTTAATTGAACTGGGCGAGCAGAAGGAAGCGGCCGGCAATATGGAGGGTGCAGTTAAAACCTATAAAGAGGCCAGAGATAAGGCGGCCTCCCTTTACTATGCAGCCGGGAAAGAGGAAGCCCTGAAAAAGCAGGCGGCAGCCGAGGAAAAATTAGAAAAAGCAGAGCAGCAGGAGAAAACCGCAAAAAAAGAAAAAGAGGAATCCGCAGCGGCTGAGGCAGAAAAACAGCAGCAGGAGGAAGAAGCAAAGAAGGAGCTGGAAAACCGGCAGAAGGCAAATGACCAGCAGAATGCCATAGAACTTGAAAATAAAGGAAATGAACTGCTGGCAGAAGGAAAGTATGAGAACGCCATTACATTTTATCAGACTGCCCAGGCTATTTATGTGCGTCTGGAACTGCCGGATCTGGCAGATGGCATTAACGGAAAGATTGCCGCGGCAAGAGCCGGCATAGAGGCGGCACAACAGGCAGAGGAAGAAGCGCAGAGACTCGCCCGGGAACAGGAAAACACGGAAACAGAGACGAAGGAATACGGACCTGGGGCAGGTGTGCAATAAAAGGTAAAGCGAGGGATGAACATGAGCCGATATACATATACCCTGAACCGGGAGCAGAAAACAAAGGAGCATGGGACCTATAAACGGAAGGACCTGGAGAAAATGACCCTGTTTCATTTAAGGGAAATCTGCAGGAAGGAGCAGGTGGTGGTACCATCTGCCCAATCCAATGACAGAGAAGGTCTGATCCGTCTGATTATGCGGTTCCGGGGACAGAAAGAGTATCGGCATATCAATACAGCTCGGGAAGGCGGCCTGGAGTGCCTGCAGGAATTCGTGCAGAAGAATAAAATAAACATTACGGATAAACAGCAGATTTGGATACCTGGTACGATCACATTGTATCAGGAAACCGGAATGAATGAATTAGACGGTTACAAGGTGCGGTCGGATGACAGGCTTTATGAGGGGAATCTAATCCTGATTGATGAAGCGTTTCAGATTTACACCTGTTTTTATATACAAGAGGTAAAAGGGAGCTATTATCTTTTCAAAGGCAAAGACGTCCCTGTACAGCCGCTGGAAAAACATCAGTATTTTATCCTCTACCTTCCAAACGAAAGAGACTCGGAGTTTTTCTATGACTGTTACTATGGAAACCGGGTGTCTGCTCCCGGATATATAGAGGGTATCAAGATTCCGCTGCTGGATATACAGGAAAAAGAAATCGTAAAAGCAGAACTGCCGCTGGTCATTGACTTTGGAAGTTCCAATACCACCATGGGAATATGCCTTCCGGATGGAACATCGAAGATTGCATTGGACAAGGGACAAACCATGATTCCCAGTATGATTGGCGTAAAGGGAGTTCTGGAAGACAGGACAGAGTTCGTGTTTGGGTATGATGCGCTGGCACTGACCGGAGAAAATTACCAGGACGAAGATGTCACCGTGTTTTACGATATAAAACGCTGGATCAGCGATGCGGACCGGAAACAGAGTGTCACCCTGAAAAACGGGTATAAATATGAAATCGACAGAAAAGAGATGCTCAGGGCGTATCTGGACTATCTGATTGATCTGGCCCGCCAGCAGTTTAAATGTACATTTACCAGCATACAGCTTTTGGCGCCAATCCGTCAAAAGAAGAAGTTTGAGGAGCTTTTTACGCAGCTCCTTCCAGATTATCATGTCAACTGTGAACTGGATGAAGGTATGGCTGTGTTATTCAATCGTATTAACAACATGATAAACAACAATCAGTACGAAAGAGACCGGTGGTATCATGCGCTGATTATTGATTGTGGCGGAGGAACTACGGATTTGACCTCCGGATTGTTCCGTATCGACAATAACAGGGTCTCCTACATGATTGATCTGGAAACAAGGTATGAAAACGGGGATACAAACTTCGGGGGGAATAACCTGACCTACCGGATTCTGCAGATGTTGAAAATCAGGATTGCATTTGAAATGGGATACATACAACAGGAAAACATTCCCGGTCCGGAAAACAGGTTCCCTTATGAGCAATGGGACAGTCTATACCGGCAGGCGGAACAATATATCCCTACGCGTTTCAGGGATTACCGGGAACGCAGCAGGGAACAATATTTCTTTGTGAAAAACAACTACTACTATCTGTTTGAGCTGGCAGAAATGATTAAAAAGCAATTTTTCCAGTCAAAGTTCCGTTATGAATTGTATGTAAGCACAAATAAGGACACCAAGGAAGGAAAGGTATACCTTGACAGATGGAAGCTGTCAATCTGCGTGGAGGGCCGTTTTGACCGAATCCATGATTCCATCGAATTTCCACTGTATCTGAATGAGATTGAGGAACTCCTGAGGCCCGATATCTACCAGTTGATGGAACGCTTCCTGGATGAGAAGTTCGAGCAGGGGGAACTACAGGAATACGAGATGATAAAGCTGACGGGACAGTCCTGTAAGTCCAGGCTGTTTACGGAAGCTTTGAAACAGTATGTCCCCGGGAAGCTGATCCAGAATACAAAACAGGACAGTGACGGGGCGGAATTAAAAATGTGCTGCCTGGAAGGTGCGTTGGCCTATTTCCTGAATTGCAAGCGTGGATACATGAAAGTCAACCAAAGATACCAGGTGGGGACCCTGCCCTATGAGATAATGGCGCTCACGCATGAGAACAGGGAAAAGATACTGATTAAGAGTTTGGATCGGGAAGACCATATCGGATATATTTCCCGTTTCATGATAGGGAACCAGCTTGACCTGTATCTGAATAACGAGCGGGGGGAACGGTTAAAGACCTATTATTTTGAATATGACACCTCCAAATTTGAAAGGACCACCCAGGAGGAGATTGACCGGTGCTATCAGGATACCGTTATCCAGGAGGAAACGGATATCATCCTGGAAGGGGAGATGAAGTTCTTCGTATGGGTGTCACGAGAGCGCTGGGGATTTGTAGTGCTACCGATTCTCAGAGAAGGGGAACTGCTTTACAAAGGAGAGGAGACGTTCTTTGACTTTGAGGACGATACCTGGGAACTTAATTTCTTTGATGGGAGGAAATAGAGGAATCCATGGAACACACAGAACAAATTAAAGAAATGATCCGCAATGAAATCCAGTCGATTGATAGCTTGAAGGAACGAATTGCTTTTAAAGAGTTAATGGAAGGGGTATTCCTCACATTATATGAGGCAAATGAGCGGATGTATAAGAACCTGGAAGACAGGGTGATAAATGAATTGGCTTATGATATCAATCGATATCAGATAAAAACAGGATTAATTGAGCGCAATTATCTGGATCAGTCCCACCATCTGATGTCTGCCGTTTGTGAAGAGGATTTAAAGAAGCCCCGGTTCCAGGCAGGTGACCTACGCCAGGAAATTAGTAGCGCGGGAAAGGTCCGCCTTGTCACTGTATTTGTACAGTGCGATGCCATTGAAGGGAAAGTGTTTTATGAAAATCAAGGTTCGTTTACAGGAATCCTGTATGCGGAAAAAGCGTATACAGTTCCAATTCGAGTGGAACTGAACAAACGGTATCTGTCACAAATTGAACATCTGTATCATCTATTTATGAAAAATGGAATACCATGGAAAACCGTCAATGCCCCATATCTGTTTAAGATGGCAGATGTGTATATTACGGATATACCTAAGGAGATTTCTGACCATACACCAATCACAAAATTTGGTACAGACTTTGGTGAATATAACAAATATATTCACTATGATATGATTCCGGTCTGGAACATCCGGCGGCTAAAACTGGACAGTGTAGGTTTTCCCGTTGCTTGTGGCGATTATGAAAATTATGAGCACACAATATCAATTCGGGAATACGGAACAGAACATGCTTATCTTGTAGAGGAGAAAAAGGGAATCCGTAACACCCGACAAAGTGGCGATAAACTGATGATAACAGGCCAAATCGCAAATGCAAAAAAATGGGATGTATACATGATACGGAAAGGGACTGACCATAAAATTGACAGATATACCTATCCAATCATGGAAAACTTCAGAAAGGATGGCTTCGCAGAACGCTTCCAGCGCCGTTCCGGACAGCCGGTGAAAACAAAGGGGGAACTGCGGCGTATCATTCTTGGATTCGGCTTGGAGAATTACATTGAATATCAGGATTGTGCATTAGTGGATCCCGGAACAAACAGAATAGAAACCTATTCCATGAATTTCTTTATGAAGGATGAGATACGAGAGGAAGGCGGCAGGAAACTCCTTATATTGTATTTTAAGCCTCAGGGAAAGGAAACATGGCTCCTAAGAGATATTGCAAGCTTCATATCCTCAGAAATCCAGGAATTGTATCCGGAATACCATTGTGGAGGTGTACTGGTATGAACTGTTTATGGGAAGTTATGTTGAAGGCAAAAGAGCAAGGAGTCCCGGAAAAAAATATAAGATTCCAGGTGTCTCGTGCTTTCAGCCCATATATGGAGGTTTCCTGTCCATGCCTGAACCAGGACACGCTGGAGGACATTCCTGTAATCGAGGTCAATCCATATTATCGGTTTTATAGTATTTTTAAAGATTTATGTCATCCGGAAATGAAGGAATTTTCTCAGGCCAGAGAGAGTCTAATTAATTTATTCCTTCACCAATTGGCTGAAAATGATGTGATTTCCGGAATGACAAAGGAGGCATATTATAAAAAGCTGCTTTTCCAGGACTTCATAAACAACTTGTATGGTGCACCTGCAATGGAGGCAATGGGACTGTTTAACAGGAATGAGCGGGAAATCCTATTGAGCGGGCTAATTAGGCAATACGAAACGGGAAGTTCATTGGACCTTTTTAAAGATATGATGGAGGGACTGATACAAAACAATATTGTATACCGGAATAATGATGACTGTCATGAAATAATGGTCTATATAGGACAGAAATATGATAAGACGATTGCGGCAAAGATGGAACATTTAATTCAGTTGTTTGTAGAAATCCCATATTCTGTTGAAATCTATTATGAGTACCATTTTGGGATTATAGGAATGGATGATACGTTACACATAGATGAAATCGCAATATGCTGATGATGGAGGAGAAAGATGTTCAAATATGTATATCCTCAGTTTGAGAAAAAGCGCCTCTTAAGAGGGGAGATGTTAGATCAATTAAGGGATTATCCAAAGAATTACATAAAAATGTCTTTCCAAGGATATGGTGATGGGGTCCTGGCAGGTTGCAAGCTCACCTGGGACAATGCACGGCTTACGGTCTTACCCGGAATCATTCTATATAAAGGCAGCCTTTATATCATGGAAACTCCATACGAAATGGACTGCACAGCATTGGACAGAATGCGGTATCTAAAAGTACAGTTTCTGGCGGAAGAACGAGAAAATGGAAGTATCGTGGGAAATACTCGGATATCACTGGACGATGAAAAACCAAATCAGGCATGCGAAATTGAGTTATGCCGATTCCGCCTTCAGGAGGGAGCTAAGCTCAGGGACGAATACGAAGGGTTTGAAGACTATTCAACCCTATATGATACGATAAACCTGATTCATGCACCTTATGCAGCGGAGGGTGGCAGTACCTTAAATCCTCTTCTGTTAAAGACTTTTGCGAAAGAAATGATATCCAAAGGCAGTGAAGATACAATGGACTGTATTTTTTCCATGAATATCCTTGCAAATAGTGGGCATGTCCCAATGGATTTTATTCAGGAGTATCTGATGTCTAAGACAGGGGAAAACGTAGAGGGACAATCTAACTTATATCGTGGCCTTTTGGAGGTATTAAAATCGCAGAAATCAGGAAGAGGAGCAAAGGTACAGAATAACCAGACGTCAAGAAGTGTAATGCTGTTGTAGAAAGGGGACAAGGATATGTTCATTGATGAAAAAATAGCGTCTATGGACCGGCTGCGCAGAGAAAATTTAAGGAAAGAACTTGAAGAAAGGAAAGCTGACCAGGACAAAAAAATGTTGACAATAGAAGAAGCCATGGCGGGTATTCAGGCGGGAAAACTTCAGATGGAAGGAATCCCATTATTGGAATTTGACTCTTATATCATGCCCGTTAAGAATATTCCTTTTATTATCTTCAAAAATTTCTATGATGCTAATCAGGAAGATGAGGAAGGTGTGATTTTCCTTAGACGTGAGAAGGAAATAAGCCAGATAGTAAGCTGGCCGAAAACCATACTCAAACCAACCACTTTTGAACAATGGGGAAACCTTCTGGTCAATGGCATGGCAGCCAACCGTATACATGCGGATATCAAAAAAAAGCAGCAATTGAAACACATAGAATACATATGCTACGAAGTCCCAAGTGGAAAAGGAGCGGTTTATAACCTTATGTTCCGTTTCAGGGATAAGGAACATACAGCAATAGGAAATTACAACTGTATGGGGATAGATAAAGATACATTCGGGATTATATTTGAGGCCATGATGGCTATGCTGGACCAATGGACTGATACAAGTACACGGGAGGCACAAAATGGAGAAAATGAAACCATGGAGTGATATTCAGGTCAAAGACCTGGGATTAGATGTAAAGCATATGAATACGGAGGATCCGTCTGTGGTAAATGCAACAGGATTTCCAAAAAACGCACATATATCCCGCTTTAACACAGCCGAGCCTGGAAGCGGGGAATCTGTCACCATTGGGCGTAGGAGGTCTGCCGAAACTTTGCGGTCCGGCTTTGCCAGCACACCTTTTCAAAATCGGATAGAGAACCGGTTGGAAAAGGAATACACCGGTGCCTCAAGGAACCTGACGCAATCCTTGGCTGCCAGTCAGAGCCTCGAAGACAGATCATTCCGGAAAGAAGATACTTTAGAGTATATTCTGACTGACCGCTCAGGAATAGCGCAAGTGAATCCAACAAGATCCTCTGGAGGATTACGGAGCCAGCAGGATTATGAAATGCATTATGCAGATGATAGTCTCGGTGGTGATGTAACTTATGATGAACTACTCTATTATCTGTTGCAGGTTATGTATCTGCAAAGACTAATGGAGCAGATGAAGAGAATAGAAGCCAACCCGGATATGCCTTATCTGGCAAATGCCTTTGCTGAAGACGAAGGACTGTCTGCTCAGGGAGAAGGCTATGCTTATATGGACATGCAGGATTCCATGAAGGGACATGGAATGGAAGGGCAGATGACACAGTTGGAAGATGATGGGGCCATCACATATAAAGACCTCTTTCTTTCAACAATGGAAGTAGCCTATTTCATTGACGTAAAAATAAAGCAGTATCCTGGAAAACATGCCAGTCTATACGTTAAGGCGGTTTTAGACAGTGATATGGATGAAAATGATTTCCATGGAATTAGTGACAATGTGTCGCTGCAATACTGGAAGGATGAGGAGGCCCATGTACTTTTCTATGGAGTGATTGATGATTTATTTCTTGACCGGGACGGGGAGGGAAAAATACTCGTTCTGACTGCATGGGATGCAACGATGCAGATGGATATCCAGAGGAAAAAACGTATCTTTCAGAATCCGGAAATGGGGGTACATCAATTAGTGTCGGAGGTAATGAAGACTTATATAGGATCTGACTATAAGATCCATGTACCGGATGTACCAATTGGACAGTTGGTCGTACAGTATGAGGAAACCGACTGGGAATTTCTCAAGCGTTTTCTGTCAAAATATAATGAAATGCTCTATTCAGATACAACTTTCCCGGATATAAGGTTCGAAGCAGGTCTGTCCCCCCATCCAGAAGCTTATTGCTGGGATGCCCTCCCCTTTGTCCTGTCACAGGATTTAGACAAGTTCGTTGAGTTGAAAGTAAACGGTATGGATCAATTGACAGGTTCCCAGAACACCATGTTTGAGGTTGCGTCATATGATGTCGTAACCATTGGAAGTCAGGTCATATATAAAGGGTCCCCATGGTTTGTGGAATCAACGGAGCGTATTATGGAAAACGGTCTTTTAAAGAGCGTGTACCGATTGCGCCAGAGGGAAGGATTAAAAGTATTGCCTTATTTCAACCAGAATATAACAGGTGTATCGATTGACGGAACCATCTCAGGCGTCCAGAGGGATCGGGTCCAGGTTGAAATGGAAATAGAGGCCGGGGATGGCGGGAGCGAAAGGTATTGGTTTCCATTCTCCACAGTTGCTGCATCATCCGATGGCAGCGGTTGGTACTGTATGCCCGAAGCCGGGGAGAGTGTCCGGGTCTATTTTCCGACTGATGATGAGAAGGAAGCATATGTGGTAACTGCAATAAAATCACATGAGCCTGATGCCGGGAATCCGAATGATCCAATGGGGAACCCGAATGTCCGCAATATAGAGACGGCCCAGGGAAACCAGGTCCAATTTACGGAAGAGGGGGTTGTGATTGCAGCTGGAGAAGGCAAGGGAAGCATCCTTATAAAAAAGAGTGGGGAAATCGTTTTGGATGCTCTTCTGGATATACGTATTTCAGCTGTGGAAAACCTTAACATTGCCGCTATGAATGAGCTCACCATAAAATCCCAGGATTCAATTAGGATTGCCAGCAGTGCCGGAGGGGACGTAGAAATCCAAAAGGGGACAGTGACCTTACATGGAAAGCTGATTAATGAGAATTAGGAGGCAGGATTATGGCATATGCGGCAGATAAGATTACAGTAAATGGGATTCAACTGGGGCAACTTGAAAAAATGGATATTGTCAGTGAAGCGGGAGAACATGGCAAATTGACCCTTTGTGGATACTTAGTGGGAGAGCAAGGGGCGGAAACCCTGTATGGTATTACAGAAGAGGAAAGCATATCCATCTATGTGGAGCAGACGTTGATTTTTTCGGGAATCATAACAAAAGCAAAAATATATGGTGTGGCTGAAACAATCAAGATTGAGGTGGAAGCCAAAAGCAGAAGCATCCTGATGGATCGCAAGAAAAAGTCACGTTCATTTCAGGATACTTCCATGACGTACAGTCAGCTGGTGAAATTTATTATGGCAGAATACCCTGAAAGCGATATCATGCTTTCCATCGAGGACAGGCCTTTAGGCGATATTGCTGTTCAATATAAGGAAACGGATTGGATATTCCTAAAAAGGATGCTTTCTCAGCTACACGCCGCCATTTCATGCAGGGTCGCATCTGAGACTTTACAGCTATATGGAGGGGTACCGGATGTTGTCAAAGAAAAATGGGACTATGAAGTAAAAGGCTACCAAAAAGAACTTGGAATATATAATTACTGGCTCCAGCTTGGAATGAATGTCAGTGATACCGATTTTTTTGTGACGGAAATAGAGACAAATCATGTACCAGAGCTATTTGAAGAGGTGGAAGATGCAGGAAAACCTATAGTTATCCAAAATTTTTCGTATTCAATGACGAAAGGGCTACTCTGCTGTTCTTGCAGGCTCCAGAAAAAGGAAGGGATTTTGGCACCAGTCCGATATCCCATGCACCTGATTGGTGTTGCACTGGAGGGGAATGTCTTGGAGATATCCGGAACTAAAATCAGGCTTCACCTAAAGATTGATGACGGAAACAGCCTTAGTGACGCCTATTGGTTTCCTTTTTCCACATTATCGGCCTCGCCGGATGGAAGCGGCTGGTATTATATGCCGGAGAAAGGGGATAACATCAGGGTCTATTTCCCTTCCAAATTTACTAAGGATGTGATTGCAGTCAGTGCAGTAAGCAACTATGACGGTAAAAGTGGAGGCGTACCTGACCGTATGGGTAATCCAGCCAATAAGTATCTAAGCAATCCTGGTGGACAGCAGATGAAACTGGCGGAGGATGGGATTTATCTGGCCTGCAGCGGAGAATCTGCCTGTGTAAAGATTGGAAACGATGGGGCAATAGAAGTTTCATCCCAGAATACGGTTGAAGTGACTGCTGATAATAATGTGAGCATTGAAGCGGAAGAAGCTGTGGTTATCCAAGCCTCGGAAACAGCTGTCATATCCTGTACGAAGGGTGGAACAATGCAGATGCCGCCGGATGGGAACCTTTATATACAAGGAAGCGAAGTGAAGCTGGACTAGGAGGCATTATGAAAAGAGAAGAAGCGTTAGCGAAATTCTGTGAAGAGGAACAGAATTATATAGATGGAATCAAGGCTGGTTTCCTTGTCAAAATACAGGAAAATGCTAATGATATAGCAGACTGTCTTCAAAAGGTATTTTCAGATATCAGGACCGCAGTAGAAGAAAAAGGGAAAAAGGATATCATGTTCATCCATTTCTCGATTCTGCGGATTGATTTCTTGAACCATATATATAGATTCCTGGCACAGGTCATGGATGCAAGATGGTATATGGATACGGCTCCTGTGGAAGTGACATTCTTGTTGGGAGATTGTTTCTCTGCATTTACTGAGGCAAGGAAAAAACTGGAACTGGATAGTAAAAAGTATATGGGAAAAGTCAACCGTTACGATATAGATAATTTGCTGATGGAGGCCGGAATGGAATGCAATATCATGTTGGCGAATCTGCTCCGTTTTGTATTCCGTGATATTGAAAAGAATCAGGACTTCGAATCACTTCCAAAACTTCCCACATGGGGCATCCGTTGGGGAGAATACCGTGATGCAAGTGATATGATAGCGTGTGCTGACCGTGAGAAAAAGGAGCAAAAAGACTGGAATAGAGCTCTCCGCGAAACAAAAGGGGATGAAGGCAGGTTGGTTTCCTCTTTTTGGTATGAGGCAGAACTGCAGGATTCTGATTGCAGTGGGAAGGCGCTATGTTTTCTCCAGTTTGAAAATTGCAGTTTACAGAATATGAATTTTGGGAAAGCAGACCTGATCGGTGCCAGGTTTAGAAACTGTACACTCAAAACCTGTGATTTCCGGGGAGCAATATTAAGGCAGACTATTTTTGAAGACTGCAAGTGGGACCAATGTGATTTCCAGGGGGCGGATCTTACAGAATGTATTTTTTTTGAAGATGATATCCCTTTTTTGCATCTTGATGCGGATCAGCTCCAGGTAATTCTAATTGATAGGAGGGCGTAGGAATGAGGTTTTTCACAATGGAGCAGGATAGGACACTGTGGGATATGATTCAATTCCGTGATTTCGATATAGCCGGTCCCAGACATATTTTTTATAAAGAGGATGCGGATGATATCGATCCATCTGCAACCTTATATTTAGCTGCTGAGAGCGGCGAGACGGCCCCTGATTATATTCAGTTTCCGGTACATATGGTTTCCGATACAGTGAAGAAAGTATTGGATATGTATGAGGACGATATGGTCTTCCGTACAATTGTCATAACCAGTAAAGAAAGTGAAATGCTTAAGGTATACCATCACCTGCTTTTAGAACGACTGGACATGTTTTCGGAACAGACAGAGTTTTATCCCAATGGCAGTATTAAGCGTCTGGTTCTCGATGCAAAAAAAATTGGTGAGCATAAGGTGTTTATGTTGAATGATAAGAGATTCACCAATCCCTATGTAAGTCTGGAAGTAGTGGAAAGCCTGTTAAGAAGAGGCGTAGTCGGCATTATCTGGAAAGAAGTGGAGGTGGAAGGATGGCCGAATTAAATGATACGTATGTAGTACATGGAGCTCCGGCGACTTGTACCATGGGGATGCGTTTTAGCTTTATTGCATTGAACCTTACTTACGGTGTTTTCTTAAGGTCACAGCCTCAGATGACTGTAAAGGATTGTATCGGGAATGTTAATGTTCTTAATTTTGGTGGCTGCTATAGCATGGAAAATCCGGATACCCAGAGAGAGGCACAGAAGGTACGGGAAGCAGTTGAGAAGGAGTGTCCGGATACTTTTTTGGATTCCGTAATGGGTTTGTTTTGCAGTAAGAAGAAAAAAAAGCAACAGGAAGCCTCTGAGGAAGTACCACAGGTCGTGGGGATATGCAGACCTTTCATTATTGGCGGGCAGGAATGGGATAATGGAAAAGACGGCGTAAAAACGGGTGGCAAGACCCCGCTCCTTGGTGGTGCAAAGCTACACTGCAAGTATGGCGGTGAAATTGAGATTGTCCATTCAGGACAGCAGGAGGCCGGCGGAGAAGGATAGGAGGATTACATGAAGCTGGAATTTAAAGAGTTAGAGATTGAATTAGGATTAGACGGACTTATTCAGGTCGAAGCCTTCCAGCTGGTGCAGGGGCTTAATGACCATGCATTCCTTTCCATAAAATTCCTTGTGAAGGAAGAGACATCTGAGGAATTTGTCAATCTGGCCTCTGTATTTCCTGTTATCATCAGAGAAAACGTTTATACTAAAGGACAGATTATATTCCAGGGTAAAGCGGAAAATGTCTATACAAGAGTAGAAAGGGGACTTCCCTATCTGTACTTTGACGCTTACTCTTACTCCAAGGAATGGGAGCGAATCGAAAAGAGCAGAAGCTTCCTGAACGGAAATATGTCCTATATGGATGTTGCTCGAAAGGTACTATCTGATTATGAGCAGGCGGATATAAAAGATGAGATTACCCAAAATGCCCTTATCCCAGAGTTGCTTCTGCAGTATGAGGAAAGCGATTGGGTATTCCTGCGGCGTCTGGCCAGCCATTTCGGTACTTATCTAATAGCTGACTGTAGGGACACCTGCGGAAAAGTATATTTTGGTATTCCGCATATGAATTACGGAACGGAGCTGACAAATCAGGATTATTCATTAGAGAAAGATTATCTCCATTATTCCAAGGTGCTTATGCCGGAAGGGATACTTCCGCAGGAGTCTTCGCAATGGAAAATTAAAACCCGTCAGTTTCTTTTTATGGGAGAAGAACTGACAATCAACCAGATTCCTGCAGTAGTCACAGAACTTGATGTTGTACTGGAAAAAGGTGAATTGGTATACCGTTATACACTTTCTCGGAGAGCTGGTATCCGCAGGGAAAAAGAAATAAATCCAAGAATTTATGGTATGAGTATTCCGGCTACGGTGAAAGAACGGTCAGGAAATCGGGTCCGTGTACAATTTGACATAGATAAAGAGTATGATCCGGCCGGGAAATTTTTTACATACGCAATTGAGAGTAGCAGTTTTTATTGCATGCCGGAAATTGGAAGTCGGGTGCATATCTATTTTCCGGAGCATGATGAGCAGAGTGCAATTGCCGTACATGCAATAGGGAGCGGAAGTGGTCCCGGGGGAGGACAAAATCCAGATAACAAGAGATTTTCGGATCCCAGTGGAAGTGCAATGGATATGACACCGGAGACTCTTTGTTATGTTCCTGATTCTGGCGGAAGCACTATGCTGTATATGACGAATGCAGGGCAGGTCTCCCTTCGAGGATTCGATATCAATATTAAAACCCAGAAGGGGTTGATGGCAGGTGGTGAAACTCCTCCAAAAAACACCTTTATTTCTGGCGCTCAAAAGGTAGTACTTCAGATTGGGGATGGCGGGGACGATGTAATTACAATGGAGGCCGGAACCGACATTTCTTCTGCAATGATTGAACATACAGCGGATTCGAGACCTGCCGCCCAGCCATCCGGTGATGAATTGCTGAAACAGGTACAGGAGATTGCGGGCAATGATGAAGAAAACCGAAATGCCATTAATGGGGCGGTAACCCAAATGCTGGTTGACAATAAGAGGGCAAGTAAGCAAAAGTTCTTGAATGGTGTGGTCAGTATTGCAACCATTATTGGCGGTGTTGCGCTAACCATTGCAACGGGAGGTACTGCACTCGCTGTGGTTGGTCCGGTATTACTTGCGGCTGCGCCGAAAGCAGCGTTCGCAGTGGCTGATATAGCGGAAGGACTGGATGGCTATAGCAAGGTTAATGCGTTGGATGCTTCAAAGCCGTCCAACTTTATCCGTGATAATTTAATGGGAGGGAACCAGGCACTCTATGACAAGTTCTCCATGGCAGCAGACATCCTGTTTGATGTGGTATCAGGAAAAGCCATTAAAAATGGTGCAAAGGGACTTCCAAAGGTATTGTGTTCTGGATCGGCAACATCGAATATGGCTGCCCAGATCGGTGGTACTGTTGTCTTTGGCGCTGTCAACGAATACATGGTGAATGGTTCCGTGAACTGGAAGAACCTGCTGGTTTATACTGGCTCGGGAATCATAAAAGGAGCAGCCGGTAATTACCTCACAGATAAAGTCCAGGCAGTTGTAGGATCTGACAGCAAGATTGTAAATAAGGCGATTGGATTAACTGTGAATACGACTGTCGGCACCGCAATTGATATTAAAACCAATCGTATATTGGGTGTTGAATATGACCCAATGCAGGTTTTCACGCAAAACCTGATAACGAGTGGAGTCGGCCAGCTTTTTGGAGAGCCGATTGATGCAGTATCCGGGGCATTTTTAATTACGGCTACGGATTTCATTCTTTCGGATATCCGAGAACCCCTCCGGATTACGAGGAAATACAGCTCGATTAACAAATATTCTGGCCTTTATGGCCGTGGATGGAAGTTCCTATACGAGGGACGGTTGGGCAAATATGAGAATAAAATCCATGTTGACCTCGATACAGGCTATCATGTCATCTTCGAATGGGAGAACGGAAAGGCAAAAAATATTACGCCTGGCTGTGGCTGGTATGAACTTGAGGAAGATGGCGATGAATGGCTGCTCAGGGACCGCAAAAAGAAGCGGGTATACCATTATGGACAGACTGGGCTCCTGCTATCAATTACGGATCAGAATAGCCAGACAATCCGTTTTGAATATTACAATGATGAGCTGGACAGGATTATAACAGCCCTTGGCTATGAATTAAAGCTCACGATGCGGAAAGGACGTCTGGTTCAGGTAACAGATGGTCTGGGCCGGACGATGCAGTATCGGTATGAGAACGGTCTTCTATCTGACGTCATACATATGGATCAGGGTATTACCCATTATGAATACGATGAGCAGGGATACCTCACAAAAGCAGTGGATCAGGCAAAAGTAACCTATCTGGAAAATCAGTATGATAATCGTGGGCGTGTGGTTCTTCAAACCCTGGCAAATGGAGATACTTATAAGGCAGAGTATCTGGATGAGGAACGTCAGGTACGGGTGCATAGCAGTATTGGCAAAAAAACGGTACTTTATTGTTATGGGAAAGAGTGCCAGATCCTTTCCATGCGTTTTACAGACGGTACGGAAACCGCTTATGAATATGACGAGGCAGGATACCGGATACAGGAATTGAACCGTCTGGGCCAGATAACCAGCTGGAGATACGATGAGATTGGGCGCTTGATTTCAGAACAGTCTACCAGTGGCCTTACGGCTACATATGTCTATGATGAGGAGGATGATTTAAAAGAAAAAACAGATAATGCCAACCGGCAGACACAGTATTTTTATGACGGCAAGCACAACCTGATTGAGGTAAAAGAACGGGTTACGGGTAACGGAGCCGCTATCAGCCGGTTATACCAGTATGACAGGAAAGGACGTCTGGTTCAGGAAACGGATGCCCGTGGGGCAGTCACAACGTATATTTATGGAGAAACCTGCGGGAAACCAGCCGTGGTATCATATGCGGACGGGGAAGAAGTCCGATATGAATACGATGCTTTGGGACGCCAAATGGCGCTGGAAGATGACTGTGGCCGTGTAGAATATGCATATAATGCAAAGAACTACCGGACCATGGTGCGTGATGGGGAGGGGAATGAATCCCACTATATGTATGACGGTATGGGGCGTCTCCTCGCTATGTATATGCCTAAGGCGTGGAAGACGCGTAAAGACGAATATGTCTACAAATATGATTTCCTGGACCGCCTTATAGATACGATTCGCCCAGATGGAAGCCACCAGCGGCAGATCCGAGATGGGGAAGGCAATATTTTAAAGAACGTCCACCCGAATGCATATGATGCGCTTACAGATGATGGTGAGGGAATCCGGTATGAATACGACAGTGACGGCAACAATATCCGTATCCATTATCCGGATGGAGGCTGCGAACGGATTTTCTATGATGCAGAAGGGAAACGGATTAAGCATGTACTTCCGGAATATTATGATTCCATTCTTGATGATGGTATTGGCACTTCTTATGAATATGATTCAGCCGGCCGCCTTGCAAAAATTATCTTACCGGATGGGACTGTAGAGGCAGAGTATGGCTATGATTTGATTGGGAACATCCTTACAAAGACGGACGCCCTCGGGCATACCAGTTATTATGCCTATGACCTGTGTGGTAATCTGACACGGAGCCTGATTCCAACCAAAGAAGAACAGGATGAGGATCTTTACCAGAAGGTTACTTTCTCTTATGACGGAAACGGGAACAAGGTAAAAGAGCACAGGTTCAGCGGATACTGGGATAAAGATGGAAATCTGCTGCGTGAGGATGGAACCGGGTTATGTCTGACCTATAGGTATGATTGCCGGAACCGGTTAGTGCAGGTGGAGGATGGGCTTGGAGCTGTTATTAAGTACCGGTATGATGTACGTGGAAACCGGATTTATGAAGAAAAGGCCATAAATCCAGAAGTACGTCAGATTATCCACTTTGTGCATGATAAGGCGGGCCGTTTGATAGAGCGGCGTGAGGAACTGGACAGCGGTCTGGAACCTGTGTCAGGTGAATATAAAACAGCTGTGACAACTCATGGCTATGATGAAAACGGAAACCGAATTTTTACCCAGACACCGGAAGGTTACCGAATTACCCGGGAATATGACACTCTGGACCGTCTGACATCAGAACGGGTCGAAGACCACTTGAATGGGATTGACCGTACCGTTAGGGTGAACTATGACAAGGCCGGCAACATCACAAAGCTCGTCCGTCAAGGCAAAGACGGGATGCCATGGGAGATCAGCTATAGTTATGATTTAAAAGACCGTATTACACATGCCAATGATTATTTCGGTCCGGTCTTCCAATATGAATATGATAAGAATGACCGCCTGTTGAAGGAGGCTTTAGCTGGAGCCGAATTGGATTGGTCATATGCTTATGCTTACGATTACCGTGGAAACCTGGTAACGGAGACAGACAGTGAGGGAACCCTGCAGGAAAAGCACCTCTATCGGACAGATGGGAAGCTGATGCACAGCCAGTTTGCAGACGGAAATGAACTGGAATATTCCTATGGAATCAATGGGATGCAGCAGGAAATCCGCACCGCCAGGAGCCAACAGGCAGACCGGGCGGCTCAGGTGTACACGTATGATGCCAGAGGCAGGATTACCGGAATCCAGGACGGAAACCAGAATCAGACAGGCTATCATATGGACCCCTGGGGACGGGTACATCAGATTGAGACGGCAGAGGGAGGGAAGGAGAACTTTACCTATGATTATGCCGGCCATGTCACCAGTACCACGGATGCCAACGGCGGCGTCATTACCTACCGGTATAACAGCCAGGGTAAGGTCTGCGAGATCATAGACCAGGAAGGGAACAGCGAGACCTTCCGTTATGATCGGGAAGGACGCAGGATATTCCATGAGGACCGGATTGGGAACCAGGTACGGACGACCTATAACGTGGACGGGAGACCTGTATTGGAGCGGGCCTGCGACCACATGGGAGAGAATGAAGTAAGCCGTTCCTGGGAGTATGATGGGATTGGGAACGTAAAAAAGGCGGTAGCCGGAGGATTCTGCTATACATATGAGTACCGGCCGGACGGGAAGCTGATTAAGAAATCATCTTCTGGCCGGACGCTTATTTCCTGTACCTATCATGCGGATAAAAGCCTGAAGAGCTTAACAGATGTGTCCGGTAAGACAGTACATTATGGCTATGACAGCCTGGGACGTTTGGAACGTATCTGTGATGATAATGGAGATGAAATTGTCCGGTACGGCCATACAGCTGGAGGGAAGCTTAAAGAGATCCGCCACGGAAACGGGATGCATACAGCCTATGAATATGATACAGATGATAATATCATCAGGCTTACACTCAAGAACGAGAAGGGCATTGTTTTCTCCGATTTCAGGTATGAGTATGACTTAAATGGGAATCGTATATTAAAATCAGGAAGCTGCCTCCTGCCAGTTGAGGACAAAATAAAGGAGCAGGTGGTTCGGTACCGATATGATTGTATGGACCGGCTGATGGAAGAACAATATGATGGAAAGCCTGTCGAATATATCTATGACAGGTGTGGGAATCGTCTGGTAAGGGTGGATAGTGATGGCAAAGAGGAGTATCATTATAATCGAAAAAACCAGTTAATCAGTCGTAAAAAAGGCACGGAATCTGTTGAATACCGGTATGATTTACAAGGTAATATACTGGAAGAAGCGAGTAACCGTGGGAAAACGGAATACGGTTACAATGCCTTTAACCAGCAGACAACCACGTTTATGAATAATGGTCAGATACAGGAAAACTGGTATGATGCGGAATTCTTGCGTGCAGAAGTATCTGAAAATGGATGCAGCTCCAGGTTCCTGTATTATAATGGGGAGTTATTGGCGGAGTCTGAGCTAAATGATACTGTAAGAAACCGTTATATCCTGGGGTATGGTGTTGCAGGGAGTTGGCAAAAGGAGGGATATCATTCTTATCATCTGGACGAGCAGAATAGTACAGCATATATTACAGATTCAGACCAGAGGGTAGAAAATAGTTACCAGTATGATGCTTTTGGAGTAATCAAAAGCAAAACAGAAAGTATTTATAATCGAATACTATATACAGGGCAACAGTTTGACTCAATAACCAGACAGTATTATTTGCGAGCTAGGTATTATAATTCGGCGATTGGACGATTTGTGCAAGAGGATTTGTATCGGGGGGATGGGCTGAACCTTTATGCTTACTGCGCGAACAATCCTGTGATATATTATGACCCAATGGGAGAAGCTGGAAGACGCCAAACTTATTTAGGTGGAACTCCAAAAATAGGTTCAAGAGTTGGTAAACAGGTATTGCAAGATGCATATGATAATGGTACATTAAGAATTTCAGGACTAAGCCCTAAAATGCAATCAATGATTGAAAATCAAGGTTTTATGAATATAAAAATTACGAAGTCAATGACAGATAAAATGGAATTTAAGTCACAAAGTGATGGTAATTATTATCCTGTTAGTAGCGCGAATATGTCACATAAGAATTATGATAGTCATGGTATTAATCCAAAAACCGGAGAACCTTATAAAGATGCTGTAGTAGCATGGAATACAGATTTAAAACAATATGGAGCGAAATCACAAGAGGGATATGATTTTATGCATGACTCAGACCAGTATTATTTAGAGCTGGCTTCAATTAATAAATCAGATGGTGCAAGGTTGAATATGACATATGATGATCCGGGAACTCCGCTCAGAGATGTGGAAGATGTGTATCCTGATATGAAAAAGGATAAAGATAAAAATGATTCAGATGAAAATATGTGCCCGAAATAAAAGATTTGTCAAAGATATTATGAATTTGTAGATGTTTATGAAGTTAGATACCCTATTTAGAAAGGAGCGTATATGTATTAATGCATATACAAGTATCATATGCAAAATGAAAGACAACAGAATAATAGTAGATATGAAAGTGAAAAAAGCGATGATATGTTAAAAAATGCTGAACTGTGTGATGATATTTCAAAATGGAGTACCAGCGACAGAGAATCAATTTATTGGAAAAAACAAGGACTATCAATTCGCGAAAAGTTTTATGGGAAAGATAATCCCAGATTATGTGATTTCTATGCTGAAATGTCAGAAATATTATTAAGGGGAGGGGAATATAAAAAATCCTTACTATATTGTGAAAAAGCTTTAAAAATCAAAGAAAAAAATAATTGTTCTTATAAAGATGTTTTATATATCTATGAAGTGATGATAACAAATTACTACTTATCTGATGAATTGGATAAAGGTTTAGCATGTGGACTCACTGTTTTAAATGATCCAAGAATAGAAGCAATCACTGCATCTGATAGTGTTATTCAGATAATGAAGTATTTGGCATTTATTAACAATGCGTCTGGTAAATCTGATGAGGCGAAGATTTGGATTCAAAAGGGAATTGATAAAGCTAAAGATTGGTATGGTGAAGACAGTGTACAAGTAGCTGAAATGAATATTGAAAAAGCGCAGAATATATCTGATCCGAATCAGAAGTTAGAGATATTAAAGGTGGCATTAGAGATTCTTCTTGATAAAGTAGGAATGTATGATAATAGAACTAAAAAGGCATACCGATGCATATGGAAATGTTGGGAAAAAGAAACTAATGAACCAATTGAACTTGCATTACAATGGCTTAAGAAGAATTTGTCCAATGAAGATTTTTTGAAAGTATATAGTTGGGGTAGAAGTAATCATAAAATATCAGGTAAGGAGTCCTGCAAATAAAAGTCAAGCCCTAAAATGAGAAAACGCTCCACAATTTTTGCGGAGCGGAAGAAGGACATAACAATACAGACTGGAGAAATAGCTTCGCCAGCCGGAGACATGGGTTTAGGAGTTTGTTTACGCTTGGGGTGCGTTCTTGGTATCAAATGCCTCCAGGCATTCTTTCACACGGGCGTAATAGATTCGCAGGAACTTGTTCTGCGTAGCGGTCATGTAGACAAAGTAGGGCTTGCCTTCGGCACGCTTCTTGTTCAGGAACTGGTACACCGGTTCGTCTGTGGGAGCTTTTTTCAGGCATGTACAGACTATTTGGTAGAGCGTTTTCCGCAGATGTGGAGAGCCGCGCTTCGTGGTCGGATTACTCTTGGAAACATGCTTTCCGGACTCGTCAACGGCTGGATTGACACCGGCAAAACCAACAATGGAACTGCGGTGAGGGAACCGACGCACATCGCCGATTTCGGCTATAAGCTGTGCAGCGGTGATTTTGAGATTAGCAAATCATTTAGGGATGAGATGATAAAAAAGGAGCAAACATTAGAGATTGAAATTCAAAAACAAATTGATGAGCTAGTAATAAAGAATGCTGGAGGATTATAATATATGAATGATAAAACTAAATTTTTAGAAGATTATTGTTTAGAAATAAATGCAAACGTTTATATTTTTCAGCCTTGCGAGATAAAAAAAATACCTTTGGGTATAATTCCTCAATGTTGGTATGATATTTTAAGCAGAGAAGACGTTGATAAAAGAGTACAGGGTATTTTAGAAACATGGAAAAAATATCTATCTAGTGAGTTATATAATACAATTAATTATTTGGAAGAAAACCTATTGGATATTGAATTGTTTAAAATAAACGATAAGTATTATCTGCTCTATTCAATAAAGACAGAGGCGGGGGAAATACAATATTATGAGGGAGGCAACCCATTAGATTCAATCGCCGAAACTGAACTGGAAAGTGTATGGAACAAGATACCAGAATCTATTCGCATCTTTTATGAAAATATTCATAATGGGTTTTATGATTATGCTAGTAAGGCAATGGGAATTATATGTACAAAGCATATAACAAATTTTGGAGAAGTTGAGTGGGGGATTATTAATGAACTAGAAGAATCTTTGCAGATTGATTTAAAAAGTACATTTGGTTTTTTTAATAATGGGATGGGAGGATATTTGGCCATAGATATAATAAATTGTGACATTAATAGTGCAACATTATGGTTCTCAGATGATCAGCCAGAGTATAATCTTAATTTCTGGGATGTTGTTGATGAGTGGACGAAAATAGGATTACAAGACATATAGTGAATTTGTGAAATCCACTCTGACGGATTCCGTACAGGCTATAGTAATATAGGTAAATATATCAATTACCTGGACAACTAGCACCACGGACGCCAATGGCGGTGTCATCACATACCGTTACAACAGCCAGGGAAAATGGAATCAATGGACTGCAGCAGGAAATCCGTACCGCCAGGAGCCAACGGGCAGACCGGGCGGCCAAGGTGTACACGTATGATGCCAGAGGCAGGATTACCGGAATCCAGGACGGAAACCAGAATCAGACAGGCTACCATATGGACCCCTGGGGACGGGTACATCAGATTGAGACGGCAGAGGGAGGAAAGGAGAACTTTGCCTATGATTATGCCGGCCATATTACCAGTACCACGGATGCCAACGGCGGCGTCATTACCTACCGGTATAACAGCCAGGGTAAGGTCTGCGAGATTATAGACCAGGAGGGGAACAGCGAGATGTTCCGTTATGACCGGGAAGGGCGTATGGTATTCCATGTAGACCGGAACGGGAAACAGGTCCGTACCACTTACAATGTGGATGGGAACCCGGTACTGGAACGCGCCTGCGATTATCTGGGAGAAAATGAAGTGACCCGCTCCTGGGAATATGACGACATCGGGAATGTAAAGAAAGCGGTAGCGGGAGGTTTCTGCTATACATATGAATATCGGCCGGACGGGAAACTGATTAAGAAATTGCTGTATAAAATATCTGGTGCTTAGCAATCATCAAATATACTCAGTTGTAAGGAAATCTTGGCTTTGAGGGATTACCGCCAGGATTCTCCTGAAGAGAGCCCATCAAGGATAAAGAAGTTCCTATATAATACCAAGAACCAGAAGACTGAGATAAGGCTAGGGGATGGTCAAGTACAGACGAACAGTTATGATGCGGAGAATCTGCGCTGCGAGATGAGGGAGAATGAGAAGCTGATTCTTATGAGTATCATTATAATAAGCAGGGGATTTTAAAAGAGAAATGTTCCAGCGGAAAGCGGCTGATTTCCTATGAATATGATAATGCCGGGCAGATGATTCGGATGACGAACCCGGAAGGGATTACAGTCACCTATGAGTATGACTCTCTTGGGAGGAAGAGCCGAATTTATAATAGAAGTGGTATGGAAGTGCGTTATGAGTATGACTGTCTGGACCGTTTGGAACAGATAACATACGGAAATGGCATTGTGACCCGCTATCAGTATGATGACAGCGGGAACATAAGCCAACTGGAGACAAAAGCTGGAGATAAAATCCTGCTGTCTTTCCGGTATGAGTATGATGGGAATGGGAACCGAACCTCAAAGATTGGAGAACAGAAGCTGGCAGGCGGTGAAAGTAGCAATCTCTCTGTCACTTATCATTATGATATCAGGGGGCAGCTGCTGGAGGAAAATCGGAATGGGGATGCATGTTGTTACACGTATGATGCGGCCGGGAACCGGCTCCAGAAAGCAAGTAAGGAGGAGTTAACCAGTTACCTTTATAACGAAAAAAATCAGTTAGTTAGTCAGGAGGGAAACCGAGGGAAAAAGACCTTTATATATAACCCACAGGGAAGTATAATAAGGGAAGAAAGCCCTCACGGCACCAAGCAATTTCTCTATAATACCAAGAACCAGCAAACAGAGGTAAGGCTAGGGGCTGGAAAAGTACAGACGAACCGTTATGATGCGGAGAATCTGCGCTGTGAGATGAGGGAAAATGAGAAGCTGATTCAATTTGTCTATCATCAAGGGGAACTTTTATATGAAAGGGCTGAAGAAAAACAGACCAGCTATTACCTTGGTGGTGGAATTGGAGGAAGTCAAATTGGACAACAGGTCTATTACTACCATCAAGACGAACAGCTAAGTACGGCTCTCATAACAGATGCCATAGGAAATATCCAGAACTATTATCAGTATGATGCTTTTGGATGGGAACTGGAAAAAACTGAGTATACATCTAACCGGATACGGTATACAGGGCAACAATATGATGTGCAGACAGAGCAGTATTATCTGAGGGCGAGATATTATAATCCGTTTATTGGACGGTTTTTACAGGAAGATGCATATTTGGGTGATGGACTGAATCTATATATGTATTGTGCCAATAATCCAGTAATGTACTATGATCCAAGTGGGTATGAGTATATTGATAAGTTGTTTGATGATGTTAACAGACCTAATTCAAGTTCTAAAAATTTGGGGAAAAATATAAATCAACATGTCGGGATTGCTGGTAGCCATTCTACGGGGTCTCATCAAGCTCAGCACTTAATTCCTCAAGAAGTATATTATAATTCGACGTTTTTACAAAATTTGGGCTTCAATGTAGACCATCATCAAAATGGAATTTGGGATGTAAATAAAAATAATAATTCAACTTCTTTAAACGATTTATTTGACGATTATAATGTCCCTTCAAATTTAACAAATACATATGTGAGTGAAAATACACACCATAATGGGTATCATAGTTTGTATTCTGATGCAGTAGAACGTCAGATTAAGGCTATTGAAGATATGGGACTTTGCCGTAGTGAGTCAAGGGGAAAGGTACATGAATTGCTGCAGAATCTTCGAATAATAAATCAAGAAGGTATAGATTTATATTATGAGCCTGCAAATGAAAAGTCAATAGAGAATTGAGGAAGTTTGCAAAAAAGTTTTATGCAGCGTTTAGGAACTACAAAAAGACCACCGTAAAACGCTGGCCTATTGGATGTTAAGTCAAGG
>NZ_JACOPC010000027.1:0-44107 GCF_014288035.1 Hungatella sp. L36 | reverse complement strand
GATCCATAACCTCACAAAAAGTATATACCGGATCAGAAATATCGATCAATTTTTCGATTTCTAATGGTAATTTCAGCTGACGCATAGTATAATTACCATTGGTGTTGTTAGTTAGTAGCATAATTAATTATACCAAAAAATCGCTCAGGCCTCACGGTCTGGGCGATTTTTCTGTCAGGGGAGTTTTTTTACAGCCCCTATTTTGTCTAATCCGATTCTCATCCGGTTCATGACCTTTTCATACTGTCTCGTACTTGTCGCCACATAGATGCGCGTAGTCTCGATCGATGAATGGCCAAGAATATCTGCCAGATGGGCCAGATTCTTTTCGATAGAGTAAAAAGTCTTCGCAAACAGGTGCCTGAAATTATGGGGAAACACCTTTGACGGATCCACTTTTGCCCCCTTGCACAGCTTCTTCAGAGAATGGCAGATATTGCTCCGGTCCAGGTTTCTGCCGCTTTTCGTACGAAAGATACAGCCGCTCTTTATTTTTTCGCTTCGGATAAATTCCTTTAGCTTCTTGATCAGATTTCTCGGAAAGATAATCAGGCGGCATTTTCCCTTCATATAGATCTCTGTTTTCCCCCGGCAGACCGCTTCCACAGTGACGTAGGGCAGCTCGCTGATTCTGATGCCCGTGCTGTAGAGTACCATCATCAGGTAATAGAGCTGAGAGTTTCCCATTCTCCCCGCACTGTCCAAAAGCCTTCGGTAGTCGTTCTCTGTCAGTTCCCGATCCTCATCGATATAAGCCTTTTTCTGAACCTTCAGGAATTTTACCTTGCACATATCCAGATTCATAAATTCCAGATATGAATGGATGGCCGAGAGCTTACCGTTGACGGTTCCTGCCTTGTACTGGCTGCTGAGATACCGCCGGTACTGCAGGATCGCCTCTTTGCTGATCTCGGCTTTATCCATATAGGCAAACAGCTGTTCCACCTCGTGCAAATACTTGCTTATGGTGGAATCGGCTTTTTCCTCATTTTTCAGATAGTCCTCATATCGTTTGATATTCATTGCAATTTCCATAACAGGCCTCCATTTTTCTAGTCAGATGTTTTTAAGTGGTTGTATGGCAAAGGCACAGTACACCGAAACGGTGATCTGTGTCTCAAGCAGCCTTTTTTAGTTTCCTTATAATCGGGCAGAACTATACATCGGTTTTGGGACTTATGATGAATGATATGAAATAGAAACAATTCACGAAACTTGCCTTTGCGTTACATCAGAAGAACGCACAGGCAGTACTAGAAAAGCCGGCATTGAAGCGATGCGTTCAATACCGGCTTTATATCCACTGATACGTCATATTTATGACCCTGATTCTGACCCTGATCAAAATCATGGCCGATCTGTTTCCATTTTCTGCAGCACAACATACACATCATCGTAAATCTGGCCGTTTGCAGGCCAGCATTTAGGGGCTTCCCCTGCACTAATTGGTTTATATTTCCAATTATTATAATGGATACAGTAACAAATCTCAACTTACCTCGTTCGACTTAACCATGGACCGCTGTGCAGACAGCGAACATTTTACAGTCAATAGTTTCTGTATATCGTCAAAATTTTCCTTACATGCAACTCGATAATGAATCCAGCCGCCGTCACCGCAGGGATACTTTGTGTCGATGTACTCCCTGGTATATGGATGCAGCTGGCCGTAGACGGAATCATACTGCTTGTCAGACAATCGGACCATGACAGTAAACCCATTGTTTTCGGCAAAAACATTGCATACCAGTTTTTGCTTCAGCCGGTGAGCGATCCCCCAGCCGTACTGATTGCCATAGGGAAAGACGACCTTCTGCTCTGTCGCAAATGTCTGGGACAGCCATTCGTTCAACGAGGTAAAGAATCCGCCGTTTTCACCGCAATACGCGGTCATCTCGGCAATAGTTGGTTCTTCTGTTTTATTCAGCATTCTTTCGTACATAGCGGCCTCCATCAATTCTAATTGTACGTTCGATTGTACCACAAACGCTGCGCACGAACAACTGATTTTCCGGGGCAGACCGGAAAGAAGAGACCGACAGGGCTGTGAACTGCAACTATTTTTCTGCCAGGACCATAAAAAGCGGAGAAGTGTTCATCCACAGCTTTTCTTTTAAGGAGCCTTCCGCCCTTTTCCGTTCTTCGTCCGATATAATTTTCCGGTTAATATTCGTATCGACGGTTATGGATTTCATTCCCAGGCTGATCAGTATATCTACATCCCACTGCGGGCGGATCAGGCTGCTGATTCCCAGCTGACTGGCTATATCGTTCCGCTCCCGCAGCATTTCCAGGCTCTGGGCCGGGTGCTCGTATCTGCCGGATAACGCCGCATGAACGCTCTCTTCCAGCTCTCCCGCCTCTCCCGTCCGGTCGGCCTCCAGGAAGGCGGCTCCGTAATTCGCATCGCAATTCATCAGACGACCGCCGGGAGCCAGAACCCGTATCATCTCCAGATACGCCTTCTCAGGATCGGGAAGTGTCCATGTCACATTGCGGGTAAATATAAAATCAAATGATTCGTCGGGAAATTCCAGAGACTGCGCGTCCATGCGCAAAAACCAGATATCATTGCAGTTCAGCTTTTCCGAATTCATAATCGCATGGTTGATCATCTCCTGCGAATAGTCAATTCCCACCACTTCACAATTCAGATCGTGAAGAATAATTGAGAAAAATCCCGCTCCGGTTCCCAGATCAAGTGCCCGAATCCTCTTTTTATCGGGCAGCGCTCTCTTTATCTGCTCTGTCCAGTTCATACGCTTATACTCCTTTAATTCGGCCAGCTGGGCATCACTGAATTCGTCCGCCCTCATCGACCAGTATCGATTAATTCTTTCCTGAATGTCCACGGTTATTTCACCTCTGATATAAATGAGAAACAAATAAAAAAAGCCACGAAAGTAAGCGCTGAAATGGATGCGCATTTCCCTTCATGGTATTACAATTCATCTTCGTGATGATGTTAAAGTCATTATAGCATAATTCAGACTGTTCGGCCAGTTTTTTACGCAAATATTAACTATTATTTACTCAAACGTTTGCTTGCTTTTCCAGATCTTTTGCCGTTCCCTGCTGCCTGATCACACCTTCTCTGTTGCTGAAATTATCCGTGATCAGCTCTCCGTCCACGAAAGTTTCCAGGGACATCGGACAAAAAATGCCAGAGAAAGACAGGTATTTTTCCCGGATAGATGATACAGTTTACTTATAAAGATTGGAGGGAACACTATGAAGAAACGGCCAGTCACAACACTATTTATGCTCAGTTCTGTAGATGGGAAAATCAGTACGGGTAATTCTGATCTGCTGGATGTGGACAGCGATTATCCTGCGATGGACGGTGTAAAGGAAGGGCTTCATCAATACTATGAGATTGAACAGACAACGGATCTGTGGTCGCTGAATTCAGGGCTCGTACAGGCCAAGCTCGGCGTAAACCAAAAAGAGTATCCGGACAAAACACCGGTTTCTTTCGTTGTCATAGATAATAAGAATTTAACCGATCACGGCGTAAGCTATTTCTGCAGACGGGCGAAGACGTTTGTGCTTGTCACCACGAATACGCAGCATCCGGCGTTTTCTGTACAGGAAGATAATCTGCATATCATCTGTCAAAAAAAATTAGATTTAAGAGCAGTGCTGGAAGAATTGTACGCGTCATACCATTGTGAAAGAATTACCATACAGACAGGCGGAATGCTGAACGGATTGTTTCTCCAGGAGAAGTTGTTTGACTGCATCGATATCGTTGTCGCTCCGGTTCTGATTGGCGGAAAAGATACCGCTACGCTGATCGACGGAGCATCGATTACGAAAAGGGAGGAATTGGGGCTGTTGGGAGTTCTGAAGCTTGTGAGGTGTGAGGTGCTGGAAGATTCTTATTTGCGTTTGAGGTATGAAGTTGCTGGATAAAATCTTCTGAAGCAGACCTGCCAGTGAGCCGCAGGTCTGCTTCAAAAGGATCTGTACTGCACGAATTTTCAATTTTTTCAAATATCTGCTATTCTTCTTTTCCCATGCCCTTTACGCATATGAAAATTACGATTGCAGTGGCAATGAGGAATTCTGCAAAAATTACAGATGGATTCCAGATTGCGAAATAAAAGTGTCCAACGAAATATGCAGCTGTAAACAGGAGATACACTCCAATGGAATATGCGATACAGCGAATTATGTGACTGCGCTTCCGTTCACGGACTAACATCTGTTGCTGCTGTTTCTCTAACAGCTCTGTCTTTACAGACAATTCCGTCATTTCCGAAGGTTTCAAAAGAGAGTCTGTCGTCACACCGAATATGACGCTTAAGGCCACTATTTTATCCAACTCCGGTACCGACTGCCCGGATTCCCACTTTGAAACAGATTGCCTTGAAACATTTAATTTTTCCGCCAGCTGCTCCTGTGTTAAGTCCAGGCTTTTTCGCAGCGTCAAAAGTCTTTCTGAAAAATCCATATACCCGCCTCCTCGATTTTGATATCCTAACAATACCAAAAATCCCGGTTGCTTTCTATACAGCAGGCTGTATTTTTACGCAACTGCCGGTTGAACTCTCGGATGAGCAGGCTTTACATATTTTCAACACAGCTTCTGCAGCCTACACGCTCTCCCGCTTTATCTCCCACATCACCGGCAGCCCGGCCGTAAGCCCGCCGCCGCAGTGGGAAGAACAGCCCGAACAGCTGTGGCCGCAGCTTCCAACCCGGCGGAGATATCCGGCATGCTCCAGATATTCCATGCGCCGCCGGACATCCTCCACGTTTGTCCTAAGTGACAGAGCCAGCTCCTCCACCGATCTGGCTCTGCCGTCTTTTAACAAATACAGTAATTCTGTCATAATTGTCTCCGCCTCCATGATCTCAGTTCGCACTCTCTCCAAACCGATCCTAAAAAATCACCAGTCCCACATGGTACACCACAAAGGACATAATCAGTGCCATGACAACATAGTACAGTGCAATCCGCCCGGTCCATTTGGCGGAATGTGTCTCCTGGTAGGTCGATGCAACCGCCACAATGCAGGGGATATTAAAGGTTACTGCAAAGATGAAGGCCAGCGCCTCCGCCGGGGCGATGTTGGCAATTAAGATTTCGCCCAGATTGGCCGCCTGCCCCGCGGTTCCCACAGTAGAAGCAAATACGGTGCCGGTTCCGGCGTACAGGGAGCTGAGCACGCCCAGCGCGGCCTCCTTGCTGACGGCCGAGGATACGAAAGCAAGAAAGGTCTGCCAGCTTAAGCCAAACACGCGTGTCAATGGCTCAATGAACGTACCGATGCGGTAAATCACACTGTGTTCCACGTTTCCATCCGCAGTATAGGACAACAGCCAGAATATCAGAGAAATCAGCAAAATTACCTTCAGGGCGCGGATCAGCACGTCTTTCGTCCGCCCGAATACATACCGCAGCAGGCTTCCCCACTTCGGCCTGTGATAGGGAGGCAGCTCCATAATCAGCCCGGTCCGCTCTTCCGCCTTCACCAGATGACGGCCGAAGATTTTAGAGGTGATCCACATATGCAGAAGTGCCACCGCAAATATCGCCACAATCACCAAAGGCGCCCAAACGCCGAAGAACACGCTGGATATCATCGGTACAATAGCCCATGTGGCCGCGCATGGAATCGCCCACGCCAGCGCAATCGTCAGAATCCTCTGCCCCCAGTTATCGATGACTCTCGTTCCCGCCGCACCGCCGATCGTACAGCCAAAGCTGACCAGAAACGGCATGATCGCCTTTCCCTGAAGCCCCAGCTTTGCCATCGTATTATCAAACACGTAAGAAATCCTGGCCATATATCCGATCTCCTCAATAAATCCGAATACCAGCGTAATACCGAACACAAAGCCAATCATGGAAATGGCAAAATACAGGGCATTGATCCCCACATCGCAGATCAGGCCAATCAGAAACTGGGGCGCATGAACCGCGGTCAGCCCTTCCGTCAGCATTGGCGTCAGCAGGGAAGGCAGAAGACTTCCGCCCACCATAAACGGCATGGCAGGGATAAAGGAGGCCACCAGCCCCAGCAGAATGATCGCCACCGCCAGCGGTTTTCCATAGCGTCTGCTGGTCGCAATGCGGTCAAATTTCCCCAGTGATGCAGTGCGCTTTTCTCCCTGGACCGCCCCCTTTAAAAGGCGGTCAATCCATGCGAATTTGCATTCTCCCGTCAACAGCGCTCCGTTTTTGATCTGGGAAAGCTGCTGCTCCAGCGCCCGGCGATCTTCCGGTTTCAGGAGGTCCTTCACCCTCGCCGTCACAGGGATATCCCCCTCCATCAGCTTGGCCGCCAGCCAGAAGTCCGAATACTGACCCATGCCGGTCTGCGGCATCAGCTCCTTAATCCCGGTAAATCCCTCCTTCTTCTGATACTCCTGCTCCAGGTCCCAGGTATCCAGCAGCGGCCGGTCCCGCAGAACCCGGTCGAGCGCCCTGTAAAATCCATCGTAATGTCTGACATCGGTAGCCGAAAATGCCACCACGGGAATTCCCAGTTTTTTTTCCAACCGCTGGGGATCGATCGTTTTGCCCTGATCCTTCGCCACATCCATCATATTGAGCAGAAGGAAGGCCGGCGTCCGGATTCCAGCAAAATCTGCCAGCATAAACAGGCTTCTCTCAAGCTGAGAGGCATCGGCCAGGATGCAGACCGCATCCGCATTTCCCTCCGCTATGTAATCCCTGGTGATAATCTCCTCTTCCGAGTTGGCAGACAAACTGTAGGTTCCAGGCAGATCGACTACAGTATAGCGCTGATTACTGCGGACGAAATACCCCTCCTTCTGTTCCACCGTTTTTCCAGGCCAGTTTCCCACATGCTGCTTCAGCCCCGTCAGCCCGTTGAACAAGGTGGATTTTCCTGAATTTGGCTGCCCCAGAAGGGCAATGACCGGTTCTTTTCTTTGTGTTTCCGTCATTTCCCCGTACCTCCTATCATGATTTTCCCGCACTCTTCCCGGTTTAATGCAATCATGCTGTCCCGGCTGAATAATAAAAGCGGCCTCTTTCTTTCATTTTGGAGGACGGTTACCGGGCACCCCGGAGTCAGCCCAATGGACGTAATACGACTTAGAAAACGGGTATCCCCTTCAATATCACAGATGATGCCGCGTTCTCCGCTTGATGTTTCAGACAGCTTTTTCATACTCACTCATCCTTTCTTCTCTTGATTTCGCATATTAGTTGCAACTAACTCATAATCAAAACCTAAGGGGTGCCGTAGTCACGACATCCCCAGAAGTTTAAACCATCCCGCCGAATAAAATTCCTTCAGATCGTTTAAATATACAAACGCCTTATCTCTTGGCATATCATGCCGTACCGTCTCGAATATCCCGTTAAACAGGGCGCTGGATACGATGTGAATCAACGCGTCGTCAATCTGGTGAATCTGCTGCCCTGCCTCCTCCATGCGTTCCAGAAGTGCACGGCCGGAATTGGCTTCTATCTCCACCAGTGTGTCCAGGTAGTGCTCGTAGCCGGTTCCCGCCGAGCAGCAGACGATCAGCTTAAAGGCGTCAAAGTTGTCGTAGATAAACTCCATGATCCAGCTGTTTTCATCCGAAACCTCCGGTAATTCCGTCAGTTGATCCTGCAGCGGCTGATCCGCAAATTCTTTCTGTGCAGCCCGGTAGCGTTCCTCCAGCTCTCTCGCCGGCTTCTCCACCAGTGCGGAAAACAGCTCCGCCTTGTCGGTGTAGTACCGGTAGATCGCTCCCGTAGTCACGCCCAGTGATGCGGCGATATCCCTTAAACTCGCCCCCTGAAAGCCGTGAGCCAGAAATTCTTTTTTTCCGGCTTCCAGAAGGTCCGCCGCCAGTTTTTCATTAATAAGTCGCATGATCAATTCTCCAATCCAAGTGATCCCTGATTCAAATGGTTCCCGATTCTGTTATTTTGCAATTAAATAACCGTGTTATCTTATGACTTTTGTATCATAGCGCTTACCCGTGGTATTGTCAATACAACTTTCATCAGAAAGGTCCTAAGTGAGAAACTTTCTCTTTCCGGCTGGAAAAGAAAGCTTAAGCAGGCTGCTCAGGGCGAAAAAACGCCTCCTTTCCCTCCGAATAGATTCCTGGACGGCGCAGCTGCCCATGGCCTGTCACCCCTTCTCTGGCCCCATCCATGGCCGGATCCGCATAACGATAAAACCAGTGATTCAGGCTGTCGTTCATCTCTTCCCGGACCAGACGGTACGCCTCATCCTCCGCCAGGTTCACCGTTTCCTCTGCATCCTCTGTCAGATGATACAATTCATCCTCTCCATAAGGATACCGCCGGATAAATTTCCACTCTTTTGAACGAATCATCCGGTTAGGCCCATACTCATCGTAAACCACCACGGGTCCCGCCTCCTGCTCCGCCCCTTCCAAAACCGGAGTAAAGCTTCGTCCGGGCATACGGCCTTCCGCTTGTACGGATATCCCCGCCATGGAAAGCAGTGACGGAAAAAAGTCATACTGACTGTAAAGGCCGCGGATCACGCGCCCCGGCTCCGTATGGCCCGGCCAGCGCACGAGAAACGGCACCTTTACGGAGGTATCGTACAGATTCAGCGGAAAGGTGGCATTTCCCTTCCCCCACACGCCGTGATGTCCCATGTTCATCCCGTTGTCCGCCATGAAACAGAGGATACAGTGATCGTATTCTCCTGTTTCCTTTAAATGGGCCACAATGCGTCCAACGCCCGCATCCATAGCCGTGACCGCCGCGTAATAACCTCGCAGAAGCGACTTTCTCACTTCTCCAGTACCGTACGGGGCCGTCTGAATCTGCCTATCGCTGACAGGAAGGTCGGGTGTCGCTGTAAATGCACAGTCCCGGTAGGCTTCCACATATTTCCTGGGATGCTGGTCTTCATCCCAGGGATCGTGAGGTGCCGTGTAATGTACGCTGATATAATACGGGTTTTGTTCCGCCCTGCATGCGTCGATATATTCCAGCGCCTTATCCGTAATCACATCGGTGATATAGCGGCTCTCATACCGTATCCCTCCATTTTCCACAACATCCGCCTTCTTGTAAAGGCACCCGCCTCTGGCGATTGTAAACCATTTCGAAAAGCCGTGCTGCGGGCGCAGACTGTCTCCCAGATGCCATTTGCCCGCAAGACAGCATGTGTAGCCCTCCCGTGCCAGAACATCGGTATAGGTGGTCATCCCCTCCAGATAAGGTATGGCTCTGTCCTCATTTCTGTAATACGGGTCGCCGCTCTTTTCCTTTAGCCGCTCCCGGTCCACATTCCCCCCGCGGATCCAGTCCAGAACGCCATGGGCAGAGGGCATCCTTCCCGTGAAGATCGTTCCCCGCGCCGGAGAGCAGACCGGAGAGGCGCAGAAAAAGTTCTCGAATCTTACGCCCTCCTCTGCCAGGCGGTCCAGGTTCGGTGTCTTCACATCCCGGTTCCCCGCACAGCCCATGGCCCAGGCTCCCTGGTCATCGGTCAGTATCATAATAATATTTGGCCGTTCCATCTTCATTCCTCCATATCAAAGGGGGACCCGGGATAAATTGTCCCTGTCCCCCTTACTCTATTTTTACTGATATCCGTTTTCTGTAAGCTGTTTACTAATTTCTGCCAGTAAATCCTCGACTCCGTTCTTGTTCAGTGCATCTAAAAACTGTGGTATATAGACTTCAGGGTCTACCATACCGGACTCCAGCGCTTTGGCATTCTCATCCACCACGTTGGAGATAGCCGCTATCTCGGTTTCCACCGGGCTGTTATCCAATGTAAAGCCATTGTGAGGAGCCGTTATGGCCTTCGCATTATATTCCTCGAATAACTGTTCGATATTATCCGGGTAGGAGATATCCCACTTCTGGTTGAACGGTGTGCCGAACTGCCATCCATAGGTGTAATCAACATAGCCGTTGTCCTCGATCTTCAGGGTTCCGCCCATTGTGCGGTCTACCTGGTTATCGCCCACCGCGCTGTAGTGCTGGCCTTCAATGCCGTGACGGATCAGGGTTCCTACGTATTCGTCGGTATTTAACAGGTTGATGAACTCCAGGGCCTTATCCGGATGTTCGGAGGCAGAGGAAATAGCCAGAATTCCTCCGCGCGCGTTCTTTGTCTCAAAGAGCGGGTCCATAAGCGGAACGAAGGTCACGCCGTGCCCCGTCTTAGCCGCCTCAGCCTCAGCCGCTCCCGGAGCGTATGAGATGATATAGGAGAACAGCTTGCCGTTCTTAAAATCATTGTCGCGGTTGGCAATGTCGGTATCATAGTTTACCGGGTCCTTGGACATGTACCCCGCCTCATACCAGCTTCTCACCAGTTTACAGTAATCCATGTATTCCTGTGTTGCATACTGATTAAACACCCCCGTCTGATCCTTAAAGTACTCGTATTCCGGCACTGCGGCCGCACCTGGAAGTGCTCTGGAGCCGGACAGACTCTCGTAGGGATACAGCATATTGAAGGAGCCGCCGGAGCTTCCAAGGCCGGAAAGTCCGATGACATCCTCTCCTGCCGCGTCAGCCTTTTCCTTGACGGTCTTTAACACCTCCGTGTAGTCCTCCAGTGTCTTTACTGAGCTTAAATCGATCCCATACTTTTCTGCCATGGTAGAGTTTACAAAGAAACCGCTCTGCCAGCCCATCTCTTTATAGGACGGAACGCCATAGATCTTTCCGTTTACGGAAACAGCCTTCCATAAGGACTCAGGAATAAACTCATACGTCTCAGGAGCGTACTGCTTCACTGCATCCGTAATATCCATAAATGCATCCTTTGCCACAAACTGCACATAGTTGGTCGTCCAGTCTGCGGTAAAGCAGATATCAAAATACTCGCCGGAGTTGATCAGGGTCGGCATCTTTTCCTTGTAATCGGGATTGGCGATGACCGTATAATCGATCGTCACGCCGATCTTTTCCTTCGTATACTCATTTAATGCCGCAATAACCTTATCGGTATCCGCATCCACCGGATTCAAGGACATATACCATTTTAAAGTAACAGGCTCCTCCGCCGTCTTCGAAGCATCTGTCTCCGCTCCCTTTTCAGCCGTTGTCTCTCCTGCTGCCTTCGTATCCGCAGAGGCCGCCGTACCGCCATCCGTCGTCTTTGAAGAGCCGCAGCCTGTCATCAGGCTGGCTGCCATTGCCGCGCTCAGCACCGCGCATGCCCACACCTTTCTTTTTCTCATTTCTTACTTCCTCCTTCTACATAATTTATAACAGCTTACCCTTTGACCCCGCCGATTGTAAGTCCCTTCACAAAATATTTTTGGAAGAAGGGATAGGCGCAAAGGATAGGCAGTACTACCAGTACGGTTAAGGCCATTCGGCCGCTGTTGGTCGGAGCGTTGTTTGCCATCTCCGCGTACTCCAGCGCGTTAGCCGAGCTCTGTTTCAGTGACTCCAAGCTGTTCTGCATGCTCCATAAGAACGTCTGGATCGGGTAATTCTTCGTCTCGTAAATGTAAAGCATGCCCAGAAACCAGTCGTTCCAGTAAGCGATCATGGTAAACAGGCCAATGGTGGCGATTCCCGGTTTAGACAGCGGAAGAACGATCTTCAAAAAGGTATTGAATTCCCCTGAACCGTCGATGGTAGCTGCCTCCACAATCTCCATGGGTATGCTCTTAAAAAAGGTCCGCAGCACTACCACATAAAACACATTGAGTGACATGGGTAAAATCAGCGCCCAGACAGAATCCCGAAGCCCTAAAAGCTGTGTGTTGACCATATAGCTGGGAACCAGACCGCCGTTAAACAGCATAGTAAAAAGAAGCAGTAAGGTCAATGGCTTTCCATACCGGTAATCCGAACGCGAAAGCACATAGGACAGAAGCGTCGTCACCGCCAGGCTGAACACCGTTCCCACGATCGTGACAAACAGCGTAATTCCGTAGGAACGAACCACCTGATCCCCCATTTTGAAGAAAAGCCGGTAGGCCTCCAGACTCCATTCGCTGGGAAAAAATGTATAGCCATTTTCAAAAATGCTCTGCTCACTGCTGAAGGACACGATAATGACCAACAGAACCGGCAGCACGCAGGCAAGCGCCATCAAGGTCAGAATCACGTTCATGATCCCGTTCGTCTTCTTACTGATATGATTGACGCAGGAATCCGCTCCTGCTTCCTCGTCTCTATATTTCTTTTTCATGGCAATTCCCCTTTCCTGACTAAAAATTCCCCTTTCCTGACTGAAGCAACCGCTCTCATGCGGTCTTCACGCGTTTTCCGAAGAATGGCTGTCAGAACAGCGCGCTGTCCTTGTCGATCTTTCGCACAATGAAATTGGAGCCCAGCACCAGAATAAAGCCGACTACAGACTGATATAAGTTGGCGGCCGAAGCCATTCCGATGTTGCCGCTGACCTTTAACGCCCGGTAAACATATGTATCGATGACGTTGGTGATCGGGTAAAGGGGGCCGGAATCCCTGGGCAGCTGATAGAATAGCCCAAAATCAGAGTAGAACATCTTGCCAATCGCCAGTATGGTCAGTACAATCATCATGGAACGCATACAGGGAAGCGTAATATACTTAATCTGCTGCCACTTGGTCGCCCCATCCATGATGGCCGCTTCGTAATAATCATTGGAAATCCCCACCAGAGATCCTAAGTACATGACGGTCGAGTAGCCCACGGTCTTCCAGAGCTGGCAGAATACCAGGATAAACGGCCAGTACTGCTTCTGGGTATACCACTGGACCTCATCTTTTCCAAAAAAGCGGAGAATGTGGTTCAATAACCCGTTATCCACACTTAAGAATGCAAACGCGATAAAGGAAACGACAACCCATGACAGAAAGTAAGGCGCCATGAAGATCGTCTGGAAGAGCTTCGCCCTTCTCTTATTTAACAGTTCATTGAGCACGATCGCCACGGTAACCGCTACCACCAGATCCAATACAATAAAAATCAGATTGTAACATATGGTGTTGCGGGTGATGATCCATGCGTCGCTGGTCTTAAACAGAAACTTAAAGTTTTCCAGCCCGTTCCATTCGCTTCCAAATATCCCTTTTCTAATGTTGTATTTCTTAAAGGCCAGGACAATGCCGGACAATGGCAGATACTTGAATAAAATCATCAGGATAATCCCCGGCAGGGCCATGAGCGTGAGCGGCAGGTTTTTCTTAAAATAGAACCATTCACTTTTTTGCCTTGTTTTCATTTTTTACCCCCTGTTTCTTCGCATCGCTTTTTGCTTTGATGTTTTCTGGCATAATTATACCTTTATCGGATTCCATTCCACAAGGAGACTTTTTTTATCTCATGTGTACTTTTATTTCGGAACGCTCCGAACCGATTGCGCGGCTGACCTTCATGCTTTATAATCATCTACATAGAAAGTGAGGAAAACAATTATGAAGGTTCTTCTTGTTGACGACGAGATTTTTGCAGTCAGAGGATTAAACTCCATGCTGCACTGGGAAGCATTTCACGGTGAGCTTGCCGGAACTGCTGCCAACGGGGAGGAGGCGATGGAATATATGGCAGCCACTCCTCCGGATGTCATTATTTCCGATATCAAGATGCCGCGGATGGACGGACTGAAGCTGGCGGAGCTGATTCACGCACAGTCTCCGGCCACCCGCATGATCCTCTTAAGCGGCCACGGGGAGTTTGAATATGCAAGACAGGCGCTCAAGTACGACGTTGCAGACTACATCTTAAAGCCAATCACAAGAGAAAAGGTCAATCAGATCGAAAACCTCCTGATTAAGTTTTACGAGGAAAATCAGGAGAGGAAGCAGCGGTTCTTAAACGCCTGGAATTCCGGTCTGGAAGAGAAAATATTAACGATACTCCACAATCAGGATATGGAGGCGCTGGATCAGTTTTTCCGCTCTTCCTATTTTGTTAGCACCATGCACAGCAGCTCCGCCAATCCTCTGGGAATCCAGCTGATCAATTACTTATACGCCTATTTTTCCCAGATCGATGTAAACCGGACAGTCATTACCGTCTCAAGGGAGCGCGCTATGGAACAGTTCTGGGACTCTCCGGGTACCCAGGAAAAGATCAACTTCATCATAACCAGCTATTACGACGTTCTGACCGGGATGAATCAGAAAAAGCAGGCATACAGCGAGTCCTTTATCACCTATGCAAAGGAGTATATCGGTGAACATTACTCTGACCCGGAGTTCAACATCTCCGTCCTGGCGGACAGTATGCACGTATCGCTGTCCTACTTAAGCTCCCAGTTCAAGCAGGCCACCGGTTCCAACCTAATTTCCTATGTGACCGCAATGCGTATGGACTACGCCCGCCGTCTGCTGGCCGACCGCCGTTACTCCATCGGGGAGATATCCGCGATGTCAGGCTACGAGGACGCCAGATATTTCGCCAAGCTGTTCAAGAAAAAGACGGGGTTTACCCCCAGTGAATACCGGAATCTGAAAACATAAAGAAGGAGGGGTCCCATGGCAATCCGAAAAAAAATATCTGGTCTGTTTCTGGCTATCATCCTCTTCTTTCTCTTAACCTTCTACATATTTATGTACTTTTATTTTCACAATACGGTAACGGCCGCAGTGGTGGAACGGCAGGAGGCACAGGTCATGGCAAACCGCCATCTTGCCTCTAATTTTATGAATAATCTGAGACAGATCACCATCCATTTTATCAGTGACCGCGCCATCGGCAGCCAGCTCAGCAGCACGTCCACCGAGCCCATGGAGCAGCTGCAGGTCCGCGCCGCCCTGCAGTCCCAGTTCTCTCACTACTCGCTGCTTACGATGTCCCATGATGTCAACAGCTACCGCTATACCCTGTTCCTCAATGACCAGCTTCCCATCTCATCGATGTTTGAGGCCAGGACCCTGAGCACGAATCCCTACAGTACCGCCAGCAGCATCTTTACCAACACCCTGGTGAAGGACGATCTGTGGTATAAGAATACTCTGGAAGCCTCCAATTACACCTGCGTATTTAATAATGAAAGTTCCGGAGAGCTGTGCCTTGCCAAGAAAATCCAGAATACCAGCTATACTGGACCATACTATAAGGATGGGCAGGCCGTCATGGTCATCAGCATTAAAATGCCCTATATCGATTCTGTTTTCGGCGGGATTCCCCCCACCCCCAACAGCGGCTACGCCCTTCTGGACAAAAAGGGGCAGCTTCTCTACGCCAGCCCCAGCGGCCCGGATCACAGCTTCTACACAGAGGCACTTGCAGCGGTCAGCGGAAATACCGCCTTATACCAGGCCGGAACCGGTTCTCACCACGTAATCGGCGGGGAGCCTTACCTGGTAAACTTTGACGATTCCGATCAGGATATCACCCTTCTGTCGCTTACGCCCTACTCCGATATCAATCGTACAGTACGCCCGGTCATGGTACGCTTTTCCGTGATCTCTCTGCTGATTACACTATGTGCCATGGCTGTTATTTTCACGGCTTCGGACCGCATCACACGGCCGATTATCCTCCTTTCTGAGGTGATCGGTTCCATCACCGATACGAGAACCTTTGACTTAAAGAGCCTTCACGTATCGAAGGACCGGGAAATCGTCAGTCTGGAGGAAAGCTTCACGAAGCTGATTATCAACAACAACCGTTTGATTCATGATGTCCAGGCGCAGGAAATCAGGCAGAAAAACTCGGAATTAAAGGCACTGCAGGCACAGATCGATCCCCATTTTATCTTCAATGCAATGGATGCGGTCAACTGGATTGCTCTGACCCGCGATCAGGATGATCTGGCGGAGATCCTCGCCTCCATTGCCAATCTCATGCGCTACAGCATCATGGAGGCCGACCAGCTCATCCCCTTAACGAAAGAGCTTTCCAATATAGGAGAATATATTGCGATCTACAAGCTCCGGCATCAGGGAGATATCAGGCTTTCCGTCCCCTCAAAAGACGCCTCAGCCGATACTCTGATTCCAAAATTCGCGCTTCAGCCCCTGGTAGAAAATTCCATCCGCTACGGCGGCCAGCCGACGGGAACGGCGATCGAGATCACGGTCTCTGTAACACATGAGGCGGACCGTTTCATTCTGGAGGTATCAGACAACGGCCAGGGCTGCGATCCTGATCTGCTCAATGAGTATCTGGCTTATAAAACGAACAACTTAAAGGTGACCAACGGCTTTGGAATCCGCAATGTGAACGACCGGATACGCCTTCATTTCGGGCCGGAAAGCGGTCTTAAGTACTACGTTGATGAAAACAACAGGCTGACGGCACGGGCAGAATTTAAGTACAGGGAAGCTTCCGCTGCTAAATTATAATAAAAGGAGAAATTTGATATGGAGAAGAAAACGATCGTTAAGAATGAGATTGTAAAGAATGGAATTCACGGCTATTCGGCGGCAGAGACCTACATAGCGCCGAAAGAGCCCGCCGTAAAAGAGCATCTCGAATGGTTCATGGGATTAAAGCTGGGCCTGATGATGCACTGGGCGCCTGGCTGCCAGATGGGGACCTATGAGTCGTGGCCCCTCTCCGACGGAGACGGCAGCTGGTCTCAGAAGGATGTGGACTGGACCGATATAGAGACCTTCAAGCAGGAGTATATCGACTGCAATAAAACCTTTAACCCGGTGAAATTCCGCCCGGACCGCATGGCAGAATTTGCAAAAGAATGCGGCTTTAAGTACCTTTTATTCACCACCAAGCACCACGACGGCTTCTGCATGTTCGATACGAAGACCACCGATTATAAAATAACAGATCCCTCCTGCCCCTTCTCCTCTCATCCGGATTCCGATATCACCGGGGCTCTGTACCGGGAATTTAAAAAGCAGGGACTGGCCATCTCCGTCTACTTCTCCAAGCCGGACTGGCACAGCGATGCCTACTGGCATAAGGCATTCGGCACCGCGCCCACCAGAAATATCAACTATTCCGTTACAGACCATCCGGAGCTGTGGGAGGAATTTGTAGATTATACCCACGCCCAGCTTCGCGAGCTGACCTCCAACTATGGAAAAGTAGACGTGCTGTGGCTGGATGGCGGCTGGGTCAACGCCGGGAACGAAGGCCAGGATATCCGTCTGAATGAGATTGTCAAAGAGATACGCGGCACCACACAGCCCCATCTGATTGTCTGCGACCGCACCGCAGGCGGCGAATATGAAAATATCATCACACCGGAAAAGGAAATCCCGGACGCGCCGCTCTTCGTGCCGTGGGAGACGTGCACAACGGTCGGTGAAAAATTTTCCTTCCATTACACAGACTGCTTTAAGTCCGGCCGCCAGTTGGTACACCTGCTGCTGGACGTCGTATCAAAAGGCGGAAATCTGGCGCTCAACGTGGCCCCTCAGCCGGACGGACTTCTGCCGGCGCCTGCCATGTCCTCTTTAAGAGATATGGGCAAATGGCTGGCCGTCCATGGAGAAGGCATCTATGAGACAGAAATCACGGCACCCTATTATGAAAACCGGGTAAAGTATACGGCAAAGAAAGATACCGTTTATGCATTCTACCTCTACGAAGAGACCGCAGCCCTGCCTTCGAAGCTCTGCCTTCACCTTCCGGAGCTCCAAAAACAGATTGCCTCGGTAACACTCATGCGGACTGGAGAACCGGTGGACTATACCACCGAATTTGGCGCACTGATCCTTCATCTGCCGCCGGAGTCAGCCATGGGCGGGGAATATGCGGACTGTTTTGTTATACGATTTTAGCGGCTGATGGTATTCTGCGGCAGAAGGAGGCCGGGAACACAACTTCATGCTCCCGTCCTCCTTCTGCCGCAGTGTTTTCGCACACACTAACTCCGCTTTTCCTCCAGTATTTTCTCTGCTTCTTCCCATATTGCGCCAAGCCGGGCTTCTGCTTCTCTCTCGTCCTTTCCTCTGGTCCCTATGTAAATCTTAATTTTAGGTTCTGTTCCCGACGGTCTGATACAGAGCCAGCTGTCGCCTTCGAGTTCAAAATACAGCACATCTGATATTGGAAGACCAGTATCACCGTTAAGATAATCACGAACCTTGACGGTTTTGAGACCTCCAAGCGATTTTGGGGGATTATTCCTCATATTTTCCATTAAGCGATTCATGAATGCCGCGCCATCCGTACCCGTTTTCACAATGGTATGGATACTTTCTTTATAATACCCGTATCGTTTATAGAGCTTCTGCATCTGGTCCCAAAGGGTCAGCCCCTTCGTCCGGTAATAGACTGCAGCCTCACACAGCGCCATGACAGCCCCTACTGCGTCCTTATCTCTGGAATAAGTGCCGACGAGGCATCCATAGCTCTCCTCAAAGCCAAAGAGATATTCATAAGTACCCTGTTTTTCAAAAAGGCGGATCTGTTCCCCAATATATTTAAAACCGGTTAATGTTTCAATGAGCTTTACCCCGTGTTCCCGGCAGACAGCACCTGCCATCTTCCCCGATACAATTGTCGTAACCACCGCGCCGCATTCTGGCAGCGTATTTCTCTCCTTTCTGTGTTCCAAAAGGTATTTGCAGAGAATCATACCAGACATATTGCCGGTAAATGCCATATAGTTTCCAGTCTCTTCATCTCTGGCATATACGCCAAGGCGGTCTGCATCCGGATCAGTCGCCAATACAACATCCGCCCCTGTCTCCTTTGCCAGCTCAAGCGCCCTGGCAAATGCCCTTTTATCTTCAGGATTCGGCGATTCTACGGTCGGAAAATCACCATCCGGCAGCATCTGATCCTCTACCACATATACCGATTCAAATCCTAATTCCTTTAAAATTCTTCTGACCAGAACATTTCCTGTACCATGAAGGGGCGTATATACAATCTTCAGTTCCCGTGCCCTTTCTCTTAAAAGCTCCGGCTCCTGTACAAGCTTTTTAAGCTCCGATAAGTAGCGGCAGTCGATTTCCTCCCCAATAAAATGTAAGAGTCCGCCGCACACGGCTTCTCTCTGCCCCATATATTTCACAGAAGCAAAGTCGCTTACAGCCTTTACTTCACGCATAATATCTGTATCTCTTGGACAGGTAATCTGAGCGCCGTCCTCCCAGTATACCTTATAGCCGTTATATTCCGGCGGATTATGGCTGGCAGTCACAACGATCCCCGCCATACACTGGAGTTCTCTGACTGCAAAAGATAATTCCGGCGTCGGACGAAGGCTGTCAAATAAATATACCTCTATGCCATTTGCGCAGAGACAGAGCGCCGCCTCCATGGCAAATTCCGCCGAGTTATGGCGGGAATCATAGGCAATGACTGCCTTTCTTTCCGTACGTTCCTGACTGTTTATATAGTTTGCAAGCCCCTGCGTCGCCTTCCTCACCGTATAGCGGTTCATTCGGTTCAGCCCCGCCCCCATGATTCCCCTCAGTCCGCCGGTTCCGAATTCCAGTTCCCTGCTGAAACGGTCCTTGATCTCTTCCTCGCTGGTAAGGGCTTTCAGTTCTTGTCTTGTTTTGTCATCGAAATATGAATCTTCGCACCATCTGCGGTACTCATCCCTGTAATCGGTCATTTCTTATCTCCCTGTTTCCTTATATCAGTCTGCCCGGCATATGACTGTACTGTAGTCCGGCATCAATGAATACATACTGCGCACATACAGCCCTTCCATACTTCCCTGCAGCACCTGCACACGTTTCTCCCCTGCGTCCATATCAAAATAGTTGTCGGAAAGCAGCAAATCGCCGGCCTCGTTTCCGATTTCCACACCTTTGGCGAAGGCTGCTGCATGGATCAGCAGAGTCTCCCCATCCCTGCGCAGTTCCAGCTTCGGATCTGCGAACTCAAAATGTTTTGGGGGAACAAATAAGCTGGCACCATGCGAAACTTTTTCCCCATAAATCCAGAGATCATAGGACAAATAATGGTTTCTGATATCTATATCCGGAAATTCAATCCACGGATAGCTGCAGACAGAAAGCGCTTCCACCTCCACACTGTACTGTCCCTGCCGGCAGATGTCAGACGCCGCATCCTGAATGCTCCATTTGATAAATCCGCTTACCGGCTCCCTTGTCTCATTGGTCACACAGAATCGGGCCGCTTTTCTGATGCAGCGGTTCTCCTCATTTACATTCATGGAGGAACTCAGAGCGCCTTCTTCCTCACAGGAAAGCAGGACCGGAGCAAAAAAACGCCTGGCGAAATATTGAAGCGCCTTCCATCTGCCGTAGTAATCAATGGAGGACCAGGAGGCCACCGGCCAGCAGTCATTTAACTGCCAGTAGACACAGCCCATGCACCGCCCCCGGTTCCTCCGGAAATGTTCCACACCATACCGGATAGCCTCTGCCTGCAGCAGCTGCGAAACGTAAACGAGAAGCTCCAGTGATTCCGGATACGGATACATCTGGCTCATATACTGAAGTATCTTTCCATTAGCCCCGGCATTTCTCTGATGTTTTTCCATCACATAGGAGAAAATATTTCTGTCCTCCGGCTCAGTGAACTGTTCAATGGTCTTTACCGCGGGAAATGACTGGAACCCAAACTCAGAGAGATAGCGGAAATAGTATTTCCTGTAATCCGTAAACGGAACGCCTCCATGCCACACTTCCCAGTAATGGGCGTCTCCGCGGTTCTCTTCGTTGGGATGATCGAAATCCCCGCCCGATGACGGACTGGACGGCCAGTAAAAGGTATCCGGATCAAGCTGCCTCAGTAATTCCGGTATGATTCTTTCATTCATAATCAAATATTCGGTCTTCTGCAGCGGTTTTCTCACCCATTGATTATCCGCAAGGAACATTTCCATCTCATTGTTGCCGCACCATAAGCCCAGGCAGGCATGATGGCGGATGCGCCGTACATTATCCCGGATTTCCGCCGCTGTATTTGCTTCAAACTCCGGCGTCAGAGGATAAACCGCACAGGCAAACATGAAATCCTGCCATACGATCAGACCCATTTCGTCGCACAGGTCATAGAAAAAGTCATCCGGATAGTATCCGCCTCCCCAGACGCGGATCACATTAAAATTACAGTTTCTGCAGTGTTCCAAAAGCGTTTTTGTCCGTTCCCGGCTGACGCGGCCGCGGATGCAGTCCTCCGGTATGTAATCCGCTCCCATGGCAAAAATTTCCACACCGTTCACTTCATGGGCAAACTTATTCCCATACTCATCCGCCGCCGTATTGACCGTCATTGTTCGGAGGCCAATCTTTCGGCTCCAGCTATCCTGAAGCTCACCGTCTGCAGCCACCATGACTTCTACCTGGTATAGAGGCTGTTTTCCATAACCATTCGGCCACCACAGTTCCGGGGTTTTTATTGTCACAGCTTTTGAAAACTGATACTTTTCGCCTTCCATCTGGTACGTAATACTCATCCCCTGCGGATCTGTGATTCTGAGCATACAGGAGCAGGCCCCATCATCGGCCGCCTCCACAGTGGTATTCAAGGACAGGATCACGCTTCCGCCGCTGTGCCTCTGTCTGATATGCACATCACAGATGGAGGCCTGATTCACACCAATCAGGGATACCTCCCGGAACAGACCGGCATCCGGAAGCCTCGGTCCCCAATCCCATCCAAAGGAGCAGTGGCTCTTTCTTAGAAGCGGAAAGCCCTGCATAGCCTCGGGTGCACCGTCATAAGGAGTCTTTTCATAGGCCTCTCTGATAAAAGACAGCGGCGAATACAAATGTACCTTAATTTTATTGGTCTCTCCCATCAGAGATTTTACCGGATACTCCCATATGCGGTGCATATTATCCGCATGTCCAAGATAAACCCCGTTGAAGAAAATATCCGCCAGTGTATCAATTCCTTCGAATCTCAGCCGGATATCCCTGCATCCCATCAGAGCTTCATCAGGCAACAGGGAAATCTCATATTCGTAGTCCCCATCCATCATGGCCAGCGCGGCCTCCTCACAGTCTCTCCAGTAAGGATCCTTCATCGCTCCATGCTCCAGCCAGGTTCCGTATACGGTTCCCGGTACTTTCGTTTCAAAACTCCGGCCGGCGGAACAGCTTCTTAAGTTCCAGCCATCTGTCAGTTTCTGTATCATTTTCATTTACCTTATCCTCATATTTCCAGAATCACACAGCCTCCGCCAGGAACTAACATTCGGACCATTTCAGGCTTCACACAGTCTTTTCCGTTTTTTTCCCTAGTTCTGCTATCCGGTACGCTGTCTGAAGCGCAGAGAATTTGCCATCGGTCTTCAACAGGGACCGTCACCCCGCAATCCGAAAAATTAATCATAATTCGTACCCGGTCCATTCCCAGCGCTCTCTCGATTTCTATCAAGCCGTTCCCCAATTTTCGCAGTTCCATTGTTCCTTCTGTCAGCGCCGCAGTTTTCTCTCTCAGTTCAATGAAATTTTTGACGAAATTCCAGATCGAGGACGGATCCTCTCTCTGTTTTTCAGCCTCGTCCCAATCCATAGGATTGCGGGAGGCATCCCGTGATCGTTCATTCAGAATCCGAACCGCTTCCTCCCTGCTTTTTCCCTCTTTAAGAGCCGCCTCATAGGCCAGTATTCCCTGAACATCTTTTGCGTCGTCCACAGAATTCAGAATACGGCTTTTCATTCCGATTTCATCTCCAAAGTACAGAAACGGGATTCCCCTGCAGGAAAGCATCAGCGCCAGCAGGCATTTCGTTTTCCCTTCCGAAAATCCGAACCGGTCCGGAAAACGTCTCATATCGTGACTTCCAAAAAACAGGGTTGGATATTCTGAATCCCCGTACAGTTCCTGCATGCGCTTTAACTCTTCATAGATCTCGTCGAGCTGAAATATTTCCCTGCTTCCCAAATTGAAATTAAAAGTCGTGTCCAGGCTCCCGCCGCCCGTATAGGAATGAATTCTGGTTAAATCGTCGCTGCTGATCTCTCCAACCAGAAATGCATCTGGCTTCTTCTCCCTGATCCTGCCTGCCATCCGTTTGATAACCGCCTGAACCCCCGGTTGATTGACATCATTTTCATGAAGCTGTTCCCCGTTTCCCGTAACCGGATTATCCGCCAGAGAGCCGGACACCGATAAGTTGTTAATCACATCAAACCGGAAACCATCCACGCCTTTCAGAAGCCAGAAATCAAGAACCTGGTAAATGGCCTCCTCCACAGAAGGATTCTGCCAGTTTAAGTCAGCCTGCTCCTTTGCAAAAGAATGGTAATAGTACTGTCCCGAATCCCCATACTCCACATACTCCCATGCGCTTCCTCCGAAAAAGGACTCCCAGTTATTCGGCTCCCCTCCGTTAACGGGATCCTTCCAGATATACCAGTCTCTCTCACTGCTGTCTTTGGAGGCGGCTGATTTTATAAACCATGGGTGCAGGATCGATGTATGATTCAAAACCATATCAATGATGACCCTGATACCATGCTTATGGGCTGCCTTCACCATCTCCTCAAAATCTTCCATTGTTCCGTAATCCGGATCCACACCGCAATAATCGGAAACATCGTATCCGTTATCTACCTTTGGAGAGGGATAAAAAGGAGTGAGCCAGATTCCGCCCACTCCCAGTTCTTTCAGATACGGCAGCTTCGAGGTGATCCCCCGGATACCGCTCTTCCCGTTCTGACCGGTGTCACAGAAGGATCTTATATATATTTCGTAAAAAACCGTATTTTTCCACCACTGATTCATTTATATGAACTCCCTCACTGAATCTCTTTCAATCAGCTGGACATCCAGCACCAGCTTTTCCACCTTTTCCTTCGGCCGTTCCATACATTTTAGAAGCCGTTCCATAGCCTTTTTTCCCATTAGGACCTTGTCCACCCGCATTGTCGTAATACGGGGATTCACCATATTGCTCAGTTCAATATCGTCGAACCCAACAACGCCGATATCTTCAGGAACCTTGAGGCCGCACTGTGACAGAGCCTTACACATAAGGATTGCCATCTTATCATTAGAACAGATCAGCGCTTCCGGCTTATCCTCCAGTGACTGATAGTAATCCGCAAGACTGGACGCGTCCTGATGAATCACCGCGTCCTCCACATTCTTTAAAGCGGAATACCGTCTGATATAGGCGATCCCTTCTTCAAAGGCTGGAAATTTAAGATATTGCTGCATGGCCTCCTGATATCCCCAGAAACGTTCCCGAATGCTGGGGGTATAGGAGAGATCACCGAAAAATCCGATTTTCCGGTAGCCCTTATCCAGCAGATACTTTGTCAGCTTATAGGCGCCCGCCACATTATTGGTCATCACACAGTCAGTAGGTGTCTCCACAGATTCGTGATCCAGAAGCAGAACCGGTATGGAGTAGCTCTTCAAACGCTTCAGATACTCCTCATCGATCTTACCAACGACAATCAGTCCCGACACCTTCTGCTGTTCCACACAGGCCGGTATCTCCTGATTCTTCTCGAAGGAATTGATAAACAGATCATACCCGGCCTTCTTTGCCGCTTCTTCCAATCCCAGCAGAATCCGTCCATAGAACTGCATATCCTTAAAGAAACGGTCCTCCAGAAGGATACAGATGTTCTTATTGGAGTATGCCGCCGTATACTTGGTACTCTGATCCAGATATCCCATCTCTTCCGCAGCGTTTAAAACAAGCCTTCTCGTCTCTTCGCTGACCCCCGCCCGGTCATTCAGCGCCAGGGATACCGCATTGACAGAAAGGTTCAGCCTTTCCGCTATTTCCTTCATGGTAACCCGCTTCTTCATACTGTATTCCACCTTTCTGACTTTATATGGCCTTCATCCCAGCCAGTAATTGGGAAACCGAGAAATCTGCTCTGCATATCTTATCGTCCGCGGCGCCGTAATAGAGAGAGACGCAGTCTCCTTCCACCAGACAGCCACAGGTAAATACCACATTTCCAAAGAAGCCTTCTGTCTCATATGCAGCTTCCGGTTCCAGAATCGGTGCCTCCGTCTTTGCGATCACCCTGGAAGGATCGCTTAAATCCAGGAGAAATGCCCCCAGGCAGTACCGGTCATTCCTGTCGGCGGCATGGTAAATTTTCACCCAGCCCTGTTCCGTTTTAAACGGTACGGCTCCGCCTCCGATTCTCCCGTTATCCCAGCTGTCCGCATCGGATATGCCGCAGAAATGCTTCTGATGTCCCCAGTGTATCAGATCCGGTGACTGGGCCAGCCACATCTCAGGGTTGCCGATTCCGCCTGGTACGGGACGGTTAAACGCCATATACATACCATTAATTTTTTCCGGAAATATGGTAACATCCTTATTCTCCGGTGCAAATATGATTCCGTGCCGCTCAAATGTCTCAAAATCCCTTGTACTGATTAACGAGGTAGCCGCTCCATTTTCCGTCACAGAAGTATAATTAATGTAATACACCTCCCCGATCTGAGTAATTCTCGGATCCTCCATTCCCCAGCTCTCCTCCTCCGCACAAGGAAAAATAGACGGAGTATCCTCCACAGTAAAATGAATTCCATCCTTTGATCTGGCCACTCTTAAATGGGACAGAGATGTTAAATACACCGTTCTCTTCCCCTGCCTCATCATCTTATTAATCGTTCTGGAATCGGTAAAATCGAGCTCCGGATGTTCCGCTTTTCTCAGACTGAGTACTGTAATCTCATCTTTTCCACTGATCTTACTCACAACAGGGATCCGTACTTCTCCTTCCCCTGCTCCTTTAACAGACTCGGCCACTCTACACAGCAGGATCACCTCATCTTTATATTTTGCGACGCCGCAGTTAAATACCCCTTCGACTTTAAAATCTTCTCGGCTGGGTTTTACATTTTCCGGGATAAGAAGCGGATTTTCTCCGCATCTTTTTACTTCCAGCATGTTGTTCCTCCTCATTTTCCATTATTTAAGCATAAAGCTGATTCCCTCTTTGAAGTATTTGGAAAAGCATAAAAACAGGATAATAATCGGCAGAGTCAGAATAACAGACGCCGCATACATCGGTCCCGGAAATGCTCCCATCGGTTTGAACTGAGTGGAAATCAACACATTAAGCGTCTGCATCTGAATGTTTGGCGCGATCAGCATATCCCACATCAGCTCCGACCACCGCTGCATAAAAATAGACAGAAACACAATTGTGGTAACCGATTTTGTTATGGGAAACGCAATGTAAAATATAATGCGCAGCTCTCCGGCGCCGTCTATCTTCGCAGCCTCAAAAACCTCATTAGGCAAGGTTTTAAAATAGTTGATATACATGAAAATGGCCCAAATGGAAATGCACATGGGTATGATCATTCCGCCGTACGTATTCGCCATAGGCTTTGCAATCATATACCTGGGCACCAGCAGGATTATGGTTGGGAAAAACATCTGAAACAGCAGGGAGTCCATAATGAAACGTTCTCCCTTAAATTTCAGTTTGCATACGGAATAACCGTTGCACAGTCCTATGATGACCGATATCACTGCAGTAGGAAATGCTACAAGAAATGAGTTGATCAGGGCTCTGACCCACATCATGGAATTCGTCGCTCCGCCCTTTCCTATCAAATATTCATAGCTTCTTAACGTAAAACCGTGAGGCACCATCACCTTATCGACCTGATCCCAGGAGGTAAAGGACTGAAGCACCATATAATAATAGGGAAACAGGGATATCGCAAGCAGAGTCAGGGTGACTGCCGTAATAATGTATGTTTTAACACTTAATTTCTTTTTTCTTCCCATATTCTTTTCTCCTCGTTATCGTTGCCTACCATCCGAATCTTCTGTTCAGCCGGTCCGTTACAGCGTTGATAATCCTTAAAGTGATAAAGATCTGAACCGCACTGGCTATCGCCATGGCCGCCCCATATCCGGACTGGAATCTGGTAAAGGACGTGTTGTAAATTTCCAGCTGCCATGTAGTCGTCGTCATGTTAGGTCCGCCGCCTGTCAGCAGATACGGCTCTGTAAAGACGCCGAACGCCAGGCCTGTGGCCAGTACAATTACGGTGGTCAACGTAGGCATAATCATCGGAAGCGTAATGTGGAGGAGCTTATGCAGTCCGGTCGAGCCGTCCAGCATCGCAGCTTCCGTCACATCATCCCCTATGCTTTCAATGCCTGAGAGAATAAATAATGCATAGTACCCCGACATTTTCCAGACAACAATACCCACCATAACGGCAAATGCGTATCTCTGGTCTGTCAGCCAGTTTATATTCAGATTAAACTGGTCTCTCAAAAACGTATTGAACGCAGAATTATAATTAAAAAAGTACTTTACAACAACACTCGTCGCAACCCCGGAGGTCAGATAAGGAATAAAGAATAAAACCGCCACCAGACCCTTGATTTTATCCGGCAGATTGGATACCAGAAGCGCGATGATCAGCCCCCCAGCAAAGCACAGCACTACAATAGGCAGGAGGTAGCGGTAAGAGTTAATAAAAGCCGCTTTTACCCTGCTGTCGGAAAAAAGGCCGGCAAAATTCCTGATCCCTACAAACGTCTTCTGTTCCGACATCAGGTTCCAGTCCATGGTGGAAAGCCAGAACGCCCAGATCAGCGGAATCAGAAAGAAAATAAGGGAATAAATCAGGTATGGCCCGTTGAGCAGCCAGCCCATGAGGCCAGCCCTTTTATTTCCCGTAATACTCTTTCTCTTCATAAAACCCCTCCTTTTTGGGAGGGACAGGAAAACGATTCCTGTCCCCGATCAACAGCCTATTCCAGACCACCCGCCTGCTTCATGGCCTCCATAGCCGCCTCTACATATGGGGTGGCATCCGGTGCATTTCCAGGCTCTGCATTCATAACTTCATTCATATACGGCGCTGTTCCGCTCTCGGTCAGTGCTGTCTGTATATCAGTTACCTTTTCTGTCGCAATACTCGGAATCGCATACGGTACAGCTTCCGCCAGTGCAGCTAACTCCGGATACTCTTTCATAACGTCGGCAAATATTTCATTGTCATTTAAATCACCTCTGACCGGAAGCATTGTCGTGGCGTTCAGCCAGTCAAGATCGGTCTGTGCAGAATTTTCCTTGTTATAAACCCACTTTACGAATTCCACTGCGCCGGCATGTTCCTCATCTGTAATACTCTTATTTTTATAGAAGACAAGGCCTTTGGAATCAGCAAAGTTATAAGGAATATCACCATCATTCTTCACAATTGCCTGTCCGTAAATATAATCTTCTCCGTAGACCTTATTGTTTTCACGATAGAGTGAAATCTCCCATGGTGCGTTGATTGTCACGAGTACGGAAGGATTTGCCTCTGTCCAGATGCTGGATATTTCGCCGGATTGGATTGAATTGCCAAAGAGGCCAATCAGTTCAAACGCTTCGACTGCGCCTTCCTTATCGAGTACCAGTTTATTGCCCTCTACCCACGGTTTTCCCCCTGTCAGAGCTTCGTAAGGCATCTGAAAATCATACCATCTGTCCCACCACTGATCCGGACGGGTTAAGGACGGACGGTAGAAGGAATGGGTAACCCCTATCTCTTTCATGGTGGTATCACGCTGCGCGGCAAATTCGGTAATGACAGCTGTAAATTCTGCCACGGTCTTCGGTGCCGAATCAAAGCCCAGAGCCTTTAAGGCTTTCATATTCCACTGCCAGATCATCGGATTGACATAGACCGGGAGCACATACTGTTTCCCGTCAATCGCCCAGTTTGTGATCGTATCTTCCATCTTTCTGGCCTCAATCACATCTGTAAACCAGGTTTCGCCAGACAGGTCATAGACTGCTCCGGAAGCTGCCAGAGTTGCTGCGAATCCCCTGTTGATATTTTCCGATACAGCCGGTACGGTCCCTGTTGCGATTGCATTCTGAATTCCTGCTTCTGAAGACGGGGATTCCGGCATCTGCTGAACTTTTACCTCTATCTTTTTTCCATCAACCGTTATGCCTGCTTCGTTAAACGCCTGTGCCTTGGATTCCCAGAAGTTATACTGAACCTGCTGAGGCGCCGTCCAGAAATCAACGGAAACCACCTCTCCGGAGGCGCCCCCATGATTGGCCGCCGGCTCATTACCTCCTGATTTTCCGCATCCTGTCATCACGGATGCAGTCATAGCCGCCGCTGCTGCAATTGCCACTACTCTCTTCATTCTTTTCATAAGTCTCTTCTCCTTCTATCTGTTTTCATATTCATCAAATGGATCGCCGATCAGCACCTTTTGTCCTTCTGCATCGCTGACTCCGCAGTACAATTCCGCTTTTCCTCCCCCGAGCCTCACAAGCCCGCCGGAAAATATAACATCTTCCAAATCCGGTCTTTTACTTGGTCCCGGCTGGAAATTTCTTCGCTCCGCAATCAGTTTCATAGGACCGTATTCCCCTGTCTCAGGATTGAAGCAGAACGCCGTGGAATAGTAATGCCGGTTTCCTTCCGTGTCAAATCCTGCAATATGGGAGAGCACTCCGATATTCCCGCCTGCTATGCGGTGGAGTTCATTTGCTCCGCCCCATTCCTCTGGTATAAACTGATGTTCCATAAGCGTCGCCTGCTGCAGGCTTTCTGCATCTAACTCGTCCAGACTTTCAAAGAAACGGTAACCGATCTTTCCGCGTCCCCCCCGTTCCCCCTGTGGTCTGGTAAGTACCAGAATCCTTCCATCCTCCAGCTCACAGAGCCGGATATCCTTCATCCGGTCTGGCCCCACAGCAAATCTGCTCAAATCAAGGATTCCATCCCCCCGGTAAAATACAGTCCTGTAATTTAAGTATCCTGGCCGTTCCTCATCCTCGAATACTTCCACGCCCCCAAGGACCAGTTTCCCGCCGATCCTCGTCACAAATGGATCCTGAAGGTTTAAGGCTTCCCGTTCTGTTTCCACCCACTCGCCTTCGCTCTCTTCGAAAAAGCCAATCCTGGAATACTCACTGTCTCTCGCCTCGACCCGTCCTGCAATCCAAGTCTTTCCATCTGCAAAAAATGGTGCTGTGATATTATAGACGTCTTTTCCGTTCTGCTTGAGGATAAACTTTATTTTACTTGAATTTACTTGAATTTTCTCTTTATTAAATTCAAGCAGCAGTTCTTTGCACGTGCGTAGGGTATTATCTTTTCGTTGTAACATATGTCTGTTTTTCTCCTTTCTTATTCTATTTTTCTAATGTTTTTGTCTTGTTTGTCTTGTCTATGGCATTATATTATTCCTGCTTTTACTTGAATTCAATTATAATTTACTTGAATTTTACATTTATATTTTAAAGTGCAGAATCTTGATACTGTCCTCTATGCATTAACCAAAGAAAAGAAGGCGGTTTTCACAAAATGTAAAAACCGCCTTCATACTTCAATTCATTTTCATCGCTGCAGCAATCTCGAATACTAACAAACCATTAGACCAACCGGTTCGCCCCCGCCGCCTCCCCATTTTCCCTCAGACTCTTCTGCCATTTACCTGTATCCGCCGCTATATTCTGTCCCTTCAATTTTCTGTATTGTTTGGGGCTTAAGCGGTACTTCTTCTGAAAGGTATACCCGAAATGCTGTCGGCTGTTGAACCCTGCCTCAAAGGCAATGTCCACAATATTCATGCTGCTGTTTTTCAGCAAAAACTGGGCGCGCTCCAACCGCTGGTTATTGATGTACTCCATAATCCCGCATCCGTAGGCTTTGCTGAACAGTGTCTGCAGATACGAATGATTGAGGCTGACGTATTTCGCCACATCCTCTACCCGGATATCTTCACGAAAGTGCTCCCGGATATATTTCCGGGCTTTTTTCAGATGAACCATTCCGGTTACCCCTTCCTTATCCTGAATGCACCTTGACCACTCAATCAGCATTCGTTGAAAGATCAGATCCAGTAAATAACTGTTTCGATCCCGTCTCTCCAGCTCGGAAATCAAGTCCTTCAATACGTATTCCATCTTTCCGTAATCGGTGAGCAGCAGATACGGCTCCGGGGATACCATCAGCTCCGCGAAGCCGGCATCCTTTTCGGCCAGGCTGTTTAAATCCGTTCCGCCCATCTTATCCAGACAGGAAAACTCATAATTTAACAGTACACTGCGCTCTCCCTGATTGATTTCCAGCCTGTGCGGAATTCCCGGACGGATGCAGATAAACTGCCGTTCCTCCATTTCCACCAGAACGCCTTCCACCTCCACCCGGCACGTGCCGGTTACCAGATACATGATCTCCCACTGGTCATGTCTGTGTGCCTCCATCTGAAAATAATCCAGTGCCACCGCATAATATGCGGCCGGATATGCATAACGCGGATATGCATAGCGCGGATACGCATAACTCTCCATTGTATTATCTGCCATAGCCTTACCTCTTTTTCCGTATCATTCCTCTCTTTTATTGTAGCATATCGTTTTCTATTCATCCAACAATTTATTGCATTTGAGAAAAAGGCGTTTCAATTTCATGCGCATCCTCTTCGAAGAATCTGTATACTACAATCAAAGCTTAACTGAGAAAGGGGATACAAACATATGAAATTCAAAATTGCTTTTATCGGTGCCGGAAGTCTGATTTTTACAAGGACACTGTTCACGGATATCATGTCAGTTCCGGAGTTTCGGGACATCGATATCGCGTTTACAGACATCAGTGAGGACAACTTAAAAAAGGTCACCGACTTATGCCAAAAGGATCTGGAGGCAAATGGGATTGCAACGAAGATTCAGTCTACCATGGACCGCCGAGAGGCCTTCCAGGATGCCAGATATATCATTAACTGTGTCCGCATTGGCGGACTGGAAGGGTTTGAAACTGATATTGAAATACCGCTGAAATACGGTGTTGACCAGTGTGTCGGCGACACGCTCTGCATCGGCGGAATCATGTATGGACAGCGTGTCATTGCCGCCATGCTGGACTTCTGCAAAGACATCCGGGAAGTAGCGGCCCCCGGCGCCGTCATGCTCAATTATTCCAATCCAAACGCCATGGCTACATGGGCCTGCAACAAGTACGGCAAGGTAAAAACCATCGGCCTGTGCCACGGTGAGATTCACGGTGAGCAGCAGATCGCCGAAGTACTTGGCATTCCCAGAGATGAGCTCGATTTCGTTTGTGCGGGAATCAATCACCAGACCTGGTACATATCCATCAGCCATCATGGGGAATCCTTGCTGCAAAAGCTTCTTCCCGCCTTCGAGGCTCACGAAACCTACCGGGAGGAGGAAAAAGTCCGCATCGATATCTTAAAACGGTTCGGGTATTATTCCACGGAATCAAACGGCCACTTATCCGAATATGTGGCATGGTACAGAAAACGGCCCGATGAAATAAAGGACTGGATCGATTTAAGCCGTTGGATCCACGGAGAGACCGGCGGATATTTACGGGTAACCCGGGAAGAACGCCGCTGGTTCGAAACCGATTATCCAAAAATTCTGGCTGAGCCGCCGAAAAAATACGACGGCTCCGACCGCGGCCTGGAACACGGCTCCTACATCATCGAATCCCTGGAAACCGGACGCATGTACCGCGGCCATTTCAATATGATGAACGAAGGCTGCATATCCAATCTGCCATATGAATGTGTGGTCGAGGTTCCCTGCTACGTAGACGGAAACGGCATCAGTGTACCGAAAATCGGTGATCTTCCCCTCGGCCCTGCTGCCGTATGCTCCCAGTCCATCTGGGTACAGCGCCTGTCGGTGGAAGCCGCGGCTGCCGGAGACGTCACCCTCCTAAAACAGGCCGCCTTGATGGACCCGCTCACTGGCGCCGTCTGCAATCCGCCGGAAATCTGGCAGATGGTTGACGAAATGCTGGTAGCTCAGGAGCAGTGGCTCCCACAGTACAAAGACGAAATAGAGCTTGCCAAAAAACGCCTCTCCTCAGGAGACCGGATTCCTACCAGAGACGGATACCGTGGTGCGGTTCGCCTCCGTGAAAAGTCTCCGGAAGAGGTTGCCAGCGCCAGGGCACAAAGGGATTTAACTGCGAAATAAAACAAAAAAAGTCATTCTTACTCCCCAAAATAAGAATGGCTTTTTTTAACCCCTTCTCCCTCCCTGCTTCCTCCCACCTGCGTAGCAGCAATCAAATCTTCCATCCCTTCCTGCCCCAGCTGATCACAGAGCGCAACAAACTGCTTAAACTCCGGGCTTTCCATTTTATCCTTATGGCAGGCCAGAACAAATCTTCTCGCAAACACAAAATCATTTACCTCCACTACACGGAAAGTCTTATCCGCCAGTTCCTTTTGAATCAGAAATTCAGACATAACCGCCAGACCGGCCCGGTGAATGACGGCCTGCTTTATTCCTTCTATGCTGTTGCAGCACCAGTCCAGTTTCAGAGACAGCCCGTGGCTGGAAAATACCTGTTTCAAAAGATAATCCGTACCGCTCCCAGACTCCCTCCCAACAAATGTTTCCTTTTGAAGTTCTGTTAAATCCGTCTTCCGTCCAGCCTCAGCCAGAGGATGGCCATTCCAGCAGATGACCGCCAGACGATCCTTTAAAAACGGACGGTATCTTAAATATGGGGAGGCATCCGTCTCCTGAATAACTGCCAGATCCAGCTGTGCATGCAGTAATTTCTCCTCCAGAACCCGGCTGTTGTTAATTTCTGCACTGACATGGACAGCGCCGCACCTCTTTCTGTACGCTGCGAGCAGCGGATGCAAAAGGCAGCTGCCGATAGTGGTGCAGACTCCGATATTTAACGTGGGCACCGTATTCCCCAGTTTCATGGTCTTTTCCATCTGCGAAACACTCTTCAGCACCTGGGAAGAAAGGTAGAGCATCTGCTCTCCCGCTTTTGTCAGGTACAGAGAATGGTTCAGGCGCTCAAAAAGTATGGTCCCATACTCTTTTTCCAGCGCGGCAACCGCCTGACTCACCGAAGACTGGGAAATCATCAGTGACTGCGCCGCCTTGCTCATATTCATTTGTTTACATACCTCAACGAAAATCTCCAGATAACGGATAGTCATATCTCACATTCCTTTATGTATTAGTAAATACTTATTATAATATCATTATATTCATATTTTTCAATACCAAAAGGCCATGTTATGATAGAGAAAACCAGAAAGGCAGGAAATGACCCATGAAGAATCGATATTTTGTACTGGTAATCGACGGCTGTGCCCCGGAATATCTGACTCCGGACACTGCGCCTCATATCTTCCGTCTGGCGGAAACATACGGTTTTATAAAGACCATCAAGTCTGCCATACCGACGGTAACCAATGTAAACCATGCGTGTATTCTGTCCGGCAGATTTCCGGAAGATACCGGAGTTACCGGCAATTACTATTATAATCCGGACACCGGCGAGGAGGGCTTCGTGGAAGAACGCGGTTTTATGAAGATACCGACGGTTCTTCACACTTGTCGTGAAAGAGGCTTAAAAACTGCGTTTCTGACTGTAAAAGGAAAGGTTTTAGGTGTATACGGAGAAGACGCAGATATCGGAATTAACGCACAGACGCCGGACCTTCGTCAGCTGGAATCCCTGGGGCTGGCCATGCCGCCAGGTGTAAGCGATCCGGCCTGTACGGAATGGATCATGAGCGCGGCGCTCGCATGTGTCAGGCAGGAGGCCCCCGATTTCGTATACTGCACCACCAACGACTGCTGTTTTCACCATTATGGCCCGGAGACGGAAGAAGCCCGGCAGCAGATCCAATGGATTGATTATTACATCCATGAAATACATAAAGCCGATCCTCATCGCCAGATCTACATCACCGCAGACCATGGCATGAATCAGAAACACCGTCTGCTGAACGTTCAGGCCATTGCTCAGAATCACGGAATTCCTCTGTTCTGTCTGGCTCCTCTGAAAGACAGATATATTGAAAATCACCGCTATCAGGAAGGAGGAATCCTCTATCTCTACCTGAACAATAACTCAGACAGGGAACGTCTGTCCGCACTTATGGAAAGCATTCCCGAGATTGAAATGATCTTACCCAGTGAAGAAGCGGCCCGGCGCTATCACCTCCCCGGCGATTCGATTGGAGACTACGTTGTCTTTGCGGCAAAGGACTGTGCTTTTGGGGAAATCGACGGAGAGTATCTGGAGACAGATTCCGTCAGAACCCATGGTTCCCTCTGGGAACAGGAAATCCCTCTGGCGGCGGTTTTTCCGGCCATGCCAGAGGAATTCTACCATTACAGCAAAGATATTGCGGCGAATCTGCGTCTTTAACAGCGTTCCGCTGTATACTGTTCATAAGCGTCTGTTCCCGCTTTCAGGCGCTTTAGCCCCTCCTCCACTCTCGACGCGGGACAGGCGATATTCATACGGAGAAACTGGTTTCCATGCCCGCCGTATGCGGCGCCGGCCGACAGATAAAGGCCCGTTTCCCTGCGGAGATAACGGCACAGCTCCGCCGCGTCCCCAAGCACTCGTTTGCAGTCCAGCCAGAGCAAATACGTTGCATGGGACTGCACAAGAGAAACATTGGGCAGTTCCCGTTCCAGAAAGGCTCTGACGATCCGGCGGTTTTCAGCCAGATAGTTTCTCAAATCATCCAGCCATTCCTCTCCCTGTGTAAATGCGGCAATCGCCGCGTCAATGGCAAATGCATTCGGTTCCGCCACCTCATCGCTGTTTAAGGCCCGCTCCATCTTATGCCTTAAGTATTCGTTCGGCACCGCAACCGCCGCCGTCTGCAGACCGGCCAGATTAAAAGCCTTTGTCGGAGCAATGCAGGTAATGCTGTTCTGTGCGCATTCCTCTGACACCGATGCAAATGGAATATAGCCGTATCCCGGCTCGGTTAAGTCGCAGTGAATTTCATCCGAAATCACCGTAACGTGATTGGCGGCACACAGTTGCCCGATTCTTCCCAGCTCTTCTCTGCTCCAGATGGATCCGGTGGGATTTTGGGGATTGCAGAGAAGCATCAGTGCAGTCTGAGGATCCTTAAGCTTGTTCTCCAGGTCCTTCCAGTCTATCCTGTAGCTCTTCCCATCGTATAAAAGCCGGTTTTCTATGACCCTGCGGCCATTATTGCAGATGGAATTATAGAAAATGTTATAGACCGGAGGCTGTACCAGCACAGCTTCCCCCGCTGTCGTCAGTTTGCGGACCGCGCTGGAAACAGCGGGAACCACACCGGTACAGAATACGAGCCAATCCCGATCCATTTCAAAGTTATGGCGCCGCTGCCACCATCCGGCGACCGCCTCCCTCCAGGCCTCCGGCACCGTGGTATAACCGAAGATTCCATGCTCCGCTCGTTTTTTCAGCGCTTCCGTAATCTCCGGAGCGGTTTCAAAGTCCATATCCGCCACCCACATGGGCAGTTCCCGTTCCGTGACATCCCATTTTAAAGAATTACTTCCACGCCGGTCTGTCAATCGATCAAAATCATGGGACATTTACACCGCCTCCCTCAGTTCCTGCATCTGAACAGCAGTTTTTGTCACATCCACTCTGGAAGCATCCATAACCAGCTCTTTGATTCCCTGCGCCCTTATTCTGCCGCCGCTGGGATTTAAGACACTGTCAATCGTATTGTTAATCTCCGCGTCCACGGTGGAGTATTCAAAGGCCAGCGTCGTATTTAACAGACGACAGTTTTTCATGACCAGATTGTCAATGTAGCACATGCCCTGACTGCTCTCAACCGTGCAGTTAATCAGGGTTAGATTCTTTGCGTTCCAGCCTAAATACTCACCGGAGATAAAGGAATCATAAACGGTTACATTTTCACTGTTCCAGAACGCATCCTTTGAGAGCAGCCTCGCGTTATGGATCTCCGCCTGTTTTACACCGTCAAAAGAGTAATTTCCTGTCAGTTCAAAGCCGTCTATCACCATATTCCTGCTGTTCATGGCGAAGTAATCGCCTCTTGCCGTCACCTGATTCATGGTAACCCGGTCACAGTTCCACAGCGTCTCCCCTGCGTTCGGTATGGTTACGTGGGTGAGCCGGATATCCGACGCGCGGCGAAATGTCTTTGGCGCATCGATGGTGCAGTTTTTCATGGAAATATTCTCCGTATACCAGATCCCGGCTCTTCCCATTTCAAACAGTACACAGTCCTCCATCTTAATGTCACGGCTGTACCACAACGGATATTTCCACTTAAACATGCTCCCGTACAATTCAATATTTCTGCTCTCCTTCAAAGGGGATTCCCCATCGGCAAAGGTCGTATCGCAGATTTTCAAGTCCTTTCCCTGAAATAACGCCCTCTCACCTGTTAAAAATTCCTGTTTTATAACTTTCATCCTGTTTTCTGTTTTCCTTTCTACTTTTCATCGGCTTCCATCCCCCGGATTCCTCCGCACCGTTCTTATCTGATCGGAAGGTCCAGCTCATGAATCCACCCAGCCACATCCTCCGCGGACACCGCGCTGCCGAACCGGGTTCCATCGTACCAGACGGCGCTGTCAGAGCAGGAACCTTTGAGATTCTCGGCACTTGAACCGATCCCGCTGCTGCCGGAGGTACAAAACGGCACTATCGTTTTCCCTGAGAAATCATAGCTTTCCAAAAATGTATTGATGATTCTGGGAGCCTGGCCGTTCCAGATGGGATACCCCAGAAATATAACGTCATATTCCGACAAGCTTAAGTCAGCGCTGCCTTTAGTCTCCTGCCCTGTGAGTCCACTGGGGGAAATAGCCGGACGGACAGAAGCATCCTTCTGCTCCAGGCTTGTGCGGCTGGTGCTGTCACGATAGTTTAAATCCGCTTCCGTATAGGGCTTTGCCGCCTTTATCTCATAAAGATCCGCTCCCAGAAGATCCGCCGCATATTCCGCCGCCTTTTTCGTTGTTCCGGTACAGGAAAAGTACGCAACCAGAACGCTTTTTTCTGACGGTTCAGCCACCTGTGCTACCGTAGTCTCCTCCTCAGTCCCGCTTACGCTTTTTACCTGCACAGGCACGGTGTCTGAGGTCACAGTCTTCACAGCCGCCGCTGCATCTTTTTGGGGACTGCATGCCGCCAGAAAGCACATCAATACAAATACCAGACCGATAACAGCTCTATATTTTTTCATCCTTCCACCTCTTATCTGTAAACTTATCTGCAAACTTATCTGCTTAACGAATAATTCCCTCAAATCGCATTTCACTGCTCAAACCGGATCTCATGAAGCCGGCATACCTCATCCTGGCTTCGGATCGCGAGTATCATGGTGTCACGGGTATCCATATCTCTGATTTTCTCCATCTCTGCATCCGCAAGCTGAAAGTCGTCCACCATGAAATTCTCCTCAATACGCTCCCGGTGTACAGACTTTGGTATTACAGCGATTCCTTCCTGAATGAGCCAGCGAAGTATCACCTGAGCCGGTGTCTTATGATAAACACTGCCGACAGCGGCCAAAGTATCATTTTGAAAGATTCCGTTTCTTCCCTCCGCAAACGGAGCCCAGGCCATCGTCCTGATATCGTACATTTCCATCACTTTCCGCAGTTCTCTCTGCTGGCAGAACGGATGCATCTCAATCTGGTTCACTGCCGGCATCACCTCATGACTCAGGATTAAATCCACCAGACGGTCGGCCTCAAAATTGCAGACCCCGATCGCCTTTATTCTGCCGTCACGGTACAATTCTTCCATCGCCCGCCAGCTGCCGTGATAATCTCCATACGGCATATGGATCAGGTATAAATCCAGATAATCCGTCTGTAGATTCTCAAGCGTCTTTTCAAAAGACCGTATCGTACGGTCATAACCGGCATCCTGTATCCAGACCTTGGATACCAGAAACACGTCCTCTCTGGCAATTCCGCTTTTCAAAACCGCATTGCCTACTGCTTTTTCATTTCCATAGCAGGCCGCCGTATCAATCATGCGGCAGCCCGTCTTTAAAGCCGTCAAAACACTTTCTTCACACTGCTTCTGATCTGTGATCTGGAAAACACCGAAACCCATCTGGGGCATTTCAGTACCGTTATTCAGCCGCAATTTTCTCATCGCTTGCACCTCTCCTGTTCTGATCCTGCAATCTTCACTCTTGTGCCGTCTCGTTTTCTCCCGTAATTAAAACACTCCCCGATAAAGCTTCTATAAACTCCTCACCGGATATCACCGTGCCCAGTTCATATAAATTGCTGCCCTTCCCGAAATGGTCATAGAACATCACCACATCTCCCCACGGTGCATAATAGGCCAGAGTTCCTTTCCCAGCATCCGCCACAGGAGCGTCAGAAGCATCAAGCTTCCCGGGCGGGTAAAATATTTTTTCGTTCGTGCTGTAATCTTCCACTTCAATCGTCAGGGGAAGCTGTGCATATAAATCCTTCGCCGCCTGGCTGCCATTCAGCCCATAAACGATTGTGTTTCCATTTGATGTAACATAAACTCTCATCTGCGCCTCTCCTTTATTCGCCGATTCCTCTTCTTGAAAAATCGGCTGCGAATCAGCCGCCTCTGCCCTGCTGCATCCACATGCGGCAAAAACCAGCATAAGCGCACAAAAAAATACTGCTGTATCCCTCATCTTATGATTACGGCCCCTTTCTTAACTTGTTGGTAACTATAAGTAATGAATGGCTATCTGTATCATAGAACAGTTTCCGTTAAATATCAAATAGTTATGTAGAATGCTTTTCCATAGCTAAAAGGAATGTTACTTTACCTTCTGCAGATAGTTGACTGAAATGGTATTTTCCTGCTATGATGAAACAAAAGAGGTGATTCCATGATTGAAATAAGACTGCTTTCCTATTTCCTTGCCATAGCAAGAGAACAGAGCATAACGAAAGCCGCCGATGCTCTGCACATTACCCAGCCGACGCTTTCCAAGCAGATGATGGAGCTGGAAGCACAGCTGGGAAAACAGCTGCTCATACGAGGAAAGAAAAAGATAACGCTTACAGAAGAAGGCGCCTATCTGCGAAGCAAGGCGCAGGAAATGATAAATTTGATGGAAAAGACAGAATCGGCATTTCACACGGACGAGGAGCTGATCAGCGGTGACATCTATATGGGTTGCGGGGAAACTCCGGCTATGGAATTTATCACCGGAATTTTCAAAGGAATCCAGAATGACTACCCGCACGTCCATTTTCACATATTCAGCGGAGACGCCGAAGCGGTAATGGAACGGCTGGACAAGGGGCTGTTGGATCTGGGACTTCTGCTGGGGCCCATGCAGCATGAAAAATACGATTATCTGAATCTGGCGAGAAGTGACAGCTACGGACTTCTGATGCCGAGAGACTGTCCGCTTGCGGAGAAGGAGACCGTATCCTTTGACGATTTACAGGGGCTTCCGCTTATTGCTTCCGCACAGGCCTACAGCGGCCGCCAGCGCCTTGAGCTGTTTGGGGAGATATTTGACACGCTGAATATTGTGGCAACCTACAGCCTTATTTATAACGCTACCTTCATGGTCGAACAGGGAATGGGATACGCGCTCTGTCTTGCTAATCTGGTCAATACGGAAGGAAGCCGTAATCTCACCTTCCGTCCTCTGTCACCGGCCTTAAAAGTGGATCTCTTTATTGTCACAAAAAAGTACCAGACGTTTTCTCCGGCTGCGAAACTCTTTTTCAATCGGCTGAGAGATGAACTGGGAAATCGATAAGACTGACCATGAAAATTACAAAAAGCAAAACGGGGGACTCTTCACAGGCTGGAATCCCTCGTTCTGCTTTTTTAAATGATACTATATTTATCTCAATCTGGCTTCCTCTCTTTTGTTCGCTGTCGAATTACGGATATATCCGGCAATCACGACCTTTAATCCCGTAAAAAAGTGTCCATTGACCATCTCCACGATCCCATTTACCATTTCCATGCTCACCATGCCTCCCGTCATTTTTGCAATTCCCCGGAAAGGCATATTATAAATAAACAGGATGTTCAAGTCCGGTTTCCCCTTATCCTCACTTTTCTTCTTCCGCTTTGTCAGACAGCGGTAGGCCAGCCTGGCCAGCCTGCTTTTTGCATAGTACATCTGGCAAATCGCGTCATTAATCCCCAGTTCCCCGCTCCATTTTCCATCCGGAACCGGATGGCCCAGAAGTGTCTCGAATTCCCTTTCTCCCACCTGCTGAATCAGACCGGAATAATAGGATGGCAGCTGCTCTCTATCATAGGGCAGTTCCCCGGTGGTACCCTTTCTTTCAAGCCTTCCTGACAGTCGGATATCTGCCACACAGGCGCCTACCATAATCAGGTAATTCCCGCCTTCCGTCTCCCACTTATTCGTCCTGCAGTTCCAGTAACGGAAGGTCTTATCGTCAAATGGGATCCGCACCTTCTTCCTTTCTCCAGCCTTCAGAAATACCTTTTTAAATCCTTTTAATTCCTTATACGGCCGGAAAATGGCAGCCTCCGGAAGGCCAATATAAAGCTGTGTCACCTCTGCGCCGCCGCAATCTCCGTCATTGGCCACGGTAAAGGTTACGCCGTCTTCGTCTACCTGCAAATCCGAATAAGAAAATTCCGTGTAGGAAAGCCCGAATCCAAACGGATACTGGACCCGCACCATGCTGGTATCATAGTAACGGTATCCCACGTAAATCCCTTCCCGGTACTCCGCATTTCGCTCCGTACTGGGGAAATTCCGGAAAGATGGAGTGTCCTCGTATTTGATCGGATACGTTTCGCTCAAACGGCCGGAGGGATTTACTTCACCGGTCAAAATATCCACCATGGCGCTGGCTCCGGCCTGCCCCGACAGATAACCGTGCAGGATTGCCCGGCAGTTTCTCTCCCACGGCATCTCTATGGAAGCGCCCGCACTGATGACACCGACAATATTTTCATTGACTTTCGCCAGTGTTTCCAGAAGATCAATCTGATTCTGTGGGATTCTCATATGGCTGCGGTCCAGCCCCTCCGCCTCGCCCAGTTCATTCAGTCCAAGACAGTAAATGACAACCTCCGCTTTTTCCGCCAGATCCACCGCTTCTTTTTTCAGGATATCCTCCGGATCTCCATTCCGTTCATATCCCCGGCTGATTCCAACCACCGAGAGCTGGGAATCACCGATTACACGTTCCATGGTCTCCACCTGAATCGGATTCACCATGGAGGACCCCGCCCCCTGATACCTCGGCTCCACGGCAAAATCTCCGATGACGGCCACCTTCGTTCCAGCCTTCAAAGGAAGGAGTTTTTCCTGATTCTTTAGCAGGACCGCACTCTCCGCCGCCGCTCTTCTCGCTAATAAGTGATGCGTTTCCTGGTCAAATGTCCGGGGAGTTTTTCTCTCTCCCTTCACTGTCAGCACCGTCTCCAATAACCGGTCCACACAGGAATCCAGATCATCTTCTGCCAGCCGCCCCTCCAGGACTGCCGCCGCGAGTTCTCTCGCCGAGTCCAGACCCGGAGACGGCATCTCCAAGTCGGAACCGGCCGCCACTCCCGCAGTATGGCTGTTTGAACCGCCCCAATCCGTCACGACGAGACCGCCAAATCCCCACTCTCCCCGGAGAATATCCTGTAAGAGATGCTTGTTTTCATTGGCATAGGTACCATTCACCTGGTTATAGCTGGTCATGATGGATCTGGCCTCGCCCTCTTTCACTGCGATTTCAAAGCCGGTTAAATAGATTTCCCGCAGTGTACGCTCATCAACAACCGCATTCATCGCCATCCGGCGAAGCTCCTGGCTATTCACTGCAAAATGCTTCGGACACGCATGGACTCCCCGACTTTGAATCCCCCGCACGTAAGAGGCAGCCATCTTCCCAGCCAGATAGGGATCCTCTGAAAAATACTCAAAATTCCGGCCGCATAAGGGGCTCCTCTTTATATTTAATCCCGGACCAAGGAGGATATCTACCCCCTGAGCCGCCGCTTCTTCACCGAGGGCCTGTCCCAACGCTTCTCCCAGCCCTTCATCCCAGCTGTTTGCAATGGTGGCCGCCGTCGGAAAACAGGTGGCGGGCAAAGAAGCGTTAAGTCCCAGATGATCTCCTGCTCCTGCCTGTTTTCGGATCCCGTGAGGCCCATCCGACAGTGCGATCGATGGTATTTCCAGACGCTTAACCGCTCTGGTTTCCCATGTATTTTTACCGCTTAGAACCGCCGTTTTTTCTTCCAGCGTCATTTTTTCAATGATAGCTCTATGTTTCATAGTTCACACCATCCCACATTTGATTCTGACTCTTAAGCGCAGGCAATCTCTCCTGCGGTCATTTTTCTGGCTTTACTATACCACAAGTTCCTCTCCCGTGCGAAGTTTGGCATAAAATGCTTAAAATCTGCATGAAATGCAAAACAGGCGGCATCACCTGCCGCCTGAAGCCCGCCGCCAGCGCATACAGTCCGCCAACGCCGTATAGATTCTGGGAATATCCTGATACAGCTGCATACTCAGCTTCCCTCCATATTCATGTACCGGATCAGACATTCCATAAATTCTTTCTTCTTACTGCGCCCAATCGGTATTTTCTCACCATGAATGATGCAGTCTCCGCCGGAAATCCCATCCACCAGTTTCATATTAACCAGATACCCTTTACTGCACCGGTAAAATCCATACTGTTCCATCAGCCCTTCCAGATCCTTTAACGCCGCTCTTGCCGTATACGCTCCGGAGTCCGTCTTGTATACAGCCTGATGCCCCCGGGCTTCGATATAGTAAATGGAGGAAACATCAAGTTTTTGAATCCCCTCCTCCACCGGAATCGTGACATAGAACCGCTTCCTGCGGCGGATTCTGCCGACTGCTTTCTCTAGCTTCTGAGAAAACGCAAAATACTCCACCGGCTTTATGATATAATCCAGGGCATCCACTTCATATCCCTGCACCGCGTATTGAGTCATATTCGTGATAAACATAATAACGACCGCATCATCCAGTTTCCTGATATTCTTTGCCGCCGTCATCCCATCCATGAACCGCATCTGAATATCCATCAAGATAATGTCGTAATCGCCTTTATAATTATCCAGGATATCTTCCCCGTCGGAATACACGGTAACCGAGATCTCTCTCTGGCTTTCCTGCTGATACCGTTCCATATAGTTTTGGATCTGCTGAACATAAAATGCCTCATCTTCCACGATTGCTATATGTATCATCAAATCCCCCTCTGCTGATTTATAAAATTCTGCCTGCTCGTGTCATATTCGTGCCATATCAATATCGTATCATCAATAATTTTAGCAGTCAGGTCTTTAAAATGCAAGCCATACCACTCTGAAAACACCAAAAAGCGGAAATCCCAATCATCAGGATTTCCGCTTTTCTATCTGGGCATATACCCTCAAAACCACACATTGTACATATCTTTCATCCGTTCTTATTTCCTCTGCCATTTCTGACAACCTAAACCAACTTGGTTAAGCCCTCGACCTATTAGTGACAGTCAGCTGCACATGTTGCCATGCTTCCACCTCTGCCCTATCTACCTCGTCGTCTTCAAGGGGTCTTACTCTTGCGATGGGATATCTCATCTTGAGGGGGGCTTCACGCTTAGATGCCTTCAGCGTTT
>NZ_JACOPC010000026.1:0-55206 GCF_014288035.1 Hungatella sp. L36 | reverse complement strand
TTTGAGTCAGATATTTTGTTTGCGGTGTATCCAAAATGAGTGATGGAAACTTATGGCCGAACTGGCCCTGACGGGATCGTCTGATCCCGTATGACGCCGTATGCTGTACAGATGACAGCTACGGACTTGATGAACGGTTCTGCGCACAGGAATGTGCGGCAGAGACTGCTTTTATTTTACCATATTTACGGTAGAAAGCCAGAGAAATCATCAAAAATCAGGAAATTTTTCTCCGGTTATATGACGCTGTTCCCAGCGGCAGCAATTCGATTCATGGCTTTACCAATCAGGGGGTTCGGTGACTGCGGCATTTCATATCCGTAATTCCCAGGTTATCCTTAGATGAAAGGCGTTTTCGCAGTTTTTAAACATCTGGAAAAATTTTCAAAAACACTCTTGACAGTATACCGGTATACTGGTATACTGAGTTCAACAAGGAAATGAACAGGCAGTAATCAGGAGGATATGAGATGTGTGTTTATGAAATGGGAAATTTAAGAATTGTGGATTTGACGAAGGAATTGGATCCGGCGACCGAGAGCCGGAGATGTCATCTGGTTCGTTATAATACCGGAGGCCCGATTCCGGACTACCATACGGTTATGGATTTGACGAGCCACCTGGGTACGCATTGTGAGTGCCCTTACCATCACAGCGACGACTGGCCGAGTGTCGCAGAGCTTCCTCTGACGAACTTCCTGGGAAGAGGCGTGTATCTGGACTTTGGAGAGACGGTAAAGCCGGGCAGCCATATTACCGCAGTTGATTTAGACCGCGCGTCCGGAGGCCGGGTACGGGAAGGCGATACGGTTATCATTGATTCCGCTTATAAATTAGAACCATTTACAGCAAAGACGAACACTGATGCGGATAAGAGGCTTCTGATCGGCGCGGAGAGCGCCCTTTGGTTCCGTGATAAAAAAGTAAAGTGCGTGGGATTTGGAGACGGCGTTTCCATAGAGAATAATAATGAGGATGTGAAGCCGTTTCATGATATACTTATGGCAGAGAATATCACCTTCCTGGAGGTGCTCAAGAATCTGGAACAGCTGAAAAAAGACGTATTCTTTATAAGCTTTTCTCCGCTTCCAATCAGAGGGCTGGATTCCTGCCCGGTCAGGGTATATGCGATGGAAGGTATGGCTGAATTTTCGTAAGCAATGGGTTTCGTAAACAGTAACTATAATCAAAGTATAGAAAAGGGAGAGTTCGTATGGATTACCAAAAAACAGCTTCGGAGATCTTAAAGCACATTGGCGGAGAGAAGAATGTAGTCAGCCTGGAGCATTGTTCCACAAGACTGAGATTTATCCTGGCAGACCGGTCCAAGGCCGATGCGGACGCGGTAAAAAAGATACCTGGAGTCATGGGTGTGGCGGATAAGGTGCAGTTCCAGATTATTATCGGAAACAGCGTAGTGGAAGTGTATGAAGCGATTTTGAAACAGGCCTCTTTTTCCGGCGACGCGAAAGCGGAAAAGAAGAGTGAGAAGAGTAACATCGGAAGGACGGTCATGGAATTTGTAATCGCCGTATTCCAGCCGATTATTCCGGCCATCGCCGGCGGCGGAATCTTAAAGGCCATGCTTTCCCTCTGTGTGCTGATCGGAATTCTGGATAATACGTCGACACTTTTTACGATCTTAAACCTGTTGGGAGATGCGCCGCTGTACTTTCTGCCGCTGATGGTTGCGGTTTCCGCTTCCAAGCGTTTGAAGGTCAATTCCTTCGTGGCCCTGTCTGTAGTGGGCGCTCTGCTTCTTCCCAATATGACGACACTCCTGTCAGCGGAGGGAGGTACGGTATTCCTCGGTTTTACGCTGCAGAAAATTGCCTACGCATACCAGATCTTCCCGGCGCTGCTGTCCATGTTTCTGCTGGCAGCCGTTGAACGGTTTTTCAACAAAATCGTGCCGAAGCCGGTCCGCATCCTGTTCGTCCCCATGCTCTGCCTGCTGATTGTAGTTCCCAGCACGCTGCTGGTATTAGGGCCGTTAGGTTACAACTTCGGTACACTGCTCACAAGCGCAATTTTGTTTTTGTATGATAAACTGGGATTTATCGCGGTTGGTCTTCTGGCTATGGTGCTTCCGTTTTGTACGGCGGCAGGCATGCATAAAGCATTCGTTCCCTATGCAATATCGTCTCTGGCGTCCATGGGCAGCGAGTTAGTCTATCTTCCGGCCAACTTAGCTCATAACATTTCCGAAAGCGGCGCCTGTTTCGGTGTTGTGCTGAGAACGAAGAATAAGGAACTCCGCACCACGGCTTTATCGGCGGGAATCTCCGCGCTGTTTGGAATTACGGAGCCGGCGCTGTACGGCGTTACCTTACAGAATAAGAGGGTGACTTTAGGTGTTATGGCGGGAGCGCTTCTCTCCGGTCTCAGCATCGGTTTTACCGTAGTAAGAGCATACACGATCGTGGGGCCGGGGCTTGCCTCCATGGCGACGTTTATTGATCCGGAAGGGATCAATACGATGAATATTGTCTGGGCGTTCGTCGGTTTTGCAATTGCGTTTCTCGTAGCGTTTGTGGTTACCCTGGTGATCTTTAAGGATGAGAATGAGACGGTGGAAGAGGCGTCGAAAATACCGGCAGAAGCCGCACCGGGAACTTCAGCCGCCGCCGCTTCAGAAACGGTATTATACTGTCCGACTGCCGGTAAAGTAATCCCGTTGACCGAGGTACCGGATGAGGTGTTTTCACAGAAAATACTGGGAGACGGAGCTGCCATCCTACCGGAGGAAGGAGTCGTGAGAGCGCCTGCTGACGGAACGATTGCTCTCGTAGCGGATACGGGTCATGCGATCGGCATGATTCTGGATAACGGCGCAGAGTTAATCATGCATGTCGGACTCGATACAGTGGAATTGGGCGGTAAGTTTTTTGATGTGAAGACAGAGAACGGCAAAAAGGTACGGCGGGGAGAGATACTTCTGCAGTACGATATTGAAGAGATTAAGAAAGCCGGTTACGATGTCACGATGCCTGTGATCGTCACATCAGGGGAGGCGTTTGAAGTGCTGGCGGCTTCCAGCGGAAGCAGGAGTGCGGCAGATGAATTTTACCATATCAGAAGGAGGACGGTTTAACTATGGCATTTCCGGAACATTTTTTATGGGGCGGGGCGATTGCCGCCAATCAGATCGAAGGCGCGTGGAAGGAAGGCGGAAAGGGGATTTCCGTTGCAGACGCAGCCTCCTATAAGCCCAATGTGGACAATAAGGAGTATAATAAGCACGTTGCGTTTTCCCTGGAGGGCGTAAAGCAGGCGGCGCTTGATCCCGACACCGTATACTATCCCAAACGAAGGGGAATCGATTTCTACCATCATTACAGAGAGGATCTGGCACTGTTCGCCGAGATGGGATTTAAGGTCCTGCGGCTGTCAATTGCCTGGACCAGGCTGTATCCCACTGGGGAGGAAGAGGAGCCGAACCGGGAGGGAATCGCCTTCTACAAAGCTGTGTTTGAAGAGATGAGAAGGTTGGGAATCGAGCCGCTGGTTACGCTTTCCCATTATGAAATGCCCCTTTCCTTAAGCGTTAAATACAACGGCTGGGCGGACCGGAGGGTCATCGATCTGTTTGTCAGATTCTGCCGCACGTGCTTTGAAGAATTTGGCCCGTATGTGAAGCGCTGGCTGACATTTAATGAGATCGACAGCATCATCCGCCATCCCTTTACAAGCGGCGGAATCCTGCCGGAGTTATCAGACGGGAATGAACGGAAGTGCTGTTATCAGGGGCTGCACCATCAGCTGGTCGCCTCTGCGATCGTGACGAAAATGTGTCATGAGATGGTAGAAGGCAGTCAGATGGGCTGTATGCTCACGAAGCTGACCACTTATCCCAGAACCTGTGCCCCTCAGGATGTGCTGGCGGCGCTTTACAAGAATCTGGATAATTACTTCTATGCGGATGTGATGGTATTTGGAGAGTATCCGGGATTAAAGCGGACAGAGCTGAAGAAGAAAGGGCTGCTTCCGGAGATGAGGGAGGAAGATGACCGCATTCTGAAAGAAGGCTGTGTGGATTTCATCTCATTCAGCTACTACATGAGCATGACGGAATCTGTCGATCCCGATGCGGAGAGGACGCCGGGAAATACGGTCCTGGGTGTAAAGAATCCGTATTTAAAGTCGAGTGACTGGGGCTGGCAGATCGATGATGTGGGGCTTAGGATTTCCCTGCTAGAGCTGTATGACCGTTACCGCAAACCGTTGTTTGTCGTGGAAAATGGATTCGGTGCGGTGGATGCCGTCACGGAAGACGGGGAGATCCACGACGATTACCGGATTGAATTCTTCCGGAAACATTTCATTCAGATGGAGAAGGCGGTCGAAGACGGAGTGGAGCTTCTGGGATATACCAGCTGGGCGCCCATTGATCTGATCAGTGCTTCCACATCACAGATGTCGAAACGCTATGGATTTATCTATGTAGACCAGGACGATATGGGAAACGGCACGTTAAAGCGTTATAAGAAAGACAGTTTCGCCTGGTATAAAAAAGTAATTGAAACGAATGGGGAAGTATTGTAGACAATAGATGGAAACGTGTGAATGTGCTGCATTTTTAAGATACTGCACATTTACACGTTTATCCTGCGTTATAAAAACACCATGGAAACACCATGAAACAGGAGGGGATACGATGGTCAACAAAAGTCCATTACAGATTCAGGCATATAATTACTTAAAAGAAATGATCTTATCCGGCCGGCTGGATCCGGAGGTGCTGTATTCGGAGACGCGCATGTCGGCGGAGATCGGGATATCCAGGACGCCCATGCGGGAGGCGATCCAGTGCTTAAGCCAGGACGGCTATATTACGGTAGTACCGAGTAAGGGATTTACCCTGAGAAAGCTCAATGAGGAGGATATGGAGGAGAGTATCCAGATTCGCTGCGCCATCGAGGGATTCTGCATCCATAAGGCCGCGGCGGAAGCCGGCACGAGGAAGGGGCAGAAGCTTCTCAGTGCCATGGAGAAGCTTTTGGACAAGCAGGAGAAGACACTGCTCAGCAAAAATGGCCCCAGCCGTGAAAATCTCGAGAGCGGGAACTTCAACAGTGCCGGTCTCGACCAGTTTACGGAGTATGACCACCAGTTCCATCTGGCGCTGGTCAATTACGTGGACAACCGGGAGTTCAATCAGATGTTTCAGCGTCTGACGTATTTAATCCATCTCACGACGAAGGGCGCGCTGTCTGTGCCCGGGAGAATGGAAGACACACTCGGGGAGCACAGACAGTTTTTCGCCTGTCTGAAGGCGGGAGACGGAGATATGGCGTACAAGTTGATGATGGAACACCTGATGATGCCGCTTACCATGCATATTGCGTGATGGCATTGTCCGGTTATAGGAGTGCGGCCATGGCGTTTGAGCTATGCAATATTACACGAAGTTCCCATCACGCACCGTAATGATCCTGCTGCTGCTTTTGGCCGCTTCCGGGGAGTGGGTGACCATAATGATGGTCTGCCCGGTGCTGCGGTTGATCTCCCGCAGAAGGCTCATGATATCGGCGCCGGCTTTCGTGTCGAGATTACCGGTGGGCTCGTCGGCGAAGAGAATTCCGGGATTGCCGATGAGCGCGCGGGCGATTGCCACACGCTGCTGCTGGCCGCCGGATAACTCCCGGGGCGTGTGTCTGCGCCGGTCTGACAGGCCCACCATATCCAGAATCCGGTCGAGACGGTCTTTGCAGCGCTCCATTTTCTGACCGTCCAAAAGAAGCGGGAGCATGATGTTTTCTTCCACATTCAAGTTGGGAATCAGGTTGTAAAACTGAAAGACGAACCCGATGCTCCGGCGGCGGAGACCGCTCATTTTTTCATCTCCGAAGCTGGAGATATCGGTTCCGTTCAGCAGCACGCGGCCGCCTGTCGGGGTGTCCAGACCGCCTAAAATATAGAGAAGCGTGCTTTTTCCGGAACCGGATGGTCCCATAATTGAGACGAATTCCCCCGGCATTACCCGCAGGGAGACATCCCTTAGCACCTCGGTCACGGTATCTCCGAGCCTGAAATTTTTAACGATATGCCGTCCTTCTACAGCGGCAGTTTCTATAATAGGTTTCATTTCTTATCCTCCAGTTCTGTAAGCTATTCAAATTTGATTTCTTCCACAAGCTTCATTTTCCGGCACTTGATGATGGGGACGACAGAGCCCAGCAGAGTGACCGCAATTCCCAGGATACCGGAAGTCAGAAACGTAAAAGCATCCAGCTCCGGCACGATCTGTATTTTGGGACCGGCCACAAGGAAGATTGTCTGGATTTCCATATAAGAGAGAAACACGGCAAGGACCGCGCTGATCAGGCCGGATGAAAAGCCTTCAATCACTGTGATCGACGCCATCTGGCGGTTGGAGAGCCCCACGGACTTATACATGGCGGTGGTACGGCGCTTCTGAATATGGCTGATCAAAAGGTTGTTGACGACGCCAACCGCGGCCAGCAGCAGAATAAACCAGGTCATGGTGCGCATGGGCTTCAAAAAGGTTCCGACCGTGGCGAGGGCGTCCGTGTTGAATTCTTCTACCGTCCGGCTCCAGTTGGAGGTTCCGTCGAACAGGCTGCGAAGCTGTACCATGATGGCATCCGGATCGGCGGCGGTATAGGCGAGAAAGTCGTAGGAGACGGCTCCAAAATCGGAAACCGCATATGCGGCGGGTATGACAGCTTCGACATCGGTGGCTCTCGATTTGAAGCTGCCGACGAGCAGATAGTCCTGCAGAACGGAGCCGTCAGAGAGGGACAGGGGGTCGCCGATGGAGGCGCCGGTCCGCTTCATGCAGTCTGTACTCAGGATGACAGCCCGCCCGGAGGCGAAGGCCGAAACTGCGGAAGCTTCCATGTCCTTTTCCGTATAATGGAGCGCCAGCATGGAGCCGTACCAGTCGAGGCGGTCGGTTGCCTCCAGCCGGCTGAGGGGGAGGCCGTCCGCTGTTATCTGATTCTTATAGACGTAAAGCGGCAGAATCTGCTCTATCCCATCCATTTCCTTTACCCTGTCAACAAATTCCGGTTCCATATGTCCATCCGCAAAGCCGTCAAGCTCCGCCCCATGAAAGACGTCACTGACATACGTTGTGACAAAATCACCGACAACCGTGATGGCGATCACGGCGGAGATACTGATGAATAGCAGCGTGATATTCTGCGCTGTAGTTTTATTGCCTTTCATGTTCCGGGCGGCCAGCCAGCCCTCATTTCCCAGGAGGGAGCGGTAAAGCGGTGTGAGTGCTGTGGAACAGAGGTTGGTGAGCATGGGAACGAGAAGCACGGCCGATGCAGTCATTCCCAGCAGAGAGAGGCCGCCGGCCAGGTACAGCATGGGCCCGGATACCAGGCGGGGCAGCAGCATGGAGATCAGAAACACGATTACACAGACGCTCGTAAGGAATCTGATGGAAGTGTGCGGTTCTTCTGCGGTGCCGAGTACGATGTCCTTCACCGGCAGGCGTCCCGCACGGCGGATCGGAAGCCAGGCGGAGAGAAATGCCACGGATACCGCCATGGTAAATGAGATCACCGCACTGAGCGGGGAGATCACTGCCGGGATTTCGATGCCCTGGGACAGAGACTGCCCCATGCCGTGAAGAATCAGCTTCAGCACCACAATACCTAATGGGATTCCCAGAAGGCCGCCTGCGCTTCCATACAGGAGGCTTTCCAGAAGGAAGATGCGGGTTACGGTCTTTTTCTCTGCACCGATGCTGCGAAAGGTTCCGATCACCGGAAGGCGGTCCAGGGTAATCACTTTGTAGCTGCTGTAAATAATGAACACGCTCATGGTCATGGAGAAAAAGCTGATGAGGAAAAACGGCATGGATTTCTGCCTTGCGTCGGCAGCGATCTGCGCCTCGTTGACCACCTCGGATACAATATAAGCGGGGGCGGGCAGAGCAGCGGAGATTTCGTTTTTCAGAACCGCAGTGTCAGCTCCGGCGGCGGGCTTTATCAGGATTTCGCTGTATCCGTCCGTCTGATCCAGAAGTCCGGCCATGGTGGAAAGAGGCAGAAGGGCTGTCGCTCCCCTCGTATGGCGGAGGAAGACTGTGTCATAGTTTGCAATATCTGCGGCCTGAAGCGGAACCGTGGCGCCATTGATCTGTAAATGTATGGTATCGCCTTTATTTATCCCGTATTTCAAAGTAAAACGGTCCGGCAGGATCACCAGGCTGCCGGTGAAATCAGTGATTTTCTCACCATTGGCCAGATGGGGCGGATTGATTTTATCCAGCTCCGTTAAATCGGCGGCAATTAAATCGATGGTCTCGTAGTAGCCGTTCTCATGATAGAGGGCTGTGCCCTTCAGCACGCCCACGCCTGCCTCGATGGACGAAAGCGGGGGAAGTTCGTCCGTTTTAATTGCCCCATTGGCCGCTTTTACAGAGAGAACTGCGCTGCCCGCCATGCCCCTGGCCATTTTTTGCTGTGCACTTTCATAGGAAGCACCGATGGAAAAGGATACGAACAGGAGCATGGAGGAGAGCAGAATGGACAGGAATATGACTGCGGTCCGCAGCTTTCGCTCTTTTATATTGGTGAGAATATATTTTAGTATGATCTTCATTGTGGCACCTGCTTTCCGTGGAATTGTCTGATTTCATAATTAAAATGGCTGACAGCTATCATAGAAATTATGATAAGCTGTCAGCCTTAATCTGACTTTCAGACAACCTTAATTAACCTTAAGAAACAGGAAATTCAATCGAAAACACAGTTCCTGCGCCGGGAGTGCCATAGGCGGAGATGGTTCCGCCGTGCAGCTCGATGATGCTTTTCGCTATTGCCAGGCCCAGGCCAGTCCCTTCCGGCTTCTCTCCTGTGCCGGAGCCGCGGTAGTAGCGGTCAAAGAGGTGTCCGGCCTCCTCCGGACCTATGCCCTTTCCATTGTCAGCCGCCTGGATCAGCAGCGCGCCGTCAATGCAGGATACCCGGAGTGTGACCTTTGCCGTTTCTCCTCCGTGTACAAAGGCGTTGATGATCAGATTGCGAAAGGCTCTCGTCAGCAGCTTTGAATCAAACGAATAGAAAATGGCGTCCTCCGTGCTGTCAAAACCGATGACGCGGTCTTCGTACTCGGGCGTATTTAAAATATCGATTGCCAGCTCTTTTAAGAAGCGGACCATATTTTGACGCTCCCGGTTGACGGGAAGCAGGCTGTTCTCCAATTGGTATGTCAGCTTCAGGTCGTCGATGAGCGCTTCCATGTAGGCGGCGTTTTTCAGTATGACCGCGGCGTACCGCCTGTAAGATTCCTCCTGCCCGGCGTCCCCGTTTTGTATGATCTCCGCATAGCCCTTAATCGGGGAGAGAGGCGTTTTCAGATCGTGAGTGATGTTGGAAATCCATTCCTCCCGCATCTTCTCCGTCTCTTCCCTCAGGCGGTCGCTGGCCCGGATCTCGGCATCTAATGCGTTCAGGCTGGCGTACAGATCCTCGAACGCGCCGCGGCTGTGATTGGAAAGGTAGCGGCGGAGGGAGATATCCTGAATAGAGGCTGTCAGCCGCTTTAACTGTCTGGAGGTCCAGAAGCCGTAGAGGGCTCCGGAGATGAGAACCACCAGAAACAGCACGCATAAAAGGGAAAGGATGAGCGGCCGGCCGCCAGAAAAACGATCCCCGTTGAGATACATGGTGATGGCGGAGATTTTCATGGGAAAATAGAGTATATAGACGCAGTCTTCCCCGGCGTTTTGAACGGTGCCGGTAAAGGCGGAATAAGAGCCGCCAACGGAATCCGGCTTCCTGTAGCTGTATGCCTCCCGGCCATCCGGAGCTAAGATCTGGAGGCCCACGCCGTTGTCCTGCAGCAGTTCGATTCCGGCCTGTGTAACCCGGGGCGTACCGTCCGTAAACTGGATCTGTCTGCCGAAACTCTCTGTAAAGGATTTTGGCCAGTCACTCCTGACGTAAGAACCGTCCGGTTTTCGAACCGTTATCAGCAGAAAAAAGAGAAGAATTGCCGACAGGATCGTGCCGATCAGCGTCAGCAGGAAGATAAAATATATGTGGAATGTGGTGCGGTAACCGGATTTCTTCATTTATTTGATCCTTTTCCTGAGCTTATAGCCCAGGCCTTTTACGGTGATGAGCTGCTGCGGCCTCGACGGGTCCGTCTCTGTTTTTTCCCGGATATGGCGGATGTGAACCATGATCGTGTTGTCACAGATACTGCTGGCTTCCCCCCAGACCTGTTCATAGAGACGCTCTTTGCTTATGATTTTGTCCGTATTTTCCATGAGATAGGAGAGCAGAAGGAATTCGCGCCCGGTCAGGGCGATCTCGCGTCCATCCTTATAGACCCGCCCGCTTTCCTTATCCAGCGAGAGGGGGCCGGCGGTTAAGACGGAGCCAGTGTCCTGGGCTGGGGATGTCTGATAGCGCTGGCGGCGGAGCTGTGCCTTGACGCGGAACACAACCTCGCGTGGGCTGAAGGGCTTGGTGATATAGTCGTCTCCGCCCGAGGCGAGACCGAGAATTTTATCCACATCATCATTTTTGGAAGACAGGAACAGGATGGAGCAATAGGAGAACTCCCGAATCTGCCTGCATACCTCAAGACCGTCTATATCCGGAAGCATGATATCGAGAATGACCGCGTCCGGCTGGAATTCACGGCAGATGTTCACCGCGTCCGCGCCGTTATACGCCTTTCGGATATCCCGGAAACCGTCCTGGAGCAGGACTTCTTCCATAAGGTCTGCAATATCTTTTTCGTCGTCTGCCAATAAAATCTTACCGTCTATGACCGCCACCTGCTTTCTGGTAAATGTTTCAATTTTGTGGTGAATGCTCCCATTGTTCCATGATAAATGATCTCGTCTCGTTCTCCTGCTGGCTTAAGAATTCACACCACTGATCGGTGAAGCCCTCCGTGTCACCGGCTTCCAGAGAAGTGACCGCCTGGAGGACAGCCGGATTGTATTCCTGGCCCAGACTGTCCTTTTTCAGTCTCATCAGGGTGACCGGATAGCCGCAGGCCAGAAGCTGTTTTAATTTGTCGTAGCACTCGCGTACCATGGCGGAGGAGCAGTGTTTAACGATAAAGCCCAGATAGATTTCGAGATAGAGATCCGTCCGGCTTTCCTTCCTGATGCACCTGAATTGCTCGGTTAAGACCTCCAGGGCCGCCTTGGAGACGGACTGAAATGTAAACAGGGAGACCGACCGGGAGGTATATACCAGCATCTGGAGACTTTCCAGATAGAGATCCAGCATCTCATGCACATCGGGACTGGAAAAATCGATGGCCTGCGGTGTCATACAGACAAGGATGCCCTTACCGTGCTGGGACGCTGCCACCCCCAGGTCATTGAGGAGCGAGACCGTACGGCGTATCGTCGACAGCGCCGTTCCATACTTTGCGGCCAGCTGCGGCAAAGAGGGGAGGTAGCTTCCGATGGGGTAAACTCCCGATACAATTCCACGGATGATGCTGGCGGCCAGGGAATAGCGTATCTGTGGACGCTGCCGGTAGAGGCTCCACTGGAAGGGGACCGGCTCCGGTTCGGTCGGCGCATATTGGGGACGTACTGTTTTCAGGAAAGAAAACAGGTCAACAGCTGTTTTGGTATAAACTTTAAAATACTCTGCCTTCAGATAGTGGATGAGCTCTTCGTTTGTCTGGATTCCCAGTTCTTCCAGAGAGAGCTTCCATGCCGCCTGGTCTTCGGACAGATAGGGGAAGCAGAGGTAGCGGACCATCTCCCAGTAAAGATTTAGCAGGAGCTTATTATCCAGCGCAGAAAGTGCCAGAATATAGAGTTCAATCGGCATAAACAGCGTGTCCGGAGAGGGATTGGTGAGCCATTCACGCAGCTGGTTCCACTGGTCCTCTTCCCAGCGCTGAAGTCCCCGTGTGAAAAGCGGTTCGATTAAAATCCGTCCGGCCACTCCGATGTCGTTTAATCCGTCCTCACGCGGCAGAAAGTAGTCGACAATATTTTTCATGATCCTGGCGGGAGCGGCCTTGTAAACCACGCGGGCTACTTTGGACGCTTCAACCTGTATGTATCCGTCCCGTTCCAGATAAGTAAATGCTGTCCGTACCGTCGGAACCGCCAGTCTGAATTGAACGCATATTTTGTGGATGGACGGCATCGCGTCCCCATAAGTATAAAAACCGAATAAGATTCTGGTTGCGTAATAGTCGTATACGAGTCTGTATAATTCATTGCTGCCTTTCATGTTTTCACCTCTGCCTTATTATACCATGCGCTTATGAAACGGTACAGTACCGTTTAAAAAGATAGAATCGATTGCACTCGTAGTCAGGTTGTGGTAGAATCCAATTAGTATGTGAACAGAGATGGAAATACCATGTATTACAAAAGACAGGAGAGAACTGCAATGTCAAGAAAAATCCCGGCACTGCTCCTGTTTCTTACCTTTACGATAGCGGCCCTCACAGGCTGCAGCGGCGGTAAGAACAGAGTGGTGAATGAAGATACCCTGGATAGCCAGGAAATTGTGACAATCACTTTTTTTGGAAACAAATATGAGCCGGACAATGTAACCGTGATCGAACAGATTATGTCGGAATTCATGAAGGAAAATCCATATATCCGTGTATCCTATGAGAGCCTGAAGGGAACCGCCTACTTCGATGCCCTGGAGAAACGTATGGAGAGCGGAAAGGGAGACGACATATTTATGGTGAAATATCAAAGCAAAAGTGAAATAACCCTGTGAAACAGCGCAAAAGCCCGCATTTCCCTCAGAAAAAAGACCCCAATTACTACGATTTTACTACCCAGGGATGAGCTTTGATACGAAGAAAAGCCGGGAAATGCAAAGTTACGGTGAAAACGCGAAGCCGTCTGCCCCACAGCAGGCGGCTCTCGAATATCCTCAAATCGCACATTTGCGGCACTGTTTCCTTACATATATAATAGAAGCACAAAGGAGGAGTGCCAAATGAGAAAGCGGAAATTAAAGATATTTCTTACCCCTACGGAAAACAGCATTGTAATCCAAAGCCTCAACCACCTGCGCAACGCCCTGCTCCGGGAAAACAGGGACACCGGCTGCCTGGACGAACTTCTGCTCAAAGTGATGTGCGCCCCGGTAAAGAAGATGTAAAATTACATATCGCTTCTTGATGAGCCGCTTATTCTTTTCAGAAAGAGTAAGCGGCTTTTTTCATGCCCACCTTTCGGATTTTCCGCATACATAGCCGTCCGTCCTGCCAACGGGCGGCTAAATCTATGAAGAAGGAGGACATGAAAATGCCGGAACAAAGAAGCCGCCCCAGGGATAGCCGCGTGATCGCGCTGGCCAACCAGAAAGGCGGCACGGGCAAGACCACCACGACGGTGAACCTGGGCATTGGCCTGGCGCGTCTGGGGAAAAAAGTCCTGCTCATCGACGCAGACCCCCAGGGCGACCTTACCACCTGCCTGGGCTGGCAAGACCAGGACAGCTTACAGACCACGCTTGCTACCGTCATGGGAAAGATCATCCGCGACGAGCCTTTTACCGCAGACGAGGGTATTTTGCACCACAGCGAAGGCGTAGACCTCATGCCTGCCAATATTGAATTGTCAGATTTGGAGGCCACTCTTGTCAACGCCATGAGCCGGGAGATCACTTTACGCACCTATGTCAATGAAGCAAAGAAAAATTACGACGTGGTGCTCATCGACTGTATGCCGTCCCTGGGTATGATTACGATCAACGCCCTGGCTGCGGCGGACAGCGTGATTATCCCGGTGCAGGCCCACTATCTGCCCGCCAAAGGCATGACCCAGCTTATCAAAAACATCACAAGGGTAAAAAAACGGATTAACCCGGCCCTGAAGGTGGACGGGGTGCTGCTCACTTTGGTAGACGGACGTACCAATCTGGCCCGCCAGACGGCGGAAATCCTGCGGCAGACCTACGGGAACGTATTAAAAATCTATCGTTCCGAGATTCCCGTAGCCATCAAAGCCGCAGAGACCAGCGCAGCGGGCAAGAGTATTTACGCCTACGACAAAGGAAGCAAAGCGGCCCAGGCTTACGCGGAGTTTTCAAAGGAGGTGTTGGCGGATGGCGAAAAGCAACGGGCTAAACTTCAATCTTCCCTCAGTCGATGACCTGTTTTCCACGGAGGAAGAACGGGCCGAGGCAAGGCTTGAAAAAGTCGTCAACCTTTCGCCCTCGGAAATCAGCGACTTCCCGAATCACCCGTTTAAGGTGCGGATGGACGCAGCCATGCAGGAAATGACGGAAAGCGTGAAGCAGTACGGCGTTTTGGTTCCTGCCCTGGTACGACCCAAGCCGGAGGGCGGCTATGAGATGGTGGCCGGGCACCGCAGGAAAACGGCGGCGGATTTGGCGGGGCTTGCGGAAATCCCCTGCATTGTGCGGCAGCTCACCGACGATGAAGCCACGATCATCATGGTGGATTCCAACTTGCAGCGGGAGCAGATCCTGCCCTCGGAGAAGGCGTTTGCCTATAAGATGAAGCTGGACGCGATGAAACGGCAGCAAGGCGAACGTACAGATTTAACTTGTGCAACGGTGTTGCACAAGTTGGATAGTAAAAGATCACGTCAGATACTTGCGGAACAGTCTGGCGAGAGCCATGAGCAAATACGCAAATATATCCGCCTTACCCACCTTATCCCGGAAATCCTGGAGCTGGTAGACAACTCGGTACTCAAAGACCCGGATATGCTGCAAATTGCCCTGCGCCCAGCGGTGGAGCTGTCTTACCTGCGAAAAGAAGAACAGGCCGACTTATTCGCTATCATGGACGAGATGGACTGCACCCCGTCCCACGCCCAGGCCATCAAAATGCGCCGGATGTCCGAGGCGAAAACCGGGGCGGAACAGCTGTCCAAGGACGCTATGGCGGTTATCATGGAGGAGGAAAAAGGCAATCAAAAAGAACAGTTCAAAATCCCAAAGGAAAAAATCAGCCGGTTTTTTGCGCCGGGGACGCCCACGCAGAAGATCGAGGACACCATTGTCAAGGCGCTGGAACTTTACCGCAAACGCCAGCGCAGTTTAGAGAGATAGCCCACTCACAAGGGGGAAGTGCGCCCATTTGCGGGGAAACGGCAGCTTGTGCCGGTTCCCCCTCTCCACACCTCACCCCTTCCAAACAACCTAAACAGCCTAAAAAAAGAAGATATTTGGGGAGCCTGGATGTTTATAGAAAGCTCCGGCCTCTTTTCCACAGGCAGACATCGGGCTGCGAGAAAAACCGGGCGGGTCTCTCTTTTTTAGACAGTAACCAACACAAGCCGCAGCACATCGGAAACGGTGTGCTTTTTTTGCGGCCATTTCAAGGAGGTAACACGATGAAAGCATTGAGAAAGCCCCTGTCCCTGTTCATGGCCATGCTCATGTGCCTGGGCATATTCGCAGGGACGGGAACCACAGCGTTTGCCGCAGGGGAAACCATGACGACGTATATGGTGGAGTTCCCCCGTGCCAGCGACCCCAACAAGGCAGGCTGGGGACATTCCGCTATGAATTTCCTGGGCGGATGGTCTACCGGCGAAAATAACGGTTTTACCATCCACACGCAGGATTACTTTAACGGGAAAGTCATCTACTGTATCGAACCCGGCGTCGGCGTTCATTCCGGCGACCAGTTTACTGGCCGGGGCGAGGACTTCTGGGATGATTACCCGTCCGATCTGAACCCCACTATTCCACCGGACACCATCAAGGAATATATCGGGCGGATTATGACCTATGGATGGCAGGGCAACGCCAGCACCTCATGGATGACCGATGACCCGGAGGATGCCAGCAAGATGGCCGGGGCAATCGCCACCCAGCTTCTTGTCTGGGAAACCGTCGTGGGTGAGCGCGACAGCCAGTTTAACCATGTGGACGCCAACGCCCAGGGCAAGAACAATATCGCGGAATATATCAGCCCGGAGAATCCCCTTTACAGCGAGATCTTCAGTCAGTATTCCGCCATTGAGAGCGCGGTAAAACGCCATACCATGCTGCCCAGCTTTTTCAGCAGCACCGCAGACGCCGGGGCCTACGAGCTGAAATGGGACGGCCAGCAGTATTCCCTCACTCTCACGGATACCAACGGTGTGCTGGGTGACTACACCTTCTCCAGCAGCACCACCGGGCTGAATTTCTCCGTGGACGGCAATCAGCTCACCATCACTTCCGCCCAGGCCATCAAAGGTTCTGTAACGGTGAAAGCAGAAAAAATCTCTGCCCAGCGCAGCGGCGTCGTGGTTTGGACGGATGGCATTACCGGCGGCGGCAAGCAGGACTTTGCCACCTATGGGGAAACCGTGTCCGATTCTATGGTGGGCTATCTGAACCTGGAAGTGAAAACCGGCAATATGAAGCTGATTAAGACTTCCGAGGACGGACAGGTAGCCGGGATCAACTTCACTATCACCGGCGAGGGGTACAGCGCCACCAAGACCACCAATGAGGCGGGCGAGATCGACATCTCCGATCTCAATCCCGGCGTTTATACCGTAACCGAGCAGTCGATTGATAAGTACGAACCCCAGGAAACCCAGCGCGTGACCATCGTCAGCGGCCAGACCGCCACCGTAACTTTCAATAACAAGCTGAAGCGCGGCAGCCTGGAAGTGACGAAAACCAGCGAGGACGGGCTGGTGGAGGGCATGACCTTCCACTTGTATGGCACATCCCTCTCCGGGCAGCCGGTGGATGAGTATGCTGTGACAGATGGAAACGGCGTGGCGCGTTTTGAAAACGTGCTCATCGGCACGGGCTATGTACTGGAGGAGGTGGATACCCCCATCCGTTATGTGGTGCCGGATTCCCAGACAGCCACCATCGAGTGGAACGAAGTTACTCACAAGAGCGTGAATAACGTGCTGAAGAAGTTCCGCGTCACCGTCACCAAGAGCGATGTGGAAACGGGCGCGCCCCAGGGCGACGGTTCTCTGGCCGGCGCTGTGTATGGGCTGTATAAGGGAGACACCCTTATCGACAGCTTCACCACGGACGAGAACGGCCAGTTCACCACCGGATATTACGTCTGCGATTCGGACTGGACAATCCGTGAAATCAGCCCCAGCGAGGGCTACCTGCTGGATTCCACCATCCACAAGGTAGGCGCGGAACCGGAGCTGTATGAGATTGAGCTGAACGATACCGCCAACGACGTGACGGAACAGGTCATCAAGGGCGACATCGCCATCATCAAGCATACCGACGACGGGGAAACCCAGATCGAAACCCCGGAATCCGGCGCGGAGTTCCAGGTGTTTTTGAAATCAGCCGGCAGCTATGAAAATGCCAGGGAATCTGAGCGTGATGTCCTCGTCTGCGATGAGAACGGCTTTGCACAGTCGAAGAAGTTGCCCTATGGCACCTATATCGTCCGCCAGACCAAGGGCTGGGAAGGCCGCGAGCTGATGGACGATTTTGAAGTGTATATCGCCCAGGACGGCCAGACCTACCGCTACCTTATCAACAACGCTAATTTTGAGAGCTTCATCAAGGTAGTTAAGGTGGACGCGGAAACCGGCGTGACCATCCCCTATGCGGGGGCCGGGTTCCAGATTTACCGTCCCGATGGCAGCAAGGTGGAAATGACCTTCACTTACCCGACGCCGACCACCATTGATACGTTCTACACCAATTCCGAGGGCTACCTTGTCACCCCGGAAAAGCTGGAGTATGGCTCCGGGTACTCTCTGGTTGAAGTCCAGGCCCCCTACGGCTATGTACTGGACAGCACCCCGGTTTACTTTGATGTGACCGAGGACAATTCCAGCGAAGAAGGCGGCGTGACGGTGATCGAAGTCACCAAGCCCAACATGGCCCAGAAAGGAATCATCAAGGTCAGCAAAACCGGCGAGGTGTTCTCCTCTGTGGCAGAAAGCGAGGGCGTTTACCAGCCGGTGTACGAGGTGCAGGGCCTGCCCGGCGCGGTGTTTGAAATTACTGCCCTGGAGGACGTCTACACCCTGGACGGCACCCTGCGCTACTCTGCGGGCGAGGTAGTGGACACCATTACCACCGGCGAGGACGGAACGGCCCAGAGCCAGCCCCTTTACCTGGGCAAATTCCAGGTGAAGGAAATCCAGTTCCCCCACGGCATGGTGGATACCGGCGAGAACATTACCAACGTGGAGCTGGTGTACGCAGGCCAAGAGGTAGAAGTCACCGAAACCTCTGCCAGCTTCTATAACCAGCGCCAGAAAGCCCTCGTGTCGCTTAACAAGGTGCTGGAGCAGGATGAAACCTTTGGCATTGGCATGAACGGCGAGATTTCCGCCGTGACCTTCGGCCTCTATGCTCAGGAGGACATCACCGCAGCAGACGGTTCCGTGATCCCGGCAGACGGGCTTCTGGAGATCGTTTCTGTGAATGAGAACGGCCAGGCCGTTTGCAGTACCGACCTGCCTTTCGGCAGCTTCTACCTGAAGGAGCTTTCCACTGACAGCCATTACCTGCTGAATGGCGAAACCTTCCCGTTCACCTTTGAGTACGGCGGGCCTTCTGTTGCCGTGGTAGAGATTTCCGCTAATGATGGCGAGGCTGTCACAAACGAGCTGATCCGCGGCGAAATCAAGGGCCTCAAAACCGATGAGAACGGCACGGGCCTGGGCGGGGCTGTAATCGGTCTGTTTAAGTCCGATGAAACCGAGTTTACCGCCGAAAACGCCCTTGCCACCACTACCTCAGCGGACGACGGCAGCTTTTCTTTCACCAATGTGCCTTACGGTGATTGGGTGCTGAAAGAACTGGAAAGCCCGGAAGGGTTCATCCTCTCCGATGAAGTGATTCCCGTTACTGTGGAGGAAGATGGACAGGTTGTAGAGATTTCCCTTGCCAATGAGCGTGTGTATGGTGATCTGCGGCTCACCAAGGTGGATAAGGATTATCCCGATAACAAATTGACGGGCGCTGAATTTGAAGTGTACCGCGATACCAACGGCAACAAAGAGCTGGACGAGGGTGACGAGCTGCTGGGCAAGCTGGAGGAAACCAGCACCGGCATTTACGAGATGTCCCACATCCTCTACGGCGGCGTGTTCGTAAGGGAAACCAAAGCGCCGGAGGGCTTCCTGCTGGATGAAAACGCCTATTATGTGGAGATCACCGAGAACGGCAAGATTTACGAGGTAGAGAACGAGGCCGGGATTGGTTTCACCAACATGGCCCAGACTGGCTCCCTGCGGATTGAAAAAACGTCCAGCGACGGCAAGGTGGAGGGCTTCTCCTTCCGCGTGACCGGGGCCAACGGCTACGACCAGACCTTCAAAACGGATAAAAACGGCGAAATCTTCATCGAGGGCCTGCGCGTAGGCGATTACACCGTGTCCGAGGTATCGGATGGGGCCAGCGCCAACTATGTGCTGCCTGCGGATAAGACGGTGACGATTTTTGCGGATAAGACCACCGTGGCGGAAATGCACAACGAGCTGCGCGACACCCCGAAAACTGGTGACGACAGCAAGCCGTGGCTGTGGGCGGCCCTGATGGGCGTATCCGCTATGGGCGCTGCCGCCCTGGGCGTTGCGGCCTATGTGGGCAAGCGCAAAAAGGACAACCATACCGCAAAATAACGGCGGTTTGAATCTGTGTAAGGAGGAATGATTTTATGGAACTGAAAGCGATTATTGCCATTGCGCTGGTGGTATTCATCATCGGCGGCCTGATTTTCCTGAAAGTCAGAAGCCGGAAGAAGTAACCAGCCAGGGGCGGCCATGCGGGGCCGCCCCTTTTACATACCAAAAAAGAAAGGAGCTTTGCAGATGAGAGAACGATTTGAACAACGGCTGTTCCGCATCTTTGCCCAGGCTGGTTACTCCCCGGTACAGCTTCTCACCATCACCCCGGAGGAGATGGTGGAGATTCCCGGCATTACCGTTCCCAACATCCGGGCGGTGCTGTGCGTCCAGAACAAGGTGCTGGCAGACCGGAATAAAGTCCGCAGCGGCAGGCTGGTGGAGGAATTGCTGAAAGAAGCCGGGGAAAGCAGGTGCGGCCATGAGTGAACTGCACCTGCTGGATATACTGGCGGCCCGGCATGGCTGCTTTATCTCCGACTTAAACCTCACCCCATTTCTGCGCAGGGCGGCCCTGTCCGACTTGTGCGGGATGGATGAGAACAGCTACCCGCTGTCCCAATGGCAGGACGCGGTGCGCTACCTTACCGGGGATGAACGGGATTTTGCCAGCATAAAGGAAGTCAAGGACTTTATTTTGAATGAAACGGAGGTTCGATGATGGATTACAGAGAGAACGCGGGATATATCATTACGGATTCCTGCCATGTGGGCGACAGCGAGTTTGTGCTGGGCGTCCATTTGACAGCGCCCCAGCAATTCGTTACCTGGAAATGCACAGGCAGGACGGATTATTATTGGGGCCACTATTTCAGCGACCTGTTTTCCGCCCAAAAGGATTTGGTGGCGCGGGCGCAGGAAGAAGTACAGTGCCTGGAAGAACAGCGGCAGAACGCCATTGCGCCGGAGGCCCCGCCTTATTCCCCATGGGGGAACGTACAGGAGTGCGAAACGCTCTGCCCCGGCGTTTATTCCGTTTCCACTCCAGGACATGGCGGCATTATGGTGCGCCGGGAACTGGCGGAAAAGGTATTCCGAAAAGAAGCACTGAACTGCGGATTTACCGAAGGCGCGTATCTTTGTTTTGAGGAGGACTGCGACGAGCCGGTGGCGCTGCGGGAGCTGATGGATAAAGGGATGTACCAGGCCCCTGTCAACGAACGCTTTGCCCCCGGTGCGTATGAGGCTCTTATCAATGACAGCCTGCAAACCTTTCACGCCGCGTATTGGCAGGCAAGGGAAAAAACGCTGGCAGAGAAAGCGCAGCTTCCCAAAAAGAAAGACCGAGGTGAGGCGAGATGAAGGAAGAACGGCACATTATCTGGACAGACTACGGCCTGGACTATGAGGACTGGCGGGACGATCTGGAGGCGGATTACCCGGATTTATCCGAAGATGAGCGCATTTCCCTGATGTATGAGATCAATGGGGATTACCTGGATGATGAACGCGCCAATCTCAATGTGCAGCTTTCCCAGCCCATTTTGGTTGTAGGCGACCTGGGCCTGTGGAATGGGCGGCGCATGGGATATAAGGAAATCCCCAGCGGCAACATCCGGGACTGCCTTTACGGAGATACGGACTACTCCACATGGTATGTAGACCGCCTGGGCGACCTGTGGTGCGACGCCATCCACCACGACGGCACAAACCACTACCTCTACCGCGTTTACAAGGACAGCGCCAGCCCTTCCCAAATTGAACTGCTGAAAGAAAAACTATATCGCGGCATTGCAACCCGCGCCGATATTACAAGAGTGACCCGCAGGCTGGGCGATGACATCGCCAAGGTCTACGGTTTTTCGATTCCCCGGCAGCGGCGGGCTGCGGCTTTGGAAAGATAACAAGAAAAAGGAGGTGCGCCGGATGGCGATATTGTATAAAGCCCTAACGGAGCTGTACCGGGAAACGCAGCGCAAAGTGACGGCTCCGTCAGAGTGGCAGGCGTTTTTGGCTGCTGCCTGCCGCAATTACCGATTGACTTTTGATGAACAGTTATTAGTCTACGCCCAGCGCCCGGACGCCACCGCCGTCCTGGAGATCGAGCGATGGAACCGGCAATTTGGGCGCTGGGTAAACCGGGGCGCAAACGGCATCGCCGTTTTTGACGGCGAGCATACTGGCAAACCCCGGCTGAAATACTACTTTGACATTTCCGATACCCACGAGGCCCGTTTTCCCCGGCCTGTCCCTATCTGGACGGTGCGGGAAGAATACGCGCCGGACATCATTGAAACGCTGGAAAACAGCTTTGGAGAGCTTGAACACAAGGAGGATTTGGGCGCAGCCCTGCTCTCTGCGGCAAAGAACGCCGTGGAGGACAATATGCCCGACTATCTTTCTGAACTGAAAAGCCTTACGGAAGGCAGCTTCCTGGAAGAACTGGACGGGCTGAATCTGGAGGTAGAGTACCGCAGGGCGGTGCAGAACAGCATTGGGTATATGCTGCTGGGGCGCTGCGGCCTTGACCCATCCGAATATTTTGAAGATGAGGATTTCCGGGATGTAACCGACTTTAACACGCCGCAGACGCTGAACGCTTTGGGCGTGGCTGCCGGGGACATTTCCCAAATGTGCCTTTCTGCGATTTCGCGTACCGTCCTTGCCCTGCAAAGACAGCCGAAAAAAGAAAATCGCACATTTGAAACCCAGCCGCAAATCCAGTATGCTGTAACTGAACAGAAAACCACACAGCCGGAAAGGAGTTTTGAATATGGCCGAGATCACATACACGAGACAGGGCGACTACAACCTGCCGAACCTGCTGCCGCCCCAGGAGGAGCCGGTTCCCCATGGGAAATACGCATTGCTTCGGAGGCGGTTCCTCAAGGAGCACCGCAGGATCACCTACACGAACCTGTTGACCAGCGGGAAACTCTCCAGCCATCTGGCGGAGATCCAGCAGAGCGCCCAGCGCCGGATGGAGGAAATCGCAGCGCAGATGGCGAAGGCCCAGGGCGTGACGGAGGAACTGAAAGCCAGCGACCAGATGAAATGGGTGCAGATGATGAACAACATCCAGAACGCGGCGGAGGAAACAGTGCTGGCGGAGCTGATCTACAACTAAAGGATGAACCGGAAGAAAGCGCAGGTGGCGAACAGCTCCCTGCGCTTTTGGATGAAAAGCAGATCATGGCCGTCATCGCCAACAAGGATGACGACCTAAAGTACAAAAAGCAGCAGATCGAGCTTTTCTTTTCCGTCCACCCGGATGAGCAGGAACGGGCGGAATATCTGAAATCCGCTTACCAGGACAGGTTTACCGAGATCATCGCAGATGGGCAGCGCCTGGGATATAGACCTCAGGAGGACGGGCTGCTCATGTGGGAAGGCGCTTACCTTTCCCGCACAAAGGAATCGGTGTTTTCGTGGGATTTGGTAGCCGGATGGACGGCCCGGCTCATCGACAAAAAAGAATACTTCATTCAGACGGACATCCCAAGGCTCCCCACTCAGGAGGGCCAGCAGATGTCCCTTTTTGATTTTGCGGCGTTTCAGCAGCCAGCCCGGACGGAGGGCGCAGCGCAGCCATCCGTTTTTCCTCACCCGGCTCTGCCCCAGCAGGTGATCGACGAGGCGCTGTGTATCGGCTCCAACCACAAGCACAGCCGCCTCATCATCTGCGCCTACTTCAAAAAAGATAAGCCGGACAACGCCCGATTTCTGGCGGAACACTATGGCGAGAACGGCGCGGGTTTTTATCTGAACGGCAAAAAGTATGCCCTTTGGTATAACGCCGAGGGAATCCGCATTGCCGAAGGTGAAAGCGCTCGGCGTTCCAGCGCTGCCCTCATCCCATGGGAACAGGCGGCGGCCCGTATCCGGGAACTGCTGGATTTAGGCCGGTATATGCCCCAGAGCGAACTTGACCAGGTGGATCGCTATGAAGTCAATGCGCTGGCCGACCGGCTGCTGCTGATGTTCCGCGACATTGAGGATGAAGATAAGCGTTTTTTTCCCTCGCTGCGGGCCGTCTATGATAAACCAGGCGGGTTCCCGGAGGCGGCAGAAGAAATTGCTGGGCTTTTGAGCCGGGAAGATGGCTTACAGGCCATCCTCTCAGAATATGAAGCCTTTGCCGCCGCCTACCAGGAAAACCCGGCTATTCTGCGGTTCCGCTTTTACCGTCCGCTTGCTCTCCAGGCCCAGCTTGCAGATTTACAGCGGGAGCCGCTGCATTTTACCGCCGCCGAGGGGTATGACCCCCAGCGGCGTTTGTATATCTCCACAGACGAGATCGACAACCTTCTGCGCGGCGGAAAACGCAGCGTAGATTACCGGCTGGCCGTGTATTCCTTTTACCGCAACCATACAGACCGCAAGGAACGGGAGGATTTTCTAAAGCACTACCACGGGGAATACAGCGGATATGGCGGCGGAAACGACGATGTGACCTACCAGCTCAGCAAAGGCGTTTCTTTCAGCCATGGCAGTATCGCCGCCCCCTACGCCAAGGTGGAACTGAAATGGAGCGCCGTGGAAAAGCACGTCAGCGCCATGATCGCCCAGGGGCGGTTTTTATCCGAGGACGACCGGGCTGCCATGCCGCAGTATGAAAAGCACCAGCTTGCCCGGAATATCCGCACGTTCTTCGAGAACGTACCCCAGGAACAGCCGCACCCCTATCCGTTTGGCTTCGATTATTGGGACGCGGTGAAGGTCATCGAGCCGCAGCTTGACGACCCGGCCTGCGTGGAGGAAATCCACCAGATGATGGTTCCCATTTGGAAGGCCACCCCGCAGGGCGACCGGGTGTACGCCCTGCGCCAGCAGGCGTTTGAAAACCTCACCGCCTTCCGGCAGGGAACCTTTACGCTCTTTGCAGAGCACAAGGAGCCTGCGGCTCCTGCCGTGCCGCCCAGGGTACAGGAACCGCCCCAAAAAGAAGAAGCCCCAGACCCCTATCCTGTACTGGCTGCCCAGGTGCTGCGCCTTATTGGCGAGTTTGACGGTTCCCGTATGGACTACGGCGAGGATGACGCTCAGGCGGTGGAGAATATTGCCCGGCAGCTCCACGACCCCGCACAGCGGGAGGAACTCTATGAGCTGCTGCGCTCTTTCCTCGACCATGCCGACCCGGAGGAAGAAATCGCGGTGGATGTGGCCCTCTGCCTGGAGCAGATCGAGGCGCTGCCGCCTGCCCTTACCCCGGAGCAGGCCCTGCGGGAAGAAATCAAAACCTATCTGGATGAAGCTGGATACGCGGCGTCCGATGAGCTGATCGAGGACGGCATTTCTGAATACCGTTCCCATGGCGGCAAAGGGAACAGCCAGGATGTCGCCGGATTTATCGAGCGCGAGCTGTTAGCAGAAGAACCGGCTGCGGAAGCCATGCCATCCGGCCATGGGGACGAATACCGCCTGCTGGGCCGCCTCAAAGCCGACTGCGACTACTTCCTGGGCGCTGGCGGACGTGCGGAAAAGCATTTGTGGGCTGGGAACGTGCGGGAGCAGATCGCCAAAATGCGGGAACTCTACGCCGCCCTGCCGGAAAAGCCGGAATGGCTCACCTCGGAGGACATCGACCGCTACGCCCAGCGCATGGAGCCGCCCTACGAAGTTGCGGTGTACCACCACTTTGAAAATGGATTTGACGAACGGCTGGATTACCAAACGCTGGCAGAGGCGGAACAGGCGGCGCAGCAATATGTGGCCGGAACGATGGAGGGCGAGGACGGCTTTGCCTACGACGGCGCTGGTATCTACGATTTGAATGAGCGCCGGTGGCTGCGGGTTTACGGGGACTTCCCCGATGAACGGGCCATCGAGCAGGCGGCGCTTGCCGCAGAGGAACCACAAGCCAGCACGGAGCAGGCCGGTTTACAGCCTAAAAAAGAAGAACCGGCTCCACTGCCGCCCAAACGCCCCCGCCGTGAGCGCATTACCTTCACAACCCTGCACCCGGAAATCTCCAGGGATCAGCGCCATGATTTCCACATCACCGACGACGCCTTGGGCCACGGCACCCCCAGCGAGAAATACGCGGCCAATGCCGCCGCTATCCGCACCTTGAAGCAGATCGAAGCGGAGGAACGTCTGGCCACCCCCGAAGAACAGGAAATCCTGTCCCGTTATGTGGGCTGGGGCGGCCTTGCGGACTGCTTTGAGGAAACCAGCCCCCACTATGAGGAGCTGAAATCCCTGCTGTATTTGGAGGAATACGCGGCGGCCAGGGCCAGCACCCTGACCGCCTTTTACACGCCGCCCGTGGTCATCCGGGGAATCTACAAGGCCCTGTCCCAGATGGGCTTTACCCAGGGCAACATCCTGGAGCCGTCCTGCGGCACCGGCAACTTCCTGGGCCTGCTCCCTGCGGATATGGCGGGCAGCAAAGCCTATGGCGTGGAGCTTGACAGTATCAGCGGCAGGATTGCCCAGCAGCTTTACCAAAACGCCAGCGTTTCCGTAAACGGCTTTGAAACCGTGCAAATGCCCGACAGCTTTTTTGATGTAGCCGTGGGCAACGTCCCCTTTGGGGATTTCAAGGTGCTGGATAGGCGGTACGACAAGCACCATTGGCTCATCCATGATTACTTTTTCGGGAAAGCGTTAGACAAAGTGCGGCCCGGAGGCGTGATTGCCTTTGTCACTTCAAAAGGCACCATGGATAAGGAAAACTCCGCCGTCCGCAGGTATCTTGCCCAGCGCGCCGACCTCATCGGGGCCATCCGCCTGCCGGACAACACCTTCAAGCGGAACGCCGGAACGGAAGTGACCAGCGACGTCATTTTCCTGCAAAAGCGCGACCACATCACCGATCTGGAACCGGATTGGGTGCATTTGGACACGGATGAAAACGGAATCCGCATGAACCGCTATTTCGTGCAGCACCCGGAGATGATTCTGGGCGACATGGTGATGGAATCCACCCGGTTCGGGCCGGACAGCGCCTGCAAAGCCCGCGAGGGGGAAGACCTGTCCGATCAGCTTGCCAATGCCATCCAGTTTTTGCAGGCGGAAATCAAGCCCTACGAGCTGGAGGAGCTGGACGAGGAGGAAGATCATTCCATCCCCGCCGACCCCAATGTAAAGAACTTTAGTTATACGATTGCGGACGGCCAGGTGTACTACCGGGAAAACAGCCTCATGCACCCGGTGGAGGTCTCCGTCACAGCGGAAAACCGTATCCGTGGCATGATCGAGCTGCGGGAATGTACCCGCAGGCTTATTGAGTACCAGACCGAAGGCTACCCGGATGAGGATATTGCAGCCGAGCAGCAAAAGCTCAATGCCCTTTATGACAGCTTCACCGCCAAGTACGGCCTGATTAGCAGCCGGGGCAACAAGCTGGCCTTTTCGGAGGACTCCAGCTACTGTCTGCTCTGCTCTCTCGAAGTGCTGGATGAGCAGGGCAGCCTAAAAAGAAAAGCCGATATGTTCTCCAAGCGCACCATCCGTCCCCATGTGGCTGTCACCAGCGTTGACACGGCCAGTGAAGCGTTGGCGGTATCCATCTCGGAAAAAGCCCGCGTGGACATGGACTATATGGCGGAGCTGTCGGGGAAATCCCCGGAGGAACTGGAACAGGAGCTTGCCGGGGTGATCTACCGGGATATTCGCTGCGCGGAGAACCCGGAGGACATCCTGCCTTCTCTGGCGGATCTGGGCCGCTACCCCTTTGTCACAGCGGATGAGTACCTTTCCGGGAAAGTGCGCCAGAAACTGCGGATGGCAAAAGCCTTCCTGGAGGCGGCCCCAGCCGGGCAAAAGGAAACCGTCCGCAGAAATGTGGAGGCCCTGGAGGCTGTCCAGCCCCAGGATTTGGGCGCGGGAGAGATCGGCGTCCGCATTGGCGCGAACTGGGTGCCCGTCGAGGTGTACCAGCAATTCATGGTGGAGCTGCTTACCCCTTACGGGCAGGCCAGGAGCCGCATTAGAATCCTGCGCGCCGAAGCTACCGGCCAATGGAGTATCACGGAGAAAAACTTTGACCGGGCCAACGTCAAGGCCAATACCACCTATGGAACCAAGCGGATGAGCGCCTACCACATCCTGGAACACATCTTAAATCAGCGGGATGTGCGGGTATTCGATTATATTGAGGACGAGAACGGCAAGAAAAAGCCCATCCTCAACAAAAAAGAAACCGCGATTGCCCAGGACAGGCAGGAACTGATTAAGCAGAAGTTTGCCGAGTGGATTTGGAAAGACATTGACCGCCGGGAGCTGCTGTGCCGCATTTACAATGAAACCTTCAACGGCGTCCGCCCCCGTGAGTATGACGGGCGGCATATCCGGTTCGAGGGGATGAACCCGGAGATTACCCTGCGGCCCCACCAGGTGAACGCAATCGCACACATCCTGTACGGCGGGAATACCCTGCTGGCCCACGAGGTGGGGGCAGGGAAAACTTACGAGATGGTGGCCGCCGCCATGGAGATGAAACGCCTGGGGCTTTGCACCAAGTCGCTGATCGTGGTGCCCAACCACATCACCGAACAGTGGGCGGCGGAATGGCTCCAGCTCTATCCTTCTGCCAACATCCTGGTAGCGACGAAGAAAGACTTTGAAACCCAGAACCGCAAGAAGTTTTGCAGCCGCATTGCCACCGGGGACTACGACGCCATCATTATCGGCCATTCGCAGTTCGAGAAAATCCCTATCAGCGTGGAGCGCCAGCAAGCCATTTTGGAACGCCAGATCGAGGAAATCCTGGAAGGAATCGAGCAGGCCAAGGCGCAGAAGGCGGAACGCTACACGGTCAAGCAGATGGAGCGCACCCGGAAATCCCTGGAGACAAGGCTTGCCAAGCTCAACGACCAGAGCCGCAAGGACGATACGGTGACTTTTGAGCAACTCGGCGTTGACCGGCTTTTCATTGATGAGAGCCATTATTTTAAGAACTTGTTTTTAGCGACAAAAATGCGGAATGTGGGCGGCATTGCCCAGACCGAAGCCCAGAAATCCAGCGACCTGTTTATGAAAACCCAGTACCTGGACGAATTGACGGGCGGGCGCGGCGTGATCTTTGCCACCGGCACCCCCATTTCCAACTCCATGGTGGAGCTTTACACCATCCAGCGGTATTTGCAGTACCGGATGTTACAGGAGATGGGCCTTGTCCATTTTGATGACTGGGCGGGGAACTTCGGAGAGACGGTTACAGCTATCGAGTTATCGCCGGAGGGCACCGGCTACCGGGCTAAAACCCGGTTTGCCAAGTTTTATAACTTGCCGGAGCTGATGGCTGCCTTCAAGGAGGTTGCCGATATCCAGACGGCGGATATGCTGAAACTCCCCGTACCAAAGGCCAACTTCCACACGGAAGTCGTGAAACCGTCTGAGATTCAGAAAGAGATGATAAGGGGACTGGCGGAACGGGCCGAGAAGATCCACGCAGGAGGGGTTGACCCTCATGTGGACAATATGCTGCGCATTACCAACGACGGGCGGAAACTGGCGCTGGATATGCGGCTCATCCAGCCCCTGGCCCCGGATGACCCCAATGGTAAAGTAGCTGTCTGCGCCCGGAATGTGTACCGTATCTGGGAACAGACCAAAGAAAAACGCTCTGCCCAGCTTGTATTCTGCGACTTGTCCACGCCAACCACCGATGGCTCCTTCAGCGTTTACGATGATTTGAAAAAGAAACTGATGGACGCCGGTATCCCGGAGGAGGAAATCGCCTTTATCCACACGGCGGACAGCGAAGCCAAAAAGAAGGAGCTGTTTTCCAAAGTGCGCGCCGGGCAGGTGCGGGTGCTACTGGGTTCCACGGCTAAGATGGGAGCGGGCACCAACGTCCAGGATAAACTCATTGCTCTGCATGACCTGGACTGCCCCTGGCGGCCTTCCGATCTTCAGCAGCGGCTGGGGCGTATCGTCCGCCAGGGCAACGAAAACGAGGAGGTGGAAATCTATCGGTATGTAACGGAAGGCACCTTTGACGCTTACCTCTACCAGCTCGTAGAGAACAAGCAGAAGTTCATCGCCCAGATTATGACCAGCAAGGCTCCTGTCCGTGTGGCGGATGATGTGGACGAAACCGCCCTCAGCTATTCCGAGATCAAGGCGCTGGCCACCGGCAACCCGCTTATTATCGAGAAGTGCAACCTGGATATGGAGGTGGCGCGGCTGAATATGCTGAAAGCCAGCCACTTGAACCAGGTATATGCCCTGGAGGAGCTGGTGTACCGCAAGTACCCGGAGGAGATCACCCGGCTTACGGAACGGATTGCGGGTTATGAGCAGGATGTGGCGCTGGCGGCGGCCCACCCCAAGGCCCAGGAGGGCTTCTGCGGCATGGAGGTGGACGGCAGGCACTACGCTGAAAAGGAGGACGCGGGCAAGGCCATCATTGACGTCTGCACCCGTATGACCGGCTCCGACGCTGTTCTTTTGGGGCAGTACCGGGGCTTTTCCATGGTGCTGGCCTACGACGGCAGGAGCAACGAGTACCGGATCACCCTCAAAGGCACCCTTTCCCATACGGTGACGCTGGGCGCAGATGTGTTTGGCAATATCACCCGACTGGACAACGCGCTGGAAAACCTGGCGGGCAGCTTGGAGGCCGAGCAAAACCGTCTGGAGGAAACCAAAACCCAGCTTGAAAACGCCCGCACGGAATTGGCTACACCTTTTGCCCGCGAGGAGGAGCTGGCGGAGAAAACAGCCCGTTTGAAAGAGCTGAATATTCTGCTCAACATGGATGAGAAAGACAAAACGCTGATGGACGACGGCCCCGACGAAGGGGAAGAAATCCCGGAAAGGAAAGTCGTGGGGCTGGAGCGTTGACACCTGTGCCGGCTGGAGCAATCCAGCCGGCCTTCTACATATCTGAAAAGGACATCGCCCCCTTTACATAGCCAGCCGCCCCATGCGGGCGGTAAATCTGCGGCTATGGAAAGGGGGCTGTATTTTTTTATGCCTTTTTACAACCAGGAGGAGATTGAAAAAGCGCGGGAGGTAGACTTATTCACCTACCTGCAAGCCTGCGAGCCGCAGGAGCTTGTCCACGTTTCCGGCAATGTCTACTGCACCAGGGAACATGACAGCCTGCGGATTTCCAACGGCAAATGGTGCTGGTTTTCCCGTGGGATCGGCGGGTACAGCGCGCTGGACTACCTCATCAAAGTCAAGGGCTGCTCTTTTATGGAGGCCATGGAGGCCGTCATCGGCAGGGCGTCCATCCCGCCGCCGTCCCGTGCGCCCGCCCCAAAGGCGGAAAAGCCCAAGCGCCTGCTTTTGCCGCCGCCCGCCCCGGATAACCGGGCCATGCTCCAATATCTTGCGGGCCGGGGCATTGACCAGGAGATTTTGGACTACTGCATTAAGACCGGGCGGATTTATGAGAGCCGGAACAAGGGCCACGGCAACGTGGTATTTGTGGGCTTTGACAAAGCCGGGAAAGCGCGGTTCGGCTGCCTGCGGGGGATTGGCGAAGCCCGGTTCCACGGGGATTTAAGCGGCAGCGACAAGCACTATTCCTTTGCCCTGCCCGCCTGCGTGGAAAACCCGGCTGTCCATCTGTGCGAGTGCGCCATTGATGTCATGTCCTACGCCACCCTGTGCAAGCTGGACGGGATGGACTGGCGGCGGCACAACCTGTTATCCCTGGCCGGGATTTACCAGCCGAAGAAAAAGATCGAGGAAAGCAAGCTGCCCGCCGCCCTCACCCGGTTTTTGGAGGATCACCCCCATGTAAAAACCCTCTATCTCCATCTGGACAACGACGGCCCCGGCAGGCTGGCGGCCAAGGCCATCCTGGCGGCTATTCCCGAAGGGTACGAGGTGAAAAACCGCCCGCCGCCCCAGGGGAAAGACGTCAATGATTTTCTCTGCCACCGGCTGAGGATTCCCATCCGCAGCGCAAAAGGAAAGGAGCTGGAACGATGAAAGAGTACGACATTACCATCCGCGAGACGCTGGAAATGACGGTCACGGTGGAGGCGGAAAGCCGCGAGGAGGCCCGCCGGACAGTGGCCGATAACTGGAAAAACGGCGAATATATCCTGGACGCGGAGAGCTTCAAGGACGTGGAGTTTTATCCCAGGGGCCGAAGCCGCGACCGGGATGGACGATGAATTGTTTTTTCGGACATCTGCGATTCCCCTGCGGGGAATGGAACGTGTATGTACCAGCAAGCATCGTGTTTGGTCGCCCAAACACCGCTTGTTAGGGGGAGCGCCCCCTAATACCCCTTTGAAAGAATGGAGGTTTTCTATGGAAGGATTGTTTTTTGCCATTGGATTTCTGCTGGGCGGCGTGTGCGGCGTACTGGTCATGTGCCTGCTTCAAATCAACCGCCGCTACCATGAGGAGGACAAGGAATGAGGAAAAGAAACTGCCGCGTACAGGTGCGGCTCGATAACAAGGAATACCAGGGCTTTATGAAAGCGGTACGCAAAAGTGGGCTTTCCCAAGAGGTTTACCTGCGCCATCTCATTAACGGCGTCGTCCCCCAGGACGCGCCGCCGCCCGATTATTACCACTTCATGCGGGAGCTGCACGGCGTGGGCAACAACCTAAACCAGATCGCCCAGAAAGCCCATGTGCTGGGCGTCATTGATGAGCGCCGCTACGATGAGGAAGTAAAAAAGTTTGACCGGCTCGTCCGCGACATCACCAAAGCCGTGATCCTGCCCAGGCCAATGGAGTAACCATGGCCACGACATCTATCTGGCGGGTAAAGGGCTGGCTGGGGAAAGTGCTCATCTATGTGGAGAACCCGGATAAAACAGAAAACCCCGCCGCCTTTGAAAAGCAGGGCATGGACGGCCAGGAGGCCCAGGGCCTTTCGGACGTGATCGAGTACGCTGCCCGGCAGGAGAAAACGGGCCGGATTGCGCCCGATGAAGAAGGCGCGCCGGTCATGCAGCGGTTTGTCTCCGGGGTGAATTGCAGCCCCTCTACTGCCCGCGACGAGATGATGGCGGTGAAAAAGCGGTTTGGAAAGGAGGACGGGACTGTGGCCTACCACGGCTATCAGAGCTTTGCCCCCGGCGAGGCTACGCCGGAGCTGGCCCATGAGATCGGCCTTGCCCTGGCGAAAAAACTGTGGGGTGAAAAATACCAGGTGCTGGTGGCCACCCATCTGGACAAAGCCCATCACCTGCACAACCACTTTGTTGTCAACACCGTATCTTTCGTTGACGGGATCAAGTATTACCGCAGCGAAAAGGACTACTTTGCCATGCAGCGGGAATCCGACCGGTTGTGCCGGGAATACGGCCTGTCCGTCATTGAAAACCCCCAGCGCGGAAAATCCAAGCACTACGGGGAATGGCGGGCCGAGCAGGAAGGCCGCCCCACCTACCTTTCCCTTATCAAAGCCGATGTGGACGCTGCCATCCGCCAGTCGATGACGGAACGGCAATTTTTTTATCATCTGCGGCAGATGGGCTACGACATCAAGGTGGGCAAGGACATTACGGTGCGCCCCTACGACCGGCCCCACGGCAGGAAACTTGCGCGCAACTTTGGCGAGGGCTATTCCCTGGAGAACATCCGCAGGCGGATTCTGGCCCAGAGCCGCCCCCAGCGGGAACAAACGCCGGAGCCGAAACGGTGCAGGCTCCACGGGGACTTGAAACAGGCCAAAAAGGCGACGGGGTTCCGCGCTCTCTACTTCCACTACTGCTACCTGCTGGGGGTGTTCCCCAAAAAGCAGAACCGCCAGACGGGCCATGTGCCCCACGCGCTGCGGGAGGATTTGATCCGGGCAGAGGAACTTACCGACGAGGCGCGGCTGCTTTCCCGCCACCGTATTGACACCCTGGAGCAGCTCAATGCCTATCAAGCTGATATGGAATCTCGGCTTTCCAGCATAACGGAACAGCGGAAAAGCCTGTACCGGAAACAGCGCACCAGGGCGGTGCTGGGCGACCCCGCCAGGCAGGAGCAGATCCGGACGGAGATTGCCGTCCTTACGGCACAGGTCAAGGAGCTGCGCCGGGAGGTAAAGCTGTGCGGGGATATTGCCCTGCGCTCTGCTTCCATCAAGGATAAGATACGGGCCGCCCGCGAAGAACAGCAAGCCGGGAAAACGGAAAAAGGCCGTCTGGAGCCGGAACGGGCGGGCCGCTCAACCGAAAGGAGATGATTTTTGATGTATAACTCAGGCGACGCGGCGGAGCAAGTGGTACGCATGAGCCTGGAGGGCGCGGAAGTCGCCCTCAAGATCACCGGCGCAGCCGCGAAAAATCTGGCCGCCGCCCTTTACACGGTACTGAAAGACCAGAAAAAGACCAAGGGCAAAGCCCGCATTGAAACCATGCTGCGGGAAAAGCGCCCTTTGAAGGTCTATACCATTAAAAAAGAGGACTGCCCGGAGTTTGCCAGGCAGGCCAAGGGGTACGGGATTCTCTATGCACCTATCCCGGTACGGAAGGAGGATGACACCATCGACATCCTGGTATTCCAAGACGACGCCGCACGGGCCAACCGGATCGTGGAGAAGTTCAAGCTCACGGTGGTGGATACGGCTTCGATTAAGGAAGATATTGAGAAATCCCGCGAGGAGCGCGGAAGCGAACCGGCAGCCCCGGAGAAGGCCGCGCCGGAAAAGAGCGAGGAGGATCTGCTCATCGACGAGTTGATGGAAAAGCCAACCCAGAAAGAAAAAGCCCAGCCGGAGAACCCGGCAGCGGAAAAGAACGCCCCTTTTGCCCCAGCGGCGGAAAAATCCCATCCGTCCGCGCCTACCTTAGAGAACAGCAGCAACTCCGCAAGGGGTACTTCTGATGGGCCGGAAAAGCCGTCCGTGCGGCAGGAGCTTCGGGACATCCAGGCCCAGCGGAAGAAAGAGGCGGAGGCCCCTCATCACGAAGAACCAGCTGCGCCCCGGAAAAAGGCGGCCCAGAAAACTACGCGGCACCAGCCGCCCAAGCCCAGAAAGAAGCCAAAATCGAAAGAGAGGTAATCGGTCATGAATAACTTTGACGATCTGTTTGAACAGCAGCCCCAAAATGAGACGGTTCCCCGCAAACCGGAGCCGCAGGCAGAAAAGCCGAAAAAGCAATGGTGGCAGGTGAAAGAAGAAAAGCAGCGGAAAGAAGCCTACGCTGCCCTGGACGGGGTATTCGGGGCGTTTTCCGAGGGGCGCGGCGATATGAAGGCATATTTGGATACGCAAAGCCGTTTCCCCTTCCACTCGGCCCGCAACGCCATCCTTATCGGGCAGCAATACCCTGCCGCCCAGCGTGTGGGTGGCCGTAAGGAATGGGAATCCCAGGGGATTGAGGTTCTGGAGGATGAAAAACGACTGCCCATCATTATTTTAGAGCCGGGCAAGGCGTACCGGCGCGAGGACGGCAGCGTGGGCCAGAACTTTTACGCCAAGGAAGTCTTTGATATTGCCCAGACCACGGCGCGGGATGAAGCCCAGCCCCAGGTGAGCTACGACGACCGCCTGCTCTTAAAAGGGCTGATCGCCAGTTCCCCGGTGCCTATCCGGGCAGTGGACGAACTGCCCCAGGGGCGCGGGGCCGTGTATGACCCGGAGCAAAACGCCATCCTGGTAAAAAAGGGCATGGACGCGCCGGACATTTTCCGCTGCGTCTCCCTGGAGGCGGCCAATGTGCAGCTTGCCAAAAACCATGAGGGCTATTCCCGCGAGGCGGAGGGCTACAAAGCCTACGCCGTCAGCTATATGCTCTGCCAGCGGTACGGCGTAGACGTAAAGGGATACGACATCTCCAGGCTGGACGGCGTACTCCAGGGGCAAGACCCCAGGGAGGAGGTTCCGGCAGCCCTCACCGATATGCGCGACACCTTCAAGGAGATGAACGGGCGCATGGCAAGGGCCATGGGCCTTACCCGCGCCAGCAGGCAGAAGGAACAGGAACGGTAAAGGAGGTTTTGAAAAATGGAACGACAGGACAAGGTTGTCCTCACCTTGGACAGCTACGAGCACGGGATTATGATCCGGGCCCTCAACGAACTGCGGAACGATCTGCTGGAGGAACAGCGCGACCCCGGCCCGGTGGAAGATGTGCTCTTAAAAACCATTGACGCCCCAGCCCAAAAAGACAGGAAAGCGAAGCGCCGGAATGAAGCCCGATAACAAGACGGGCGGCCCCTGGCTCTATGCCCTGGGGCTGATCCCGGTAATCTGGTTTGCCCTGCTGATTGCGCCGTCCCTTTCCGGGGGCCTTTCGGAGATCGTAAACGCCCTGCCTGCGGCAATGAACCATCCATTCCAAATCGTGTGGTGCGAGGACAGTGTAAAAGCTGTCCTCATTTTTATTGCCGCCTATGGACTGGGCATAGGCATTTACCTTTCTTCCCGGCGCAATTACCGCAGGGGCGAGGAACACGGCTCCGCCAAATGGGGCGATCCGCGGGCCGTGAATAAGAAATACCGGGATAAAGACCCGTTCCAAAACCGCATTTTTACCCAGCACGTCCGCATGGGCCTGGACGGGAAAAAGCACCGCAGGACGCTCAATTCCCTGGTATGCGGCGGCAGCGGAGCAGGAAAAAGCCGGTTCTATGCAAAGCCCAACCTGCTCCAGGCGTCCCATGTCTCTTACTTTGTGCTGGACTGTAAAGGGGAACTGCTGCGCGACTGCGGCGGCCTGCTGGAACGGATGGGCTACGAGATCAAGGTGGTAGACCTTCTGAACATGGAGAAAAGCCATTGTTACAATCCCTTCGCCTATCTGAAGAACGACAACGACGTGCAGAAGATGGTCACAAACCTGTTCAAATCCACCACCCCAAAAGGGAGCCAGTCAAACGACCCCTTCTGGGACACGGCGGCCAGTATGCTCCTCATGGCGCTGGTTTTCTATCTCCATTATGAAGCGCCGGAGGACGAAAAAAACTTTGCGATGATAATGGAAATGCTCCGGGCCGGTGAGGTGCGGGAGGATGACGACAGCTACCAATCGCTGCTTGACGAACTGTTTGAGCGCCTGGAAATGCGCTCACCCGACCACATCGCGGTGAAGTATTACAAGGATTACCGTTCCGGCAGCGCCAAGACCTTAAAATCTATCCAGATCACCCTTGCCGCACGGCTGGAGAAGTTTAACCTGTCCAGCGTGGCCGCGCTTACCGCCACGGACGAACTGGATTTGGCGTCCCTCGGCGAAAAGAAGGTGGCGCTGTTCGCGCTGATCCCCGACAATGACAGCAGCTTTAACTTTTTAGTCAGCCTGCTTTACGCCAGCACCTTCCAGGAGTTATTTTACAGCGCCGACCGGGTGCATGGCGGCAGCCTGCCCGTGCCGGTGCATTTCCTCATGGACGAGTTTGCCAACGTCAGCTTGCCGGACGATTTCGACAAGCTGCTGGCCACCATGCGGAGCCGGAACATCTCGGTGTCCATCATCATCCAGAACATCGCCCAGCTCAAGGCGTTGTACGAAAAACAATGGGAATCCATCATGGGCAACTGCGACGAGTTTTTGTACCTGGGCGGCAACGAAACCAGCACCCACAAGCTGATCTCCGAGAACTACCTGGGCAAAAGCACCCTCTGGCTGGACACCTACGGCAAGAGCACCGGCCATTCCGGCAGCTACTCCACCAACAACCAGATCACGGGCCGGGAGCTTTTGACCCCGGATGAGGTGCGTATGCTGGACAACAACCTGGCGCTGCTCTTTATCCGTGGGGAGCCGCCGCTGATGGACGAGAAGTACGACCTGCTAAAGCACCCGAATGTGAAGTACACCACCGATGGCGGCGCACCGGCCTATACCCATGGCGGCACCGAAAACGCCGTGGCGGACATGGCCATTGGCAGCCTTACCCCCGGCGACCTTGCCAATATCCAGGAGCCGGAAACCCTTTGTGAACTTCTGTCCGATGAGGACATGGAGAAAATCTTTCAATTCAAGGAGGAAAAGCAAAATGAAACTGTTTAACAAGAAGAACAAGGAAACCCGCAGCCTGCCCATGGGCAAAAAGAGCAAAAGTGCCTTTGCCGTTTACACGGCCCTGGTACTCATGCTGTGCTGCTGCACCACCACGGCCTTTGCCGCCAGCGACCCGCTCACGGTTATCAACAACCTCAGCGATTTCATCTTCGGCCTGATCCGGGCCATTGGTATGATCCTGCTGGGCTTTGGCGTGGTGCAGATCGGCTTGTCTCTCAAATCCCACGACCCCAGCCAGCGGGCCAACGGCTTCCTCACTTTAGCTGGCGGCGTCGTGATTACGTTTGCAAAGGAAATCCTCACGCTCATTACGGGCTGATTTTCCAGCGGAAAGGAGTATGGCTATGAATCTGAAATGCGAGTGCTATATCCACTCTTTGAAGCAGGGGGAAAAGAACGTGCTGGGCGAGGCAACCATCCTCAAACGCCTGGGGGACAACGACTACCTGGCCGAGTATAACGGCGTAAAATGCCACGCGATTTTTAACCCCTTTGTCGGACGGTATTTTGTGGATGATGTTTACGGCATTGTCCGCCAGCCGCAGGAGCGCGGCGGACGATAAGCGAAAATATGGCAGTGCGGGGGCGGGCCGCTGCGGCCCGTCCCTTACCGCTGCCGGAAAGGAGGTAGCGGAATGTCCGATAACTGGGTTGTTCAGAACCTGCAAAACGCTTTAGACACCTGGAACAAGTACCTGTCCGAGATCTGGCAGCTCATCACCCAAAGCCCGGAACAGTTCAAGGGCGGCACGATTTGGAGCGTCATTGTCAACATCCACGACGCGGTAAGGGCGATTGGCCTTGCGCTTCTGGTGCTGTTCTTCGTCATCGGGATTGTGAAAACCTGCGGCAGCTTCGCAGAGGTCAAAAAGCCGGAGCACGCGCTGAAACTGTTTATCCGGTTTGCCATTGCCAAAGGCGTCGTGACCTATGGGCTGGAGCTGATGATGGCCCTCTTTAATATTGTCCAGGGCCTTGTTTCTACCATTATGAACGCGGCGGGCTTTGGAACCGCGCAGCAGACGGTTCTTCCCCAGGAGATCATCACGGCGGTGGAAAGCTGCGGCTTTTTCGAGAGTATCCCCCTCTGGGCGGTCACGCTCATCGGCGGGCTGTTTATCACGATATTGTCTTTCATTATGATAATGACTGTCTACGGGCGGTTTTTCCGCCTGTACCTTTACACGGCCATCGCACCGGTGCCCCTGTCCACCTTCGCCGGGGAACCGACCCAAAACGTGGGTAAGAGCTTTATCAAGAGCTATGCCGCCGTGTGTCTGGAAGGGGCCATCATCGTGCTGGCCTGTATCATCTTTTCCCTGTTCGCGGCGGCCCCGCCTGCTATCGACCCCAACGCGGCGGCTGTCACACAGGTGTGGAGCTATATCGGGGAGCTGGTCTTTAATATGCTTGTCCTCGTGGGCGCGGTGAAAATGGCCGACCGCGTGGTGCGCGAGATGATGGGCCTGTAATAAGGAGGAAAACAAATGCGTTATCAAACCTATGTGCTGCACTTGATTGACGGAACCGCCATCCCAATGGTGGAGGATTACGACCTGCCCGCAGAAAAAGGGATTGTGGGCCACTTCTCCAAAGCGGCTCCAGACGAGATTTTTACCGTGGGCGACCGGCTGCTGGGCTTTGCCTATATCCCCAAGAGCAGCATTGTTTACCTGGAAACCGGCGAAGTGATTGTGAGGTGATATTTTGGAAGTCAAGATCAACCGGGAAATCCGTAACTACACCGAATCCATGTTTTTCGGGCTGAGTATGCGGCAGTTCATTTTTTCTGTTCTCGCCTGCGGCGTGGCCGTGGGCCTTTATTTTATCCTGCGCCCCTACTTCGGGGTGGAAACCCTGTCCTGGATGTGCATTCTGGGGGCGGCCCCCTTTGCCATGCTGGGCTTTGTCACCTACCACGGCATGACGGCGGAGCAATTCATCTGGGCATGGCTGCGCTCGGAAATGCTGGAGCCGAAGGAACTCAAATTCGAGGACAGCAACTACTACTACGCGGCGCTGAAAGATACCATCGAAGGGCTGCAAACCGGGCGGCCCGCCAACCAGCAGCCCAAAGAGCCGAAACATTTTCACAAACGGAAGGAGGCCAAGCATGATTAAGACCATCAAAACCATGTCCAAGCAGGAAAAGGAGCGATACACCGTCCCCCGGAAAGTGCAGGACGTGATCCCCGTCCGCCGTATCTGGCCGGACGGCATTTTTTTGACCGGCAACCGCTTCTCCAAAACCTACCGCTTTTCGGACATCAACTACCTGGTAGCCAGCCGGGAGGACAAGGAATCCATGTTCCTCACCTACTCGGAGCTGCTCAATTCCCTGGACTCCGGCGCGGTGACGAAAATCACCATCAACAACCGCCGCTTGAACAAGGCCAACTTTGAAACGTCCATCCTCATGCCCATACAGGGGGATTTCCGGGACGAGTACCGTGGGGAGTATAACCAAATGCTGCTGGATAAGGCCACCGGGGCCAACGGCATTATGCAGGAAAAATATATCACCATCTCCGTGGTGAAGAAGGACGTTGAGGAGGCCCGCTCCTACTTTGCCCGCGTGGGGGCCGACCTCATTTCCTACTTTGCGGCCCTGGGTTCCAAGTGTGTGGAGCTGGACGCCACCGAGCGCCTGCGTATCCTGCACGACTTCTACCGCCAGGGCGAGGAATCCGAGTTTGTGTTCAATGCCCGCGAAATGATGAAACGGGGCCACAGCTTTAAGGACTATATCTGCCCGGATGGGATCGAGAAAAACAGCGACTATCTGAAGCTGGGCGATAAGTTCTGCCGGGTGCTGTTCCTCAAAGACTACGCCTCTTATATTAAGGATAACATGGTAACGGAGCTTACCGACATGGCCCGCAACCTGATGTTCTCCATCGACATTGTGCCGGTGCCCACGGATGAAGCCGTGCGGGAGGTAGAAAACCGCCTGCTGGGCGTGGAGACCAACATCACCAACTGGCAGCGCCGCCAGAACGCCAACAACAACTTCTCTGCTGTAGTGCCCTATGATATGGAATTGCAGCGCAAGGAAAGCAAGGAGTTTTTGGACGACCTCACCACCCGCGACCAGCGGATGATGTTCGCGGTGATGACCCTGGCCATCACCGCCGATACCAAGGAGCAGCTTGACAGCGATACCGAAGCCGTACTCTCCGTGGCTCGAAAGCATATGTGCCAGCTTGCGGTGCTCAAGTTCCAGCAGCTCGACGGCCTGAATACCGCCCTGCCCATCGGTGCGCGGAAAATCAACGCCTTTCGTACCCTCACCACCGAGAGTTTGGCGGTATTCATCCCCTTTAAGGTACAGGAGATCCAGGACAAGGGCGGCATTTACTTTGGAGAGAACGCCATTTCCCACAACCTCATCATGTGCAACAAGGCGAACCTTTTGAACCAGTCGGCCTTTCTGCTGGGCGTACCTGGCGCAGGCAAATCCTTCAGTGCAAAGGAATTGATTGCGTTCCTCATGCTCCACCCGGATTATGCCGACGATGACATCCTGATCTGCGACCCGGAGGGAGAATTTGGCGCGCTGGTCAAAACCCTGGGCCGGGAGAGAGCAACGGTGGCCCATCTGGTGGCGGGCGGAAAAGACCGCTTAAACGCCATGTATATGGTGGAGGGCTACGGGGAAAACAACCCGATTGTAGAAAAAAGCCAGTTTGTCATGTCCCTCATCGAGCAGATCGACAAGCGCGGCGTGGGGCCGCAGCACAAATCCATCATCGACCGCTGCACCGCCCTGGTGTACCCGGAGGCGGAGAAAGCCGGGCGGGCCGCCACCCTCTGCGACCTGCGCCAGAAGCTGCTGGAGCAGCCGGAGGACAAGGCGAAAGAGATCGCCCTTTCCCTTGAGCTTTATACCACCGGCTCTTTGGACATCTTTGGCCGGGAAAGCACCGTGGATTTGAGCAAGCCCTATGTGGTGTTTGACATCCATGGCCTGGGCGAGCAGCTAAAGCCTGCCGGTTCCCTGGTCATCACCGATACGATCCTGAACCGCGTCACCCTCAACTGGAAACGGGGCAAGCGCACCCATGTGTTCATCGACGAGTTTCATGTGATGTTTGAAAATGAGCAAAGCGGCATTTTCTTTAATTCCGCATGGAGGCAATTCAGAAAGCGCGGCGCTTATCCGACGGCGATCACCCAGAACGTGGAGTACCTTTTGGATTCCGTCCAGGCCAGCACCATGCTCTCCAACTCGGAGTTTATTGTCATGCTGAATCAGGCGGCGTCCGACCGGGCAAAGCTGGCGAAGCTCCTCAATATCTCCAATGAACAGATGAGCTACGTCACCAACGCAGACGCGGGCTGTGGCCTCATCCGGTATGGCAGCGCCCTGGTGCCTTTCATCAACCGGTTCCCCCGTGATACAAAGCTCTATGCTTTGATGACCACCAAGCCCGGTGAAGGTGTATTCGGCGGCGAGGAGGTGCCGGCATGAGCAATATCCGCTTTGCGTCCCCGGAGCACCGGGATTTCTTTTTAGATATGATGAGCGAGGCTCGGAGGAACGACTGTTACCACCGGGCCTTTTTCTATGTGATGGGGATTGCCCCGGAAACGCGGGCAAACATCCGCCGGATGTTTGATTTCAAGCAGGATTGCATTGAACCGGATGGTATGCACGGCGGCTGGCAGACCAGCGGCACCGTCCGGGTGTGCCGCCTTGCTTTTAATCTCTGGAACGGCTATACCGACCCGGAGCACAGCAACGCCTATTCCCCGGAGGATTTGTTCTGCTGCGAGTTCGCCCCCTACTTTATGGAAGGAGTGAAAATCCGTTACCCGGAATACTGCCGGGAGCTGCCCCCTGCGAAAAAGCAGGTGGAACCGGCGCGATGATACTTTTGAGAATGGAGGAATGAACAATGGCTGAACCAGCTCTTGCGCTGCGGGACTATCCGCAGATCATAGACCTGATTTCCGTTTTGGAGCAGAACGGGCTTCAAAAGCAAAAGGAAGAAGTGCAGGCCCTGGTGGGCTATATCGACGGTATGGAAGAAAAGCTGTCACAGATGATGGACGAAATGAAGGAAATGCGCATGGAGGTGGGCAAGCTCCACGACAAGGGAATCCGCGCCCGGTGCTCTCAGCTTGTAGACACTGTGGAGGGTAAAGTCCGCCAGACCAAAGTAATGGTTTCCACGGCAAAAGAAAACCTCATTTCATCTGCAAAGCAGATGGTGCAGACTTTCCGGGAGAAAGGGCGCTCCGCCCTGTGCCATGCTGCCCAGGCCCTGCGTATCCCCTCGGTTCTTTCCCGGATGGGACGTGGCTTTGCCCATGCGGAAAAAAGCATGGGGCAGCTTGCCGTGAGGCTGGACGTCATGCGGGAAGAATTGCACCAGGCGGGCGGCCACATCAAAAACGCCGGGCTTGCCCTTGCGGAAAAGGAACCCCAGGAAAGCAAGGAATTATCTGCGGATAAGGGTGTGCTTGCCAAGCTGCGGGGATTTGTGCTGTCCTGTGGCAAGGCGTTTTCTGAAATGGAGCGCGACACGGCGCTCACAGTGGAGCGAATCAATGGCGGGCGCTCATCGGTGAAAACCGAGCTGCAGGGGCTGAAAGCGGCCCAGGCCGGGCAGCGCCGCCAAGCGGCCAGCAAGGAACAGACACGATAAGTACAGGAGGGTGAAATATGAGTGACAAAGTTAAAAGCAGACTGATGATTGCAGGGGCGGCCCTTTGCGCCGCCCTGTTCCTTTTCTCCGGGGCTATGCTGGCCCGTGAATACCTTGACCAGAAACAGAGCGCCGAAGCCTTTGCAGAAGTGGCGGATTTGGTTAAGGAAGATGTAGAGCCGCCCACGCTGGAACTTGCCGATGACTCGGCCCCAGAGCCGGAAGAACTTACGGCTTTTGAGAAATATGCGGATGTGTACGCCCAGAACAGCGACCTGGTGGGCTGGATTACCGTTCCCGGCACCCGGATCGATTACCCCGTTATGCAGACCAAGGACAACCCCAATTTCTATCTGAAGCACGCCTTTGATCAGTCGTACAGCAGCTACGGGGTGCCCTATATGCAGGAAAACTGCGACATCGGTATTTCCGACAACCTGGTGCTGTACGGCCATCACATGAACAACGGCAGTATGTTCTCCGACCTGTGCAAGTATGAAAGCGAGGATTTTTACCGGGAACACAAGACCATCCGCTTTGATACTCTGGACAGCTTTGGCGAATATGAAGTAATCGCCGCCTTTAAGACGGTGGCCTACTCGGAGGAAGGCTTCAAGTATTACCACTTTGTCAATGCGGAGAGCGCCGGGGCTTTTGACGGGTATATTGCCGAGTGCAAGGCGCTGGCGCTTTACGATACGGGCGTAAGCGCGGAATATGGCGACCAGCTTATCACCCTTTCCACCTGCGAGTATTCCCGGACAAACGGGCGGATGGTGGTTGTGGCAAAGCTGCTGGAGGAATAAGGGCGCGCCCGCCCTGGAAAGGAGGTGAAGCCCATGGGCAAGGGCATTAAAACAAGGGTGGCCGAAAAAGGAATTAAGGCCATTGACAAAGCGGCGGTTGCCTCGGAACGGATGAAAGAGGCGTATATCCGCACCAGGGATAAGGCCGACCACAGCCTGTATGCGGCGGAAAGCTCCCCCGGCGAGTATGCGTCCGACCGCCTTTCTTCCGGGGTGGATAACGTCGCCCATGAAGCAATCCACCAGTTCGACAAGCAGGGCCGCAAAGGGATAAAGACCACAAAGGAGAACATCTCCAAGGTCAAGGAGAATATCCAGAAGCGGAAAGCCGCAGCCGCACAGCCGAAAAAACAAGCTGAGAAGCAGGCGGCGAGGAAAACCCGGCAGGCGGCGGACAGGATCTCCGAGCCGGTAAGGACGCTCCGTCAGGAGCGCGGGGCCGTCAAGACCCTGGATCGGGGAAAGAAAAGCATTAAAACCGTGGACAGGGGCCGCAAGACCATCAAGCAGGCGTCCTCTACCGCCAAAGGGACGGTAAAAACCGCCAGCAAATCCATCAAGACGGCGGAAAAAACCGCCAAGGCCAGTATCAAGACCACACAGCAGGCGGCCAAAGCCGCCCAGCGGACAGCGCAGGCCACGGCCAGAGCCGCCAGGGCCGCCGCCCACGCGGCCCGCGCTGCGGCCAGGGCGGCGGTTGTAGCTGCAAAGGTTGCGGCCAAGGCTACCATCGCGGCGGTGAAAGCCATTATTGCAGCCACCAAGGCGCTGATTGCCGCCATCGCCGCCGGGGGCTGGATCGCCGTGCTGGTCATTGTCATTATCTGCCTCATCGGGCTTTTGATCGGCTCCTGCTTCGGCATTTTCTTTTCCGGCGAGGACAGCGGTTCTGGCTATACCATGCAGAACGTGGTGCAGGAGATCAACGATGATTACCAGCAGCAGATCGACACCACAAAGGCCAATCTGTCCCATGACGTGCTGGAGATGTCCGGCTCCCGCGCCGTCTGGCCGGAGGTGCTTGCCGTCTATGCCGTCAAGACGACCACCGACCCGGATAACCCCCAGGAGGTGGCCACCATTGACGACAGCAAGAAGGCCATCCTCACGGATATTTTCTGGGAGATGAACCAAATATCTTCCCGCACGGAAACCAGGACGGAAACGGTCATCACCGAAACCGACGACGGCCACGGCAATATCGTGGAGACGGAATCCACCGTCACCCAAACTTATCTGTATATCACCGTCAGCCACAAGACCGCCGAGGAAATGGCAGAGCAGTACGGGTTTGACAAAGAACAGAAAGAGCAGCTTGCCGAACTTTTGGCCGAGGAAAACCGCAGCCTGTGGAGCGCCGTCCTCTACGGCATTTACACCGAGGACGGGGCCATCGTCTCCGTGGCGCTCTCCCAGGTGGGGAACGTGGGCGGCGAGCCGTACTGGAGCTGGTATGGTTTTTCCGGGCGCGTCGAGTGGTGTGCGTGTTTCGTTTCCTGGTGTGCCAACGAGTGCGGCTATATTGACACCGGCGTGATCCCCCAATATGCCGGGTGCGTCAATGGCGTACAGTGGTTCAAGGACAGGGGCCAATGGATGGACGGCTCCGCCGAACCGGCCCCCGGCATGATTATCTTCTTTGACTGGGATGATGAGAACGGGCAGGACGGGCTTTCCGACCATACCGGGATTGTGGAGAAGGTGGAGAATGGGCGTGTTTACACCATTGAAGGCAACTCCGGCGATTCCGTCCGCCAGAACAGCTACCCTGTGGGGCATTATGAGGTGCTGGGCTATGGCTGCCCAGATTTTTAACAACCTAAAAAAGAAGAAGCCCAGCCGCGCAGGCGGCTGGGTACATAGGTTTACAACTCATTTAATTTATTAGACCGACGGTATTCCAGAGGAGAAAGGTCAAACTGTTTTTTGAATACGGCGGCAAATTTGCTTTGGTTCACATAGCCTACTTGCTCCGCTACTTCTGACACCGATAATCTCGTGGTGATGAGTAACTCCGCAGCTTTTTTCATTCGGACTTCCCGTAGATAGATGGAAATATTTTGACCAAAAACGCCACGAAAATAGTTTTTCAAGCTGGTTTCGCTGACAGAAAACTGAGCTGCCAATTCCCATGCAGGATGATGTTGCCGCAAATCGGAAGTGATAATTTTTTCAACACGTTTTGCTATATCTACCTGTGTTTCAGTAAAAAATGTGCAGGCTTGCGATGGGGGGATATTGTTAAGATTTTGTAGTAATGAAAATAGAGCCAGAACATAGATCTTCATTTGCGAAATCGAAAACGGAGGCGCAATATCAAAAAGTTCCCAGAGTTTAGTCAATATTTCTTCAACTTCAGGAGTAACTGCTGAGATATAAGTATTATCGTTTGGGCAAAAAAGTTCAATGATTTTAGGAAAGTCTATGCCAAACTCTTTTAGTATCCATGTACTCTCTGTTGCCAATGTATTAGTATCAACGAAAAGCTCCATTCCCTCATAGATACGGCGGGGATAGACGTATTGCTTTTGGGCAAAAGACTCCGTGAGAGAAATATCCCCATCTTTCACATATACAAAGTTTCCGTTATTCAAGATAATCTCACAACGACCAGTCATGCAATAGTTTAGAAGCAAAGGCCCTTTTTTAATGAAACTACCTTCATCCAAATTTGGAGCTGCCCATGTCGGAGAATTTATAAAAATATACGCAATAGTAAGTCCGGGGAAAAGTTGAAAAAACGTCATAGACCCTTTTCCTTCCTTGGTTTTCATAAGTAGTTCTGCGCTGAACTCGCTGCGTTTTATTGAAACGCCGGGAAATTCAATACATTTTCTAATAATATCATCAATCTTCATTTTTAACTCCTGTCGATTTGTCTGGCTCATTGCCCTTGATTTTAATTTATATTATAGAATTGCAAGCGAAGTCAGTCAACAAGAAAACTCGTTGCTGTTTGGAGCTAAAATGTTGATTGGTTATAGATAGACTTAGCTAACTGGTGTATTATACAAAGAGGTTAGGCAATGCTAACCCCAAAAACAATATGGAGGTACTCATTATGAGCAACAAGTTACAAGCAAAAGACCTGATTAACCTCGGCCTGTTCACCGTTCTCTACTTCGTGATCGGCTGCTGTGTCGCCATTCCTATTGGGTTTGTACCCATCTTTTTACCGATCCTCGGTGCCTTGTGGTCTTTGATTACAGGTATCCCTTTCATGCTGTTCCTGACAAGAGTGAAAAAATTCGGCATGGTTACGATTATGGGGATTTTAAGCGGTTTGCTGATGGGCTTGACCGGCATGGGCTTCTGGGGTGTGCCAATGGGATTGATCTTTGGTTTACTGGGCGATTTGATCCTGAAATCTGGCGGTTATAAAAGTGCTAAAAAAAGCCTGATTGGCTATGCGGTATTTAGCCTTTGGATGGTTGGTACATACATCCCCATGTATTTCATGGTAGAGGACTCCTGGGCCAGTTTCGCAGCCAGCTTCGGTGAGGAATACGCTGATCGAGTAATGGCTGTCATGCCCATGTGGAGCATTATTCTGGTGATTGCCGGGATTTTTGCATTTGCGATTTTGGGTGGTCTGTTAGGTAAGGCTCTTCTGAAAAAGCATTTTGCTAAAGCGGGAATCGTGTAATGGACGGGGTATCATTCTCTGCGACAACCGAAAAAAGAAAAGGGATATTGTTTGACCCTCGCACAAAGCTCGTCCTATTGTTGACGATTACGACATTGATGTTCAGCACCAGCAACGAAGGAATTATGAATATTGTCAAGCCCTGTTTAAGCCTTGTGCCTTTTGTGTTGATTTTGTCGGAACATCGTTTCAAAACAGCAGGAAAATATTTGCTGCTCTATGTAGCCTGCTTTGCATTGGAGCGGATTGCCCTTGTGTATTTAAGTGGCCTGCTTTCCTTTATCGTGCTTGCGATTACATCTATCATGACACGATTTGCACCTGGCATCATGACCGGCGCATGGCTGATCTCATCAACTTCCGTCAGCGAATTTATCAGTGCGATGGAGCGTATGCACATCACAGAAAAAATTGTCATCCCCATGTCTGTGATTTTTCGTTTTTTCCCAACAATTAGCGAAGAATATCAGGCAATTCGGGACGCAATGAAAATGCGGAACATCCGTTTCGGCGGAAAAAATCCCTTTCTGATGGTAGAATACAGGCTTGTTCCTCTGATGGTATCCGTTGTGAAGATTGGCGACGAACTTTCTGCCGCTGCGTTGACACGGGGGCTGGGTGCCCCCGTCAAGCGCACAAATGTATGTCAGATCGGTTTCCATGTTCAAGATGTGGTTGCCATCTTGTTTTGTATCCTCTGTTTTATTTTATTTTTATTGCAGCGGCAAATTACTTTTTGAGGAGGTGAGCCTGTGATACGGATTGACCATGTGACCTTCTCTTATGGGGAAGAAAGCGAGAGCACCGGTGGTGTTCAAGATATAAACCTGAACATAGAGGATGGACAATTTATTGTACTTTGCGGCGAAAGCGGCTGTGGGAAAACGACAATTACCCGTCTGATTAACGGCCTGATCCCTCACTACTATGAGGGCAAAATGAGCGGAAATGTTTGGGTGAATGAGGCAAAGGTTTCGGAGCAGCCACTTTATGATACTGCGAAAACAGTAGGCAGCGTATTTCAAAATCCACGCTCTCAATTTTTTAATGTGGACACGACCAGTGAAATTACATTCGGATGTGAAAATCTCGGCCAGCCAGAGCGAAGTATTCGAGAACGATTAGAAAAAACCGTCCGGGATTTTCATTTGGAGAAACTGATGGGGCGCAATATTTTTCACCTCTCCGGGGGAGAAAAACAGAAAATCGCCTGTGCTGGGGTGTCGATTATGGAGCCTGATGTACTTGTTATGGACGAACCATCGTCTAACCTCGATGCTTCTTCTATTCTCGATTTGAGATCTATACTTGCATTTTGGAAGTCGCAGGGAAAAACAATTATCGTGTCAGAACATCGGCTTTACTACCTGCGGGGCCTTGCGGATCGCTTTATTTATATTACTGCTGGACAAGTGGAAAGGGATTACTCTGCGGCAGAGTTTGAGCAACTTACAGAGCAGCAAAGAGCCGATATGGGCCTTCGCACCTTTATTCTTGAAGATTTGCTGCCGCCCGAAATATCACCGCAAATTGGAGAACAAATGGAGCTTCGCAATTTCTGTTTTGCTTATAAAAACGAGCCGGAAACGCTTCACATTCATGAAAGCAAAATTCCAGCGAACCGTATTGTAGGAATTATTGGAAATAATGGAGCTGGAAAATCGACTTTCTCCCGGTGCTTTTGCGGTCTGGAAAAGCGGTGCGGCGAGGTTATATGGAATGGAAAAGCCTACCGTCCCAAAGACAGGTTGAATACCTGCTATATGGTAATGCAGGAAGTCAATCATCAGCTTTTTACGGAAACGGTGTTAGATGAGGTTTTAATCAGCATGGAGGACGAAAGTAAGGAGCAGGCAGAAAAAATCCTTGCCGAGTTAGATTTAACAGATTTCAAAGACAGACACCCCATGTCTCTCTCCGGCGGCCAAAAACAGCGGGTAGCGATTGCTTCAGCAATCGCTTCTAAACGCTCTATCTTATTTTTCGATGAACCGACCAGCGGCCTTGATTATAAGCACATGAAAGAGGTCGCAAATGTCCTGCAACAAGTCAGGGACACGGGTATTACCGTGTATGTCATTACTCACGACCTTGAGTTGATATTAGACTGTTGTACGGATATTGTCCATTTTGAGGATGGTTCTATCATCGACCAATTTCCAATGGATGCGGATGGACTTGAAAAAATTAGAAACTATTTCATAAAGGGGGTATCTGTAAAGTGAAAGAAGAAAAGAAGGAGTCACCCATAGGCACCTTATGGGGATGGGGCAAGCCATATCACGGGAAATTCATCGGCAGCATTATCCTTGCGGTATTAGGCGTGGCCTGCCAGATGGTGCCCTATTTCTGTGTGGCGCATATTGTTACGCTTATGCTGTCTGGAGAGCGAGATTTCTTTCGCTATATAGTAGCTTGCGTAATTGCGCTTTGCGGTTATTTGGGAAAAGTCATATTTTCTAACCTGTCTACCACCATTTCCCACACAGCAACCTATTACACATTGCGCGATCTACGGGAGAATATCACAGCAAAATTGGCCCGTGTCCCTATGGGGACGATTTTGGATACTCCATCCGGTCAATATAAAACGACGATTGTTGACCGGGTAGAGGGAATGGAGCCGACCTTTGCGCACCTGATCCCGGAAATGACCGCAAATGTACTGGTGCCGCTTGTGATTGTAGTGTATCTGTTCTTTTTGGACTGGCGCATGGCGCTCCTGTCCCTTGTTACGCTGGTGGTGGGCCTTGCTGTCATGTCCGCCGGCATGAAGAATTATCCTGCCAAATGGGAGGGCGCGGTCAAAGCTGGAAAGCAGATGGCAAACGCCATTGTAGAATATATTGGCGGTATTGAGGTAGTCAAAGCGTTTAGCCAATCTGCCGGTTCCTACAAAAAGTATTCTGACGCAGTAAACTATAACGCCAATTACTATGTGGACTGGATGAGGGAAAACCAGAAAACCATGAGCGCCTACAATGCTATTTTGCCCTCGGTGCTGATCTGTGTGCTGCCCTGCGGTTTCGCGTTCTGGATTTCCGGCAGTCTGGAGCTTTCTGTTTTTTTATCCATTGTGATTTTCTCACTGGGATTGATTGGGCCGATTATTGCGGCTTTTACCTTTACGGATGATTTGGCTGTGTTGGGAACTAATGTGGAAGAAATCAGCCAGCTTCTGAACGCCGAAGAACTGCACCATAAGGATATGCCTGTCAAGTTGGCAGATACCAACATTTCTCTGAATCATGTGTCGTTTTCCTATGACGGAGTGACAGAGGTTTTACATGATGTGAGCCTCGCTATCCGGCCCGGAAGCATGACTGCCTTTGTGGGGCCATCCGGCTCCGGTAAATCTACTGTGGCAAAATTGATTGCCGGATATTGGGATGTTACATCCGGCAGCATTACTCTCGGCGGCTATGAACTGAAAGACATTTCACTCACTGAAATTGCAGACCAGATTTCCTATGTATCCCAAGACAACTACCTGTTTAACCGCAGTATCCGGGAGAATATCCGCATGGGAAGGCCCGGTGCCACGGACGCGGAGGTGGAACAGGCTGCCAAACAAAGCAGCTGCGACGCCTTTATCCGCAAGCTGGATAATGGCTATGATACGGTTGTCGGCAGTGCCGGTTCCCATCTTTCCGGCGGCGAACGCCAGCGGATCGCCATCGCCCGTGCCATGCTGAAAAATGCGCCGGTTGTCATTTTAGACGAGGCAACAGCCTACATCGACCCTGAAAACGAGGCGCTGGTACAGAAAGCCATTTCCGCTTTGACTGTTGGCAAGACCCTGATTGTGATTGCACATCGGCTGTCTACCATTGTTGGCGCGGACAACATCGTTGTGGTGAAGGATGGAACCATCCACGCACAGGGTACGCATGAGAATCTGCTGGAAACCTGCCCTCTCTACCGGGATATGTGGCAGGCGCATATCGGCGCAAAAGACCAGATGTAAGGGGGTGTTGTCAGATGTATGGAACATTGAAAAAAATCTTTGCTTTTGCAGGCAGCAAAAAGGGGCTGCTGAAAAAATCCCTGTTATTTTCATTCCTGTCCGGGCTGTTTTCAGCTATGCAGTTTGCCGCCCTTTTTGTGGTGATCGGCGCGCTGGTATCTGACAACCGGGACGGAAAGTTTATCTGGATTTCGCTGGGAATTATGACCGTTTCCCTCATTGGGCGTATCATTACGACCTATTTCTCCACGATGGAGCAGACGGAAACCGGCTATTGCATGGTGGCGGAAAAGCGTATCCACATCGGAGATCGGCTGCGCTACATCCCGATGGGCTACTTCAACAAGAATAGTATTGGGAACATTACCGCCATTGTCACAACAACTTTGGGCGATGTAGAGAACTCGGCGGCCCGTGTCCTGGTGTCGGTGCTGGGTGGATTTTTCAACTCGGTTGCCCTTGTCATCGTCCTGCTGATATTCGACTGGCGGATCGGTCTTGTGGCCGCTGCCGGTGTCCTGATTTACCTTGCGGCGGCGGAACTGGCGCTTCGCAAATCTGTCGCACTCAGCGGGGTACGCCAGCACACACAGGAGTCCCTTGTGGAGTCCGTGTTGGAGTATATTCAGGGCATGGGGATTGTCAAAGCATTTGGGCTGGAACGGGACAGCACACAGTCTATCGGCAGTGCAATTAAGGCAAGCTGCCGGGACAATTTGAAACTGACAAAGGCCAGTGTTCCCTATGACGCTATCAAACAGGCCGTTGTTCGGGTGTTCAGCGTCATGCTGCTTTTGGCCTCAGTCTGGTTCTGGCTGGACGGCTCCCTGCCGCTGGCCTACGGCCTGATTTTGGTGATTGCTTCTTTCATGGTGTTCAACGATTTGGAGAACGCCGGGAATATGGCCTCTCTGCTGCAAATGCTGGCAGCCTCGATGGATACGGCAAACTCCATTGATGACACGCCGGTGATGGACGAAAAAGGCGCTGACATTACGCCGAAGTCCAGCGAGATTGTGTTTGACAAGGTGGATTTTTCCTACGCAGACCGCAAGATATTGGATCAGGTCAGCTTCACCATTCCCGAAAAAACAACTACGGCCATTGTCGGTCCTTCCGGGGCAGGTAAGACAACGATGTGCAACCTGATTGCCCGTTTTTGGGATGTGAACGCCGGGAAGATTACCATTGGCGGTACGGATATACGGGATTTCAAGCTGGACAGCCTGATGAAGAATATCTCGATGGTGTTCCAGAGCGTGTACCTCTTTGCAGATACGATTGAGAACAATATCAAGTTTGGCTGTCCGGACGCCTCCCATGAACAAGTGGTTGAGGCAGCGAAGAAGGCTTGCTGCCATGACTTTATTTCTGCTCTGCCGGAGGGCTATGACACCGTGATTGGCGAGGGCGGCGGCACTTTGTCCGGCGGCGAGAAGCAGCGGATTTCTATCGCCCGCGCCATGCTGAAAAATGCACCAATTATCATTTTAGACGAGGCGACAAGCAGCGTTGACCCCGAGAATGAGGATGAATTGCAGCGGGCTATCGAAGCATTGACCCACGACAAGACCATTATTATGATTGCGCATCGCTTGAAAACCGTTCGGAATGCTGACCAAATCCTTGTGTTAGACAACGCTCATATTGTCCAGCGCGGTACTCATGCAGAACTGATTCAGCAAAAGGGCCTGTATGCCGATTTTGTATCGGCCAGACAGGAGGCCATAGGCTGGAAACTTGCGCAGTAATTTGGAAAGGAGGTGCGCCATTGGCCTTGACATCATCTATGGAGGATTATCTTGAAGCTGTACTTATCCTTCATCAAAAGCATGGTAGTGTTCGTGGCGTTGATATAGCTGTGTATTTGGGTGTTACAAAGCCTTCTGTAAGCCGGGCAGTTAAGGAATTATCAAAAATGGGCTACCTTCTAAAAGAGGCTGATGGTACGCTTTCCTTAACACATAATGGTCAAAAGGCCGCAAAACAGATTTACGAAAAGCACCAGTTTTTCACCAGGCAGCTCATCGAGGCTGGTGTACCCCAGGATATTGCAGCACAGGACGCTTGCAAACTGGAACACGTCATCAGTGAAACGAGCTATAAGAAATTGAGAGAAGCCGCCTGGCCAAGCAGCCGGGAGGTGATACCATCGGACGAGTCGTGATTATGGAGCTGGAGGATAAAGACAAAAGGACATTTGAGGATTTTCTTACCTTTTTACAGTTCCACCCGGATTTGAAAATGTGGGAGATTGACCCGGAGCCGATCCTGTCCCTTCCCGGTCTGCAAATCTACCCAGACCGCCGAAAAATCTATCACGGCCAGCAGGAAATTGAGCTGAATACCAAGGAGTTCGCCCTGCTCTGCCTATTAGTGACCAATAAAGGGCGGGTACTTACCTACGGACAGATGTATGAAAAAGTCTGGAAGGAAGAACCCTTTGGCAATGAAAATATCGCGGTGGGCAGCCATGTCCGCAGTATGCGGCAGAAATTATATGCCGTATATCCCAAACCGCCGTTTGTGATTTCCTGTATTCGGGATGTAGGGTATCGCTTTGAGATTAATTCTTAAGTATAAGGCAGTAGTCTAACGATTTAGGCTGCTGCTTTTTCCTGTCTGTTTTCACGCCGGCTCGCCAAAACCTTGCAAACGTCGATTTTTTATGAGATTTTCCCGCCGCATATTGTCTGAACTTGCGACCGAATTGTGTTCCATTTGCGTTTCTTGCTCATTTTATTTGCATTTCACCTATTATACTACCCCTATTAACATTTTAGTTTGGGGAAAGGTGGTGATCTCTGTCAGCTTGTCCCCATAAGGGGATAGCATGGAGCCAAAAAGAAAGGAACCTGGCGGTTGCCTGCCATCTGACGAACAAAAAATATTTTCCGTACATACCGCATTCCTCAAGGGGATTGCGGTATTTTTTTGTTCGACAGGCTTTTTCTTTTTCCCTGGGCCTTACCCATCATCCGGCAAAAGACAACAGCCAAGCGCGTGCGCCATAAGGTGTGCGCGCTTTTTCTATGTCGGGAAATGCAGATTTCTGTTATTTCCCGTTAGGACAAGCCAGCCCCATTGCAGGGGGCCGCCGTCCGTCTGGATTTCTTCCCGAAATTCAGACGAAACGGAGGTACACAGCGTGGACGCTGGTAAAAAGAAAATATGGGTTCGCGGCCAATTTGTCGAGGTTACGGACGAAGTATATACCGCTTATATGCGGGGCGACCGGAAAATGCGCTACTTTGAGGCGGATCTGAAAAGCGAGCGCCCGGTTTACGGCAGCAACGGCGAAATCAAACAGGTTCTCCCCAGCCGGGAGGATTCCCTGGACAGGCTCATGGAAGAAAACGCCCGCCAGTTTGCCGCTGCTGCGGAGAGCGTGGAGGATGTAGTGATCCGAAAACTTGCGGTGGACAAGCTACATACCGCGCTTATGCAGCTTACCAAAGAAGAACGGGATTTTATCTCCGCCCTGTTCTTTGACGAGAAAACAGAGAGCGACGTGGCAAAGTGCCTGGGTGTTTCCCAACAGGCCGTCCACAAGCGGAAAAACAGGATACTCAAAAAGCTGAAAAACTTTTTTGAGTAAATAGGGTTGTTAGACCTCTCACTCAACGGCAAATAGAGTGAGAGGTCTTTTTTACTTTCTAGGAAACTTCGCAAATCGGCCAAGATAGTGTATAATGGACTTGAAATAAAAAATCACATAACAAAAGAGCGAATGTAGTGATTCGCCACGACGTTGATTATGTAGTTTTTTGT
>NZ_JACOPC010000025.1:0-60946 GCF_014288035.1 Hungatella sp. L36 | reverse complement strand
TTGAAGAATGTTCTTTTTATACATAAGAATATTTTACAACAAAAAGTGACAAAGGAAAACCCCAAAACCCCTCATGAGTGAGGGGCAGGGGAGTTGAGAGTGCCGAAGGCACTTTGTTCTGAAATGGAGAAAAAGTGAAAAAATAGAAATTACATATTTGTGTGATGCTATGGAACAGTTTGCTTGCATATTGGTAGCCGAAGTATTTGGAAAATCGAAATATGTCTACCAGAATATTAAGCATTAGGTACTAATAAAGGAGTGGTGAAAATGATAAAAGTGAAGCTAAAGAGGATTACAGCACTGTTACTATCCGGAATTATGATTGCATCGTCTCTGGCCACGCCGGCCTATGCTATATATAGTTATTATTCTATGGATGCTTTGACTGATGCAGACAGAGCCATTAAGGATTGGACATGGTCTGCAGATGCAGAGGAACAAGCGAAGAGGATTCCTTTAACTCCGACAGGTTTATCCCAACAGCAAACAGCTATTATGGGAGGGTATACGACTAAGTTCTGGTTTCAAGACGAAGCAGCCAAAACGGTGACAATTAACCATAATGGAAAAGATATTGAAATAGATTTTTCGAAGTTTAATCACCGCTATTATTCCTGTGCTGATAGTCATAATACGGGCTGGTTCGCACCGATCGGTAGCCAAATGGTTTTTAAACAAATGTATTTTCCAACCTCAGATTTAAGAGACTATCCGGAATTCATTACAAATGCTCCGGTTGACATGGAAGAAAAGAAATTCATTTTATTGATGATATCTATGTTAAGTGCAGCATATGAAACGCCAAGTGCATCTGATTTAAAGGATTCTGATAGCTCTTCCATGTATTATTATTTGTTGTGGCTTTCCATATGGGCCAACGATATATACGCCGACAGCGGTGTTTTTCACGGCGTAAGTCCAGAAGATGACTGGGATTATGTTCGTGATATGGTGAGAGTTGGATATCCGGAAAGATTGAATCCTGATGCATGGGGAAGTACCGCTATTTATGACGCGTTTCGTGACGGCGGGCCGGCGCAAAAATACTTTTTTAATTGCTGGAGAGCTGCGAAATTCCTGTCTACATTTGATTACAGCGATATAGGTACTTCATTACCGCTGTCTGAGCCGATCATGGGTGAAGACGGAATGTATCACATGACGTTTGATTACTCTTCCCTTGATGAGTACTCAAAAGAGGTATATCGCCGTCTGGTAGCGGATAATCTGGCGGCCGGTTGGGAATATGACAATAATGGCAGTTATATCGATTTTAAGTCAGCAGATAGTAACTCTAATGGTAATGCCATTGCAGTACTTCGTTTTCAGGAGAACAGTGAAGAAGATCACTTTTATAACTGCGGATTTGGGATAGGTGGATTGGCAGGTTTCCGGGGCTGTAGCAAGGGAAAAGGAACTTTGCCTACATGGGGGAATACACAGACCTACTTCTCGGCGGTATCAGAACCACTCGAAATTTTGGTGGGTGGAATCTTAACCGGTACCGGGGGAGAAGGTGACTGGAAGGTGTCGGTTGACCGATACGAGCATACCGAAACGTGGGAAACCCATTATAATGTACAACTCCGAAAATATGATTCCGAGACAGGCCAGCCTCTTACCGGCTCTAAATGGGACATTTTAGAAGCCTTCGATGCCAGCCAGTTAGACAGCACAGATCTGGAATCTGCAGACAATTGGGCGAACGCGAAAGGGAGCCAATTCCTCCAGTGGGACGGTTGGGACTATGGCGATGGAAACCCGGATGGCGATATTGCGAATGATCCCTGTACCTGGGATATCAATGTGACCAATTCAGATGGTTTGCTGATGCTGGGGGACAACGAAGAAAATGCAACAAATAAAGTAGCGCATACGGATGTGAAATCATATACCTACACGAAAGGGTATTGTGGCGGCCATCCGGATCCGGATATAGAGGAAAGTGGAGATCCGGAAGTGGATGCTGAGATCGAAGCAGCTGCACAGGAGGCATGGGAAGCCGAAGTAAATAAATGTGAAGAATTAGCAGCCAAAGGAGGTTTTTTTCATTCTATTGATCCTGGGACTGCACAAGAAGATTTGGAGGCAGATCGAAATGAGTATTATAAGCAGTTTATTTCACTGAGGTATGATTATTCAGCAGCGGAATTAAACCCGCGTCCAGGCTATACCATTCATGGGGTGCATAAAGATGATATACCAATAGAAATAAAAACAGTTACTTCTTCTGAGTATAAAGATTCTAATAATACACCTACGTCATTAAAAGAAAGTACTCAGATGCGTATGAAGATGCTGCAGCCCATTTTACCTCAAGCGGATCTGGGAGGAGAGCGGACAAATTATGTAGCAGATGGGAATACCAATGTTGCAGCGCCAGCTCATGCATCGGCTTCCACGGCTGATTATAAAGTGGAAGAAATAGAGGATATCGAGCAGGAGGACAGCGAAGAGGCAACTCCATCCAATGCTACCGCCTCTAATGCGAAGAGAAAAAATAGATTATTGAGCCAGCTAAAAGACTTGTTTGAAGCCCCGAAAAAGCTGATTGAAAAAAATACAGTTTCGTTGTATGCATCTGCAGATGATGATGGTAATGATAGTCTCGATGGAAATTTTAAGCCTTCCGAAGTCCCTACTATATCACCAAAAGATGGAAGCATTGTAGACCATACATTTGTGGTATACGACCATCGAACTGAGGGAGAAATACATATCAATAAACGAGATCTGTACTTAAAAGATGGAGAAAATGATAATTATGATGCGTATGGAGATGCTGTGGGGGATGGAACCTTAGAGGGGGCTGTATATGGGCTATTTGCACTCCAGAACATTAATCATCCGGATGGACATACTGGGACTGTGTATCAGAAGGACGACCTGGTTGCTGTAGCAACAACAGATCGGAACGGTGATGCTTCTTTCATGGCTTACACAGAAGCTCCGGGAATGACCTGGAACTATAATTCCGGAATGATCGAAAAACGCCCAGGTGATGTCCATGGCCCCGATAATCTGTACAGGGATCAGGCTGCCGCTGATGCGGTCAATGATATCGAAAATTATATCGGCCATGATTCCGATGGTAGAGTGATCCAACTAATTGACTCTGTTGCTGGAGACGGATCAGCGTACCAGAAACACTCCTCTAATCAGGCCGGTATTGATGGAGTAATGGGTACATATGCCACCTATCCGATATCTAATAATGAGGAAGAAAATGGGAACTGCTGGATTGGACGTCCACTGATCGTTGAAGAGGGAGGAACAACCTATTATATAAAAGAACTTGCCAGATCCGAGGGATACGAGCTTTCTGTCAATGGGAAAACAAATCTCATTACAAATGGTCAGAATAACTTTGAGGGAGAATTTAAGGCAGCCGATGTAACAATAGGGCCAATCACCCTTGATTTGACGAATAATGGCAACTATTTTGATATAACAGCACAGAATGTAGAACACGATATTACTTTGCAAGGAAATGACTTTCCGGCCGGGGCGGCCTTTTCGATATCTACAATCGAAAAGGTTCCAGAAAAAATAACGGTACCTGTGTATAGCATAATTAAAAAACCAGTTATTGCAACTACAGGAGCATTTGTTTTCCGCGACGGTCAGAAGGTATCGGCAGATATTGGAGATACTGTTTCATTTGCCAGCGGGCGGACCTACACAGTAAATGCGGTATCGGCCAAGACAGATAAAACGATTGGGGCCAAACCGCTAAATTATCACACGCTGGGGACGCCAACTGTAACCGATCTTCACTCCGGGGGATCTGCAGCCGCTTTCCAGAGTTTATACAATACAGAACTTGAAAATCTGGGATATAAAGAGCCAGGAACAGATGCGCCATGGATAAGAGTGAAATTATCAGGAACAACAGATACAGAGAGAATCACGGCAATTACAACGGCCATATTGAATTATGACTTACAGTATTTTAATGCTCTGCGGATCACGGATATGGAGCAATCAGGCGGCAGCCTGTACGCAGTTATGCAATACGAATGGCAGCTGTATGGTGATAGCCGTGATAATAGCATTTATGTACCAGACAAAGACCGGCTGTATATGAAGAAAGACAGCGGTAATGGATATTTTGTTTATGCCAGATATGATGATGTGGCTTCAAATCCTGCAGTTATATCCTTCCAAATGAAAAATGGCTTTCTGGAACGGGCTACATTGAAGGATCAGGAGGTTAGCGGCCTCAATGTAACGTATCCTGAACAGCTTCCGGAAATGTATACTCTGGTAACAGCACAGACGCCTTCATATTGGGTGTATGCAGCTGGTGAGCAGCAAATCGATGATGCTGGGGAATTAAAATATACAGAAGAGACAAAAGTGGAATATGTGCAGCAAGATGGTTTTAAAGAGGTCGAAAGGACAATAGAGCTTACCTCGCTATATGACGCAGCACAGAAAACTTATACCATTACGCTTCCGATGGAAGCCTTTGATAATGCGGAGAAGATTAAATTTAAAGTCTCTGATGATGGAAGCGGAGCCTATTCTGTGAAACAGGCGTATGTAAAACAGAGTTATTTTACTTATCTTCCTCTAAGTCAGAATGATGATTCCTATGTCATGTATATAACACTTACGCGGCCAGCAGCGGATCAGCCATGGCAGGATGGAAATACGAGAGTAGATAAAGTAGGTGTATTGCAACGTCCGATCCAGCAGAAAGTAAAAATCGTAAAGGATATCTCCATAAATGAGGACGGAAAATATGAAGATAATACTTTTGCGGGTTCTGGCCATGAGGATGGTTTTACCCAGAATGGAGGCGGCACAGAAGATAATGCAGCTTACCGGCCAAACTTCCGCTTTAAAATCTATTTAAAATCTAATTTGGAGCATTTATACAGAGATGAGGAAGGAAAAATTGACTGGCAGGATCGAAATGGAAATATCATAGATATTGCAGCGTATCGCGCGGCTTATCCGGAAAAAGTACAAAAAATATATTCGAAGGTACCACACCTGACGGATCCGTTGGTAAGGCGATCAAACGATGCAGCTATCGCAAATACTGAGTTATACAGTTATACGTCGGGCAAAATAAATGATAATCAGAATAATGGTTATACGTCAGTGTTGGAAACTACCATGCAAACTGTACAGGAGCCAGGCGGAGACGAAAGAACGATTGCACGTTACAACTACAGCAAATTCTTTCATGCAATTAATGTCGCCAATCAAGATAAATGGGACAAAGTGAATGATAGAAGCACATCATTTAAACCATTTGCTATCATAAAATCTTTACTATTTGGTAAAGATGGGGCTGAAAACGCATATCCAGCCGGGCATAATAACGCTGAGATTCGGAATGAGATTAACACCTCAGATGCCGCGAAGGAAAATGCAACACGATCTGACCATGTGAGGCAATTTGCAATTTCCTGGTATCTGGATGACGAAGTAAAAAAACTTGTGAAAGAAAACAATGCCGGGGAAACGGAGGGAGCAACGGGCAGTGAAAGCTACCAGGACGAAATATATGATATAGCTCTCTTTCAGGCCATTATGAAAGCAGAAAACTACTTGAAGCCATTCTTTACATACGATTTGGATGAAATTTATTCAATCGAGTGGGATGGAGAGGCGGATGGTGGTAAAGATGGCGACAAAACAACCCTAAGTGCAGATCAGGAAGATGCGGCAGCTGAATACTGTTATGGTGTATCTGAATATCTTCCCTACGGATCTTATGTAACTGTCGAACAGCAGCCAGCCGAGAAGGATCTGGACGATTTCTACAATAAACATTATAAAATCGATGAACCAAAAGAAATTGAACTTCCAGCTGTGTATGAAGGTGGAAAGGCTGGGGTCGATACAACTCCGGAGCAGTTAAGTAACCATTACAAATATAAAGAGAGTGAGCCGGTCGCAAAATTAACAGCAAAGTACTACATACGATTCAATGAAGAGTGGCCAGAGGTGGGAAACGAAAATAACTATATAATAAAAGCCCATGGCTATTATGGCGATTATGAGATCTACAAGTACGGCCTGGATCTGGATAAGCTGGACGGAACTGCCGCTGGCGATCCCACCGGGGCGGCGCATTTTCAAATCACCCAGTCTCCCATGGATCCGACGAAAGACTACTATAATACCATCGTCGATTCGGAAGAGCAGGGCGGCAATCCGGACAGCTACTATTTTGCTGACGACGGGAACACCGGGAAGACAACAGCCAACGGTGAACAATATGAAGCCGATGCGGTGGAACGGATCTATCACTATGGCTCTATTTCAGAGGACAAACAAGTTTATAATAACGTTTCTTACCCAACAGAGAAGGGAGAGGAGTATCAAGATAACATTACAGTCATGGAGGGGATGCAGATTGCGTATGACGGAAAATATGCTCCTATGTTGGTTCCCTGGACTGTAACAGAGCCAGTAGATGAACTGGTTGATATGGCGCAGAAACCGGATGGTTCTTCCAGCTATAAAGGATATGCATATCGCAAGTATCGGAACACCTATTATACAAGCAAACTCCGCATTGAAAAGCTCGATGCAGAGACAGGCGAGAATATTCTTCACGATGGTGCCTTTTTTGCTCTTTATGCAGCGGAGCGGGAAGACGGCCAAGACACGGATGGTCTGATAAAGTTTTATGAGCAGGAAACATTAATAAAGGGTTCAAAAGAGTTTTTAGAGGCCATGGGGGCTACACAGATCACGCCGGCCGCCAGGGCTCTTCCGGATATCGGTGGATTATGGACGGGATATGTGCCAGCCGGTACACCGATTTGCAGCGAGGCGGAACAAATTATACTAACCGATCAATCGGGCCGGCGGACAGGGCTGTTTGAGGCGTTCACGACGACTCGGGACGGTATACAAGCAAAAGAAGAAGATCTAACACAGACGGCCATCCAAGATCAGAATACCGGATATCTGGTAACTCCGCAGCCTTTAGGGGCAGGAACTTATGTCTTATGTGAAGTACGGCCGCCAGCTGGCTACGTCCGAACGAAACCGGTGGCTATTGAGATCTATTCGGACAAGATTTCTTATTATTTAAACGGCGACAGAGACAACCGGGTGGCAGCATCCATTTACGAGGACGAGACGGGTGAGGGGCCGCAGGGAATTGAAGACACGGCCAGAATCTATGTGGGTAATACCCCGATCCGTCTGGAGATCTCGAAGATCAAGGTCAAGGATCAGACTGTCACTTACAAAACAAATACGCGGGTCGAGGGAACCGAGGCGGAGCTGGGGGCAAAATACGGAAAAGAAAATCTGGAGTATGCCTATAAAAATGGTATGTACCTCGGGTATGCATGGTATAAGGGGACGCTGGAATATTTAGAAAGTCGGAAAGCGTCTGGAGAGCCAGTGGAGCCAGTATACATTGATGGTATTTTTGCTGGTTATGGGTTGGTAACGCGGCCGTTAGATACTGCCGATGATATTAACCGATACGTGGCCGGGGCCAGAGTAACCCTGTATGATGCCATCGAAGTGACGGCCAACGGGGACAGCGGCGATTACGGCTATGATGGAGTAGAGGTAGTCCGGGATCGTAATAATAATGTGCAGAGCATTAAGGTTCTGGAAGGCTATGCCGGGAACCGAGTAGAATTTGTCAACTTGGATGATGTAGCCGGGAGTGTTTCTGGATCAACGGGGCCGGGAACCTGGACGTACCAGACGATTGACCGGAAGGATTCGGATATTTTGTATTATTCGCTGGGAGGTTTGACGGTAACAGAGACGGGAGCAGATGGCCGTATTTGGGGATTTGACAGATATGGGAACCGTATACAAGTAAAAAATCAGGAATCAATTTATGTATTGAAAAATGGCCGGCCGATTTTCGAACTTACGGGAGGGGATCTGGAGCAGGTACAGTATTCTTCCGTGGATAAACGCTTTACGCTGCCGGCGGGAACAAGCCTCTATCATGTTTCAGATGGCAACCGGGATGCTATGGTGCATCCGACAACCGGCATGGCCTACATAACGGAAGATGCTATAAGTGCAGACGGGAAACCATACAAGAAAATTATGGTATGGCCTGTAAATGTTTCGAAAAGAAATGGCGAAATAATTGCGCAAGAAAAAATTAAAACTTACCGGATCGCGTCCATAGATGCCGATACAGAAAATGAATATACGATTGGTACCTATGATGGAGCAGGGCTTAAAAAGTCCGTAAACCCGACCATAGATGAGCATGGGCTTCCGGAATATTACCAGAGATCCGACCAAGAATACACGAAGGGAGAGCCAGTCTATGACATTGACAATGACTATGTAAGATATCGTTACTATGATCTTCTTCCCGCGTTCAATCGAAATGCTTACCGGATTAATAACGAACAGGAATTACGAGAGATTGGGGAAGAAGAGGATCCTGCAGATGACCAAAAGCTATATCACCGCCAGGGCGAAGCCTGGATCATGGAAAATACATGGATTACAGGAGAGAAATACCCAAATGATCCATTTGGGGCAGAAATGACAGTGGGACAGGTAGATATGTTGAAGCGTGTAATTCCTGGAACCTATATTCTGGAGGAGTTAGAGGCATCGGCCGGTTATGTGCAGAGCCTTCCCGTGGCTGTGACAGTAACGGAAACTACGGGCATACAAGCGGCAGAGCTGCAGGATGGGAAAATAAAAGTAGAAATAGTGAAGACGGATGCTACCGATCAATACCGAATCGATGTTATCAGCGATTATCAAACTGGATTAAGTACTACAGAGCCAAAGGGAAGCTATAGCTACGGGCAGATAGCGGGATCACATCTGACCATGTATAAGGCGCGGCGGGTATATACGACCGATACGGCAACTCATCCGAAGGGCTACTACCTTGAAAAAGTGGAGGCGCGGCCGGCTGAGTGGGTGGTGGAAAATACCGTTGATAATACCCCAGTAACAGTGGTTGCAGACTGGATAACGGACGGAACTCCCAAGTATTTTGAAGGGATTCCCGCCGGCGACTATATTTTAGAAGAAAAAGAGGCCCCGAGTGGTTTTGTGCGTTGTTCGATGGAAGTAGAGGTGAAGGCATCTGGAGAAGTCCAAACCTACAATCTAAAAAACGACCATGTGAAGCTTGAGATATATAAATATTATAGGGACTCGAATGGAAATATGAGTCAGCTATTAAATGACCACGCTGCAGGACTGGCACTTTATAGGGCCAAGACGGATGGAAATGGGAATATATTGATTGTAGATGGCCAGCCGCAATATGACGAGGCCCAGCTGATCGAAGAGTGGATGACTGATGATTTATCGGATTATACCGAAAATTATGAGACAAGCACTAATTTTGTAGATCGCATAAAAAACTTTTTAGGGTTCAGAGGCAATACCTCTTTTATCGCAAGCTTTGAAGAAAAATATCAAGAAAAGGGGGATCAGCTTGTATATATAACCTGGCAAACGAAAAGAGGTGAGAGATCCGCAAATAGGATTTCAGATAAACAGACCGGGCTGACAGACAGTGCAGTTCAATTGTGGCAAACCGATGAGGGCAAGACGATCCGGATTACGATTTACCGGAATGTGACAAATGGAGCCACTGACGATTCCGGCCAACTCCCATTAAACTTTGAATACCAATTTAACTACCGGGAACTGGCAGACATGATGAAGAGCTATGACACTCTGGAGGGGATGCACAGGATTGATTATCTACCTTTTACTGATGTACGGGATGGTATGAAAGTTGGAAATTATGTTCTCGTAGAAACGCAGGTTCCGGAAGGGTATGAAGCTGCAAAACCGAAGGCAATTACGATCACAGAAACCGGTGCCGTACAACGGTTCAGCCTGGAAAATATAGATAAGTATATACAGGTACTCAAGGTGATTACGGATGGCGTAGAGGATTACGCTGTAGAAGGTGTCAAACTGGCCCTGTATCGAGCCGATGAAAACGGGAATTTTGCTGAGACTGACACACTTCTTGTTGAAAGCTGGATTTCCGGATCGGATGGGCGATATACAGAGCAAGACAAGTTTGCAGGGGACATCCCGACAGGTTTTGAGGTTGGTGATCTAAGGCCCCATAAAATCAGCGAGATTCCATATGGGACATATTACATTGCGGAATTAGAGATTCCACCCTATATGGCAATGGCGGATCCAGTAAAAATTGAGGTGGGGGCTGAAACGGTACCGGTGTATCGGATTGTAAACAAACCGACACAAGGCCGGTTGGAAATTAAAAAGACGGCGGAAGATACTGGGGAAATGCTTGCAAATGCCCGATTCAAAGTAACAAATAAAGATACTGGGGAAATGTGGTATATAACTACAGGCCAATCCGGTCAAGCGGAATTGCCGGGGCTACCGGTTGGGGTAGTTCAGACCGACGGAACAATATCGCCATATACGTATAAAATCGAAGAAATATCGCCTCCAGACTTGTATCAGGTTGATGGTGGAGTGAAATACTTTCAGTTTGATGGAAATGTCAATAGTCAGGTAGTCACTTACACGCATGAAGTAGTGGATCGGCCGACGGAGATTAGGTTTAAAAAGACTAATTTTAACACCGGAATGGCTGTAAAAGGAGCCAGGATTGCGATATATAACGCAATAGTTGTAGATGGTCAGTATGTGAAAGATGGAGAAGCCATTGAGGAGATCATATCTGGAGCTGATGGTTTTACCGTAAAGAGAAAGTTATCAGCAAACCATGTATATATCATGGAGGAATTGGAAGCCCCTGCAGGGATGCATCTGGCGGATCCGGTGATCTTTACCGTTAATACCTTCGGAACTGGCCTTCGAAATATTGCAAATGATTTCAGCGTAATTAAATTTGCCGACGATCATGGAACTATTGAATCTATGACGGTTACTGGCCGAGTGGCGAATAAGGTTTTTACAGTCTTTAAAGATTTGGATGATGGAAGCGAATTGCCGGCATTTATAGGCAGCACAGATCTAAAACTGACAGAGGCTGATGGGATCCTGGAGGGGCATTTGTATGAAATTACAGAGTATACCAGGTACTCCGATGGTCATGTAGAAAAGAGCAGTAAAGAGACAAAACGAATTTATTTTGATGAGGAGGGTGGTTATACACAACCGTTAAGGACATATTTGGAGACGATGCAGGAGCTTACAGACCAGGAGGGAAGCACACTGGCGGCCTGGATTGTTAATCCGAATCAATTGGAGTATACAATCGAAAATCCTGTAGTGGAAGAAGCGATTGTTGCTCAAGTAACTGGAAACGTAGGAAAGGGATATGCGGCGGTTAAAAAGGGTGACGTAATGAAATATACCATAACCTACGAAAACCCGTCAAATCAGCCGGCAGACATAACGATTAGAGCAATATTACAAGAAAGCTTGGATTACATGAGATCTTCGGGATCATCGAGAGAACAGAATGGAATCGTAACATGGCAGATACAGGACGTAGAGCCTCATAAGATCGGGACGGTGGAACTGGTGGCAGCTGTAGTGGAAACCAAAGGATGGGCCAAAACAGCCTTCCAAGTTGGGGATATCCCGGAATTTGAATTAGGGAATCCCATTGCACCTGCAGGCAGCTTAACGATTCGAAACCATCTGTCAGGAACTGGAAAGGAGATAGAAGATATTTTCAAATATAAAATAAAGTTCTTTGATAGTTCAGGAAATATTCTGAGAGGGTATCAGAATTTCACCGGCTCCCGGAATGGGAGAATTAAAGGCGAAGGTATGATTACTCTGGCTGGAGAGGAAGCGGTGACATTTGAAAGCCTCCCGTATGGAACCCGGTACGAGATTAACCAGGAAGCTGCCTATGATTATGAATTAATTACGGAAACCTACACGGGTGAGATTACACCGGATCTGCAAAGTGCTGTGTTTGAAAATCATCGTAATGATGAGACGAAACGTAATATTCTGACGGCAGGAGCAAATTACCGGTTGATGGAGACAACCAGGTATAGTGATGGCGAAGAATGGCAAAGCGGTATCTACCGATTTAGCTTAAACGAATCAGGATCGGTTGACAATGTGGACATGGAGGATCGCCCGGTACAGGTATATTTCAGTAAGCGCGATATCACAACGGATGAAGAAATTTCTGGTGGCCACTATAGCCTTCTGGATGCCGCGACAGGCGGGCTCATTTATGAGTTCGACAAAACTGCAGATAAAGAAGTTCTGATTCCAGCGGATATTCTTATGCCGGGGAAGGAGTACATATTGCGTGAGGATCTGGCACCCACCGGCTATGCTTATGAGGAAGAAATAAAGTTTGCGGTCAACGAGGATGGAATACCAGAGGTAGTAATTATGCAAGATACTAAAACAGACGTGGCATTGTTAAAAATTGATGCTGTTACAAAGGAACCATTAAGTGGAGGGCGATATCAGGTATCCGACAGTAATGGTGCAGTTGTTTATCAGTTTACGGCATCGGGAAAGCCAGAACAGCTTAATGGTATTCTGCGGGCTGGAGAAAGTTACACACTTGAAGAAGTGGAACCGCCTTCGGGCTACGCATACAGCAAAAAAATCCCATTCACGGTACCCAAAAGCCCAAAAACAATAGAAATTGTTATGGAAGATAAGCCAACTAATCTATTAGTTGAAAAGTTGACAGAAGCCATGGTAGCCAGCCCTTCGGAAGCAGAACACCAATTATCAGGGTTCAAGCTGCAGATCCTTAATGCAGATAAGTCGCCGGCAATTGCAGCCAGGACAACCGAAGATTTTAAGGCAGGAGAGGAGCTGATATTTACTACTGGCAATCAGTTTAAGCAGCTTATCGGCCAGCTTATTGCCGGTCAAAGCTACTGGCTCCATGAAATAAGTCCGCGTGATGGATACGCCTATGCAGAGGATGTAATGTTCACGGTAAGCTTAGATGGACGCGAAGATATCGTCCTTATGGTCGATAAACCTACACAGGTAATTGTGTCGAAGAAGGCGATAACTGGTGACAATGAGCTGCAGGGGAATTATATGAGCATCCGCAACATGGCTGGAGCAGTGATAGAAGAATGGATATCAGCAGAAGATCCCCATATAATTACCGCTAAATTAGTAGCTGGAGAAACCTATCTATTGTGTGAGGAAAGACCACTGGAGGGCTATGCTTATGCATCTGCGGTCGAATTTACGGTAAGTCTGGATGGAACCATCGACAGAATTGAAATGAAAAATGAAATGACCAAAGTACGCATCATTAAAATGAATAGCTCGGGGAATCACCTAAAGGGGGCAGTGCTCCAGGTGCTTGACGCACAGAAGAATATTGTTATTCCTGATTTTGAGAGCACAGGTGACGCCATGGAGATTACAGGGCAATTGACTGCGGGCAGACAATATTATCTGCATGAGGTACAGGCTCCAGCTGGTTATTTATTATCAGCGGATGTCCCGTTTACGGTACCCAAGGGAGCGGAAGTAGTAGAAGTAAGGATGTCAGACCCTAAAAAACCAACATCGGGGCCAGACGTAAATCAGATGTACCTGCGAAAAGTGGATGCATTGACCGGAAAGGGGATAGAAGGTGTTGAATTTTCCGTGTATCAGCCGAATGGTAACTTATATTCTGTGTACGTGACTGGATATGATGGCTATGCAAAGTTTGATGTGCCGCGAGATGGCACATACACATACCGAGAAACGCAAGCAGCCCCGGGATATATTGTGACGGATGAAGTCTATAGTTTCACGATCAGGGATGGCCGAATTACGAATCAGAGTACGGTAAGTGTAGTAAATGTACCGGTACCAGATATCAAAATCGAAAAAATCGATGGAGTATCAGGGGAACGCTTATCCGGAGCCAAAGTACGAATATGGAATGACACATGGACGACAGTTGAACTAACGGAAGAGGATGGCAGCTTCACAATTAACCCGCCGGCCGCTGGTAGATATTATATCCAAGAAATAGAGGCCCCGGCCGGTTACAAACTAAATGATACGGTCTATGAATTTGTTATCCAGTTGGATGGCAGCATAACCGGCACCACGGTAATTTACAACTATCCAGAAGACGGTAAGCCTGAAAAGAAGATAGGCCGAGTTACAGCGGTATACCGATCCGGATTAAGTGGACGCGGATATACTGAGTTCGGAATACCAGGTATACATGTCCCAGGCGTAAAAACCGGTGATGATACCCCAATCAGGAGATATCTGTTACTGTGTGCTGCATCTTTAGCGGGTATCGTTGGAATTGCATTTATCCGGAGGAGGAAGAAAAAATGAAGCGGTATGTATGTGCCTTAATTGCGCTGGTTATTACTTTTTCCGGATCGGCTTATGCCGCAGAGGAGATCATGGCTACTACGGAGAATTCCGTAGTAGCCGACGATAACCAGAAAGTGAGCTTAACCGGGGAAGAATTGATTATTATATCTCCGTTCATTGCAGATCCGCGAGAATATGAAATATATCTGCCAGAAGCTCAGTACATCTATGAAAACCGTGAATATGATCTGGAGAGCTATGAGGTTATAGAAGCGGTTATAGAAGAACATACGAAATGTGCAGGGGATACCATCACCTATGATGCAGTTGAACAAATCGACAGGGTACCAGGGACTTGTGAAATCGAAGCAACGGATGACCTATCTGGACAGAAGAATACAGTGGAGGCCCCACTGATTAATTATGAATACGATAATTACCGATGGATTAACGACTTTGAATTTCCAGTAGTTGTAGAGGCTGCCGATGCGGATACATATGCAATCAATAATACCTTAATTCCGCAACGTGAAGAGGCCCCGTTTGCCGGTTACGAGGACTTACTTCTTGATTTGATCCACGTTGATCCAGAATATTACAGGATTGATAGTGTGGAATGGGACACGGAACCCTGGACGGAAAATGGGGTTGTGTATCGAAAAGCCACTGCGAAGGGCTCAAAGCTGGTGGCTGATGTGGTGGCATATTACGAGGGCGTTACAGTGTTTGAAAGTAGAAGGGGGTATGCAGTCAGATCTATTTATAGTCTACATGAAGACAGTACCATTGAACAGACAGAGGAACCGGTGGATCCGATAGATCAGGAGAAAAATCTCAGATGGTGGGAGTTTTTAAAGCGATTAGGGGATATGATTATCAACTTTATTAGGAACCATCCAGTAATCAGTATAAGTATAGGGCTTGTTATCTTAATATTTGCTCTTATCCTGATACTGCATCGGTTATCCAAAAAGAAGAAAGAGGAGAAAAAAAATGACGGTGGGAATCGCGGGAAGCCAAGCGCGGATTGGGACGACGACACAAGCTCTACAGATGATACTTAATCTCAAGGCGTTAGAATACGATGCGGCCTATGTTGAAATGGGCCAGCAGTATTTGAAAAAATTACAGGAGTTAGAAAAAGAAGATATTGTGAAAAAGGAACACTGTATTTCCTTCATGGATGTAGATTTGTATAGCAGCGGCCAGATCGTATATGCAAATCGCCAAGGATATGACTACATAATTAAGGACTATGGAAATATTCGTGATCCGGATTTTGAGCAGATATCGTTCTTAGAACAGGATCTGAAAATTATTGTTGGAGGCATAAAAGCAAATGAAATAGAGTATGTAGAGAAAATTATGCTGGAAAAATGTTATGAAGACGTAAAATATATATTTTCTTTTATTCCGGATCACGAAAAGCAAAACGTGAAGAGAGCCATGGGGCCATATAAGTTAGATACGTATTTTGCATTGTACACGCCAGATCCGTTTGCCTATGTTGAGAACGATATCTATGCGTATATTTTAGGAAACTGACTGTCAATAACCCGCTAAAACAGAACACAGGGCTTGTGTATGCATAAGCCCGAAACCCATTATCAAGAAAGGAGCGCCTGAAATAACGCCAATTCCTCCAACTGCCTAAAGAGGCGGGGGTATCCTTGGCACAGGATTATGGTGAAATTTGATGATAGGCTTGCCAATAAGGTTATAAAAAAAGAGGAGTTCGAGCAGCAACAGCAGAAGTTGCGAAAAAAATATGATGTGGAAGAGGAGGGAATTATCCGGATAGAGAAGAAGCGGCTGACAGAGGTATTAATAAAAAATATAACAATCCTGATTAAAACAATATTAGGAATTATACATATTTTGCTGTCAGCACTCGGAGCAATCTGCATCCTCTATCCGGATACGAGGGTAGCTATGTATAACGTTTTTAAAGATTTGATCCAGCAAGCGATTAACTTGTTGGGCCTATGAGAAATAAGATATTTGCGATTGTTCTTATGTGCTGTGCAGTGGGATTTTTGTATTCTGGCTATGGCCTGGTCACGGCCTGGAATACATATACATCTGCAGCGTTGTGCTACGAGACAATACAAGACCAAAAAAAATTGGAAGATTTGGTTTCGATTGAGGCAAAAACTGGTGATGTTCAACCAGAAGATAACTTAACTCATACTATGAAGCAAATAAATGCGGATTACATAGGCTGGATAACAATAGGTGATACGAAAATTGATTATCCCATAGTACATAGCAATCCTAAAAAAAACTATTTAGATCATGATTTCTATGGAAATAGGAGTGTCTATGGAACCTTATTTATCCGGCATGGTCAGAAATTATTCGAAAATCGAAATACGGTGATATATGGTCATAACATGAAAGATGGGGGGATGTTCGCAACATTAAAACGATATCTGGAAAAGTCGTGGTTCGATGAACATCCGGATGTGCAGATCAGATATGATGGACAGGCAGTCAATTGCAAAGTATTTTCAGTACAAATTATATCTGAAAATAATGATTATCCATATGCAGATCGATTTAATGATGTGGAATACAGTACATTTCTAAATGAAATGGTGCAGCTCTCTCGGATAGTACCTGGAGAGCTCCCGGATCCGGAATACCCCATCATTACATTATCAACGTGCTATGGACAGAAACGCCTTATAGTTATGGCTCAGTCTAAGGAGGAGAGGGAGAATGGCATCAAAACAATCACAGATAGATAAAGATATAGATGCAGCATTATCCAATATAGTCATGGGGATCGGCCATGGATTCAAAATGATATTTTATGGCATCAAAAAACTAAATTCAATAAAAAATGTGGTATTTCTTTTGGTTATGCTGGCTATATCGGTTTTAGCTTATGTTTATCGAAATCCTGTATTCGATTGCCTGAAATCAGTGGAGATGCCGGGCGTATTTCAAAAAATAGTATTTATTGTAATACTATGCCTTCCATTGATTTATCTAGCAATTATCGGTAGTTCGACAGATCGGAAAGCAAAGGAATTCTATAAGATATTTCAGGCAATCGAGTTTAAAGGGAGGGATGGAAAATATCCCTATTTTCTGGATATGTACCAGGATGAGGATAAAAGGACTATTTATACTTTTAAAACTTCAATTAGTGTAGGGGAATGGCGAAAGAATCAAGAACGCCTGGAGACGGCATTAGATTGTACGATTTTGCAGATTAATAATAAGGGCAGCAAGAAAATTGTTGAAATCATATCCCTTTCCAGCGATTACAAATTGCCGACATTGGTTGAATGGGAGGATTCGAGAGCTCCAGAAGGTGAAAGCCGCATGGCGGTAGGGGAATGTGTCATGGGCCAAGTATCATTTGACCTAAACAAAACGCCCCATGTACTGGTTGCTGGAGAAACAGGATCTGGTAAATCCGTAATTTTGCATGTCCTGTTATGGCAGATGATATTGAAACAGGCAAAAGTAATCATGCTGGATTTTAAAGGCGGTGTAGAATTTGGTCTGGACTACGAGGCTTATGGTGAGGTAATTACAGATAGGGAGCAGGCCGTAAAAGTCCTGGAAGAATTGGTGAAGGAAAATCAATTGCGTCTTCAACTTTTTCGACAATACCGAGCGAAAAATATAGCAGAGTATAACGAAAAAACTGATAGCCGCCTATGTAGGATCGGGGTGTTTTGCGACGAAATCGCAGAGATGATGGATACAACGGGGGTTCCCAAGAAAGAGCGCGAAATATATGAAAAAATCAAGGGACTGTTATCTACATTGGCCAGATTATCACGTTCAACAGGCATCAATATGATTATGGGAGTGCAGAGGCCAGACGCGAATGTACTGACAGGTCAGATCAAAAATAATATACCGGTACGTATATGTGGGAGATTTGCTGATAAGGCCGCTTCTGAGATTGTATTAAATACGACAGCCGCAATCAATTTACCGGACGTTAAAGGGCGTTTCCTTTTTCTACGCGGTAATGAATTGATTGAATTCCAGGCATATCTATTCGAGGATTCGATGATGCATGAGGTATATGCAGATATTGGTACTATGCTGATCGATCAAAAGCGGACTGGGAAAGCTCCTAAATACTATGAGCAGCCGCCAATTAATGCACAGGAAGATCCCGAAGATCCCGACCAGGTAATTGCAGCGGTGGATTATGGTCTGGATCGCTATAAGGATGTCGGAAATTTGGACTTTGATTTTGATGAGTCAATCGAATGGGGTGTGGATGATGTTGTTTAAACAAAAGAAAGATAAAGAGATAGAGCGTAAGAAGAAACTTACTAAAAAAGGAGAAAAGCCACAACCAGAAAGTGATCCCATAGCAGAACCGCAACAAAAGAAACTGAAAATAAAAGAAAAAAAGGTGGTCAAAAAAGAAAAAGACGATTCCTATGTGATGAAAAAAAACACGGGAATGAGAGTTTTGCGAGCGATATTTTGGCTTATCCTGTTTTTCATTTTCTTTCGAGGCGTCGTCCAGATCATCAAACCTGACAAAGTATCGGAAATTTCAAGAATAATCAATGAATTTAAGGAAGAGCAAAAAAATAATGGGGATCATGAAGAGGAATTAATGAGGTATGCTCAAGACTTTGTAAAAGAATATTTGACCTACACGAAATCAGGAGAGGAGGAGTTTAAGAAACGAATAAGCCCATATGTATCAAAGCGGGTTTTGAATATCGCTGGTGTCTATGGATTCCGCAGTAATGCAACGGCTACATATGTAGATGCCTACAGAAAAGAAAAATATGCGGAGAACATATACGATGTATTTGTGGCAGCCGAAGTTCAATATGATTTAATGGATGCGGCTACGGGGGAAACCTCGGAGATCAAAGAGCGTTGTACCCTAAAAGTCCCCGTAGTAGTTACTGATAACGGATACGCTATAGAGGCATTACCTGTTTATGTTACGGATGTACGCCAAGACACTGATTACAATTCACAAGAATCTGTTTTAGGAAATGAGATAGACAGTGAACCATTAAAGTCGGCAGTCACTAATTTTTTGGATGCCTATTACTCACAGGATCAAAGCATGATTAATTATTTACTTGCGGCGGGTGCCGATCAGAATAAATTCATTGGCTTATCGAAGCGGTATACATTCCAGAAATTAGAATCAATACGATCCTACATGCCAGTGGGAAATGATATTATCTGTCTTCTGAAAGTGAAAATTCAGGATACAGTTAATGAAGAAATTATATATCAGGAGTATAACATTACGATGGTGAAGGAGGGCGATCGGTATTACATCAAAGATATGAACTCCAAAATAAGTAACATTAACTATTAAAATCAGGAGGAAGAGAAATGTGTAAATTATTGAGAAATGACAATTTTAAAAGGTGTGTACTTATGGTTTTAACCATCCAGCTTGTTTTTGCTATGACAATGATGAGTTTTGCGAGTGGTGGTGGCAATTACGCTGAATCAGGCGTCAAATGGTTTCTGGATCAGGCGTTTTGGGTTGTGATTGCGATTACGGTTTTTGGAGCAATCGCGGGAGTCTTAAAGCACGCGACATCTGCAATTATTATAACAATTATAGTAGGAGGTCTTATAGCTTTCTTGTGTAAACAGCCAGAGACAATAGCAAATATTGGAGATACGATCGGTAGAATTGTAACAGGTGGTTGATATGGAAAAGCCAAGCGAAAAAATTACATTATACAGTTATCATAAGATCTGGAAAATTGAAAAGAAGATATACGCAATCCAAAATATAGTTCTTCCTATACCGATTGATCCCTGGGAGCTGTTGTATTTTGGAGCTACATGGGTCGTATGTAATGTGATTTTTGGATTATTACCGGGAGTTTCAAATATCCCGGTAATGATCCGATCCATTATGCTTCCATTTGCAATCAGTAAATTTTTAATGACAAAAAAACTGGATGGTAAGAATCCATTACGGTATATGTTAGGTGTCATTACATTTTTATTTGTTGAACAAGGAAAATCTGTTGAGTTTTTTCAGACGACGCCAGATAAAGAAGCTACCATAAAGCTCACATGGAATTGTAGTGAAGGTAGAATATAGCAAAGGAGAGGGATTATGTATCAGTGTCCAATTAATTACTTTGTAGATAATCTTATTTTTAATGCAGATGGCAGCTGCTGGTCGGCATATAGATTACATGGTTTCAATTATGATTATCTCAGCACGCAAGGGAAGGTTAATAAGCTCTTGCAGCTGGCGAGATTATTTATGGGTATAATGAGCGAGGCCCAGATATTAATAATTCCCGTTGAGCAGGATCTGAAAGAGCACTTTGATAATTTGAGAAAACGAATCAAAGAGAACGATATATTATATAACACAGCACAACAACAAATCAAATTGACAGAGGAATATCTACAAGAAAAAACTAAGAAGGCAGGACTGACAAATGACTATAACACTTACATAGTCATAAAACTAAATAAAGCAGCGGAATATGAGGCGGTTGAAAAACTTTGGGATGCGGTGCAATACTTTTTCCGGGATCCGATAAATGCCATAAACGTGCAGATGAACCTGGATACAAAAGATATCCTACAAAGTAAAATCAAAGCTTATCAAAAAATGGCAAAAAGATGGTTGGATGAAAATGAAATTAAGATGGCCATGGAAGCAACTACGACAGAGGAAACTCAATGGCTATTCCGGAGATTACCATATAGAGGGACAGGAAAATCCGCAAAATTATTTTATAAGAATCTGAGAAAAGAGAGTTGGAATCCAAGATACGATGAAGTCGATGTTGAGAAAGAAAAAATTGTACGTCCATATCATCGGGATGTAGTTAATTTGTTTAATGGGAATATTTCCCGTGAAGATCGGCGCCTTAAAATAAGTACCGGGTTTACGACTTCCTATCAGACTTTCTTAACATTGGCTCACATCCCAGATGTTACGGAGTTTCCGGGAAATGAGTGGATTTACATGCTGCAGAAACAAAATCTGCAGACAGAAATATGTATACAACTCAAATTGATTCCGCATAAATCAGCATTGCACCGCCTGGATCTTAAAAATCGAGAAATTAATAGCCAAATTGAACATATTACAGAAGCAAAAGCCAAAGTACCGGAGGACTTATTGGAGGCAGAGGAGTACGCAGGATACATGGAACAGGAGCTAAAAGTCAACAAAGCCCCCATATTGGAAACATCGGTAACAATATGCGTAGCAGACGAAAATCCAGAAGAATTAGAGCGGAAATGCAGCTACATACGGGAATTATACGATGAAATAAACTTTGTTGTCGAACGGCCTCTTACGGATCAGTTTAAGCTATATATGTCATTCATACCATCTGTAAGAAATATGATGAAGGATTTTGTGCTACCGCTTACCCCGATGACTTTGGCAAGCTCTATTGTAGGGGTTACACGGGAACTGGGGGACCGTAGAGGCGGTTTTATTGGTACCACCGGCGGCGAAGAAAAACCGGTATTTTTTGCACCAGAACTGGCATGTCTCACGAATTTATCACCGGCCATTACACTTTTTGGAGATTTAGGTACTGGAAAATCGTTTAATGCCAACCTACTGATATATCTATTGGTACTGTATGGGGGATATGGTTTAATCATAGATCCCAAGGGAGAGCGGAGCCATTGGGAAACTGCAATGGTTGCACTCAGAGGATTAATTACTATTGTAACATTGGGGCCAGATGAAGCAGATCGGGGAAAGTTGGATCCATATATTATGTATCCGGATAATATGAGCGAGGCGAATGAATTAGCTCTTAATGTCCTCTCGGATCTACTGGCAATTGACCCTAAAAGTGACGAAAATACGATCTTAATTGAATCAATGCAGAAGATTAATCAGTTTCCCGGAAAAAATAGTATGCTGAAATTAGTGACCGTACTGGAGGCAGTACCAGAAAAAGATGAACTCCATGGAATCGCTCAAAAATTGGCCAGGAAGATCCGATCACAGCGAGAGAATGGAATGGCCGGCTTACTAATCGGGAACGGTAACGAGGAAGCCATAAGATTAGAAAATCGGCTTAATATTATACAGCTGCAGAACCTTAAAATGCCAGATCCGACAACCTCAAAGGAGGATTACAGCAGGGAGGAGATCCTTTCCGGTATCATTTTTGGCCAGGTATCAGCCTTCGTCAAAAAGTTTGCTCTTGTGAAACGTCCGGTTCCCAAAGGCATTTTGATTGACGAATCCTGGTTTGTCTCTAAATCAAAACAGGGGCGGAATATGGAAGAATTCATATCACGTATGGGACGATCCCTATTTACAATCATTATGTATAATGGCCATTCCGTGACGGATCTACCGACAGAGGGCATTAAAAATTCAATTACATATAAGTTTGTTTTTCGCTGCCGCAATAACAAAGAGGAAGCAGAGCGGCTCCTGGAATATATTGGGCTGGAAGTCACACCGGAAAATATGGCAATTATACAGAATCTACGTTCCGGGCAGTGCCTGTTCAAGGATATGTATAATCGTGTGGGCGTACTTCAATTTGATGCAGTTTTCCAAGATATTATAGACGTATTTTCAACAACTCCGAAGGAAGATGAGGAGGATAACTATGCAGAGGAGGAACTGGAAGAAGAGACGATAAAAGCCGATGATGAAGAGCAGGAAGAGGTATATCTGCCAGAAATAGATTATGAAGCAGATACTGAGGATCCGTATACGCAGGATCCATATGTAGAAGATTCTGGCGGATATGTAGATGATAACGATGCTTTTTCCCTGGAGATTGCTTTCTCGGAGGAGGATATATTTCAAAAGGAGCAATTATGAGTGAGAAAAAGAATAATATACTGATTAAACTTTTGGCTCCGTTGGTTGCGATTGCACTTTTGGGGGGATTATGTATTGCTGGATTATTTGGCGGATCTGGAAATGCATTGCCTGCAGAAGAAGATACTGCAATAGAATATCAAATGATAGGAGGCCAGATGCATGTAAACTGGCAATGGATAATGCTCATTGACATGTTTTTTGCACAGATGGAGGGGCAGCTGGATATATTACAACAAAATCCAGTATACACAGTACTCAATTGTCTTCAAGTTGAGATAAAAGTGTATGATTATGACTATGATCCGGAAACGCAGACTGGGGGCTGGAAATACGATTATACGGATTATGCGAACGGAGCAGAAGAAATACTAAGCTATTTTAAAATTCCGGCAAACACGAAAGACATCAATGTAATTGTACGGACTATCGGCAGCAAAAATTCGGATGAATTTCAAGTTAGCATAGAGCCATATGCATCGATTGAGGATGTTTTGAGCAATTACTATTCTTTCCCAGAGGATATATTAAACGATATTATAAGCTTGAGTGAGAGCAATTATTTGGCGGATGCCTTTGGCCTGGATGCCTGGACTGGATCCGGTGGGATATTCGAAGGCGCGGTAGGTGATTTTGGAGAGCTACCAGAGATCGGGATGCAAATCCCCTTATATTATCAGTATCAATCCCCATGGGGGAAAATCAAGTTTGGAGACGGTAACATAGCATCTTCTGGCTGTTCAATCACATGTCTGGCCATGGTGCTGAGTTATCTAACTGACGATACTGTAACTCCAGATGAACTTGCTGCCTGGGCTGGTAATCGATTTCATGTCCCGGAGGTCGGGCAAGGGTGGGGGATATTCCCGGCGGCAGCCCGGCAATATGATGTTAATTGCGTGGGTCTGGGAGAAAGTATGAATAACGTATTAACTGCATTAAAGAGTGAAAAACCGGTAATTGCCAGTATGGATACCGGTACGTTCACAAAAAAAGGCCACTTTATCGTTTTGCGAGGCATTGATGAGAACGGAAAAATTCTGGTCAATGATCCGAATGACAATGGAAATAAACGGCATTTCTATCGATCATTTGAAATCGGGCTCATACAGAGAGAAGCGAAACAGTTCTGGTGTTTTGATTAATCGGAGGAAGTAAAATGAGATATGGTAATGTATACAAGATATTAATACTCCTATTTGGCATCGGTTTTCTGGCTCTGATATATATACGACTTTTCGGTGCAGAAGATCTAAATAATAATCAGCCTATCCAATATACGCAGGAAGATTTTACAAAGAACGGAGCTGGAGACTATGTGGAACCTGTGGAACCAAAGCCAGAATCGAAAAGCGAAAATGTAGATTATACAGTTGAAACTTATCCAGATATAGCACAGACTGTCCCGGAAGAAAATATATTTCCAGAAGCAATTACGCTGGCTCCGGATGATATCACTACGTCGTGTTATTTTTCTAATACTGAGAACGTGATCGACGCAGTGCTGCCATTATATGCACAAAAAATATTAGTAACTGAAATGCAGAAATGGCTTAATGAGCAGGGGATGAGCGATATCGAGGAATTGTTGTGCATTGAGGGATCCTTTCAGGAAGAAGAATATAATATGATTTTCCAAGTGGCGGCCGATAACGAGAAAACTATCACATGTAAATATAATACCGAAAAACGTACATGGAAGTTCGAGGCCGAATAGAAAGAAGGGCGAGATCATGAAAAAAATTACCGTGGCATTTCTTATGGCCCTGGTTATATGTATATTTTGCATCCCCACAAAAACATATGCCTCGAGCGGTATTATGATATCTGATGAATTGGATGATCTGGAGGGAGATGGAAAGTACGTAGGCTCAGAGTACCGTAATAACTATCAGCTGGATGTCGAAAAATTAGGGGTCACGGAAGTTGCCGAAAAGGCATTAAATGCATTAGCTAATATAGTTTTTTCCGTGATCTCGTGTTTAGGATTTTTAACAGTGGCAATATTTTATCATGCCTTGAGCTTCGATTTGGCTGCACTATTACAACCTCAAATCGATAGTATACAATTGGCATTACATGATAGTGTTTTTACACCATTGCTGCAAGTTGCGCTTATGGGAGCGATCGTACTTGCGATTACAAAATATGCCAAGAGGGATTTTTCGGGCCTTTTGGGGCAGTTAGGAAAAGTAATATTTATCATGGTGTTATCATTGATGATAGTACGCGATTCGGCTACATTACTAAGCTATGCGACATCAGTGACAAAGAGCGTATCGGTTTCGATATTAACAGGCATAAGTGGCACTAATGTCGAATCTAATATCAATAATTATTCTGCTTCGGCAGCTGGGATATTATGGGTTAGTCTTGTACATGAACCATGGAAGTCGCTGGAATTTGGTGAATATGATTACACAAGTGAGGATGTAGAATTTTTTCTTTCGACATCTTCTGAAAAGGATCGGGCGGATCGGGTCGAGGAAATGATGGAGGGGGACAGTGGGCCCTTCGCAAAAGGGCGATCGGCCACGAGGATCGGCCAGGGGCTAATTATTTTAATCACCATGTCTGTAAAATGCGTAGTATATATGTTGGTCGCCATTATGTACATCGTGTTTCAGTTAATTGCTGTGTTCTTTACAATGATGGCCCCACTGATATTACTTTTGGCCTTGATACCAGGCTATGATTTTGAAATCTTGGGAATATGGGTCAGAAAAATTATTGAGACTCAGATCGGAGTGTTAATCATTACATTTTTGATGGGGGTCATGATAATGATAGACGGGTTATTGTATAATTTGGCGAGTGAGATGGGGTGGTTTGTTGTGCTTATTCTGCAGATCGGAGCAAGCCTAGGACTGTATGTGTTCCGAGGACAGATATTTTCAGCCTTCAATTATGCGCAGCGAGGTGTACAAAACCCTTGGCTCGTGAAACGTGATTTAGCCCGTAGCGGAAATCCTTATCCAGGGATCGAGAGATTATATATGCAAGCTCAAAATACAATGAGATATCGGAGGAAAAAACCTCAAGCCAACAAAGAATATACGACTCAAGAAATATTAGGGAGGCAGATGGAGGACCAAGGTTGGCAGCCTGATCCCATGGGCGGCCAGAGCCAACAAGATAACCGGTACGATAGGCAGAGGGACGGGCAAGACCGACAAAGGCGATTAGAAAGTTCAGGGGGATCTCATAATCGGCAGAACAACCAGGTCGGCGGTCAGAACCAACAATTAATCGAAGATGCTGGAATTAGGGGGGAATCCTATTATGCTTCCAGGGCTGTTACCGACAATTGGCATGATATATGGAATAGCGCAGAACCTGTGTATCGTCCTCGTACGACCGACAAGTCAAGAAAATCGAATCGTCGCCCCATCCTGACAGAAGCAGAAAAGGGCTTACAGAGGCCTCAGATGGCTCATACAGCCCCGGAAAGTGGTCAGGCGGAGCCAAAATCGAGGAGGGAAGAAAAAGGGCTTAAAAAGGAAAATTATGTAGAAGATGAAGTGGTCAGGCCAGTAACTACACCTATACCACAAAGAAATCCTGCAGATGCTGCGCCGGCAGTGCGGGCGGCACAACAACAAGTAAAAAAACGCCGGCCAGAGCCAATATCGTCAAGTGAAATTGGTGTGGAGGAGAAAACAGAGCAACCAAGGAGGGATACTAATACTGCAGCGTTGGAGCGGCCAACTACGGCAGAACATATAAAAAAGCATGAAACGATTACTGCAGCTCAGGAATTTGGCGGTTCCGAGATGGGTAATTCGAAGAATAATGAAATTTCTCAGCCAAGGCCAGTGATGAAGCCTGGATCAGCTGAGGTAGATAAGAGCAGTACAGTAAATTATATATCTCAAGAAAATGAGATCCCTGCAGATCGGCCTCATAGCCAGGATAAAATAAAACGGCCGAATATAGGTCAGGTTGCACCTGAACCCGAATTAAAACAGCCTGGCCAACCTTCTGGAAGGCTGCAGAAGGAAACTCAGGTTAAAAGACCTAGTATACAAAATTATACAGGGAATAAAGATGGAAGTGCTATGAAAACAGGAATGAGGGGGAGACATACTGAAAAAACACCTTTAAAAGCCTCCAGAATCCATTCAGATGGCTTCAAAATCAAAAAGTGAATAATTGGGCGTGTACCAACAAAAACGTCTTAAAACGCCTAATAGCAGGCTTGAGAAAAAAATGCATTGACAAATATTTCTAATCCGTGTAGAATTGCAGTAATGATTGTTGTGGATAATGACAAGTAGTTTGATAATTTCCATGAAAGCTTATCCACAATGCGGAATTTTTAACTAAATAAAAAATGAGATGCACCTGGACGATGCATCTCGGATTCGGTTCTCTGTTACTGTCGCCAAACGGTAACGGAGCAACTCAGGTATCAAGCGCCGATACGGAATCTTTTAACCGATTTAGTTGTTAGCATAAAGCTACTGACTAGATAATAGCAGACCTAGCGGAAACTGTCAAGATGGTTGAAATTATTTTTGTATATATTTTGCCCGGATACCTTATGTATTCGGGCTTTTTTGATGTTTTTTTTATGAATTATTTTTAAAATTAATCATGGGTAGAAAAGAGGTGACAGAATGAAAATTAAATATAGTCTTTTAGACAGACTTTGTAACCTTACGAACAAAGAAGTTGATTTTCTTCTGTACGTCGCCCATTACCAGGATGACTATGGCCGGATACGGGGAATCTATTATCGTGACGTGTGCCAGGCATGTGATATGTGCAAGCAGACTTTTTATGATGTACTACGCTCTCTGCAGCAAAAAGGTGTCATAACATACGTGAGGGCGGATCGGGACTACAATATAACGATTTTGGATAATGATTTTTCGTATAAGGGCTCATACGAAGAGGGATATATTAATGTTTCTAGATCTGTATTTGATACGGACAAGTTCAATAAGCTCCGTGCCAAGGAGAAAATTTTTGTGCTGCATCTAATGAAGGTTACGCATGAGAATGCAAAGAGCTTCCAGATCAGGACGGAAAATTTCTACAAGAAGTATACGGAGCTGCTGGGGGTCACGAAGAAGGTGCTGCGTGGGTACCTACACAGTATGCGGAGTTTTTTCAGCGTAGGGAAGAAGGATGGAAAGTATTTCATTACATTTTTGGCCTCCGTTTTTAAGTCCAAGAGAAATGTGTCGGAGACGGATCAGCTTCTCGGCCACGAGGTCAAAACAGATTGCCGGCGGAGTAAGATCAAAGAAATTGACGATCAAGCAGTGGAAGATACAATGCAGCTGGTAAAGCAATATAGGCACGATGCCAATGAAAGGGGCGTGAATATCCTAGAAATCGTACAGGAATGTATATGGACAAGCGTACAGGGATTTAAAAATCGAGTGTTAAATCCTAAATACGTGCATAAACTGATCCGTATTAAGTTAGGATTAGATTATGGTTCATGGCCTGTGATTGCGGGACAGAATTAAATATGACACGATAGGCTTGTCAGAGACAAGTCTATCTGGCGTTGTAAAAAATACAGATAGTAAATGATTTTGAGAAAGAAAAGAGGGGATCCGGCTGCAGCCGGATCTTTTTTGTGTCTTCGGGTAAATTTTTAGTCCATTTTTAAGGGCATACAAAAATAGTAGTCTATTTCTAAGGGTATACTATTTTTATATAGTCCATTTTTGAGGGAATATTTAGAAAAAATAGTCTATTTTTAAAGGTCTTATAAAACCCTAGAAACCCTTGATTCTATAAGGGTTTCTAGGGTTTTTTGTATTGAGTATATTATTTCTAATTTTATATTCTTTCTATCTCTATAAATACAATCTTACACAACTATATATTCAAAACTTACGTGATTTATTTGCTTATGCTACCAAAACACTACAGATCACCCGCAAAGATGCTCTAAATCAAAGTCAAGGGTATATAAACGGTGGCAAGCCACCGCCCTTGACTTTGATTTTTCTATGTGCTAACCGACATATAAGCGATGTGAAGGGAAAAGACAACATAACACTTAACCTTCTCATCACTCTTTATATTTTAGCACATAGAACCGCGCATCTTTATCATCCTTCGCACCAAAATTAAGCTCAGATCAGCTAAAAAAACAACATAACACTTCTAGCGATATTGCAATCTCTGATAAGATAGTGTATAATTACAATATAATAATAACTAAATTATGAATAAGAAGGAGGAATCTTATGCAAATTAAATCATCTGCAGATCTCAGAAATAGTTACAAGGAAATATCTGATCTGGCCAAAGCGTCCGGGGAACCGATATATATAACAATTAACGGAGCCGGGGATGGTGTCTTTATGTCCATGGAAGCGTTTGAGCAGATGGAAGAAACACTGCTCATGAGGTCGCGGGTACTTGCTGCGGAACATGCACGCCAGGCCGGGGCCAAAACCTATAGTCAAGAAGAAGTAGATGAAAGGTTTAGGAAACGCTATGAGAATTGAATATTTAGAAGCCGCGCTTTCTGACCTGGATAATATAACAGATTACTATTTTGCATTATTTGGGATCGAATCAGCTATGAAAGTATACGATCAGATCCGCGCGTCGGTGGGGCAGCTGGATGAATATCCTGGCTCCGGGGTGCCTTGCAAAGATCGTCAGCTGAAAAATTTGGGGTATAGGGAGCTCTTTTCTGGCCGGTTTGTAATTGTATACCGCGTTGATGAGGGGGAACAGAAATTATATATTAACCATATTGCGGATACGCAAACCGATTATCCGCACTTATACAAAAATCTATAAATAGAAAAGAAGGCTGGAGGCTTTTCCAACCTTTTTTTCTATGACAAAATATAAAAACATAAAACAATAAAAATGTAAAAAACGATGTCTCGCTGATAGTCTTCCTGCAAGCTGCCGCTTCCGCACCGGTGTTCTATCTGGATGGTGCTCTCCACCGGCTCTGACATGCCGGCTCTCAGGCGGTATGTGCTGTCTCATCCGTGCGCCGCCGCCCTCGACCTGGTGTATACCAGTATTACCGGATAGAGGATCCGGAAGAGATAATGGAAAAGCTGGAAAAGGCTATGGAAGCGAATTGCCTTGGATCTCTGGTTATCGTAGGCGGCCATCGTGCGGCATACATTCCTACCCGCCCATTCCGTAAAAGTGACCGGAGCAGCTGGCGGCCGCGGAGGCAAAACTGGAGTATGTAGCTATGATGGGCCGCCTTAGACATTATACTTTTGGAACGTTCTTTTTACTTTTTCGCCGGCTTAGTATCTCTTCACGGTAAGCTTGATAATATCGCTTGTTATATTCTCTCATTTCAGAGAGCCGTTGTTCACGGCTTTTTAACTTATGTTGTATTTCGCTGTCTTCCTCATGGCACTTTTTTCGATTCTCTTTTCGGCGTAAATTAATTTGTTGACGAGTCTCTTCGTAAGTTCCGTCTAATTTTTTTCGCGCTCGGTTTAATAATGTTCCTATACCTGCAGAAACTTGTAATTTTTCTCCGATTTCTCGGTATGTAAAACCGTCTAGCCACAGCAAAAATACTCTGCTCTCTGCCGGGGTTAAAACAGATAAGCTTTTTCCGAGATATCGTTCTTTTCTATATAACTGTGTTTCTTCCTGTCTTTTTCTGGCTGATTCCCGTTTCCTTCTGGCTGATTCCTGTTTTCTTCTGACTTCTTCCTGTTTTTTTATAGTTATTTTTTCTTGCTTTTTTAAAGAAGGTATAAACATTTGTTTAGAGCTGCTCTTTATTTCTACTTGGTTGCCTGCACTTTTTAGCAGCTGGCTTACATTTTGCTTCGAACACCCTAATATTTTACTGATTTCAACGTATGATTTACCTTCAAGCATTAATATAGCAGCTTTTTTTTGCCTCAAAGTCAAGTACTTTAAGTTATCAGCATTAATTTTAGTCATCATATCAACCTTTTATCCTCCAGGTAATATTAGAGCCCGATCATATTATTATAATACATGGATGTTGGACTTTTTTTAGTATAACATACTCGCCGGCAGGTTTCGACCGATCTGCTTATATTATTTTGTGCCTAAATTAATAGAGACACTTGCATGAAAAATATATTTATATTTTAATGTTTTAATATATTTATATATTTGTATATTTATATATTAATACTTTAATATATTTATATTTTTTCGTTATTGTGAGTGCCTTTATTAATTTAGACACAAAGACTAGAGAAAATTTCTCTAGCTTTTGTGTCCAATTGCTTAGTACTGTTTCTGTATAGCGCTTTTTCCTACCCCTCGCCGGCAGTTAGGGCATTTTATGATAAATATACTAAAATATTAAAATATAAATATATAAAAATAGAACAGGTAGTTATTGAAGGAACCAACTTTAAAATCCAAACGGCCAGCTATGGATCCGTTCAGGAGCATGGGATGGAAAAATTCATGAAATCCCCTATGTACAAGAAAGAGACAACGGATGAGAAGTATCATGAAAATCCGTTCCGGGCAGTAAATTTTAAGACAGATTCAGGGGAGGAGCTAATCTGTCCAAACGGAAGGAAATTTCACTTAGCGTATCGGAAACCAGTGAAGGGGAATCAATACGGCAGACAGGAAGAATACTATACCTGTGAAGACTGCAGCGAATGCCCCTATGCAGAAAGATGTAAGAAGACAGAAAAAAACAGGACGGTCCGTATCAATGCGGAATTAAGTTCCATGCACCAGGAAGTATTAGAAAATCTGCAGAGCATTCATGGAGCGCTGCTGCAAATGAACCGTTCCATACAAGCGGAAGGAACCTTTGGAATCATCAAGTATGACCGTTGGTATAAACGGATTGTAAGAAGAGGACTGGAATCGGTAAGATTAGAGTTATTTCTAGTTTCTATCGGCCATAATCTCTATAAATTTCATAATAAACAGAAGAGGCTAAGGGAAGTGGTTTAAAGAAGAAAAAGCATACTTTTATTGGGGTAAGGGGAAGTATGCGCTCTTTATGGCGGTTCTTCTGCATATTTATAAAAATGAAAGGGCTGTGGAAAAATGGAATTAGATCAACTCCATTTTTACACAGCCCCTTAAATTTACACATTTAACTTGACAAACCCCATAAAATCGCCCTGGCCATAAAATGATTTATACTTTTTATCAACTAACGGTTTTCTAAGGCACGGTTTACACATTCTACTGTAAAACTTGTAATATCCGCTATGCTTGTTTTTTCATGTCCACGTACATAAGTTAATAGTTCTTCCGGTAAAGGTTTCAGCCATTTTTCAGAAATAGCCTCAATTCCATACGCCGCCCCAAACATAGTTGCCACCTGAGCGGCATTACAATCTACATCCTGCCCCATCATACTCATCATATTGATACATCGGTCCAGACTGTTCTCACAGTAATACAGAGCTATCACTTCAATAGCAGCATTAGGATATGCATGAATCCAGTTATACTGCCAAAATTTCTTCTCGCATACCTTCCAGGCCTCCAGATAATGATCAAACTGTTCACACTGATCCAGTGCAAATTTCACAACGGTATAATATTCGCTGTCCGTTGGGATCATTCTAATTGCCTTCTTTACAATCGTCTGCATCTCCTTCTCTGCATATGCCATTGATACCATCATAGCATTGAAGATTTCTCCAATCACCCCATTATTGTGGTGAGACACAACCCCATCTCTAAAAGCCAGACTTGCCGCCATTTCCGGATTCCCCGGAGCTGCCATACCGCAGACAGCACCTCTCATCTGCGCGCCAATCCATTCCCTGAACGGATTAGACCGACAGCCGCTCTCCGGAGGAAAAATACCCAGCATAACATTCTTTAACGCGATATCCTCTGCGGACCAGCCTGAAGGAATCCTTGCAACCCACTCCGCAGCAATATCTTCCGAACTTACTTGATATCCCTTTTCAAAAAATGCATCTAAAAATGCCAGCTCATAGGTAATATCATCATTATACGTACTTGGCTTTCTTACATAATCGTTAATCTCGCCAAAAAACTCAAGGAGTTTCTCTGTATTATATCCCTCCAACGCAGTTCCGACTGCAGCTCCGACAATCTGAGCAGTCCAGCCTGCATACGTTCTATCATAGAACTCCTTAGCTTTTGTATCCGGTAGCGTATACTTCTCAAACTCAACTGCATTTCTGTACTTTTCAAAGGTATCATAGCATGTATAGGAATGATATGGATGATCATCGATTTTTTCAGCATTGTTCAGAATATGAAACACCTTTGCAGTAAGCCTGGAGAGTCCGATTCTATCCTCCTCCTCTCTCATGCGAATTGCCTCCGGTATCAATTTTTCCGCTTCCGTCACATCATATCCCATATTGTACATAGACAATATACCGCCCAGCAGCACCCGCTCCGGAGCATAAGATCCCGGCACATGACTTCCCCAAAGCAGCTTCACAGCCCCCCAATTTGTCTCTTCTACATCAAAGGCATCCTCCCACGTCTGTTCTTCCTCAGTCAGAATTTTAGGGATAGCCTGAGTTATAATTTCATGATTATATTCATATGCTCTTTTCATTTTATTTTTTCTTCTCCTTATAGTATAAAGCTTTATGGCCTTACAGAATTTCTTATTTTCTGAATTTCATCTGTTGTCTTACCAAAAGCTGTATCAACTGTAATTTTATCGGAAAGGATATCTGCCTCAAGTTCATCCACCTTCTGCCTTACATCTTCTGGAACAAGCTTTAAATAAATATCATTTTTAGCAATCCCTACAGCCCCCTCTTTAATACCCATAACCTCTCTCGTTCCCCATGGCAGAGTACCCTCTTTCTCCATTTTTACAGCTCTGAAAATAGATATATCTACACGTTTTAATGCAGAAGTAAGGAGGTGCTCCGCTTTATCCTTATCCGTTTCCAGGAAGCCCTCTGCCTGATCACTGTCCACTCCGATCGCAAACTTATCTTTCTCGGTGACGCCATCAATAACGCCCAGCCCAGCCGTACTGGCAGCTTGATATATAATATCAGCATTCTGATTTATCTGAGCCAGACACAATTCTTTTGCCTTTGCACTGTCATTAAAATTGCCTACATAGCCAATGGGAATCTTGATTCCCTCATTAACATAACGCGCCCCCTGAATATATCCTACAAGGAAATCATTAATCACATAATTTTCCATTCCACCAACAAAGCCAATTGTTCCCGTCTTTGTACAGAGTCCTGCCACTGCTCCTGCAAGAAATGAGCATTCATTCTGCTTATATTCAATCGAATATACGTTATCAAGTCCTCCCAGCGAATAATCCACGGACGAATCATAAATAATGTATTTTTTATCCGGATACTGCGGAGCAACCTCCTGAAGCTTTTCCGACATCTGCCAGGTACCCATGATAATAATATCCGTATCCTTATCTTCTGAAAAATCTATCAATGTTGGCATCCACTTAGTCTCATCGTAACTCATCTCTACAACCTTTACGTTATCTCCAAGCTCTTCCCTTATCATTTTTCCGCCATTTGCCGCAGAATCATAGAATGCTTTATCCCCCAAGTTTCCATTTATCAGGATTACTACATTTAAGGCATCGTCAACTGCCGCTTCACTTTTCTCCGCCTCCTGTTTTACAGCCTGGCTTTCGTCCTTGCCAGACGAACAGCCCATCAGCATACCCGTTGTCAGCGCAACGGCCGCCAGAGTTACATAAATTCCTTTTTTCATTTTGAATCCTCCTATCTCACACTTGTTTTTATTTAGTCAAATGCTTGTGTTTCATCGCCGAGTAAAGAACTAGCCCCACAACAGTAAATACATATGGTAACATCTGTACAAACTGTACCGGGATGTCTAATACCTGCAAATTACTTCCCAATGCGTCCGCTGTTCCAAATACTAAAGAGGACAGAAGAGTACCGACAGGAGTTCCTCTTCCCAGTGCTTCTGCCGCTAATGCAATAAACCCCCTTCCTGCTGTCATATCACGCGCAAACTTATCCATATATCCCATAGACATATAAGCCCCGCCCATCGCCGCTAAAATACCGCTTATAGCTAGCGCTATATACTGAACTTTCTTCACATGGATTCCTACGCTTTCAGCGGCATGGCTATTTTCCCCCACCACCCGGATTCTCAGTCCCAACGGGGTTTTATAAAGAAGAATCCACATCGCTGCCACCGAAATAAGTGCCAGATATGTCAATAAATTATGACCGGATATAACCGTGCCAATTACAGGAATATCCTGAATAAAAGGAATATTGATTACCGGCATCGTCAGGCTTTTCAGCGAAGTAGACATACCTTTATCATTCGCCACTGCATAGAGAACAAATACCGTACCGCCTGAAGCCAAAAGATTCATAGCAATGCCCGTCAGAACCATATCTGTTTTTAAATGTATAGCAAAATATGCCATCAAAAGTCCCAATGCCATTCCAACTAAAAGTGCAAACAGAAACCCTAAAAATGCATTCTGCGTCATCGCGCTCCCTATAACACCAGCCAGTGCAGCGCAAAGCATAATCCCTTCCAATCCAATATTCATAACCCCCGCGCGGTCTGTAATCAGAGCTCCTAATCCAGCCAGCAGTATAGGTGTAGTCAGCCTCAATACAGAATAAACAAAATCAGCCGAAAAAATTGCATGTAATAAATGTTCCACGCTAAACCTCCTGTCCAGATTGAAGAGTCGAGTTTTCCACAATCTTTTTATGTTTATAGTGCTCTAAAAACAGCTTCGCTCCAACCAGCAGAATAATCAACGACTGCACAATTGACACAACCTCAGGTGCAACATCCGTTCTTCTGGACATAATATCTGCTCCTATTCTCAGATATGCAAGAAATAGTGCTGCAAACGGAACAAACAGCGGATTATTTTTTGCAAGAATCGCAATAATAATTCCATCAAAGCCGTATCCAGGAAGACTCGTCCAGGAAAATCTTGTATACATCCCCAAAATTTCTACCGCGCCCCCCATTCCAGCTACAGCACCTCCAATTACCTGGGATAAAACAATAGCCCCGCCCACGCCGATTCCTGAATACTTAGCAAACATACTGTTTTTTCCAGTCATACGGATCGCATAGCCCCATTTCGATTTATAAATCAGTAAATACGTTATTATCACGAGTGCCAAAGCCAGAAAAAGCCCTGTATGAACTCTTGTCTTTGGAATAATAACCGGAAGCTTCGCTGTCTTTTCAAATTGTCCGGAGGCCGAATACCCTGCGCCGGCATCCAGCATTACATACTGTAATATATATGTTCCCAAATATAACACAATATAATTCAGCATCAATGATGATACTACTTCATTCGCACCCCACTTCACCTTCAATAAAGCAGGAATCGAGCAAATAACTATTCCAACTGCGCCGCCTGCAAAAATTGCAATTACGGGATGGATTCCTGCCGGAAGAATAAAGGTTGCAGCTACATAGCTCGCCGCCAGTCCACCAAAGAAAAATGCCCCCTCTGCTCCCATATTAAACTGATTACACTGAAACATCACGCAAACAGCCAATCCTGAAAATATTAAAGGGATTGTAAGTTCAATTACATTGCCAAAATTTCTTCCGGACATGAGCGGTCCGATCAAGAACTGTCTCAAGGCTTCCGCTGGACTGCTGCTTACAATGGAGATCAAGACAAACGCGATAACCAGAGCAATGCAAACAGCAACAAACACTCGTATTACTTCAAATTTTTTCTCAATCCCTTTTGTGCTCTGCCGCTTATTCTCCATAAATAGCGCCTCCAATCTGCTCGTTGGTCATACGTTTTAATCCAAGCATATATTCTCCCAGCTCCTGCTCCGACACTTCTGAACTTTTAGAAAAATATGCCACAATCTCCCCTTCACATAAAACCAGCAAGCGGTCTGAAAGTTCCAGAATTTCATTCAAGTCAGCAGATATCAGCAAAAGCGCAGCTCCCATATCGCGCAGTTCCACCAGATGTTTTCTAACAAACTCTATCGCCCCTACATCAATTCCTCTCGTAGGCTGATTTACAACAATAATATCCGGCTGTGAGGAACATTCTCTGGCAACAACCACTTTCTGGATATTCCCTCCCGACAGCATTCTCACCGTCTGTTCCCTTCCATCGCACTTTACAAGATAATCATTAATCAGACGGTCAACCTCTTCAAAAATCTTCTTCTTTTTCAGCATACCAGAATTGTTGTACTCTTTTTTGTAAAAACGATTAGATATTATATTATCCAAAATAGACGAATCCGCAGATACGCCATAGGTCATACGGTCCTCCGGTATATGTGAAAGACCCAAATCCCTAATTTTACGAATGGACTCCTTGCTTATATCATGATTTTTTACCGTTATATTACCGTTATAATGTTTTATCAGGCCTGTAACAGCTTCTGCAATTTCCCTTTGACCATTACCTTCGATTCCCGCCACCCCAAGAATCTCTCTCTTGCAGATATCAAAACTGACCTTTTTAACCATGGCCTTACCCCAATCGTCCTGTACGCACAGGTCTCTGACTCTCAATACCCTCTCCCCTCGTTTCACCTCCCCCTTATCTACCTTCAAGACCACATCCCGGCCAACCATTAATTTTGATATATCCTGTTCTGACAGATCTTTCACCTCATATTCCCCCATAGATTTTCCATGGCGGAGGATCGTTATTCGGTCACAAATTTGCTTAATCTCTTTCAGCTTATGTGAAATAAAAATTATTGTATGGCCATTCTCCTTTAGCAGCTTTAGCTGAACGAATAATTCGTCTGTTTCCTGAGGTGTAAGAACCGCGGTCGGTTCATCCAGGATCAGTATTTTCGCACCGCGGAGAAGAGCCTTTAATATCTCCACCTTCTGCTTTACTCCTACAGGCAGACTCCCCACCTTTGCCACAGGATTAACTGAGAAATTGTATTTTTCCGCTACCTCTCTGCACATTTTTACTGCTTTTTCCGAATCAATAAGCCCCAGACGTTTCGGTTCCATTCCCATAATCATATTCTCAGCAACCGTCAGCGAAGGAGCAAGCATAAAATGCTGATGCACCATACCAATTCCATATCGTATGGCAGTCATAGGATTATCAATCTTCACTTCCTCATTATTAAGCAGAATTCTTCCATAATCCGGGACTTCTTCTCCAAACAGTATTTTCATCAACGTGCTTTTACCTGCTCCGTTCTCACCAGCCAGAGCATGAATTTCACCTTTCTTCAGTGAAAAAAACACATCCTGATTAGCCACAAATCCGTTACTGTAAACTTTGGTAATATTCTCCATTAATAATATCGGTTGTTCATTCATCTTTTCACCTCACCTCTACGCCTTTATCTGCTTTGAAGTTACGCCGCTTATCCGTTCTTCAGACGCCATTTCATCACGATATGGCAGCGATTCTATGGCCCCCCTTCTGGTAACAGCTATAGCCGCCGCTTTATTTGCAAAAGAAATTGATTCCTCCAAAGGCTTACCCTCAGCTAACGCAACAGCTAATGCTCCATTAAAACAATCCCCCGCAGCAGTTGTATCGATCCCATTGACTTTTTCAGCTTCAAGCAACAACTGTTTTTGTTCATTAACCAGTAAAGCTCCCTTTTCTCCTAAAGTAACAATTACATTTTTTACTCCTTTTTTCACAAAGTATTCTGCCATTTGACTAAGCGAATCAGAATCCTTTATTTTGCTTTCACTTAGTTTTCTAAGTTCAGTTTCGTTAGGAGTTATATAGTCAATCAGTTCCAAGAGCTCATCAGGCAATCCTTCCGGTGCTGGTGCCGGATTTAATATAACTGTTTTTCCTTCTTCCTTTGCTTTCCAGGCAGCATAAAATACTGTTTCTTCTGGAATCTCCATCTGTAGTATCACATAATCGCACCAGCGAAACAGTTCCTCCTGTTCCTTTAAATAAGTAACATCACACTCCCTATTGGCGCCTGGAATCACTATAATACTATTATTTCCCTGCTCATCAACACTGATCACCGCTGTCCCTGTCGGCTCTTTTTGACTCTTTTTTAAAAAGGATACATCTACCCCTGATGTCTTCAAACTTTCGATCTGCTTTTCTCCGAATTCGTCCATTCCAATGCAGCCCAACAGCTTCACTTGACCATCTAATTTCCCGACGGCACAAGCTTGATTAGCTCCCTTTCCTCCCGTCTGATAGGAAAGAGATTTTCCTAAAACAGTCTCTCCTACCGCAGGCATAGCGGCTACCCTTACAGACATATCCATATTCAAACTTCCTACAACCAGTATTCCTCCGCTCATCAATTCCTCCCACATTTATTATTTACAAATATACTCTTTATAATAGTTAAGAAAATATTTTCATAAATAGTTTTCATAGTTATATAGTAACATGTTTTTTTACATTGTCAATATTTTTTTGGGCATTTTATTTCAAGAAAATGTTTTAATTAAAAACTTTATTATAATTATTATCATATTATTATACTTTATCAATTGACAAAAAAAGCAATTTACACCATAATAGAATTACAATTTAATATTTTATCAGTTAACTACAGGTATAGGGAGATAGATATGACTATAAAGGAAATTGCCAAATTGGCAGGCGTTTCAATATCCACAGTATCAAAGATTGTAAACAAGAAAGATGAAAATATTAATTCCGAAACAAGAAATCGGGTATTAAAAATAGTAAAAGAATATAACTATACCCCTTACGGAACTGTAAAAATTACTTCAGAGGCAAAAACATTTACCCTTGGAATTCTGCTAAAATTCGCCTCCAATGTCCCCCAGTTTCTCAATGGTGTTATTTCTCTGGCACAGCAAAACGGTTATAGCATACTTCTTTATGACAGTGATAACAGTGCTACGATCGAATTAAAAAATATTACTTCCCTTTGCAAACATAATGTCGATGGTGTTATTTGGGAACCGGTCAGTCAGAAAAGCCTGGAATATGATCGATATTTCAGAGAACAGGGTATTGAGGTCTGCCGCATTAATGACAGAAAAGACCCTTCTTCTTATTTCATAAATTTTTCTCAGATGGGATATGAAGCAACCGAGCTATTAATACAAAAAGGCCATACAAAACTCGGTTGTCTGACAAAACAGAGCAGCACGCGCTCCGAAATGTTTTTGGAAGGTTTCAAGAAATGTCTGTTTGATCACGGTCTCCCCTATCATGACTCTATGAATCTTCCATCAGAAGGAACCGATTGGTACAATGGCCTTCTTTCCCATATCCCAACAGGAATACTTAGCAGCCACTATGCATCTGCTCTTAGCCTTATGAAGCACCTGAATAAAATTCAATTTCATGTACCACGCGATTTATCCCTTATCAGCCTTCAGGAATATACCAATGAGAGCTTAACTTATCCTGATATTTCAAATATCAGGATACCCTATTTTGAATTTGGGGCCTTTGTCTGCGAACGTCTAATAAGAAAATGTGAAAAGAAAGAATGCCCTGACACCCCTTTTTCCATGCTCTGCTCATTAGAAAACACCGCCGGCATAAGTATCCCATTCTCCACTCAGGCAGATCGAATCATTGTTGTAGGAAGCATTAATATTGATGTCACATTAAATGTAGATGAGCTCCCCGCCTCAGGCAGGACAGTAAGCACCAATAAACATTCTCTCATTCCCGGAGGTAAGGGAGCGAACCAGGCAGTCGGCGCGGCAAAGCTCGGCAAAGCAGTATCTCTCATTGGTAAGGTTGGTAACGATTATGATTCAACCATTGTTTACTCGTGCATGCAGGATAACCACATAGATATCCAGGGCATCCGGCGCGATCCTTATTCCGAAACGGGAAAGGCTTACATTCACGTTCAGAATGACGGCGAAAATATGATTACAATTCTGACTGGAGCAAACCAGGCTTTAAGACCATCTGACATTCTATGTTATGAGAAACTTTTTACAAGTGCCAGTTACTGTCTTCTGCAGACCGAAATCCCTGAAGATACAGTTGAAGCTGCCGCCCGGCTGGCACGCAGCCGTGGTGTACAGAATATTTTAAAGCCAGCAGCAATGAATCGTATCAGTGATTCTTTGATGGAACTCGTTGATATATTCGTCCCCAACAAAAAGGAAGCCGAACTTCTTTGTCCTAGTGTTTCTGATATTGAAGGAAAAGCCGAAGAATTTTTTAAAAGAGGAGCAAAAACAGTCATCATTACACTGGGGCACTCTGGCTGCTACATGAAAGCTCCCGAATTCACCGGGTACATTCCTGCCGCAGACTTTACACCAATTGACACAACAGGTGCCGCAGATGCCTTTATCTCAGCATTAGCCAGTTACCTCTCCTTTGGTTATCCTATTGCCAAAGCCGCCAAAATTGCAACCTACGCCGCAGGCTTCTGCGTATCACGTCAAGGAGTCATTCCTGCACTTATTGATAAAAATTCATTGGAAACCTATATTAAACGAATAGAGCCGGATATTTTACAAAATGACACTTTTTTATAAAGTCCCATAAAATGTCATGTTTTTAAAGCCATATATCCTCTGCTCTATCTATACACAGAAAAGCGGAAGAGAGGATTTCCTATCCTCAGACTGCTCTGAAAAGTTAATTATTGAAAAAAGTAATATGATAGCATACTAAATAAGCCCATGGAGATCGTGGGCTTATTTAGTATGCTATCATATTACTTTTTTCAATAATTAACTTTTCAGAGCAGTCTGACTAGAGAAAATTTCTCTAGCTTTTGTGCCCAATTGCTTAGTGCTGTTTCTGTGTGGCGCTTTTTCCTGACCCTCGCCGGCAGTTAGGGCATTTAGTTCCTTTCCCAATGCTCCAGCCTAATTTCCTTAGATCCTGGGTTAGTTCTTTTTTGGTACGTATAGACTTATAATAAGATGTACGACCGCAACGCTCACATTTAACTCCACTAATAAATGGCATGTCTATTCTCCCTCCATAAAATTGTTTTTGATAATATCTATGGTGTCGAGTGCTATTTTAAATCCTTCAATTACCTTCTTAATCTCATTAGGTGGAACGGATCCATAGCTGGCCGTTTGGATTTTAAAGTTAGGTGTTGTGTTATCATAATCGATAAAGATTGAAGGTAAATAACAATCATCCATAGGCCGGATCATGAGTCTGTATCCTTGATGAATCCATGAACAATGTTCCTGTGCTACGTAATAACCATTCTCTAAATCATATAACTTTGCTTCCTCTGCTTCCATGAGTAATTTCATAACATCTCTCCTTAAAGTATTTCTTTAGATTATATACTTGCGCAAGTATATAATCAATGGGAAAATCTTACAAAGTTACGCAAGTATATATGTGAAATATGTATACTTGCGTAACTCTGCAATTAATGTTATACTTGCGGTATAGTTGGAGGTGAGTGGGATGCCAGATACTCGTAATAATGGGAACTCCAGACCCAGCACAAGAGCAAAAAATAAAAATAATAGTAAAAATTATGATAGATTATATCCGTTTGTAAAAAAAGGCGGAAAAGAGGAAATCAAAAGAGCTGCAGCTGCAGCGGAAGAAAATCTTAATGAATATATAGTTTCATCGATTTATCAGAGGATGGAGAGAGAAGGGCGAAGTCACATGGCCCCCCCGGGGGAATTGGAAGACTCCCAGGTAGATTAAGTTTTAATATAATAGGGTAACAGCAGTATATTTAATATACGGATCGGAAGGATCGGATTCTATCCGATCCGGAAGATGAGTATTGACAGCGGGGGGGGGGGTGCTTTACCAAATTCATTAATAATATTTACTACATATTTTTATGTGGATATGTTATACTATAGCGGTATAGAGTGGCTGGAAAGGATGGCCACATCATGAAAAGAAAAAGAAAAAATAAGTCTTTACGGAATGTAAGTATCTTTAAACTTAACAATTCCTTCGATCTAATCTCAGATTGTGTGATACCTCATACAGATTTTTCCCCTAATCAAGTAGTGCAAGCAATAAACTATAAAAACAGAATCGTCATTAAACCATATAAAAAATCTGAATAAATAGTCAAAGAAGCCACTCTATATAAAAATATGGAAACATAAAAACGAAAAAATATAAAAATATTAAAATATAAAAATGTTTTTATATTGACATTAGAAAAAATAGTCGGTATGATGAAAGGGTGAAGGATATGATACAAATAAGATGCTATAATGTAATGTTCATTTTAAAATGTAAGAATGAGTCCGAATACTATAAAATTGAGTGTTTCGGAAAACGGCTGCAGCATGAAACTATAAGGATGACGGATATTTTTAAATGGTGTAATATACAGCATATACAGTATCGCACGTACTTTATTTACAGAAAGGATTTTCCATTAAGCGCAAATCTCTGGAACTTGTATACATATATCAGAGGAAGCATAGAACAATATCTTAACAAATATGAGGAGGAAAAAATATGATATTCGCAATTGCGAACCAAAAAGGCGGCGTATTGAAGACTACAACAACTTATAATGTTTCGAAGGCTTTGGCCGAAGCAGGAAAGTGTGTATTAATGGTTGATTTGGATAGCCAGGCCAGTTTAACTATTTCGACGGGGCATGAGCCGTCAGAATATCAGAATACAATCTGTGATCTTCTGAAAAAACGCCCAGAAAATGTAGAAAAATGTATCTATAATATAGCTGAAAACTTAGATCTAATACCATCCATTATTGATTTGGCATCTCTGGAGATGGAACTTATGTCGAGAACCGCAAGGGAAAGTGTGCTTTCAAGAGCACTTGAAGAAGCAGCTAAATATGATTTTATACTGATTGACTGTCCGCCTCAACTTTCCATACTGACCTTGAACGCACTTGCTGCAGCTGATGCGGTAATTATACCATGTAAGACAGATTACCTCTCCTATCGCGGCTTAGAGCAGCTGGAAAATACAATAGATGAGGTTCAGGATCTCGTTAATCCGGATTTACATATTTTCGGCATCGTGGCTACTCTATACGAGATGGTAGTCAAAGATCACAATGAAATTTTAGATATGCTGAAAGAAAAGTATAATGTAATTGGAGTAACAAAGAAATCAGCGTTGGCCACAAAAGGTATATATGACGGTAAATGTGTGGTTGAAAGAGATCCGAGATCTGAAATTGCAAAAGAATATGTCAAAATAGCAAATATTATCATGAAGGGGTGTAAATAAGATGGGGAGCCTGGCAGATAGAGAAAAACGTAGAAGTGTTGTCGGAAGTATGGTAAGTGAGATGCCAAAAACGGAAGTGGAATATAAGAATCCCACATATAAGGTTAGAGTCGATACTTTTCGAAAAGTTAAAATGAAAGCCTTAGAGGAGGGGAAACACGATTATGAGATCGTCCAGGCTGCATTGGACGCCTATCTTGAGGACAGATAAGACATGAAATATGATATCTTGAACAATTATAAGGCATATTTACAAGCCAACTTAAACAAGAATACTGCTAAGACATATTATTCTGCAGTAAATAAGGTGTTTGATGGTATCGTTTTTAATGACCTGCGGGAGGTATCTGAAACAAAGATCCTCGACAGAATAAAAAATCTAAAATCGAAAAACCAAGTGAGCGCAGCTAAAAATGGTTTAAAATATCTGCAGGTGGTTAATAATCATCTGCAGATGCCATCCGATGCCCAAATAGCCGAGATATCAAAACACAAAAGGAATTATGTAAAAAGTAGAGGTAAGGCAGTTGACTATGACCAGATGCTGCGAAAAGTCAATGTTTTGAAAAATGAAAAACTGAAATTAGCGTATCGGTTGGCGGGCATATCTGGGCTCAGGGTGTCAGAGTTGGCGGATCTGGAGGCTAAGGATATAGAATTTCGAGATGATGGTCGTATCTCTGTATCCGTGCGTCATGGAAAAGGAGGTAAGCCTGGGACGGTAGAATGTCTGGATGATACTTATGTCTATAACAAATTGAAAGATTATTGCCGGCAGAATGAGACTGGAAAACTATTTTATAGTGAGAGCTATATGCGTGAGAAGGCCCACGGCCTGGGTATGGAAATGCACGATTTTAGACGTGCATACGCAAAAATAAAAAAAATAGAGTGTATGGCTGCCGGGGCAACCGCTTATGAGGCCAACGGAGCGGTTCAAGAAGGTTTAAGGCATGCTCGCTTTTCCACCACAAAACGTTATCTATATGGACGGAAAATAATAACTAAGAAAAAAATAAAAACAGTAGATAAAAAAATTACGGAAAAACCGTCGGAGCCAGCAGAAACGGTTCGAACCTTCAAGGAATGTAGTCTTTATAATTATGAGCTCATGAGTGTAGTGGATGCGTTTGATCTGCAAGAGCCAGAAAAGCAGGCTCTTGAAAAGTACAGTCAATTCGATTATGACCCTATAAATGAATCTTTATATAATCCGGACTTTCCGAATCCGGAAAAATTTAAAGAAAGCATTGATATAATAACTAGCTGTATCGATAGAAAAACGATTTCAGATGATATGATCGTTTATAGAGGTGTTCCCGATCCGAAGTTCTTCTTTAAAATGGATGTCAATAATATGAGTGTGGAAGAGCTGAATGATCGATTTAAAAATCAGCTGGTTCGCCATAAAAGTTTTATGTCCACCACTATAGAAAAAGATGTGGCCAAGTACTTCGCTGGCGGTAGAGAATCTGGATTAACTCTTATTATCAGGGCGCCTAAAGGAAGTAAAGGCATATTTCTAAACGATGTTTCAATACATAAAGAGGAAAAAGAAGTACTATTCCAGCGCGGATCATTTTTGAGAATTGATAAGATAGAAAAAAAAGAAAATCTGGTAGCGTACGTATCGTTAGGTAAGCAATTAGGGAAGGGCAGCTTATGAAAAAAGAAAACTGTGAAAAAACCGGAACAAAGTTTCAAATCAACGATAAAGAGGAAATTGAATATGTGTCCTGGGATGAGTACAATAGGGAGATCGTAGAAGGAAAATTGACTGGGGTCGATTTCCCAGATTATAAGGAGGGGGATTCATGAAGAACTGGATTTTAATGTCAAAAGAGGTGCCTTCTGAGAGCAAGATCTATAATATTACGTATAAGAGCACAAGTGGCCGTAGACGATCAGATTCTGCCTTTTACAATTCTCAGAAAAAGATCTGGTACTGGGATGAAGAGGAAGAAAAAGAAGTAATGCGTGAAATTGTAGCCTGGGCCAGCCTTCCAACACCATGTAATCCGCCATATCCTATTTATGGAGCTATTATAGGAGATATTGTAGGATCGGTATACGAATTCCATAACATAAAAACAAAAAAATTTGAGTTTTGGAATCCGAAGGCTTGTTTTACGGATGATACTGTAATGACCATAGCAGTATACGAAGCAATGGATATGCATATTAAAAGCAATGGTTCATTGGATTTGAAATCGCTATTGGTGAATAAAATGAGATCCTATGGAAAAAAATATCCTTATTGCAGTTATGGTATGCGTTTTAATATGTGGCTTAATGGTGATTATGAAGAACCCTATAACAGTTTCGGGAATGGATCAGCAATGAGGGTTTCTGCTGCGGGCTTTTTTGCAGAGTCATTGGATGAGGCTCGTCAATTGGCCAGGGCCTCGGCGGAAGTGACGCATAACCATCCGGAGGGGATCAAAGGAGCTGAGTCGGTAGCTACGGGGATATACCTAGCATTATCCGGGGTAGGAAAGACGGCGATTGCCGCGTCGCTGACTGAATACTGGAACTTACATTTCAGCTTAAACGAGATTCGATCCGATTATGAATTTGACGAGACATGTCAAGGGACAGTTCCCCAAGCTATAGTTGCTTTTCTGGAATCAACAGATTTTGAAGATGCCATCCGTAATGCTGTATCCCTGGGAGGAGATTCGGATACGTTGGCAGCCATTACTGGTAGCATAGCGGGTGCTTACTACGGTATACCTGATGATATGATATTACGAGCTTTTCAATATCTGGACGAATACCTTTCTAGTAAAATTGAATTTTATTAAAGGGATTGTAAAATAAGTTCTTAATGAAGAATCGCCAGTTCCGATAAATGGGAATTTATTGTTGTTTTGGAAAATCGTCTTCGGCCTTGAACATGGTCTTTGGGTCCACTGCCGGATTTCTGCCTTTGGCAGAGTAAGCCTGATAAAGCTTTGTATAGTCTAAATCCTCCAATTCGTGGCTCAGCAGTCGGACAGAATCATCGTTCGGAGCCCGCTTTTCTGTTTTTTTGACGCAGAAAAGGAGCTACTGCAAAGTAGATTATTTATCTACTTTGCAACAGCCCCATCTCCTCCAGATTAAAATATCTGAATATCCTCAAGATCCGGCTCTTCCTCCTCTTCTATCTCGTCTGCTGAAACCCCGTTTCCTTTATTCTTTGCAATTACCGCATACAGACCTCCGGTGACAACTACTTTTACCGCTATCGCCAGCAATCCTCTGCAGTATTCATCCAAGCTCCTACGGATAACGTCTTTATTGATTTTCTATCCGGTTTGTTTTAAAATAAAATCAATATCAAATCTTCTTCTGCACACGCGGATGTTATAACAACAGCGGAAGGGAATAGGAAGATGCCGTTATGAAAAAAAGTCCCCCAAAGTTTCGTTCCCAGCTCATCACCATGACAATGGTTACCTGTATTTGTTCTGTTTTGGTGCTAGGCATCACCCTGATCCTTATTTTTATAAGTTCTTTTTCTAAAAATGCAGGAAACGACATGAAGTTCTATCTGGAAAGTACGACGGAACAGTTTGACTTACGGATGCAGTACCTTGAAGACATTATCACCGACCTGCGGCACAGCGTGGAAATCCGGGAATTCTTTGACGACGGTTCCCTCGACAGCCAGGAGACTTCCAGACTGCTCTCCTACAACTGCGATTTATTTTCCTCCCGGAATATGGTGGACTCGTCCTATCCCTTCGTAGAGCGTCTCTATCTTTTTAATAATTATGGAAAACATGCAAGCTGCTATTACTATCCGATCACGCTGGCCGCCCGGGACAGTAATGACAGGACTTATCAGGATATTGACTCCACTTTCCGGAAATCCGGGGAGGAATTTAGTTATGTTACAGAGGAGGGGCAGCTGATCCTGTGTATGTGGATTTATGACGAGACTATGAATCCGGTGGGAACCTGCCTCGTCTCTTTAGGGACGGATTCCATAAACCGTATTTTCAGCACATCCAGACAGTATGATGATTCGTTCTGGTCTGTCTTCGGACTGTATGGTGTACCGCTTATCGGCAATGCGGACAAGATGCCGCCAGAATTGTTGAATGGAATCAGTACAGAAAAAAAAGAAGGTACTGTCAGCACAGCGCGCCATCTAATAAGCAGCCGCGGCAGCGGTTTTGGAATCAGCTGTTGTATCGGGGTTCCAGGTTCCACTGTTTATGATTCCATTCGGTCGACGATTGGCCTGTTCGCTGTCGTATTCTTCCTTGTGTTGGGGATTGTGGCCGTTACCGTGTTTTTTATCTCCTATTCTTTCACTAGGCCGTTAAAAACCGTTGCAGATAAAATTAAACAGTTCGGTGGCGGTAGCTTCGATACAAGGCTGGACAGCTTTGGCACGCAGGAGTTCAATGATATCTCCATTGTATTTAATGAAATGACAGAGCAGATTAATTACCTGATTACTCAGGTATATGAAAAGCAGCTTCTAGCAGCCCGGTCACAGATGCGCTTCCTGCAGGCCCAGATCAATCCCCATTTTATGTTTAATATCCTGGCCATGATCAGTATGAAGGCCGGACTGTGCGGTAACACGGAGATACAGAAGCTCCTGTCCGCCTTCTCAAAGCTGCTTCAGGGTAAAATCTTCCGTAGCGGGGAAATACTGATTCCTCTATCCGAAGAACTGGAACTGGTGGAGTTTTACTTGTATCTTCAGAGCAATCGTTTTTCCGGCAAAATCAATTATGAGATCCAATGCGGTGATGGACTGGAGCAGGTAAAGATACCACGGCTCTGCATCGAGCCGCTGGTGGAAAACGCAGTCTCACACGGACTGGAGCCAAAATCGGGGAACGGTAAAATCCTGGTATCGATCTGGAGAGAAGAAGATTTCCTGTGGATTCGTGTGGAGGATGACGGCGATGGCTTCGATGTGGAAGAATGGAAGAAACAGCACGGCCAGAGCACGACGGAAAGTGAAGGGCTGCATACCCACGTCGGCCTTTCTAATACCGAAAAGCTGCTGCATATTTTTTATGAGGACAAGGCTGTCATGAATGTGGAGAGTCAGACAGGAAAGGGGACCCGTGTGACAATCATACTGCCGCCGGACTCCGGAGAGGGGAAAACATTATGTGGAATGTAATGATCGCGGATGATGAACCGCTGATACGGGAGGGACTGGAAAAATTAATCGACTGGAAAGGACTGGGATGTGAACTGGTTTACATAGCGGAAAATGGCCAGCTACTGCTGGAGGAAATAAAGCGAAGACCGCCTGATATCATAATCGCGGATATCCGTATGCCTCTGATGACCGGTCTGGAGGTTGCACAGTTTATCTATGAGCAGCACATGAATATACAGGTCATCATTCTGACCGCCTACGCTGATTTTCAGTATGCGCATGAGGCAATCCGCTGCCAGGTAAGCGACTACATTGTCAAGACCTCCGCACTGGACGATATTCCGGCAGCTGTGGAAAAAATCACCGCCAGACTGGAGGAAAAGCGGCTGGCCTCTTACCGGATGCTGCTGCTTCCCACCGCAGCGGCCGGAGAAAGTGGGGATTCGATCCGCCGTTTTATGCGGTCGGCATTTGAGGGCTGTGAATACCACCCCGCCAGAACAGGTTCAGGTGAAATATGTATGATTTTTACCATGCGCCGGCAGGACACACTTCAATCAATGACTGCGGCCGCCTTAAAATTTTCATCGCTGTATAGAAGTTTTCTCGGCAGATCTATCCCTGTACTGATTAGTTCAGAGTATGAAGACAGCCAGGCGGGGGCTTCCATCTATGCGGTGCTACTGCATTACTGGAAGCAACATGTGCCGTCCGCTGATGATCCTTCTGTTCATGTGGTGGAGCTTCCATCTTTGCAGGAGCCGACGGAACAGGAAGAGACTTCTGTCTCCCCCGACGAGGAAGAGGACTTATTGGGGCGAATCAAGGTATATGTCCACGATAATTACACCAAAAAGATCAGTCTGGATGATATTGCAGAAGCCATACACGCCAACCGCAGCTATTTAAGCCGGCTTTATAAGCAGAGAACCGGTAAAAAACTGTTCGATGAGATTAACGGGATGCGGGTGGAAAAAGCCAAAGAACTAATCCGGGTGGGACACCGCAAAATCTATGAGATCGCAGGTCTGACGGGCTTTGACGACACCGCCTACTTCTCCAGAGTATTCAAAAAATATACCGGACAGTCGCCGAAGGAATATGAAGCCTCTTGCCACGTGAAACCAGATGGGAGGACGCGGGTATGAAACTATCAGTATGGATCGCGGCCGTTCTGACTGCAGTCTGCTTATGCGGCTGTGCCGAAAAAGTGAAGGAACCGGTAGAAATCATACTGATCCACGGCTGGGGAACCTCAGAACCGGATCATACAGCCATGAGGCAGATTTACAAAGATTTTGAAAAAGAAAACCCCGATATCCGTCTGAATCTAGTATCCATGCCCTCCTCCGATGAAGTTATAAGAAAGGCTGACGATATGATGGCAGTCGGAAGTATCCCTGATCTGATTTTCCTCGGCGGCAATGGGCGTGATACCATCTACCGCTTCGCAAAGCAGAAGGATTATGCAGTTGATATGATGCCCTACATAAAAGATGATCCTGAATTTTCAGCGAATATCGCGCCGGAACTGCTCTCTTACTGGACTACGCCTGACGGACAGTTGTATACGGTATCCGATGTTCTGCTGCTGAGCGGCGGTTACTGGTACAATGCTGAATTATTTCAGGCTGCCGGAATTGAGAAAGCGCCGGAGACCTGGGAGGAATTCTTCGATGTTTGTCAGCGTCTGGAGACGTATGCACATACCCATCAGCTTGCTGTAACACCGATTCAGATGAATCCTGAAAACAGCATCTATTTATTAGATGCATTTCTGGCCGGGAAGCTTTCCTATCCGGTTGAGATTGAAACGGATACCTTTCTGGCCGCTCTTGACCGCTTGAAAGAAGTCAGCAGGTACAGTGGCGGCTCGGCTGGTAATTACGGCTATCGGGATGTCCTGGAGCTTTTCAACGAGGGAAAATCCGCCATGTACATCAACGGCGTCTGGGGCAGCGCACTGATTGACGAAGACCTTGATGTGCGTTATTCCGCATTTCCATATGAATGCGGCGGAAAAAGCGCCTGTGTTTCTGCCTGTCTGGGCTACCTCGTGGGAAATACCAGGAATGAAAAAAAGATGGAAGCCAGCATCCGCTTCGTCAAATACATGGTCAGTGAAAATGTGCAAAAACGAGTCATCGCAGAAACTCAGCAAATACCCGCCAATCCAAATATACGGCTTGAGGAGTATGAAGATGAGATGCCGCGCTTCTGCCAGGGAACCGCGGAGGTTCTGGGAAGTAATTATATTATGGAAGTTCCGGACAACATCTGGAGCGGCCGGCAGATAAATCTGCTGAAAGAAAATATCATGGCTGTCCTGGATGGCTCCCGTTCCGGGGAAGAGTTGGACCAACTGTTGCGGGAACCATGACCACAGACAGTTAATTGCCGCATAATCAGAGAATTAGTGAATGGAACCGCTGCTGCCCCGCCTCACCACCTCAATAAAATCCAACATGACCACAACAAAATCCTATTCTTCTTTTTTTGTACACTTTTACTAACTTGTTTTTTGCTTTTTAAATGATCAGTATATAAAATGCAATATTTTAGTCAATCTCATCCATAGATTACCGTGTTTTTTCGTGATACTATCTAAACAGCCCAAAGCATTTTGGAACATCATCACAAAAAAACAGAGGAGGAGATTACTATGAGAAGAAAACAATGGCTGGGTCTCATGCTGGCAGGGGTTATGACAGTTTCGCTTGTGAGTGGATGCGCAAAATCCGGAGGAGACGCCACTGCGAAAACGGAAGCCGGGACAACGGCAACCGTTCAGACCGAGGCAAAGCCGGAAGAAACGGCAGCCACTGAAAAGACGGGAGATAAAGAGGTTCTTGAATTCTATCACGGATACTATCACGATGAAAGTGAGTGGGCTCCAGCAAAGGCAATGCGTGATATCTATGATGAATTTGCAAAACAGCACGCGGATGGCCCAGTGAAATTCAAAGCCATTCCAACAGAAAATATCCAGTCGGTCGTAGACAACAAGGTTGCCGGCGGCGCATATCCGGATATGATTGACCTCGCAGGAAACTCCGTTTCTCTGGCAGCGATATCGCAGGGACTTTTATACGACATGAAACCCTACATTGACGAGCAGAAAATCCAGGAGCAGGTTGGATTAAACTATGCGCAGAACGATACCGGCGCAAAAATCTATACCGTTCACGATCAGTTAAACACCCTGGGGTTCTGGTATAACGAAGATATCTTAAACCAGGTCGGAGCTACTCTTCCTGACACCTGGAAGACCTGGGATGACTTTGCCGCCGCCATGGAAAAGGTTCGCGCAATCGGCGGCGATATTTACGCTTATGGCGCAGGCGAGGGCTCTGTTCACAGCTTCAACGCGGCTCTCGGACGGACAGAAACAGGCGCCGCCATGCTAGCGGGCGAATTAACTGCAGATACAGTCAATTCCGAAGAATTTGCAGATGCGTTCCGGACTGTGGCGGCTCTTGACCAGGCCAACGGCTCTGCCAATACAAGCAGTTCTGCCAACGACTGGTCTGCTGATTTCAACGCTGGAAAATCCGCGGTATTCTTTAACGGCGTGTGGGCGGCCGGCGGATTTGAAGGGGAAGCCGGATTCCAGCCGGCGATCTTCCCGGGAAGCGTGGCATTATCCTCTGCGGGCGGCGGCATCACTATCGCCAGTGGCATGAGTGAAGACAAGACCGCTCTCGCTCTCGAATTTGTTAAATATATGACAAGTGAAGAAGTTCAGACGAAGATTTTCAAAGAAGTTGGTGCAAATCCCTGCAACGCTTCCCTGAATTTAAACACTCTGGCTGAAGGCGCTGACAGTAGTGTCGTACTGCTGGCAAAGGCATGCGCCCAGGCAAACAGCGCCGATACCATCGTTCCAACCGTTGACGCAGTATGGGGAACCGACATTCGCAACGCCCTTGCTAACCGACTGATGGAAGCCGCGATCAGCGGTACTGATATCGAGGCAAAGCTGGAAGAGTTAAAGAGTGAACTGGTAGCCCTGATCGGCTGATCGACTCTGAAAAGGACTGCTGTGTATTTTGGCGGCAGTCCTTTTTTCATTCTGCTGCGAACGATTTCAAGAAAAGAGGAGCGCCAATGAAGCAAAAAGAAATATCTCAAAAGACGCGGAAAAATATCTTTATCACCCTGTTTCTTCTTCCAACCATGATATGCTTCTGCGTATTTTACTTATACCCCATTCTGACCGTGTTTCTTTCTTCCTTCCAGAAATGGGACTATACCAACTTAAATCAGCCGGAGTTTTATTCCCCCGGTCATCTGCTGGATAATTACAATTACATTTTTACCCAGTATCCCTACTTTTCAGAAGCGCTGCGCAATTCCTGTATCTGGGCGCTGTGCGGCCTGGTCATCCAGGTGCCGATCGCTGTCCTGGTGGCTCTGGCGCTGTCGAAGCATCGGAGAGGATGGAAAATCGCTCGAAACGTATACATTATACCCAGCATCATCTCTTCTGCTGCCATGGGACTTATCTTTTTACAGCTGTACAATCCCAAATACGGTGTAATCAATCAGATTATCCGCCTGTTCAATTCTGATTTTGCAGAAAATATCCTGATCATGCCAAAAGTCAACTTTATCGCCCTGACATGCGCGTATATCTTTTTTGCAGGCACCATCATGATCATGATTCTGGGACAGATTTCGGCGATTCCGACGGAGATTTACGAGGCCGCGGTTCTCGATCGGGCGATCGGCTGGAGAAGGGATATCTATATCACGCTCCCTCTCATCAAGGATACGCTTAAAACAGTCAGCATCCTGGCCGCGACCTCCGGTTTCCTGCTTTACAACGAGGTCTTCTTCCTCACCAACGGCGCGGCAGGCACCAGAAGCATCAGCTTTATCATCCGTGAGCTGGCCGTTGTAAGCCCCAGGGCGCAGTACGCCAGGGCCAATGCGGTAGGTACCATTCAGATCATAGGCGGAGCCCTGATCATACTTGTTATCAATTTTATCTTCCGTGAAAGGAAAGAGAAGGGAGGGAATGTCTGATGAAAAAGAAGCGTTCAAAAGGCGGGGAGGGCGCTGTTCTCAGTAGCCTAAGCGGAACGGGTAAGGTACTCAACTATATCGGAATGGCTGTCATCTGCTTTATTTCTCTCTTTCCTGTTATCTGGGTGTTTATCTCTTCCTTAAAAGCAGACCCCATGGCGGAGCCAGGATTCACTCTTCCAAGCCAGATCTGCCTCGACGGATATGTGGGCGTGTTCCGGGATATGCATATCATGCGGTACTTTTTTAACAGCTTTAAAGTAGCCGGGCTTTCCGTTATCTTCAGCATTATTATTATCTCCATGTCGGCCTACGTGGTTGCGCGCATGGATTTTAAGCTGAAGCCGCTGATCAGCGCTCTGCTCATGTCCACGCTGTTTATTCCCGCCACGGCCATGACCTTTCCGGTTTATAACCTGGTCAATAAGCTTCATATCAATGACAGCCATGCGGGACTGGTTCTCATCTATACCTGCAGCGGCATAGCCGTCAGTTTTATGGTGATCCGAAATTACTTTGCCACCATACCGAAGGAGCTTGAGGAAGCGGCCAGAATTGATGGCTGCACCTATTTTCAGACATTTGCAAAGATTATGTTTCCTATCGCCCGGCCCGGGATTATGACGGCGGCGATTCTGGCGTTTATGAATTACTGGAATGAATACTACTGGGCCTCCATGGTATTGACGACAAAAGAGTTAAAGACAGTGCCTGCTATTCTGTCACAGTTTACTACCGCATTCTCCACCAACTATAACGGACTGTTCTCGGCAATCGTGGTAATTCTCCTTCCGGCGGTGGTCGTATACTGCTGCTGCAGTAAATTCTTCGTGGAAGCGCTGGCAGGCGGCGCAGTGAAAGGATAATCATATGAAAAAACAGATTACGGCAATCTTACTAGGCGCGGGAAACCGCGGGGAAAAGAGCTACGCGTCCTACGCACTCAATTATCCCAATGAGCTAACCTTTACAGGTGTGGCCGAACCACGAAAAGACCGCAGGGACGCATTTGTGAAGGACCACCAAATCCAGGAGGAGAATGCTGTTTCCTCCTGGGAAGAGCTGTTAAACCGCCCACGTATGGCAGACTGTGTCCTGATCTGTACCCAGGATCAGATGCATTATAAACCGTTAAAGATGGCGGTGCAGAAAGGATATCATATTCTTTGTGAAAAGCCGATCACACCGGTTAAGGAGGAGCTTTCAGACGTTTACCGGCTGGCGTCGCAGTATGATAAGACAATCAGCATATGCCACGTGCTGCGCTACTCCCCATTTTTTATCGAACTAAGAAAGCTTCTTACCTCCGGAGCGATCGGGGAATTAATCGATATTCAGCATATCGAGAGCGTCGGATACTGGCATATGGCTCACAGCTTTGTGCGGGGTAATTGGAGGAATCACAGCTTAAGCAGCCCCATGATTCTGCAAAAATGCTGCCACGATTTCGATATCCTGCTATGGCTTGTCGGAAGTCCGTGTGTATCGGTCAGCAGCTTCGGCGGCCTCAGTCATTTCACAGAGGCACATGCTCCCGCGGGCAGCACGCCGTACTGTATGGATGGATGTGAGGCCAGGGACAGCTGCCCATTCTTTGCACCGCGGTTTTATCTGGAACACCAAAAGGCCATACAAGACGGCTTCGCCCAGACTGTCAGCCTCGATACGAGCCGTCAGGCACTGCTCTCCGCTCTGAAGGATGGCCCCTACGGCAGATGCGTCTACCGCTGTGATAATGATGTGGTGGATCATCAGATTGTAAATCTTCAGTTCGCAAATGGAGTAACTGCAGGCGTGACAATGTGCGCATTTACAGAAAAATGTGAACGTATCATCAACCTCATGGGAACCCGGGGGCAGATAAAAGGCAATATGGAAGAAAACACGATCGAATGGACGGATTTTGTGACCGGTCACACCACGCAGATCCGGCTTCATGTCCAGGAGGGCGGCCACAGCGGCAGCGATGTCTCCATGATGAGGCAGTTTGTAAAACTGGTCGGCAGCAATGGGAAAGAGGAAAATAAAAGCGCTGCCACCGAAGCGGTAGAGAGTCATTTCATCGCTCTTGCAGCAGAGGAAAGCCGGCTGGCCGGCGGCGCTGTCATCACATTAGGAGGTACCTTATGAATCAGGAAATGTTAGAGCGCACCAGATGGTTTATGAATGATCGTTTTGGTATGTTTATCCACTGGGGCTTATATGCGATTCCGGCGGCCGGGGAATGGATCATGTCGGAGCGGCGCATACCCGCAGAACAGTACGAGGAGTATTTTCACCAGTTTGATCCCGTTGATTTTGACCCCGTATCGTGGGCAAGGCTGTGCAAAAAGGCAGGGATGAAATATGCGGTTATGACAGCAAAGCATCATGACGGCTTCTGCCTGTTCGATTCCGCTCTTACCTATTATAAATCAACCGCTGCAAAGGCAGGACGGGATCTTGTCCGGGAGTTTCTCGATGCATTTCGCGCTGAAGGGCTCAAGGTTGGTCTTTACTACTCTCTGTTAGACTGGCATCATCCCGATTACCCTAAATACAACGATATCAATCACCCCATGCGCGGCAATGAAGCATATCGGAATGAAGTGATTGATTTTAACCGTTACCTTGACTATATGCACGGTCAGGTCCGTGAACTGGTGAGCGGATATGGTAAACTGGATATTCTCTGGTTTGACTTTTCTTACGATGATATGTGCAGCGAAAAATGGCGTGCCGCCGAATTAATCCGGATGGTTCGTTCCTATCAGCCGGATGTCCTCATCGATAACCGTCTGGAAGGCTCCGGAGAAAAAAACGGCAGCATCGCGACAGATCACCCTTCTGTCTTCAGCGGAGATTTTGCGAGTCCGGAACAGATCATTCCTCCGCAGGGAATGCAGGATGAATCAGGACTTCCAATCCCCTGGGAGCTGTGCGCCACCATGAATAACCACTGGGGATACTGTTCCTGGGATTCCTTATATAAAACGCCTCAGACCATCATACGCAAGCTGGTGGAATGTGTCAGCAAGGGCGGAAATATGATCCTCAACGTAGGACCTGACGCTAAAGGGCGGATTCCTGATGAGAGCGTTAAAATTCTGGAGAAAGTCGGACATTTCATGGACCGAAACGGGGAAAGCATCTACGGCTGCGGTATCTCAAAAACCGCAAAGCCCGAGTGGGGCAGATATACTCAGAATGGAGATACCATCTACGCCCATGTTTACGAGACTCCTCTCGGCGCCCTGCCTCTATATGGCATCGGCCCTGACCGGGTAAAGCGAGTCACGCGGCTGGCCGACGGCAGCGAACTGATCCGCGGGGAGGCGTGGAACACCGCGATGTATCCTGACGTTGCCTTTGTCTCACTGGGCGACAATCCGGTATTCTCCTATCCGCTTCCGGATGAGGATGATACTGTTTTAAAAATTGAACTGGCTCTTTAAAATTGCAAAACAAGCGCATCCGAATAACCGGATGCGCCTTGTTCTGTCATTCCATATAAAAGATACCGGACGCGTTTCCAAGCTTGTGCCCCTGGATCAGCCAGGTACGCACCCTCTGCCGGAACGGGGTATCTGCCGGGTAATCCTCCGGATTATCCATTACTTTCTGAAAAATCCGCTTTTCGGCATCCCTTTCCTCCTCTTCCGTCTCATAAATCAGAAAACGCTTTTGAAATAATATCGTGTTCGCAGTCTCTTTCATCACCGCAGCCAGCCCCGGGTAAAGCATCCATGACTCGCAGTGAAAATAATGATACTCCGGGAACATGGCGCGTGCCAGCCGGAACGCCTCCTCACAGGCGGCCGGATCGGCCGGCGATCCCTGGGGAATATGAACGTTTAAAAGCATCTCCCCCGCAGCAATTGAAATTCCAGGAACCTCGATCCCATGAGGCGCGTTATACAATTCAAACTGAAGCCTGCCCAGGCGGAACAACCGGAGCTTTACGTGCCGCCAAAGCCAGTCATATTCCATCAGTCCAGTCACGCCGTAATCCCTGCGGCAGTTTTCACACCAGATCGTAAGATCGGAAAAAGTGTCCCAGTACAACTGGTCGGAAAGCCCTCTTTTTACGTATTCTTCGTGGGCCTCGCAGGAAAAATGGACAAAATAATAGAGAAACCATGCCGCCGCATCCTTCTGCCCCGCAATCATACGGGTAAAAGCTTCATAATCATTATAAAAACAGTCTTTTACCTCTTTATATGTATTCGGATCCGCTGAATATGCGTGAACCAGTTCCGCAGCTTCTTCCTGAAGATGAATCCCATTGCAAAATTCCCTTATATTCATATGTACTTCCTCCTGTAACATAGTTTACCACAATCTTAATGGAGAATTCCATAGCAAATTATTCTTTCGCTCTCACTTGAAATAATGCGACCGCAATCCCATTAGCTTTAGATGATGGGTTAAGGTCGCGAAAAGTAGATTGGTGTGTTATACTATCATTATGGGAACATGGAAATCTAAAAACAGACACAAATATTTACTACAATACCATATTATTTTCGTATGCAAATACAGAAAGAAACTACTGGTTTTAGAACGAATATCAGATGATATAAAGCAGTTGTCATATGAGATATGTCAAAAGCATCATGTAGTAATAAAATATATGGAAACCGATAAAGACCATATTCATTATCAAGAGTGTCGTAAAACCCCTAGCTTTAGCTATGGGGATATAAGACACTTCCATCGAATTTACGCAAGTAATTGAAAATGGAATAAGTGTACTTGTATCAGGTGTAACAACACGATATAATACATGTATGAATATAACATATAAATCAAATAACAATATTGTCTATTCTTGTAAATATCATATAGTATGGTGTCCAAAGTATAGGCGTAAAATCTTAACAAACGGAATAGATACCAGATTAAAGGAACTGATTCTTGAGTGCGCTGCGAATATTTCTGTAGACATCATGGAAATGGAAATCATGCCAGACCATGTACACATACTCATGGAAGTAGATCCACAGTTTGGCATCCATAAGGCTGTAAAGTCATTCAAAGGATATACTTCAAGGGTGCTAAGAAGTGAATTTCCTGCTTTAAAAACAAGAATGCCATCACTGTGGACAAACAGCTATTTTGTATCTACCGTAGGTGGCGCACCACTTGATGTAATTAAACAGTATATTGAGAACCCAAAAAACATCGCAACGACAAAAGGATAAACAAGGCTGATGCAAAAAGGTGTAAAGTTTCGGATTTACCCCAATAGGGAACAAAAAAACTTAATCAATCAGACATTTGGCTGTTGCAGATTGGTTTATAACAGAGGTCTTGCTATGCGCGAAGAGGCGTATAAAAATGGAAACAAGATAGGGTATTCCCAAACATCTGCAATGCTTACAGACTTAAAAAGAAGTGGAGATTTTACATTCTTAAAAGCAGTTGATTCGATAGCATTGCAACAATCGCTGCGTGACCTTGATAGGGGATATGTGAACTTCTTTCAAAAACGTGCATCACATCCAACATTCAAGAGCAAACACAATAACCATCAGTCTTACCGCACAATCAATCAAGGCGATAATATTCGTATTGCAGGAAAATATGTCAGACTTCCCAAGCTAGGATTTGTTAAGGTGCGTCAGTCTATGGAAGTAGGAAAAATCAATAATGTTACAATTGAACGTACCCCTACAGGAAAGTATTTTGCAGTTTTGAATGTGGATTTTGAACCGCAGCTACAGCAAAATAATGGTGCTGCTATTGGTATTGATGTAGGTATTAAGGAGTTCTATTCTGACAGTAATGGAAATGTAGTATCTAATCCCAAACACCTTGAGAAATCAATGCATAAGCTCATTCGTGAACATAGAAAACTGTCACGGAAAGAAAAAGGTTCTAATAATCGAAATAAACAGCGCGTGAGAGTGGCACTGGTTCATGAAAAGATTACCAATCAAAGAAAAGATTTTTTACAGAAACGATCCACAATGCTGATTCGTGAAAACCAAACAATCTGTATTGAAGATTTGAAAGTGAAAAACATGATGCGTAATCATAAATTGGCAAAATACATAAGTTCTGTATCATGGTCTAAATTCTATGATATGCTTACATATAAGGCGACTTGGTACGGAAATGATATTGTGAAAATACCAACCATGTATCCAAGTAGTCAGACATGCTCCTGCTGTGGATATAAAAATCCATTGGTAAAGAATTTGGCAATACGTAAATGGGAATGTCCCGAGTGCCATGCCACGCATGATAGAGATACGAATGCAAGTGTGAATATCTTGAATAAAGGACTCCAAATGCAGTCAGCATAAAACATACAAAACTGCACCGTAGGGCATACGGAAACAGTATAATCTAGCTTGTGGACACTGTGTAAGACATAGCAGTACCGTTAGGTATTAGCGATGCAGTAGTGGTAGAAACAAGAATCCCCCCTGCTTTAGCTGTGGGGAGTGTCAATTAATCGATATTAACCGACCGGCGGCGGATACGCCCTGGCCCGGGAATAGGCCGGGAGAATATTATAAGAAAAAGAGCCGGGGATTTGCCCTGGCTTTTTACAGTCTAAAGATATTAGTGTTTCATTCTACATCATAAAAAATGTAATATAAGATAAATTTTCTTACATAAATCCATTTATTTTCATATCTTTACTATATATGTAAATTAAAAAAATGTCAATAATCTTATTCAGATACTTTTTCAAAAACTTATTATA
>NZ_JACOPC010000024.1:0-74465 GCF_014288035.1 Hungatella sp. L36 | reverse complement strand
AAGGTAGAGGGTAATTGGAGAGCCGTATACGTCGAGAGGCGTAAGTACGGTTCGGGGGCGAGTATCTGGAAATCTGCCGTGGCAACACGGTAAGGCGCCGGGTGCTTAGCCTACTATACTAACCGGGAATAGCCTTCCGGTACTTTTCTATGAAACGCTGGTTTTCTGTGCCATTACCGGCTTTGCTGTTTACGATCTGTTTCATAAACGGGTGCCTGACCGGGCGCTCGTTTTATTTTGTCCGGCCGCGCTTGCCGCTCCCTTTGTGCTAAACGCCGGTTCCTTAAACTGGCAGATGGTTTCTGTAGCCTGGCTCGCTTCCCTTGCAGGGGCGGCGGCCGGCTTTGGTATCCTTCTCACAGCCGCTCTTGTCTCTAAGGACGGCACCGGCGTGGGGGGAGGGGATATCAAGCTGGCTGGAATCATGGGATTTATTTACGGTATGAACCGTATGGCCGCGATTCTGCTGACTGCCGCCGCCCTGGCCGCCATTGCTGTGCTTCTCACCAGAAGAAACCATAGGAATGAAAATCTGGCGATTCCATTTGTTCCCTTTCTTGCCATGGGAAATCTGGTCATTGCCGCAGCTTTGAAATTTTAAATCAGGAGAGATAAACATGAGATTAAATAACCGTTTTTTATTTGGGCTGCTTAGCCTGCTGCTGGCAGCCATCATTGCTTTTATAGCCCTTCCCACCATTGCCAGACAGACCAACGGCAAAACTGAAATCGTCCGCGTGTCGGCGCCTATTTTAAAGGGTGCTGTTATCACGGATAAAAGTGTGGAGCTGGCAGAGGTAGGAAGCTATAACCTGCCTGCAAATCTTGCCCGCTCCACGGAGGATGTGACAGGGAGGTATGCTGTCACGGATTTAATGGAAGGAGATTATATACTTTCCTCAAAGATCAGCGCACTTCCCCTCACCTCGGATATTGCGCTGAATGATATCCCGTCCGGAAGGGTGGCTATTTCTCTAAGCATTAAAACTTTGGCCTCCGGTCTGTCTGACAAGCTTCAGGCAGGTGATATTGTGCGTATTTACCACTTTCTTGAAACAGCGAGGGAAATACCGGAGCTGCGCTTTGTAAGGGTTTTATCTGTCACCAGTGCTGACGGAATCAATATAGACAACACAAAGGAACCCACGGAGGACGAGGAAAAGCAGCAATCTGCAACCGTCACCGTCATAGCAGCTCCCGAACAGGCCCGTATCATCACAGAGCTGGAAAATGACGGAGTTGCCCATGTTGCCCTTATCTCCCGCAATAATGAGGAGTTGGCGGCGGAATTGCTTGCAAAGCAGGATCAGTTGCTTTCAGACCTCGGTTCACCGGAGACGCCGGAAACAACGGTGGAAAACAGCAAAGGAGCATACCTATGGCAAAAATAATTACCGTATGGGGCAGCCCAGGCAGCGGAAAATCTATGTTCTGCTGTATGCTCGCCAAGGCCCTGACAAGAGATAAAAGAAAAGCCATCATCGTCAATGCGGACAACAGTGTTCCCATGCTGCCGGTATGGCTGCCGGAGCAGCTTGTCCCTGCTAATGCTTCAATCGGACAGGTTTTAAGCAGTGTGGAGATTGACACTGCCCTGACAGCCAGCCATGTGACGGTGCTGAAAGCCTATCCCTTTATCGGACTCATGGGCTATTGCGCCGGCGAAAATCCGTTGAGCTATCCGGAGATAAAATATGATATGGCTGTGGGACTGATTATGGCAGCGTCAAAGCTGGTTGATTTTGTCATTCTGGACTGCAGCTCAACCATGACAAATGTATTCACGCCGGCTGCCATTGAATCCGGCGATCTGGTTGTCCGTATCCTGACTCCGGATTTAAAGGGGATTCACTACCTAAAGGCCCATCAGCCCCTGCTGGCAGACAGCAGGTTTCGCTATGACAGGCACATGACCTTTGCCGGCCTTGCCCGTCCTTTCCATGCCATTGACGAGATGGGACATCTCATAGGCGGCTTTGACGGCCTGTTGCCATATGGCAAAGAGATTGACCGCTGTGCCACAGAGGGCGGCATGTTTCAGGCAATCAGCTACTGCAATCAAAAATACACGGCCTCTCTGAATAAAGTGCTGGAAGGGCTGGAACCAGAGAAAGAGGAAAACCAGCCGGAGGATATGCCGGAGCACAGACAGGAGGAGTGCGCGGATGAACAATTTAAATGACATTTTCTTTGCCCCGGCAGCCAATGATAATTTGACATATGATCAGATTCTCGAAGATGTCCAACGGTATTTTTCAGAAAACCATGCTTCCACGATTGCAGAGGCCGGCGAAGAGCATACCGATAAGGCTACCACTGTTTTAAAGGAGCTGATGGAACAGTATATCGTCAAACGGAAGTATACGGCTGACGGGCTGACAACAAAGGAGCTCTGCGAAAAGCTCTATGAAGATATGGCAGGCTACTCCTTTTTAAATCAGTGGATTTATAAGCCGGGCGTTGAGGAAGTGAATATCAACGCCTACAACGATATTGAGGTGATTATGAACAGCGGCCGCAGCATTAAGATCCCGGACAAATTCTCCTCGCCCCAGCACGCCATTGATGTGGTTCGCCGTATGCTGAACGCCTGCGGCATGGTGATAGACGACACCATGCCCAGCGTTATTGGGTTCCTGGATAAAAATATCCGAATCTCTGTGGACAAAGCCCCTATTGTGGATTCTGATGTGGGTATCAACGCTTCCATCCGTATTGTCAACCAGCAGACGGTTTCCGAGCAGAAGCTTCTGGAATCCGGCAGCGCCACGGCGGAAATGCTGCACTTTCTCACGGCCTGTATCCGCTATGGGGTCAGCGTCTGCATTGCCGGCTCCACCGGCTCCGGAAAAACAACCGTAATGGCTTGGCTGCTGTCCCAGGTTCCCAATAACCGCCGCCTGATTACCATTGAGGAGGGGAGCCGGGAATTTGATTTAATCAAGAGGGACGCCAATGGAAATATTCTCAACTCCGTTGTCCACCTGCTGACAAGACCTCATGAAAACCCGGCCATGAACATTAATCAGGATTTTCTTCTGGAGCGTGTGCTGAGAAAGCACCCGGACGTGATTGGCGTAGGGGAAATGAGATCTGCAGCCGAGAGCCTTTCGGCTGCGGAAAGCTCCCGGACCGGCCATACGGTCTGCACCACCATTCACTCCAATTCCTGCAACAGCACCTACCGGCGTATGATGACGCTTGCCAAGCGCAAGTATAACATGGATGATTCCGTGCTTATGCAGATTATGGTGGAAGCCTATCCTGTGGTTGTGTTTACAAAGCAGCTTGAGGACCGCTCCCGGAAAATCATGGAAATTATTGAGGGGGAGGACTATCTGGACGGAAAGCTGCTCTACCGCTCTCTTTACAAGTATGAGGTAGTGGACAACGTAACCCTTGAGGGCGGGGAAACCCATGTGGTAGGGCATCACCGGAAAATGTGTTCTATCTCTGATGGATTGATAAAGCGGCTGCTGGACAATGGTATCTCTCATAAGGAGCTGGAAGAATTCACAGGAAAGGTGGTGGATTAGTTGCAGTGGATTTATCTGATTTGTTTTGCCCTTATAAACGCCGGGCTTCTGGCCCTGTTCGGGGTCCGCCCCGGAGATATTATGGACGCAGTATTTTTGTCCCGGCGCAAAGCCGCTACCCTGAGCGATGAACTGAACGTACTCCTGGGTACTCCGGCCAAAGGGTTCTTTAACCAGGACTACGAAATCAGAAGGATTCTAAGGGACACGGGCAGAGCCGACCGCTTTGAGGCCCTGAAACGGCTTACCCTGATCCTGTTTGCCGTGGGCGCGGTATTGGCGCTCCTGATTGGCAATGTATACATGGTACCGATTCTTGGAATTGGCTTTTCTCTGCTGCCGGTCTGGTATTTGCACAGTACGGCGGCCAGCTATAAAAAGCACTTGAATGAGGAGCTGGAAACGGCAATCTCCATTATTACGACCTCATATCTGCGGACCGAGGATATTATACGGTCTGTGCAGGAAAACCTTTCCTACATCAATGAACCGGTAAGAGCCAATTTTGAGGCGTTTGTCTATGAGACCAGGCTGATTAACGCTAATACGACCAGCGCCATTAACAGCTTAAAAATGAAAATCCCAAACCGGGTATTCCATGAGTGGTGTAATATTTTAATCCAGTGCCAGTCGGACCGCTCCATGAAAAACACCCTTCCCACAATCGCCCAGAAATTCAGCGATGTCCGTATTGTGCAGTCAGAGCTGGAGGCCATGATGCAGGGACCACGGCGCGAGGCAGTCACTATGATGTTTCTTGTAATAGCTAATATCCCTCTGCTGTATTTCCTCAACAAGGACTGGTTTCACACTCTGCTTTTTACAACTCCCGGAAAGATTGCTCTTGCAATCTGCGGGGCAATTATCCTGTTTTCATTGACACAGATTATGAAATTGAGCAAGCCCATTGAATACGGAGGTGACAGCCTATGACACTGTTGGCGCTTACGGCTGTTGTACTGCTTGGGTTCGCAGCCTATTATCTCGCCTGCGCCTTTGCGGATATTCCTACTGCCAGAACCTCGCGCGCCATGCTGATGGTGCGAAGGCAGCAGGGAGTCAAAAGAGAAATTCTGGCCGAGGTTTACCTGACGAAAATCGCAGGGCTCCTGGCTCCTCTCCTGAAGCTGGACAGGCTAAAACGCAATAAGCTGCAGTCAGCTTTACATATTGCCGGGGTGGAGCTGACGCCGGAGGTTTATACGGCCAAAGCCTGGGTAACTGCCGGCGCTGCCGGACTATGCTCTCTGCCCATGGCGTTTGTAATGCCTCTTATGGTGCCGCTCTTAGTCGGGCTGGCCGTGGCGCTCTGGTTCTCCACGTATTATGCGGTCTTTGATTACGTCAGAAAGCGGCGAAAGCTCATAGAAGCGGAGATTCCCCGATTCGCCTTAACCATCGGGCAGAATCTGGAGAATGACCGGGACGTGCTGAAAATCCTGACCTCCTACCGGCGTGTGGCGGGCAGGGATTATGGCGCCGAGCTGGACCAGACCATTGCGGACATGATTACCTCTAACTATGAGAACGCATTGCTTCACTTTGAAACCAGAATCGGAAGCCCTATGCTCTCGGATGTTGTCAGGGGGCTGGTAGGCGTGCTTCGCGGAGACGACCAGCGCATGTATTTCAAGATGATCTGCTTCGACATGAGACAGATTGAGCAGAACAATCTGAAAAAGGAAGCGGCCAAGCGGCCCAAGAAGATACAGAGGTACTCCATGATGATGCTTATTTGCATTATGATTATCTATCTTGTGGTCCTGTGTACCGAGGTGTTAAGCTCTCTCGGTGCCTTTTTCGGTTGACAGAACCGCATCGGTTTCCAAGCAGACAGCTTTATGGAGTTAATAACAACACACAACTATTATATTCAGGAGGTTTTACCATGAAAAAAATATTTATTAAATTTAACAGCACTGCTGCCCGTCTTATGTTAAACACCCGCGCCGCGCTCTCCAACCAACGCGGCGATTTTTATATCAGTGACGCCGTAAAGATCATCATAGCCGTGGTGCTGGGCGCTCTCCTGCTGGCGGCTCTGACATTGATTTTCAACGACACGGTGATTCCCAGAATCACAAGGGAGATCGAGGCATTATTCGGATAACAATACACTCGGGATCAGCGCAGGAATATGCGGCTGATCCCTTTTTTTATTTTACTTTTCGCAATGTGCGGTAATGGAGGTAAGGGCATTGAATCAAAACCATTGTAAGTTTTATTCCTTTATGCGGGCAACCAGGGGCAACTGGAGAAATACGCTGTACGTCATGTGCGGCTCTAACTCCTGCCCCTGCGGAAAAAACCCGCCCTGTGACGGCTTTCTCATGGCTGCAGCCGCGGACGGAAGCCTGATCGTAATGCCTGTGGAAATTGTCAGGCAGTTTACCGGCGAGTCCATCGAACCGTCAGAATGCCGTGGTACTCTGTTGAGAAAGACCTTTGAGGCTGTTTTCTCACAGTATATCGAGTGGCACACGCTTTCGGATTCCGGCTGTCCAATCCTGCAGCTTTACCAGGATGCTGACCGCTGACATCTGAACTAAAACTGTCCTGATCAACGGAATCACGCCGTAAACGGCGAGTAATCAGGAGGTAATTGTTATGAAGCAGAAACAGCGAATCAGATGCCCCTATTGCGGGGCCTATGCCACCTGCCGGCCGGCCAGTGTTGTATATGGTAAATCCGGTAAAACAAAAAATTCGTACCTCTACATCTGTTCCCGATGGCCGGCCTGCGATTCCTATGTGGGCACGCACAAAAAGGATCGGAGTCCCCTGGGAACGCCAGCCAACAAAAGCCTGCGCCACAAGCGGATTCTGGCCCACAGGTCATTGGACGCTGTGCAGCACCGCTTCCAAATGCAAAAGTGGGAAGCGTATGTCTGGCTGCAGGCAAAGCTGGGACTTAGCGAGTCAGAGACTCATATCGGCATGTTTTCGGAGTATATGTGCGACAGGACCATTGCGCTTTGTAACCAGGCATTAGAAGCGGCCCATATCCGTGCAGCGTGAGGGGAGGCGGGACTTATGAGGAAAGACGGTATCCTGACAGAGGAACAGAGATGTCTGGTTGCTGAACACATGTCCGTTGTCCATTGGGTGATTGTATCAGGCATCCATGTCAATGAGCGTATTTACGGCTTTAGCTATGATGATTTATTCCAGGAGGGATGCGTGTGGCTGTGCAGAGCCGCTGTCTCCTATGACGCGTCCTTGTCCCAGTTTTCCACCTACGCAAGGAAGGTGGTACGCAACGGGCTGCTGTCCTATTGCCGGGGAATGTGCGACAAGCAGCGTCATTTTACACGGCTGGAGCTGGGGGAACATGGGGAGCTGGTTGCCGATGGCGCGGCCATAGATCACGTTGATGAATCCAGCGCGCATATTTCCATGCTGGAGACTCTCTTACTGCTGGAATCCAGAAAGCAGGATTACAGCGGAATCGCCAGACTGGGGATTGAAGCTCTGGAATTAAAAATCAAAGGCAGCAGCATCAAGGAGATTGCACAGATGTATGACGTGCCTTCCTCTTATGTGGGCGCCTGGATTTCCCGGTCCGCCAAAAAGCTGCGAAAGGACCGGATATTCCTGGACAGCATCCGGTAGCCTGTTGAAAATCCGGTGTTTAAACCGTAAGGAACTGATAAAGGAGGTATCGACTATGACGTTAAAAACATTATTTACTGCCGTGGGACGTTTGGAGAAAAGAAGCGGCGGTCCGGGACGCTCCTATCCGGTTATCGTGCTGGGAGGAAAGGACTATATGGTTGATTTACAGGAGATGCTGGTATGGTCCAGCTTAAACTGGAGGATTGTCAGGAAGGAAGAAATAGGAGCGCTTTACGAGAAGGCTGTTCTGGATTACAGCTTCCAGACAGACCGTACATGGGCTGCCTGCGCGGACCGCCTGCTGCTCCGGGGGCTTCTGGTCTCCGGAAGCGGCGCAACGGATTATGACGCTCTATACGACCTGTTGAGCACCATGTATATCATTCCGGCCACAGGCAGCCTTCCGCTCCGGTTATTTTCCTTTATTAAGCTTGTGCTGATAAAGGATGTGCCCATCTCCATGGCCCGCCGGCTTCTTCAAGGGGACAGGCGGACAGCCGGAGAAAAGCAGGTGATGCGCCTTGCCGGACAGACCCTGATGTCCACGGCGGAGATTATCAAGTGTATGGACAAGGGAATTCACAGGCTGCGCGGTGAGGAAGGCGTGCTGGACAGCCTGTACAACGACCAGGATACAACCAGCGACAATATCGCCTATCTGGTCAAAGCCAGCGCCAGCAGCAGACCCGTTGTCCTGGCCGTTGCAAACCTGTACCTGCGCCAGCAGATTATCTTTGAAAGGATTTAATATGATGGAAAAATGGAATGGTTGTCCTGCCGTACTGAAAAGAAGGATATGCTTCACCCTGCTGGCCGGTCCTGCCAGCGTAATTGTCAGCCTTATCATCTACCTTGCTTATGCCGACACCGTGCTGCTTACCATGAGCGGCGCTATTTTCATCTGCTGCCTGTACCGTGGTAAAGTCCTGTGGGATATTATCCGCAGGGAAGCATATATAGCCGTGTCAGGCACCTGTACCGGCGTTACGCTTTCGCCCCTGAGAAGATACAGAAGAGTCCGGATTACCGATCTGTATGGCAGAGAGCAGACTCTGCTTTTAAGTGGGCAGACTGCTGTGCAGATCGGGTCGCAATACTGCTTTTATTTCCAGAAGGAAAACCGCCCGCTCCTGGGAAATGACTATCTGGATACCATGCTTGCAACCAACGCTTTTCTTGGATATGAAAAATTAATGGAACACTGTGCAGAAATGGAATAGGGTCTGTCCTATTTCCTTTGTAGATACCGAAGAAAGGAGGGTTTTCTTGTATAATCCGCACACCGTAGAGCAGTATCATATTTACAGCTATTTAAAGGAAAAATTTTATTTGGAATACTGTCTGCTGTCTCCTCTTTCCAGGAGTTCCATGCTGATAGAGGATATGGCAGGCGGCAAGGCAGCATTTGGCTATGAAAACGGCGCTGTCCGGGAAATCGCACTTCCACCGCCTCCTGACCCCGAACAGGTTAAGGCTTTTTTAAAGGGCTTTCAAGCGCTGGAGCCCAAGCCCTGCCTGACTGACTTTGAAGGCATTACCCGCTGGTGGCTGGACCATCCCAATCCCCTGACTTATCAGCAGGCATTGGGGCTTACCGATGACCTTTACCGGCACGTTTTGACTTACCCGCTCATAGATGATAAAATGGCGCGAAGCATAGTGGCAAAGGGTCTTGTGACAGAAAAGGAGTTCTTTGATATCCGGCTGTGGTACCGCAACGGTCATGTCATGACCTGCTGGCTCGGACAGTTGGGTCTTGATGGAACGGGGAACATCTACGGGCTGAGCTTTAAGTACCGGGAACCAGACGAACAAAAGTTTGAGTTTTACCTGCTGGACGATTATTATTGCTTTATGAACCACATAACGCCTGCTCCTTCTGGAAACACTGATATTTAATAAATAGCAGTTTACAATCATGCTTTATTATTTTATAATTTAAAGCATGATTGTATTATGGCAGGAGGTGGCAAAGATGGACGATATCTGGCTGAAAATAAAAGAGCTTGCAGCCGCAGGGAACGGGATTGTATCTACCAAACAGGTAGAGCATATGGGAATCAGCCGCATTGCGCTGAAAAAATATGTGGAGGATAACCGTCTTGTCCGTATCCGCAAGGGACTTTATACGCTTTGCGGCGAGCTGCCGGACGAATATGCAGCGCTGCAGATAAGAAGTACAAAAGCCATATTTTCTTATGGAACCGCGCTGTTTTTCTGGGGGCTGTCCGACCGGGCGCCGCATCTGATTGATATGACGGTTCCACAGGGGACAAATGTATCTGCTATAAAAAGAGATTATCCCCAGGTCCGTTTTCACTATGTTGTGGAAGCTATGTACGGCATAGGCATAACGGAGACGAACTCCCCCCAGGGCGGTCTGATCCGCCTGTATGACAGGGAGCGCTGTGTCTGCGATTTAATACGGGACAAGAAGAATATGGATATGCAGCTTTACACGCAGACCGTAAAAGATTATTTCCGGTCCGGGGCAGACTGCCGGAAGCTGCTGAAATACGGAAAGCAATTTGGAATTGAGGAACAAATCAGAACATATATGGAGGTACTGATATGAAAACACCGGAACAACTGAAGGGGGCAATCCGTAACATGGCAGCGAAAAAAAAACTGCGTCCCCAGGAGGTGCTGCAGATGTTTTTGTTTGAGCGGGTCCTGGAGCGGCTGGCGGTTTCTCCCTACCGGAATAATTTTATATTAAAGGGCGGACTGTTGATCTCTTCCATGATTGGCATTGACGAGCGCACCACCATTGACATGGATACCACGGTCCGGGGAATCCGCATGGAGGAACCGGAAATCATATCTATTATTCGGGAAATCCTGTCCAGCGATGTTGACGATGGCATAGATTTTGTTTTTCGGAAAATCGAACCAATCCGGGAGGACGATACTTACCGCAACTTCCGGGTTCATATCGACGCCCGGTACGGCAGGATTAACAGCCCTATGAAGATTGATATCACCACCGGAGACGAGATCACTCCCGCAGCGATTCAATACAATTATCCCTTTCTTTTTGAGGATAAAACAGTACCGGTCATGGCTTACACTCTGGAGACGATTCTTGCAGAAAAATATGAGACTATTATACGCCGGAATATCGGAACCACGAGAGCAAGGGACTTTTATGATCTACATATGCTGTACCGGGAGCGGGAAACGGAAATACGCGCTGACATCCTGCGGCTGGCCGTGGCTCATACGGCTAAAAAGCGCGGTTCTGCCAGGGCGCTGGCGGATTGGGAGGAAATTATCCAGGATATCCGGGAGGAACCGGCGCTGGCATCGCTCTGGCATAATTACGCGGCGGATAACCCCTATATTGGAAAGCTGCAATTCTCGGAGACAGTGAATACCGTGGAGCGTATCGGCAGGCTGCTGCAGGAATAACCCCCATATGTTGCGTATAGCTAAAATCTTTTATACTATATATTGATTACTAAATCTTGACACATACCAGATATAGTGTTATACTTGCTTTGTAAATGATTTTTGTGCGCACCCGAAGGGGAATATGGACTCTGCTCCATATAGCGGCAGAAGCCCGCATTGCACACGTTGTCAAGTTTGTAATCAAGTGTCAGTGGTATTACTGTGCCTTTTTATGGCCGGTTTTATCTGCTGGCACTTTTTATATAGATATAAATGCCTTTGGCAGAAAGGAGTGTTATGGCACAGGTTTTCGTATTTGGCTGTGTGACTGCGGACCTGCAGTTAAAACAGAGCCAGAAGCAGACGCCCTACGTCTCGTTTGACCTTGCCGAGCATATCGGCTACGGGGATGGACAGCGGACCATTTATTATCAGGTCTGGGCGTGGAGGGAGGACGCGCTGCGGCTCATACGCCTGAAGGTGAAAAAGGGCAGTATGATCTGGATTACCGGCTCCCTGGAGCTGGTAGACTGTACCAGCCAAAACGGCAATGTTAAAACAAAGCGCCTGAAGATTTCACTGGACAACTGCGGCTATATGCCCAGCTGGCAGCAAAAGCAGCAAGACGGGGAATTGACAGGCGGCCATGGAACGGAAGCCGGCTTCCATGACCCTTCACCCCCGAAGGTGCTGGACGGTGAACGGGAGCCCCTGCCGGAGTGATTAAGCTCCGGCCCATTGAGAGGAACCACATTAAGTTTTTCAGAATGATACTGAAAGCTTAGTGCGGTTCCTCTTTTTTTGTTTCCGGAAAAATGTAAAGAGAGGATGAATGAATCAATGAAAAACGACAAGGCCCTGTGGGGCAGTATCAGTATTCTTGTGGGAATTGTAATCGCAATTCTGGCACTGGTAAGAGGGGATATGCAGACATGGCTTCTGTTAGGGGTGTTTTCACTGTGGGGAACATGGATTGTAGCAATCCTTCTGCTCCCCTATATGCGGCAGGCAAAGAGACGGCAGCAGCGGAAATACCGGCTGAAACGTCTTTATGCGGAAGGAATCCGCGGCCCCGCTCCCAAGGCCCAGGAAAAGCCAGAGGGGGCGCCGATGGAGCATCTTCTGCTTCGCCATGTGAACCACCGCATTTCAAGCTATCTGCACTCCGCCTATCCGGAAGTAACCTGGTCCTGGTGCGAGAAGGAACCGGAACGGCTTGCGATTCATGGGGGAATTGGACGTATCCGCGTATATGGCGTTCCTGATTTCGACCATGCGGATGTAACCGTGGACCAGAAGGCTAATATCAGCTGCAGCATGGTTAAAATCGTTCCGCTGTCCCAGATCGGAGCCACAGCAGATGAAGAGAGCAAAGCGCCGCCCAACCGTCAGCCGGTGGACCCGCAGATCTGGTATGAGGTGCAGGGACGGGAGGTGATGGAAACACTTATGGCTGATTTAAATTCCCGGGGACACAACAGCCTGACCCTTTATGAGAATGGAAATATCTGTATCCGTCAGGACAACGAGGAGGTGGCGCAGGAACAACTTCCCGGTTTTCCAGATAAGACATACTGGCCCCGGCTGGTTAAGGTGTTTGAGCGCAATGGTCTGGCGGCGGAAATAACCGGGACGGGTATTGTCGTCACCTGGTAACTCACCTATTACGGAAAGGAGTGATTGTTACAGATGAAAGAAGGAATCTCCCTGCAGGAAATGGCGGCTGAAATCACACGCCAGAACCAGCTGAAGGAGGATTATCTGGTGGACACCAGAAGCCTCAAGCTGGAGCCCAGCGGCGGTCAGCTTTACCTGCATATGTATGACAAGGATGTGGAGGTGCTGGAACCCTTTGAGGTCAATTCCATCGCTCACCGGCAGGTCGGCAGCTATCTGAAAATTCCCGCCGACTACTATGACCGTATGAGGAACGATTATCCGGAGCTTCTGGCCGAGAATGTCAATTCCTGGTTTAACCGGGAACCGGCTAAGAGAATGCTCCGTACCATCGGCGGCACGGCGCGGGCTTTTTTAAGCAACCGTTACCGCCGCATTGACAATATGGAGATTGCCAAGGTGGTGCTGCCCATCATCGGTCAGATGGAGGGCGCGCATTTTGAGAGCTGTCAGATTACAGAGAGCAGAATGTATATGAAGATTGTCAACACCCGCCTTGAAGCAGAGGTTGTCCCCGGCGATATTGTCCAGGCCGGGCTGATTATCTCGAACAGCGAGGTCGGACAAGGCTCTGTGAATATACAGCCCCTTGTATACCGGCTGGTTTGTAAGAATGGAATGGTGGTAAATGACGCCAGAACACGCCAGTACCATACGGGAAGAATCAATACGCTGGAGGAGAACTTCCAGTTGTATTCCGAAGAAACACTGGCTGCGGAGGACCATGCTTTTGTAAAGAAAATTGAGGATACGGTAAAGGCTGCCGTGGAGGAAGCCCGCTTCTCCCAGGTCATTGACATAATGCGAAACGCGACTGCCGCGAAGATGAATACAGCAGATGTCCCCGAACTTGTCCGGCTGACAAGCCGCGACTTCCATATTACCGAAGATGAAAGCGCGGGCGTCCTTCAGCATTTGATTGAGGGCAACGACCTGACACTCTATGGACTTTCCAACGCAGTCACCCGTCACAGCCAGAATGTAGAAAGCTATGACAGAGCCACGGCGCTGGAAAGCATTGGGTATAAGATTTTAACCATGCCCTCAAGATAGTGGAGCAAAATCAACCAGATGGCCGCTTAATACGGCTGTAAGAAGGAGGAAAACCATATGTATAACCAGAATACGACTGCTTTAATGGAACAGGAAACGTTTGTACTTCCCGCCATGGCGGAAAGTGAATTCAGCTCCGCAGAGCTGGCCGAGGATATGGACGGTCTGCAGATGAGCTTCCAGCGGGTTAAAATCCCGGCAGGCGGCACCATTCAGTTTGAGCTTCCGTCCGACGATCCCGAAAATCCGGACTACGCAAAAACACTGGTCGGCATCATTCTTCACAACCACGCCACCTGCGCCTATTGGCCGGAGGGAAGCGAGTACGATGAAAATACCGCCCCCCTTTGTTCTTCTGTGGACGGTAAGCAGGGGATCGGAGATCCGGGAGGCGCCTGCGAGGCCTGTGCCTTAAACCGCTTCGGCACGGATTCCAACGGAAAGGGCAAGGCCTGCAAGAACATGCGTAAGCTTTATCTGCTCCGCAGCGGAGAGTATATGCCGATTCAACTGACCCTTCCGCCCACCAGCATCAGTCCGTTCCGCGAATTTTTAAACCAGTCCTTTGCCATTCGCCGGCGGGCAACCTTTGGCAGCGTGGTGCAGATTGGACTTAAAAAGATGAACAATGGCACAAATGATTACAGTGTTGCCACCTTCCGCCGCCTGTATGACTTTACCGGCGAGGAACTGGCGCAGGTACGCGCTTTTGCCGACAGCTTTAAAGAACAGGTAAAGGGAATCCTTCAGCAGCGCGCCGCCGCTACCGGAGATTTACACGATGACGGCTGTGACTACCTTGAGACAGGTACACTGCCCGGGGATAACCGCGGCAGCTTTTCCATTCCGCCTGCGATTGACGGGGAACGGGAAGCATTACCGGCTTAATGATTTATGGCAGTGATATACCGCCCAACACATTAACAAGAGACATCTCCGGTTTTGGACCGGGGGTGTCCTTTTTTTAGGAGGAAAAATAAAGATGGAAATCCCATTAACAGAACAGCAGAAGGATTTTGCCGCGGCCAACCACGGCCTTGTACATGCTTTTCTGAACGCCTATGGACTAAATGAAGATGAATTCTATGATGTGGTGATATTCGGATACCTTCGGGCCGTCCGGCGCTATTTCACGGAAGCCAATCTGAAAAAGTACAAATTTGGAACAATCGCATGGAATTGTATGCGGGTTGATTTGCTCAACCACTACAAAGCAAACCGCCGCCAGAAGCGCAATGCAGAGGTGGTAAGCATCCATGTATGCTTATCCCATGACGGACTGCCCCTGGAGCACAGCTTACCATCCCGAAATGACTTGATGGAACAGCTGGAGGCCAAGCTCCTGCTCCACGACCTGGCCGGGCAAATCTCCAGGCAGCAGCTTGATATGGTGTACTTAAAGTCCAACGGCTATGGGGTCAGAGAGATTGCCCGCAGCCATAAAACCAGCATGAAGCACGTTCAAAAGCTGCTGGAGGATGTCCGCAGTATTCTTATGGACTTATGTTATGAATAGACAAATGCCGCAGCGCAGATTGGAGGTCAAAACGAATGAAACATTACAAAAAAGAAATTGCTGTGAACGGACGCCTTTTGCGCCCTCTAATGGTGGGGCAAAGCGCCTTTTTATATGCCAACGGACGAATTCGCCATACCTTGCCTGTAGTGGCGATTCATGAACAGATGGAGGATTTTATACGCTTTGAAACAGCAAAGGCCGAATACCATCTGTCACTGTCCCCTTTTCCAGGGGCAGCCAGCGCCATGCTTCCTGCAAAACTGGCAATGGCAGCCTAAAGAATGGTAACTGACAGACAGGGGCCGGCAGTCAGGCCGGCTCCTGACGCTTCAGCCGTGGCAGATTGTTTCTTCCACGGCTTACTTTATTTTGGATACTACAATTACGATCTGCAAAAACCGTTTCTGCCACAGTATGAAAAGAACCACCGGCTGCTGATGTCAGAGCTTCACCGGATTCTGCAGAACGGCTGATGATAAGGAGGTTACCCTTGGATATTTTATCAAAATTTGAGGCAGTTACGGTAAAAGCGGATATCCGGCTGTCAGAAGCAGACCAGCGCTTTTGTGAAGCCCACGAAGCGGCATACCATACAGCCCAGACCTGTTTTCAGGAAATGGAATACATATGGGAGGATATCTGCGGCAGGCAAAAAGATATCCTGTTGGAGGTGGATTCCCATGCGTCCTATTTATCAACCAGCGGCGGCTTTGATATTTCTGCCGTCCAGATCAGTGAGCACATGATGAAGCTCCATTCCCGGTTCATTCAAAATCTTACCGCGCATTTCAGCAGAGCTTATCATGTCTCCATTGATGAATATGCGATTGAACAAAAGCTGCTTCCGCAAAGCGTCTTTGATTCACGGCGGACCATAGCAGCACAGGAGCAGTATGAAAGGGATATGCTGGCGTTGTCCCTTAGCTATGAGGATATTGTTAATCTGATTTTTGAACAGATGAATGGCCGTGATTTTGGAGAGCAGGCGTTATATGAATTAAAGGATAAGTGTCATAACGCCGCGTGGAGCTGCTTAAAGAAAACCGCGGACTTTGAAATTAAGAAATCCGTTTTGCGTTTCACATATGGCTGCTCTTATAAAAATTGGTATAGCAACGGAGACTGGGCGCTTAACGACAGCTTAAAGGAAATCCTGAAAGGCATAGCACACTTTGAGACGGGGTGCTTTGCGCTTATGCCCCATGGCTTTGACAGCCTGTTAGGCTACCGTCATTCCGGTTCTGAGACGGTTGAATTTTTAACCTGCAGCAAGGTTCGCCAGCTTAAAATGTTTAAAAACGGACGGGTTGATATCAGATTTGCAAGTGAAGCCGTTGCCCGGCAATTTGCAGACGAATATCTGGGCCGTGTCTATTAAGGGGGCTTTCATGAAATATCCCTATGAGAACACTCCTATCCCGTTGAATCAGAGAAAAGCGTTGAACGAAAAGGTTCTCTACCTCATAGATCATGATGGCTTTGACTCGGCGGAAATTACAGCGGCTGATATTTACAACGCCTACACCGGTGACGGCGGGCTGCATGATTTACAGCGGGAGGACTATGAGAATTACCATGAATACAGTGACGCCAAAAAGGAAATAGAGAACGGTCAGTTTTTTACACCACCGTCAATATGCGACCTGGTGGTATCGTGCCTGAAGCCTTCCGCATCTGACTTAATCGCAGACTTAACCTGCGGAATGGGGAGTTTTTTCAACTTTCTGCCCGCAGAGTCAAACGCTTATGGCTGTGAAATAGATCACAAAGCATACAAGGTAGCCCATTACCTTTATCCGAAAGCGAATATTGAGCTGGGGGACATACGCACATATGAGTCCGATATCCGTTTTGATTATATACTTGGCAATCCACCCTTCCATTTGAAATGGTATCTGGAGGACGGGAGTGAAACGCTTTCGCAGCTCTATTACTGCATAAAGGCTGCCGGGCTGCTGAAGCCCTTTGGTATCATGGCATTGATTGTACCCCAGTCTTTTCTGGCTGATAGCTTTACTGATGGCCGGTTCATTCAGGAAATGGAGAGCAGATTCAGCTTTCTCGGACAGGTCACTCTGCCGGATAACGCCTTTTTAGCCATGGGCGCCGGACGCTTCCCCACAAAGCTGCAATTCTGGCAAAGGCGAAGCGGATTAGAAGGCTGGGTTCCCCTGCCATATACCACAAAACCCGGCTTGTCACTGACATCGGATTTTCACATTCAGTCAGAGGCCAGGCGTATCTATGATTGCTTTCTGGAAAAGGCCAGAGCAGACCTGGAGGTACATAAGTCACATATCCTGCTGGAGCTTGCAAAGAGCCGCGACACGTCGGCCGAGTTCCAGTATAAGGTTAAAAGGCTGCTGTACCATATTAAGATACATCCGAAAACGAAATCCCGGTATACAAAATGCTGTGAATATCTGTACCGGTTTTGCACGGAAAAGAAACCGGATGACATGACGTATAAGGAATGGTGCAGAGTCCGGATTACAGAAAAAAAAGTATTATCGTATCTTCATAAAACCTTAAAAAGACAGAATTTACCTCCTGAACGGGATGTAATTGCTCTGGTTAAGCAAAACTACCACTTTGCCTACAAAGGCTACAGCGCAAGAATACGCCGCCAGATGAACCATGATATGAGGCAGCCAACGCCAATCTATCAGGCTGTTCTGGAAAATAACCCGGAACACTTTCCCGGATATACCCGGCTAATACGCGAAAAACGAAAGGATTACGAAAATCAGAACCAGCAGTTTACGGATATGCAGGAGGACCCGGACATCGCCAGATGGCTGTCTGGCTTTGTTCTGTGGGATGCTGAAAATAATGAAGCAATTCATTTAAACGAACCCCAGCGGCATGACATTAATCTTGTGCTTCAAAAACGCAACACCCTTCTCCAGTGGGAGCAGGGAAGCGGAAAAACCCTTGCCGGCATTGCGGTTGGGCAATACCGAATGAATTGTCAGGGTATCCGCAATACCTGGGTGGTCTCTTCCGCTATCTCGATCCGGAATAACTGGGATTTGGTGTTGAAGAATTACGGTATCTCCTATGTGTTCGTGGAAAAGCTGAAGGATTTGGAGCAAATCCGCAAGGGGGATTTTGTTATTATCACCTTAAATAAAATCTCCCAGTACCAGAAGCAGGTTTCCAAGTGGTTGAAACAGCATCGGCAGAAAATCCAGCTTGTGTTAGACGAAAGCGACGAGATCTCCAACGCCAGAAGCCAGAGAACCAAAGCGGTTTTGGCCTGCTTCCGGCGCTGCCGCATGAAGCTGCTGACTACGGGTACCAGCACACGAAACAATATTTCCGAGTTCGCACCACAATTAGAACTGCTATACAACAATTCAATCCATATGCTTTCGTGGTGCTCTAAGCTCTATCGCTATAAGGGAAAGGAGGCTCACCTGGAATCACATAATAATCTATATTACAGACAGCCCATCCCAGCTTATAAAAAAGGATACTCTCTTTTTTCCGCTTCCCACCTTCCAGATAAAATTACTGTTTTTGGAGTGGCGCAGAGGACACAGGATATCTACAACGCCGATGTTTTAAGCGAGCTTCTGGGCAAGACCGTCATTACACGGACCTTTGAGGATGTCTGCGGAAAGGACATCAAACAGCTTCATCAGGTTCCAGTCCGCTTCCCTCCGGAGGAAAAAGAGGTATATGAAAAGGCCATGGACAAGTTTCTTGTCATGCGCAACAAATACTTTAATCTGACAGGAAACTCCAGAAAGGACAGCATGATGAAATTAATCCAGCAGATTATCCTGCTGCTACGGATTGGAGCGGCCCCGGACACGGTAGACGAGTATGAGGGCGATACGCCTGTTAAGATTATGGCTGCCGTGGAACTGGCCGCCGGATGGGAAAATGAGATTGTAGCCATCGGGGTGCGGCATAAGGTGGTTCTGGATTCTTACGCCAGGGCAATCCGCAAATATCTTCCGGACCGCCCCCTGTATATCGTCACCGGCTCAGACACAACATTTGCCAGGAGACGCGCCCTGCGGCAGACGCTGCGGGAAAGCGGGAACGGTATCCTGCTCTGCACCCAACAAAGCCTTCCGTCCAGTGTGAACTTTGAATTTGTCAATAAGATCATCATACCGGAGCTTCACTATAACAATTCCGGCATGAGCCAGTTCTATTTCCGGTTTATTCGCTATACCTCTACGGAGTATAAGGACGTGTATTTTATTACCTATGCCGGAAGCATTGAATCGAACCTTATGCAGATGATACTGGTGAAAGAAAAATTGAATTTGTTTATGAAAGGGCAGGATACAAATTTAGATGAAATATACGAGCGCTTTGATGTGGATTATGATTTGCTGGCGCTGCTCATGTACCAGGAAGAAGATGATAAGGGACGGCTGCGGATTCGCTGGGGGAAACAGGACATTGCATGATTTATAAGGAAACAGAGGTTTTTAGCACGAATATGGACACTCATTATTAGGAGGAAATAAGAATGAACTTTTATGAGACACCAGCAGGACAAATGTTTTTTGAACATCAGATGCCCCAAATTATTAAATCATTACAATCACTATCAGAAGCGTTAAACCGAAAAAATCCGGTTGTCAAGCTGCCCCTGGCTGAAGGCTCGGATATTTTAAAGGAGCTTTATCTTGGAAATTATGAAGCTTCGGTTTTTAATAATGCTGCGCCGCCGGCAGCGCTTAATAACACGGTGGTAATAAAACAGAGAGTGCTGATATCAAGCCTTACCAAGAAATCACTAAAGCTGTTTTATGACTATTTAGATGCGGAATCAAAAAGAAATAGCGCCGTTGCTGAGCAGGCTTATAAATCCGGGTTCTGTACCGCCACACAACTGATTTTTTCCGGTCTTATGGAACCGGAACGGCTGGAGGCAGATCAGTGACTTGACCGAAGGGAGGTCTGCTATGGATATCATGGAAATACATAAAACCCTGTCCGCACTGCTTGATAAATTGAAACGTAACCGGGAACTTGTATCTCTTGCTGAATTAAAGACAAAATACCGCAAGCCCTATACAGCGCTATGTGAGGAAATACGCACAACAACCATTGCCTATGTCCAAAAGGCGGCTTTGCAGGGAATTCGTATCCGCAAGGCGTATTTTAAAGAAGCTCTGCCTATTATTGAAAACGCAATACACCGGTCAGGGCTGCTGCCAAAGATTTCAGCCGCGGCCTTCAAACGGCAGGATATCAAGGAAATTGAACGGTTAGCGCTTGCTTTAAATGAGCAGATAAAAATGGCTCTGGAACCATTTTACCATCAACACTTTGGGCTTTACCTGACAGAAGATTGCTTCGCAGACCCGCCCAGAACGCCGGATATCTATAATAATGTCAACGGCTGTATCCTGCGTGACGGAAAGTGGATACCCGAGGAGCTTCTATATGGAAAACAGGATTCGGCAGCGTAGGACAGATTACCGCCGGTATAGGATGGCATAACAGAAATTTTCTGCTATGCCGCAGAGTAAAAAGACCAGGAGGACAACCGTTGAATTACATAATCTATGGTAAGCATGAAAAAGAAAAACATTTTGGCGCTATGGATATCAAATCGAACAGATTACACCTTTCAGGTACGTGGAGCCGGTTCCTCTAAAGTATTTTATACAAAAGGAAGCGAAGATAAATAAGGTAATCGACATAAAAGGGCTGACTGACTGCTTGAATGAGCATCGGTCAGTTCTTTTGTACTATCGGGCCGGCATGACGGATCAGACCGGCTAAGTATGAAAGGAGGCTGCTCTGCAAAATGAAGAGCTTAAAATGGCTGGACGAAGCCTGTAACAACTGCGGTCAGCAGATTAATAGCTGGGATAAAAGAATCTCAAAGGTATTGGCCTACAGATATCCCTGCTGCGAGGCATGTATTGCCAGGGAATACGATATGGACATAGATGTATTGCGAGAGCGCATGGAACATTATCTGGGCATCAGACCCTGCCTTGGTCTATAAGGTGAGCCTATGGCAGAATACAATCTTTTAACACAGCGTCTTTTGTCAGAAGGATACTCCGTAGACCATTATCCGGATTACGTTCAGATTCAGGGCAGCACCCTACCCGGAGGAGATCCACTGAACAATCTTGGCGGCGGTTTTGTCTTCAAAAAAGCCATTGCCAATGACTGTATCTACAAGACAGGCTGCGGTAAATATGTTCTGGGCAAAAATGTGAACAGTGATATGAGTTATATGGGTATCCTGTGGTGTCATGAAAATGATAACCCGGTCATCCGGTGTCCCTATGATATCCCGGACTGTGCGGATAATGACCCTCTGCTCCATGGCACCCGGGGCGGAGGACTCTGCATTATGTGCCAATGTGTCTGCCATAGGACAGAGGAATGTTATGATTACGAGAATAGTATTGAGAAAGCAGACGATGAACGGCAGGCTGAGAAGCGCAGGAAATATGAAGAATACTCCAAAACCCACAAAGGGCGCGTGTGTTTGAATCATATGTATTTTAATGAAAGGACGCGGGAATGGAGATTGGAATATGAACCTCAAAGATGTGCCAGAATATGCTATTCCCAGGATGGGTGGTGCCCTGTTTTATGCCGGCAGCTTAGCCGGAAAAAGGGCAACGTGTATTATGATTTAAAGACGAGCCACATCAGGAAGGATGGGACCCTGTTCGACGGCGAAGTGATAGTTCATATTGAAAAAGGAATCCGCTACTTTGAACGTCCTGTGTGTATGGATATCTGTCAGGCATTTGTCAGACAAAACGGAAAAGATATTATCTGGGATAAATACAAGTGGAATACCTATACCACTGTAAAGCTGTTTGATCCCACCTTCCACGCCGAGATTCTGAATGTCAGAGCCGAATCAAGACCAAGCCGCAACCTTATGCAGGACCTGACTGATATCCAGGACGGAATTAAAATATCACATTCGTCCGATTTAATAAAACGCCAAAAGGAAGCCAAGCGGGAGCGACGTCAGAAAGCACGGGGAAAACGGATAGAGAAGCTGGAAGCAAAACTCTTAAAAACCGGATATGACAGCCTGGAAGAACACTCTTTAGACAGGATTCATGCGGACAAGTGGCTGTCCCCTGAACGGATTGAGGAACTGGAAGAATTACGGCTGCAAAGGATAAAAGCAGAGCAGGTACAAATGAGCCTGTTTGATTTAGAGGAAAGGACTTAATAACATATGGCAAATGATTTTAAAATGTATCAAATATATGCGCCACAAGTAACCGCTGATCCGTTTCACGCAGACCGCTTATTCTCAAAGCAGCTTCAAATGGTAAAGGTATTTTGGAAAGGCGTAATCTGTGCCCATAGCTTTCGGGCAGCCAGGTGGAATCAGGGCGGTCTCACTTATATGCTTTACCATAGCACACGGGATACGGACGCTTTTGTAATAGGCGTAATCGGAAGCGACGGACTGCCGCTCTCCCACCACAGTTATCGAAAAGAGGATTTAGGCACGGGAAAATATTACGCGGATATCCTCTCAAATCTGCCGTATGCCAGGAAGGACAGTATACTAAAGGTGACTGTGGTTCATTCTTGATTTCCATTGTATTCGTGCCAATGAATAAAACAAAATATAAGGAGCCAAAATGAGAGGTCAAATAAATTTACCCGTGTACGGCGATTATGTCGGGCGGGTCATTAGGGAACTGCGCTGTATAGCCGGCTGCCAAACTATGTGTCTGCGGTTTTCCGGCGGTAAGGACAGTGTGGTGTTGAAATGGTTATTCGAGCAGGCCGGTATCCCCTATCAGGCGAGATTCAGCCGGACCAGCGTTGACCCTCCGGAACTGCTCCGTTTTATCAGAAAATACCATTCCGATGTGATTGAAGAACAGCCCAGAATCTCCATGTTTCACTTGATTATCAAAAAGGGCTTCCCCCCTACCAGGGTCTGCCGGTACTGCTGCAGTGAATATAAAGAACGAAATACCTGTCCGAAAGAAAAAAACGTCCTGACGCTGACAGGGGTTCGCAAAGCCGAAAGTCCAAAAAGAAGAAACCGGTCAAGAGTTGAGACCTGCCAGGCATTTAAGGGAGTGACCTTTTTTCACCCTATTCTTGATTGGACAGACGAGCAGCTCTGGAATGTCATTGACGACAATCGTATTCCATACTGCGAATTATATGATGAAGGCTTCAGCCGGATTGGCTGTGTCGGTTGTCCCCTCACATCATCAAAAAATATACTCCGTGAGTTCCGGCGCTGGCCTAGTTTTGAAAAGGCTTATTTGTGGGCATTTGAGCGGATGCTGGAAGGCCGGCAATTCGATAAATGGAAAACTAAATATGATGTGATGGACTGGTATGTGTATGGTGTCCAGGAACAATACAAAAAGCTGGACGAAGAAAATGATAAGCTGTGGAAGCAAAATACCTTTCGTGCCTATGAAGATGAGCTATACTTTGGCGATTATTTTGATAATCTCACCCATGAATACGAGAACAGAGATGTCAACGCTGCCATTCAAATTTTACATAACTGCCACGATAAGAAAGATGTTTCCCGGATTGCTTAACATGTAATCCGGAGAGAGGAGCATACTAATTGAAAATTAATATTTATTCAAAGCATTTACAAAAAGCCGTCTCCGAAAATTTGCCAGATACTCTGTCTGATTCAGAGGTTATACTTTCGCCAATTTGTTCCTTTAGCCATGTTTTTCAGAATATGAGAAAGGGTGAGAACGGCATTGACCGCCCCTCCAGTGAATTAGTTTATTCCAGGTCTGATTATGACGGATACAGGTGGCACACATCTTGGTTCAAACACGATAAGGGGCATCTGGATTCGGAATTAATAAAAGAGATTGATGAATTCACGGAAGCGCTATTCCTGCTACCGGAGTTTACAACCTTATCGGCTATGAAACGGCTGTGTACTGCCTGTGCAGAGCCGACCCGCGATGAAACGGAATTTAATCTTTACTCTGGAACTCAGAGCTTACAGATATGGCTGCGGTTGATAACAAGGTTTAAAGACTATAATCTCTATGTACACTATTATTTAAAGTAGGATTTGAATTGAGCAATCAGCGCTGCCTTTAAGTACGGGTAGCGCTGTCTCTTAAAATCTTAACATTGTATTAAAGATTCCCTCATTTCTACCACGAAAAATGTAGTTATGGTATAATTAACTATCACTTTATTTTAAATTGCCTGCGGGAGGAACAATCCTATGAAGAAAATTTTGTTACAATCATTCGTTCGGGTCATCTTTCTTTATATTTCGATGTTTTTGCTTTACATTTTATCCTGGTTAATCTTTGATTATGCTTTTCCTATTTCCTGGCGGGCCGAAATAGTCATTTTTATTGTGGCATTTTGCATTGAGCTTGTTAGCGTTTTATGGAAAATGCGAAAAAACCAACGGAAGTCTGGCTTATGAATGGAGTGTTGGAAAAAATCAAAAAAGAAAAAATGATTATTATATATTTTGTGTCTCTCTTAATCCTGATGCTGGTTATAACCGGCTGCGCAGGAGGATTAGATGAGCCATCTGCAAAGAACACTGCCTTACCCTCCGAATCCAGCATTGAAGAAACCCGCACGGTTTCCCCCACAATTCCAGAAACGGTCCCAAAATCCACCCCGGCGCCCACCACGCAAACTCTGGACGAGGTAGTCACAGGAGCAATTCTGGAACATAACAAAGATAAATTCCCGGCTAATAATGAAGCTTACGGCGAGGGCCATATTATTATGGATACGGTTCAGGATGGGGAAATTGTTACGGTATATGCACTCACCATGTATGGGGCCTATCAGTTTCAGGATGGGAATTTTGTTAAAAATGGCGGAAGCGGCGGAATACCTGCAGTCATCCAGATACGTGACGAAGATAATGGCGTCTGGAAACTGGAGAATTATGAAGAACCACTGGACGGCGGCCTCTATGGCGATTCAATCCGTTCCATGTTCCCAGAAGAGCTTTGGAAGCGATGTATCGCTATACGGGAAGAGGATCTGAAAGAGTTAAAGCGGCAGGAGCAATCCTATGCCATGGCATATTTAAAAACCATTGAGAGAGAAGCTGAAATCGGTGATTACAGCGATTTTCCACATACAATCCCCAGCGAGGTTGGAATATCAACAGAGGTATCCAATAAAATTGACGAAGCCCGTAAATACGGAAAAGGCCCATTAGCCTATGCGCCCTTCTGGTTTGGAACCGTGGAGCAGGTTGAAAATGGCGTTCGCTATTTGTATGAACAAAGATATGACGCTGAACAAAAGGAAATTTTGTTTTCCAAAATAGTATATGACTCCCAGGAAGTTGTAGAACAGATGGTATTTGACTCTTATACAGGAGAACAAAAATAACGATATTAAAAGCGTCCCCAGCAGTAATCAAAGGGGACGCTTTTGAATTTTAATGCTCTCTCACCACCTACTTCTTATACCTCTCCGGGCAATAAAAAATCAATAAATCCATCTCTGCACTGGAATCCTCTCCCCTCTTTTCACGCAAATCACAGGAAACATAATAGTCGTTGAAAATAAATGCCGTGATGTCCGGCTCCAGCAGCCGAATATCCTTTGTCTTGAAGTCAATCACCCCAATTCCATATGGCTCGTCGCTCCAGCTCTTGCTCATGACACGATTCAGGCAGTCCGTACATAGAAATTTACCGGCCTTTTTCAGATCCAGAACCTCATCATTATTAAAAGTAAGAGATGCATGGGCGTAGCCTCTGTTCGGATCTTCCGAGACGTATGACATAAAGCCATCGTTACCAGTACTCATTATATGAGATGAGGACCCTTTTACAGGCTCTTCAATCAGTTTTTTATGATCATCATACCGGTTAATCTCCACACATGACAGCCTAAAGGTATTCAGGCTGATAAAACCCACATTTTCCTGCCCAAAATACCAGGTAAACAGTGTTTCTTTTCCCCCATTACATATCAGGCAATCCTCTGGCGCTGTATCTGACTTAAAACGCGGCAGTTCCTCCGCTTCAGCTACAGATACTTGCTTTTGCACTGATTGCTTTTGCTCTGGATGTTCCTGCTCCTGCTGCTCGGGCTTTGACCCTTTCTGCGCGTTCAGCAGACCCACTCCGACCATACCGGCCATCATAAGCAAAACAACAACGAAAAATAATATGCCAACTTTTCTTGTCCAATAACAGGTAAATATCTTCTTCATAAGAGCTCCTATCTGATTAAATAAGTTATTTTTACAATTATATCTGTCACAATCGGACACTTGAAGTTGAGTATCCGATTTAACCAGACATATTGCGGTCATCTATGGGGTAAAATCATATACAGAGGTGATTTGGTATGTATGAAAACTTGTTTTATCAACGGTTGGAAAAACTACGTTCCGAAAAAGGGGTATCTGCGCGGGATATGAGCTTGTCCATTGGGCAAAGCGCGGGTTATATTAATGCGCTGGAAAATAGAAACGGCTTTCCGTCCATGCAGGTCTTTTTCTATATCTGCGAATATTTAGGTGTTACACCAGCCGAATTTTTCGACAGTGATAATAGCTATCCCACAGAGTATAAAGAGATGTTTGACGATATAAAAGCTTTGGATCATGAGCACTTAGGAAATGTGAAAGCCATTATAAAAGGATTGAAAAAATAACCGGCCGAAACGCTTCAGAGAGTATTCGCCGTGTCCGGATGAATAAATACAATTTTCACCCCTCTTCCCATAGCATATTTTACGGTTTGACCCGTAATGGATCTCACCGCAAGATTTCCGTCATAAACAGCTACCATGTGCTGCGTCTGATTTACCATATAACAATTACGCCGGAAAAAATCGTCTCTATCCTTTGCACCTCCTATCGTTATATATTCCGTACTATGCTTTTTCAGAAATTCCATGCGCTTTCGGCTCCGTTCATCCCATTTAGCGTCATAGCCTGCACAGGGCAAAATAATCCAAAGCTCCAGCTCTCCATATCCCTTCTGCTCTTTTAAGCGGAGAAGCAGTTCACCGGCCCACATACCGACTCCCAGAGAGCCGCTGATATAGAAACGGCGCACCCCCATTGCATAAAGAATTTGAAACTGTCCAGTCATGGCACTCTTTATTTTTTTGCATAAGGAATAATTTTCTTTGTATTTAAACTTAAATCTGGTGGGCTTATGCCCAATAATTGTACATGCGAGTATATCCATCTGCTTCCTCCTTTTTTGTATTTAATGTTATTTGTATTATACATGCTATGGACGCTAAAAATCAACTATGGCCGCTTATTTTACCATGTCATAGACGATAAAATATAACTATGGCATGGAGGAAAGATAAATGGACGACCTTTTAAAAGAGATGGGCAAGCGTATTCATGACAGGCGCAAGCAGCTTCATATGACGCAGGAAAGGCTGGCGGAGCTGGCAGGCATTACACCGCAGACTGTTTCCACTGCCGAGCTGGGGCAAAAGGCCATGAGGCCCGATACAATTATCAAAATTTCTACCGCCCTTGAAGTCAGCACAGATTACCTGCTGTTGGGCAAGGTAACAGGGGACGATCAACTGCTTCTCTCCCCAAAGGTATCTGAACTGACGCCAATTCAGTACAGGCATTTGGAAACTATTATTGAGAGTTTTGTGGCAGCGGTGAAGGAAAAGGAGACACAGGAGAATTAAACCTCCCATGTCTCCTTTTCAGTTATTGCGAAATGCCGACAATGTATTCATAATCAAGGCACGCGCCGGATTTTCCTCCGTCTTTTTGTCTGACGGAGCCGCTTGCTTCTCGTGAAAAGCTGTTGCCAACGTTTCTTCCGTTCTCTGTCCCATGTCAGTTACAGGCTGCATATTCTCCATAGGCTGTCTTTCTGCTTCAGGCTTTATCTCTCCTGTGACCTGTGTAGCTGCCGCAGGCTGCATATTTGCAGAAGACTGTAGCTTAACTGCCGGCTGCGCCCTTATCTCGGGCTTCGGCTTTGCTACGTCTGACGTCTGCTCCTTCAAAATCCCCCGTACCATTTCCTCAATAGACCCTTTATCCATCAGCCATGAAACAGGAATGTCCGGAGTTTCAGGGCAGTGGATATAGTGCAGGATCGCATTGACGATAAAAGGAGCCTTACTATGCGCGCCCTGACTCTCCAGAATTTCAATGACCTTTCTGTGTGAGGGATCATTTTCATTAAACTTAATTGTAAAGCGTTCCCTGTCCTTTTTAGCCGCCATAGGAATCACCTGCCTGCCATTTCAAGCTGATACAAAAATTCATATCCTTTTGCATTAGCATTAATTTCGTCCACAAATATGAGCCGGCCTATTTTTCCTGACGCCTCAATCTGTCTGCGAAGCAAAATAGCTCCACCCCCGACAAATACAACAGTACCGGACCGCAAATCAATCATACGCTCCCGCAGGGTGCTGAACAAATCATTGATAAATTCCTGCGCCTGATATTCAACAATCCGAACCGCCTTCTCTGTATATCCATCCGTTTGCCCTTTCAGTATGGCGTCAATATCGCTCTCTTCCAGAAGTAAATCCAGTTCAGCATTTATTTTTGAGCGAATCCTATTGTACAGCAGAATTACGCCGTTTTCCAGGGAATCGCATGTGGAAAGATCTGCCTGTCCATATTTCATTAACAGATAGTCAGCAGTAAATCCGCCAATGTCCAAAACCAAAGCCTTCGGGCTGTCAATCAGGGATTCCATCATGGTAACAGCGGCCGCATATGCCTGGGGGAAGCAGGCCACATCTTCAATATAAATGGAATGAGGCTTTCCATGATAAGAAAACTTAATCACATCCCGGTCCTTAAAGTATCTGATAAAGCTCTTATTTTGAGCGCCGAAATGGGCCGGCGGAAGCCCTACCGCAAGCTGAATGCGTATCACCTCCTCCGTATAGCACTTCATAGCCTCAATTTCATTGGCAGCGCCAAACAGGGTCAGGTGGAAAAACCGGTCGTCCTCCGTTTTATCCTTCCGGTAGGGAATCCGTTGATTGGAAAGAGCATAATAGGTCCCATTACATTGAATGATATTTTCCCCAAAGGGCTTTGTGATACTTTGCTGCAGCCCGGATACAAACGGCGGGCAGTGAATTGTCTTAATCTGTTTATTTCCGTGGTCGATTGCTAATAACATAAAAACATCTCCTTTTCATTTTATACTTATCCTTTACGCTTGGATTACGTCTTTTTCAACAGACCACAGAAACTTATTCGTCATTTTTATTATGTTTAAACCGATATCCGATTCCCCAGACTGTCTCGATACAATCATAGCCATAGGTCTGTTCCAGCTTTTTCCTGATTTCACTGACATGATAGCGGATTGTTTCATCAACGTTAATAGCCGTGGACTCATTCCACACCTGATAGTAAATCTGTTCTTTTGTAAAAATCCGCCCCACATTGCGGGCCAGAAGATACAGAAGCGCAAATTGGCGAGGTCCCAAGGTCAGTTCCTGGCCGTTGACCTCTACCTTACATTCATGAGGATAGAGGGACAGATTTGTGAGGGATAGAACCGGAGTGGGCGAAATATCCACGAACTGAATTTTTTCGGCCTCAATGCTGTCCAATATCTTATTTAAGACATGCTCCTCTGCTTCATCAAGCGTGATAATAACAATTTTTCCCATTCTGGCACCCCCTTTCAATTCCAATAACCATAATCTTGTAATTCCACGCCTGTCACTCTGCCTGGCCGCCTTCCCCCCGTGCAGGCTTTGGAGGGCAGAGATAATGGCGGATCAGGAAAATGATCCCCACTGCAATTACCCCCATAAGGGTTTCAGCCGATCCGGCGTGTGTAACCACCATCTCCCTGGCAATGGCGAACAGCAGCACTTCAACCACGGCTTCCGGCGCGTGCTTTACCAGCATTTTAATAAACTCAATCCCTACAACCAGAGCTAAAGCGTCCCCCAGGACCTGATTCAAGTCCACCAGCTGCGGATTATGTATCAAATCGCCTGTCAGATTAACCGCCAGAAGAATTGCCCCGGCCAGTATGACGACCAGAAGAATTGCGGCCACAAAAAATTCAAGAAATGCAGCTATCTTTGTAAAATAAGCAGCAGTTGCCCGATTCACATTTACTCCCTTCTTCACTTTATCATCAGTCTTTATCTCCATAATCGTCTAAAGCTCCTCCACCATTTTTAGAATCAAGTACATCCCTGCCATATTCACGGACGTAATAAGCCATTGCCAACAGGTAAGTCACGGAAGAAAAAAATAAAAACATAAAAGGATTAATCCCTAAAAAAGGGCCTTTGCCGTCCTGCATAATAAAAGTATACTCAATGGCAGATAATACCGCGATTTCCACGCCCAAAAGAAAGGGAGGAAGAATCGCACGACTTATGATATCCTTCCAGCCGGCCTCCCCATATTTTTTCAATACATATAGGGTAAATCCGATACTTACTGCCAGCAGCGCCATATTCATACTCAAAAATAATTTCATAATCATTCCTATCTAGGCCGTGTCCTCCAGCCCGGAAAGCGACCGGACGGCAAAGAAGCCTGCTCCTGCCAGCACACAGCACAGAAGCATCTGATTGGCTTCGGGCACTCCCGGAAATATCTCTGCCAGGGAAGCCAGTATAAAGCCAAAAATCATAAGGTACGTGGGCCTGGGGTAATGTTTCATTGCGTGCTCCAGTGTTTTTGTGGAAAGAAAAATACCCAGAAGCAGCCCAATCCCGAACGGAGCCAATACAGGCAGATGGAACCCGTGAAGCGCCAGAATCATTCCATCATAAATCCCAAACACCAGCAGCAGATAGGAGACACTGATTCCGGGAAGAACTAAAGCCACTGCGGCGGCAATACCGGTAATTATAAGAAACACAGTTTCCTTTAACCCCATTTCCAGCCCAGCCTGAACAGGAGCTTCCGGAAGTAAAGATAAGATCCATACCAGCAGCATACCAACGGCCGGCCAGATCAGAACCGGCATGGAAAACCTCCGGACCTCCGCCTTTTTAAGCATCAGCGGGATTCCACCTCCCACGGCGCCCATAAAAAAGTAAAGCATCAGCATTGGGTAGCGCTCCAGCAGGGACAGCAGCGGCTGGGAAAACAGCAGGATACCAATGAAGCCACCGATGGAAAATGTACCTAACAGCAGCAGGCTCTTCCCGCTGCGAATGGAATTTACAGAATATATCAGCCTGTCATAAATTCCCAGAAGCATTGCCATCGAACCTCCGCTGACGCCTGGAACCATCATGGTACTGCCCACGCAGACACCCTTCAGCATGACAGATAAAACAGAACCCTTCAATCGTTTAAATCCTCCTTTGCTTAAACAAGAATATACAGTGCCATTACAATCCCCAGCCCAATCCGATACCACCCGAAAATTTTAAAGCTGTGCCCCTTAATAAAATTCATCAGACCCTGTATTACCAGCAGGGACACCAGAAATGCAGCAATCATTCCAGTCACCAGGATAACCGCCTCCACCCAGGTCCATTCCCAGCCAAACTGGACTAACTTAAAAAGACTTGCACCCAGCATGACAGGAAACGCCATGATAAAGGTGAATTCCGCAGCCACGGTCCGCGACACGCCTATCATGAGCGCTCCGATGATTGTTGCGCCGGAGCGGGAGGTCCCTGGAAATATGGCGGCAATCATCTGGAAGCAGCCAATCCACCAGGCAGCCCTCCAGGTTAGCTCCGCCACGGTATGAACAGACGGCTCCCTTTTCCGTGTCTCAACCACAAGAAACAGAACGCCCACAACGATCAGCATGATAACCACCACATGGGGGTGGTAAAACAGATCGTTTATCTCATCATTCCATAAAAGCGCCGCCACACCGGCTGGAATACAGGCCACGGTTATCTTTCCCCACAAAAGAAGAATATCCGGTTTCAGGCGAAAGCCGCCGCGGACAGCACAGGGAACCATGCGCTTCCAAAACAGAAGCGGAACCGCCAGAATGGAGCCAAACTGTATCACCACGAAAAACAGTTCCAAAAACTCCTCCGACTGATATAGCGGCAGAAACTCGTTCAGCAAAATCATATGTCCCGTGCTACTGACAGGAAGCCATTCCGTGACCCCCTGCATGAATCCGAAGATAACCGCTTTTAATAGCTCCACGACCTCTATGATTGTCAAAATTTACAACTCCTTTCTTCTCAAAAACCCTTTGATTTATCTAAGTCAGAACACAAAAAGACATAGCCCGCGCCTTTTTATGAGCGCAGGTTATGTCTTTCCTGTTCTTGAGCTTATTCCTGTTTCATTCTTAATATATCGTTTAGGGGCAGCGTCGCTATCGGCGTCGTCCATATGTTCCGTAATTTCCTTTCAAAAACAATCCATTTTAGGGTTATGATGGCATTATATTGGGAGGGGCATATTCTGTCAACAGGCAGCAAAGATTCTTAACAAAGATTTAATACTTAACCAGCCTTTTACTGCCGGCTCTGAATCATACTGATATTGGCTTTTTCCTGCTCGCTTAACAGCCCTTCCTCAAATTCGTCAGGCTCAATCCTCCCCCTGTACCAGCTGCAGCCATTAAAATAGCTTTGCAGCTCCGCATCCGCAAACAGCCGCCCATGCCGCGCGTAAATCTCATTTTTTGCAATCCGGAGTTGTTTTGCAGACAGGTTTAACAGGTCTGATTCCTGCAGGGCCGCTGCGCTGCTATTAGGAAAAATGTATTCATTGCCATCATATTCAGCAGAGTCGAAGAGGATACGAAAGCTGCTTTTAATCACGCTCAAATCCTCCTGCATATTAATATATTCATGCCGAATCTGTTCATTCTCCCAATAAAATGTTACATCGGTAGGCTTTTTCATAACGTAGACATCGGACCCGTCATAACCCAGAATTTCATAATCCGGCTCATTGACATAAGCCCCATCTTCAAAAATAGTAATAGAAAATAATGCCCCGTCTCCGTTCAGATCATAGGATTTTTTCTGGCAGATTAAAATTCCTCCGCCCTCCAACTGCTTCTCCACATATAATCCGTTCCAGGCCTCCGGGTACAGGATAGTAAATTCAGCTATGGTTTTTCCGGAATCGTCTTTTATAAACGGTGCTTCTGTATCCTCTGGCGCCGGAACGGCCGTAGGACGCGGAGCCTGCGTTGCTTCCGGCGTTCTTTCCATAGGTCCGGTTATTTCAGAAGGAGCTGTTTGGGGTACATCTGATAGTTGTTCTGCACCCGATATTTTTGCCGCTGTCATAAACAGTGAGATGGCTATAACAACAGCGTATATGACCCGGAAAGCGCTGGCGGTCCAATCCCTCACCGCCAGCTTTTCACATGAATAGGTACAAGGCCCATAAGCCATCGCATTCTGGACCTCCCTGTTTTCAGGACTGAAGGTAAGAAGTTTCTTTCGGATATCAGAAGCTTCTTCTGTTTTTCCAAGCTTTTCCTTCACCTCTGCCATCAACTCAAGCACCGGTAAGCGGTGGTAATCATCGTTACAGCTGTAAAGATAATCTTCCCCTGTTTCTTCCGCATCGGTAAGGCGCCCTTCTTTCAGCATACAGCGAAATCTGCCGGCTTGTAGGTTCCACTGAATATCACGATTCTTCAAAAGTAGCGGATTCTCCTCAAGAATAAGCTCTTTCCGCAATTCTTCCCGTTCCGCTGCCGCTTCCTCTCCAAGACGCCTGAAACAGACAGCGACTGTATTACTGTATAAATACAGAAACAGGCCGCCTATATGCTTTCCTGCCATCTTACGGGCAAGCCGGCACAATACCAGCGCCTCTTCACTGCGGCCGCTCCGATACAGGCCCACGGCTGCATTGTGCATGAACACTGTACGCTTCCGCGTAATGGAAAGACCGTAGATTCCTTCCAGCAGACAGGCCACCGATGCGCTGACGGGCCTGATATCCCGGATTAATGGGTGCAGCAATACCCGCTGCCAACAGACCCTGAAAAGGAAATTGAATACCAAAAACAGGATTAACGCGATTAAGAAACCAACCACAGCCCCGACTCCGGCGCCCCCGTCCGGACGCAGCAGGCGTTCATAAGCCCATAACACCGATGCCCATATAAACAAAAGGCCCAGGATGGTATCTATGATGCTTCTTCTTTCCATCGCAAGATAGTACGCCTTTCCCTCTTCAAAACAGCTTCTGGTCTCATCATCGGACTCTAAGCTGTGAATCAGTTTTATGGCGGGGGCAAGCAATCTGTCTCTCTTTTTTGAAAACCGGTTATCCAACAGCATAATCCCCATGGCGACGGTTAAAAGAAGGGAAACGGCCGCATACCATGTCCCCATCCACAGAGAAAATGCAATCATAAACAATCCGGTAACCGGATATAAAAACCACAGGCGGCTTCTTTTCAAACTAACACTCCTTTCTAAAGTACCAGAACACAAAAAGGTGTTCTGAAATCAGATTCCGTCAGGCTCCGCCGTCTCTGTCTGCCACGCTTCCCGCTTCTTCACCCATAAGGCCCACAGGATACTGGCAATGCACACCGAAGAGAAACAGCCGCTGATAATTCCAAACAGCATGGGAAGAGAAAATTCAAAGATGGAAGGTATCTGGTAATACCAGGACACTGCCACCAGAATCAGCACGCCGATTACGGTTGTCACGGACGTATAGACCGACCGGGACAGGCTCTGGGATACACTCATATCCACTAACCGGTATACTTCCTTTCCTTCCCCCTTCCTCATATTTTCCCGTATCCGGTCATAAATAACAATGGTGTCGTTGATGGAATATCCGATTATCGTAAGCACCACCGCCACAAATGCGTCATTCAGAGGAATCGAAAATACCAGGAACACGGCAAAAACAATCAGCACATCATGAACCAGCGCCGCCATGGCCGCCAGCCCGGCCGAAAGCCCGGACAGAATCGAGAACCGTATCCATACATACAGGGTTATCAATACCGCGGCAAGCCCCATGGCTATCATAGAGCGGTTTAACGCCTGCTGCCCGATATAGGGCTGGACAGAATACGTTTCCGACAGCGCCGCTTCCAGCTCCCCATATTCCCTGTGAATCAAATCCGTGGCCTGTCTCTGCTCCTGGGGGCTGATTCCTTCCTTTCCGGAAAAGGTCACCACCATGGACTGCCTGCCTTGGCCGTCCTCCCTTGTAAACCGGACGCTCACGTTCCGCCCCAGCTCTTCTCCCAGGGAAGCCGCCAGTCGTTCTGAGTCCGTTACCTCCCGGATTTCATAGTTCAGAGTCGTTCCCCCGGTAAACTGGGTGTCCAGGCTTACGCCATTTCTGGCAAGGCCCAGAAAGCCGACAAACAGGGCCGCGGCAGATATGGACAGCCAGACCTTCTTATATTTCATGAACTGGTAAATTCTCTGCTCCTTCTTATAACGGAACCACCCGGCAGCGGAAAAACGGCCTTCCTTCACAAAGGACAGCAGAATCACTTTTGAATAATACACACCAATTACCACATTGATGATGATTCCGGCCAGCAGTGTATAACCGAAGCTGAGCATCGGACCGGAACCAAAAAGCATCAGGATCGCCGCCACAATGGCGCTGGTGATATTTCCGTCCATTACGGAGCTGTATGCCCGCTTATATCCGGCAAGAACCGCGTCCTTTAAGGAAGCGCCGTCCCTTAGTTCCTCTCCAATCCTTTCATTGATGATCACATTTGCGTCCACCGCCATTCCCAAAGACAGGATAATGCCCGCGATACCAGGCAGCGTCAGTGTATACTGGGGAACCGATATCGCCAAAAGCTGCAGGCAGGTCTGGAACGCCAGACCAAGGCAGGCCACAAAGCCCGGCAACCGGTATTTCACCACCATAAAGACACAGATCAGAACAAATGCCCCAATCCCTGCCGCCACCATGATATCCAGAGCCGAGGCTCCCAGGGAAGGGCTGATTGTGCTGAAATTCCGCGTTGCCATGGAGTAGGGAAGAGCGCCTGCATTGATTTTATCCGACAGCTCCTTCGCCTGCTCATAGCTTTCCATTCCGTCAATAATAGCGTTTCCGCCTGTAATCCGGTCCTTTACCACCGGGTTGGAGATGATGGTGTCGTCCATAAAAATCCCCATACGCTGACCGGTCAGCTTTCCTGTGGCATCCGCAAACTTCTCTGCGCCTTCCTCCGTAAAATGCAGCTCCACCGCATACTGTCTCGGTCCGTTCCCGCCGCTTTCCACCGGGCTGCTGGTGGAAACGTCCTTTCCCTCCAGCATGATCGTTCCCGCCTCATCACGGAAGGTCAGATTAGCCATTTCTCCCAGTTCTGCGATTGCCACTTCCGGGTTAAACTGCGTTTCCCCTGACTTCCAGGGAAAACGCACAATCACATAGCCCCGGTCCGTGTCAGCCGTCACCTCCCGGTCCAGAATGTTTCTGTCGTCCAGCCTGGATTCCATGATGTTGCGGGCCGCTGTGACCTCTGCCTCCGTAGGGGCGCGGTCTAAGCCTACCGGCTCAAAAACAGCCTCCACGCCGCCGCGGATATCAATGCCAAACCTCATATCCCTGGCGCCCTTCATCTCGTCCCCCATCCCAAACCATACAACAGCAGCACTTATAACCAGCAGCAACAGCATTGCCGCCAGACTTTTTCTTCCAGGTTTCATAATTTCTCCTTTTCACTTACAGGGAGCCGGTCCGTCTCCTCCAGACCGGCCCAGGCGCGTGCAATATTTAATACGTGATCGCCAATCCTTTCAAAATCCGTCAGAATTTCCGAATACAGAATGGAAGTCTCAACATGGCAGGTTCCCACGCCCATACGCTCCATCTGGTTCAACCGGTACAAAGCCGCCTTATCATCAATCTCCTGCTCCACCAGAGCAGCCTCCTCCGCCAGATAGCCGGAAGCGATATAATCCGCGTTGCAGAGCAGCCGCAGGGCGCACCTGCAGGACTGTCTCATTTCCCACAGCTCGCCTGACGCCTGCTCCGACAGCTCCAGCTTCCGGTCCATCATATTTTTGGCATAGCCCGCCAGATTCTTTGCGTGATCCCCGATACGCTCTATGTTGCCGATAACCGTGAACATGTGGCGCAGGGCTTCCACCTCGTCCGGAGAGTGCTCTGCCTGGAGAACCTTTGAGATTTTCCGCGACAGCCGTGCGTTCAGCAGGTCAATTTCCTCCTCCCGCTCCAGAATTTTTTTCAATTCCGTCTCGTCCCTGTCCCCGAATGCCAGAAAGCCCTTATCCACGTTTTCCGCAGCCAGGGAAAGCATTCGCCCGATGTCCTCCTTCAACTGTTTTCTGGCAATTACCGATACCCCCAGCACATGCTCTGACTCCAGCAGATCCTCGAACCAGCGTTCCTCCTCCGCCTTTCCCATAGCCTTATCCGGCAGAAGCCTGCCCGCCAGACAGGCAAGCTGCGATCCAAAGGGCAGCAGAAGAAGCGTTGTCACAATATTAAACAGCGTGTGCATGTTTGCAATCTGTGCCGCCGGATTAGCCGGGGTTAAGTCTCCCACCAGACCTGTAAGCGGCCATATGATACAGACAGCCGTAAATACAGCCGTCCCGATTACATTAAACAACAGATGGATCAGCGTGGCCCTTTTTGCGTCACGGCTCGCTCCAATGGAAGCAAGCGCCGCCGTAATGCAGGTTCCGATATTCTGCCCGAACAGCACAAACACCGCGCTGTCCAGACCAATCAGGCCGCTGACAGCCAAAGCCTGCAGGATACCCACAGAAGCCGACGAGGACTGAATGATGGCTGTAAATGCAGCGCCGGCCAAAATGCCCAGAAGCGGATTCGAGAATCTTGTCATGAGATTGACAAAGACCTCCGATTCCCGCAGAGGAACCATAGCCTCCCCCATCATGCCCATGCCGATAAACAGGATTCCCAGACCGGCTATGATACCCCCGGCAAACTGGACGTGTTTTCTCTTTACAAACAGGATCAGCGCCACGCCGACAAAGGTAATAAAAGGAGCCAGTTCACCGATATCCAGGGCAATCAGCTGCCCCGTGACAGTGGTTCCGATATTTGCTCCCATGATAATCCAGACCGCCTGCTTTAAAGTCATAAGCCCGGAATTGACAAAGCCCACCACCATAACCGTTGTGGCGGAAGAGGACTGGATCACCGCCGTGATACCGGCGCCCACGCATACCCCGAGAAAACGGTTTGCGGTAAGGCGCTCCAGAATATGCTTCATACGGCTGCCGGCTGCTGCTTCCAGATTGACGCTCATCATCTGCATACCGTATAAAAACAGCGCCAGACCGCCCAGTAAGCCAAAAACCATACTCACACTCATCCTTTTTCCTCCGCCATCCTAAATACTTTTATTGCCCCGCTTTCGTTTAAATGACGCAGCAGCGAAAGCCCGATTGGAAAACCGAACAGTCCCAGGACGCCAAACAACTGGGCGCCCACGAACATACCCGCCAGAGTCACAACCGGGTGGACCCCAATCTGACCGCCTACAATCTTCGGCTCTAAAATATTGCGGACCACCGTAACAAACAGATAAACCAGCAAAAGTCCCAGCGCCAACGCGTAATCTCCCTGGAGGGCTGTAAGAATGGTCCACGGTATCATGATACCTCCCGTTCCCAATACCGGAAGAATATCAAAAAGCGCAATCAGGAACGCGATCAGAACAGAGTTCTCCACCCCTATGACAGTCAGCCCTACCGCCAGCTCCACAAACGTAATCGTCATAATGAGTGCGTAGGAACGGATACACACAAGTAAGGTGCCCACCACATATTCTTTAATCTGGAGAAATATATCCTTCGCCTTTCCGTCAAGCTGCATCAGGCAGAAACCGGTCAGCCGGTGGTAATCCAAAGCGATAAAAAAGGTAGATATAATCATGAGCAGCATTTCAATAAATATGCCGGGCAAGGACGAGGCAATTCCGGAGATATATCCCATGGCGTCCATAGACAGGCTTGAAACCATCTGCCCCGCCGACTGGACAAACTGGGCCTCCAGCTCCATGAAGGCAGACAGAAGCGCGCCGTCCACCCGGAAAACCGACTGCTCAAAGCTGTCAAAAAGACTGATTAAGGCAGGCTCCACATAATATGCGTAAATATCCGGCAGGCTGCCGGTAAGCTCCTTTGCCGCAGAAAATGCCTTGACGCCCAGCAGAAAAATCAAAAACCCGATGGTGCTGTAAAATAACAGCACCACCAGAACAGCGGCTATCCTCCAGTTCAGACGTAACCTTTTTGACACAAATCCAATGGGGCCCTTCAGAACCCATGCAATCAAAAAGGCTGCCACGAACGGGGAAAGCATGGACATACCATACTTTATCACCGCAAAAGCCATTAAAAATAAGATCATAAAATACATAAAGTGGATAACAAACTCTCTTCTCTTTTCAGTTTTCATAGGTTGCTTCCTCCAAAAATCACTGTCTCTCTTTTTTTCTGGACCGTTTTACCCACTTCACAGCTTCCATCTGAACAATAGACATGATAGATAGCCCCATAACCATAAGCCACTGGCTTCCGGTCAGGTCTGTCAGCCGGAAAGCGCTCTGTAATGCCGGAATAAAGAGAATACATGCCATCAGGCCGGCCGACACCAGAAACGATACTGCCAGCCAGGGGTTAGGGCCTTCCGCCCGCACCCAGATGGGTTCTGTATTAGATCTCTGGTTAAACGCGCGGAGCATCTGGGAAATAGCCAGAACGCAAAAGGCCATAGTCTGCCCCGTGATATGGCCGTCCTGATCCGCTCCGATAAAGTAAGCAACGATTGTCATAGCAGCCACAAAAACACCCTGACGGATTACTCTGGCAATCAGGTCGCGTTCAAACAGCGTTCCCGCCTTCACCGGCTTATGCTTCATGATATTTTTGCTGGCCGGGTCAACGCCCAGCGCCAGCGCCGGCAGGGTTGCGGTCGCTAAGTTCACCCAGAGAATATGCACCGCTAAAAGCGGCGCGTCCCAGTTAAACAAGGTTGCCAGAAACAGCGTTGTAATCTCTGCTATATTTCCCGCCAGCAGGAACTGAATGACCTTCTGGATATTCCGGTATACACGGCGCCCCTCCTTAATCGCATAGGCGATTGTGGTAAAGCTGTCGTCCAGAAGAATCATATCCGATGCTTCCTTTGCCACGTCTGTTCCCGTGCGCCCCATCGCCACGCCGATATCGGCGGCCTTCAGCGCCGGGGAGTCATTTACGCCATCGCCCGTCATGGCCGCCACTTCGCCGTTCCTCTTCAGGGACTGGATAATCCGGAGCTTATCAGCCGGGGATACCCTGGCGAAAACCGTGGTCTGCTCCACCGCCTGGTCCAGCTCTTCCTCACTCATGGCCGCCAGTTCCTCACCGGATATCACGGTATCGCCCTCCTGCCAGATAGAAAGCTCCTTTGCAATGGCAAGGGCAGTCACCTTATGGTCGCCGGTAATCATAATGGTGCGGATACCGGCGTTCCGGCAGGTGCGTACCGATTCCGCCACTTCCTTTCTCGGCGGATCTATCATACCGGCAACGCCGATAAAGGTCATATCAAACTCAATATCTTCTTCCTCGTCCTCCGGCAGATGCTTTAAGTTTTTCACGGCAAACCCCAGCACACGCAAGGCTTTCTGTGACATAGAATCACACATATCCTGTATCTGGCCCATATCTGCCTGCGTTATTGGGCGCACACCCTGAGAGGTCAGGATTCCCGTACACAGGGGCAGCATTTCGTCAACCGCTCCTTTGGTATAGGAGACTAGCTGCTGATCTATCTCATGAACCGTTGACATCCGCTTTCTTTCGGAATCAAAGGGCTGCTCAAACAGCCTTGGATACGTCTCCTCCAGCTCTTCATGGTCGATTCCAAACCTTTGAGCCAGGAAAATCAACGCGCCCTCCGTGGGGTCTCCGATGATTTCCCCTTTATGGTCAGGGTCCAGGCTTGCATTGTTGCACAGCGCGCCGGCATAGACCAGCTCCCGGTAAACCTCCGGATGTTCTCTGTCCGCCGCTTCAACCGGCGTTGTCCTTTTTGCCTCAAAATCTCCATTCACCGCAATCTGGGTGACGGTCATCTGGTTTAAGGTCAGTGTTCCAGTCTTATCGCTGCAGATTACCGTTGCGCTTCCCAGCGTCTCCACCGCAGGCAGCTTCCGGATTAAGGCGTTCTGCTTTGCCATTCTCTGGACGCCCAGAGCCATAACAATGGTAGCCGTGGCAGGCAGCCCCTCCGGGATAATGGAAATTGCCAGAGAGATTGCCACTAAAAACTGCGGAATCAGCGGCCTTCCATAAAAAGCGCCGATTGCAAAGATAAGGGCGCAGACAATGATACCCACCACGGTCAGGGTTTTTCCTACCGCGTTCAGCTTCCTCTTCAGCGGGGTATCCAGCTCATCCTGGTTTTCCAAAAGTCCGGCAATATTACCCACCTCTGTATTCATGCCCGTTGCCACTACCACTCCGGTTCCGTGGCCGTAGGTGACAATCGACGAGGTATACGCCATATTTACCCGGTCTCCCAGCACACACTCCTGCGGCATGATGTCCTTGGCATCCTTTTCAGAAGGGACGGACTCGCCGGTGAGAGAAGCCTCCTGTATTTTTAAATTAGCTGATTCTATTAACCGTAAGTCCGCCGGAACCATAGCCCCATCGTCAATCAGGACAATATCTCCGACGACCAGTTCACTGGCCGGCACAATGCTTTCCTCTCCCTGGCGCAGAACTCTGGCATTTGGCGCGCTCATCTGCTTCAATGCTTCCAGAGAGCTTTCCGCCTTCCTTTCCTGCACAATCCCGATGACCGCGTTGATAATTACGATTGTCAGGATAACGATTGCTTCCGTCCATTCCCGGAGTATGGCGGAAAAGACAGCGGCGCCAATCAAAATCAGTACCATGGGATCGGTAATCTGGCTTTTAATCATCTGCCAGATTGTTTTCTTCGGTTTCTGACGCAGTTCGTTGCGTCCATAGTGGGCCAGCCTTTCGGCAGCCTCGGCATCGCTGAGCCCCTCTTCTGAGGTATGTAATGCTTTGTAGATTGCCTCCGGCTCTGATGCGTGCCAAGGCAGTCGCTTGTGATTTTCCATATAGGAAAGACCACTCCTTTCTTTTTTGAGATATGATTTGTTATTTATTCTAAGTCAGAACACAAAAAGACATAGCCCGCGCCATTATCAAAGAGCGCAGGTTATGCCTTCCATGTACTGAAGCTTATTCCATTGATTTATATTACTATAACATCGGGCAGCGTCGCTATCGGCGTCGTCCATATAGAGCAGGGTTCCTTTCTGAATAAAAACTGGTTTCAGGTGTTTTATTGGCATTATATGAGGATGGGGCATCTCCTGTCAACAGACATCATGTAATTTTAACAAATATTTAATACTTCCATGACAGATTTTCTGGTTACATGAAAACACATTGACCGGGCAGGTTATGCCATTATATAATAACTGTATTTACTGACAGCTTCACTGTATATAAGACAGGAGAACTACCATGCGATTATATAAAAGGCCCTTGTTCGCCATAGGCGTCTCACTTTTTCTGGTACTGGCAGTCATTATCATAACCACCTTGATTTATGGTAATTCTGTCCACTCTGCCCTAAAAGAAGAGACTGACACCTATATGGAAGAATTGACCGAACAAAGCGCCAGACTCATTTACGAACGCGTAAAAAGCGACCAGACCTATTTGGAGGGCCTGGCGGCTTCCATCAGCGAGCTTGACATGCCCCTTTCCTCTCCAGGTACTTTAAGCATATTGAGCCAATGGATTGATATAACCCGCTTTAAATGGATGGCTGTTGCGGACGCCGATGGCACGCTCTATGTTCCGGGTTATCCGGAAACGCCGGATATCTCCCGGGAACCCTACTTTCAAAGTGGGATTCTTGGCGAGTCCTCCGTCATGTGGCTGCCGGAAATTGACGGCAAAAGTGAAAAGCTGGTAATATCCGTCCCGATTCATGACAACGGGGAGCCGGAAGGCGTGCTGCTTGGGCGGTATTCCATGGAAAACCTGGCCGAGCTGTTCACAATCGGCGCATTTGATGGAAAAGGATATAATTATGTCATGAAATCAGACGGCGGCATTATATTCCGGGCTTTAACCGATTCCACTGCGTCAGAATATAAAACCCTTGATGAAATTGCAGACAACACCTCCAATACCCTTACTCCGGGCGATGTAGACGCTATACTCCACAATATGGAAACCGGCGCCGGCGGCAGCATCACCTATGAAAGGGACGGCCAGGAGCGCATTATGAAATATATTCCAGTAGGAATTAATGACTGGAATTTAGCGCTGGTGATTCCCTCCGATGTAATTGACGCAAAAGCGCAGGCTATTATAAAAAGCACCAGCTTTTACAGCGGCGTCATGATATTGTCATTTTCATTCATAGCAATACTCATTTTCTACTTAAAACACCAGAGCCACAGAGCGCTGCAGAGGGCTTACCAAAATATTGAATCCATTTACCGGACCGTCCCCAGCTCGGTGGTGCAATTCAAAAACGACCGCGATTATTCCATTCTGGGTGCAAATAACGCCTTTTATCATTTCCTCGCATATACGCCCCAGGAATTTGATAAGCGGATCGGGAGTTTTCTGCTCCCCATTATCCATCCCCAGGACCGTGAATTTCTTTCGGCTCTGCCGGACGGACTGTCCGCGCATGAATTCCGGGTGCAGGACGCTCACGGTCAGATGAAGTGGGTTTACGGTAATTTTGACTGCTCAAAGGACTCTCAAACAGTTTTGTGCGCCTTTTTCGATATCAGTGAACAGAAAAAGCTGTTGATGAGCGCCGAGCAGGAGGCATTGATTGATCCTCTTACCGGAGTAAAAAACAGACTGGCGGTAGAAAAGAAGCTGCCGGAGCTGCTTTGCGCGGCAGAGGCTGCGGGGGCCTTAATGATATTTGACTTAGATAAATTCAAGCAGATCAACGATACGCTGGGACACCCGGAGGGCGACCTCGTATTGCAGAAATTTGCCCGCTGCCTGCTGGAAGTCTTTGGAAGTGATAATTTTGTAGCCCGCCTTGGGGGAGATGAATTCATTGTATATTCAGACGATACGTTAACGCAAGAAGCTGCGGCACAGAAAGCGCGGCAGCTCATTGATAAAATGGCCCTGCAGATGGGAATGGCAGAAAAACGCTGCGGTTTAGCTGTGAGTATTGGCATTGCATTCTATCCGTCAGACGCCGGCAGCCTGCCGGAATTAGTAAAGCTGGCAGACCGGGCGCTTTACCGCGCAAAGCATAATGACGGGAAGTGTTATATGTTTTATTCGGAAATAAAGTAATCGTCAAGGGGAAAAGGCTGTTCGTGCCTTTTCCCCGTCCTGTATTTTAAGCTGCCAACTGCTCCGCTGGCGCCATTACAACCTTCTGTTCCCAAACCTTTAAAAAAAGCTTAATCTGAGGGGTTGGCGCCTTGTTGCCAAACATACTCACCTGACCGACCTCCGCCCCATTCAATTCAACGGTACAAAGGGGCTTGTCCGGTTCGCTGACCTTGCGTACAAAGAAAACCAGGCACTTTCTTTTTACTATGCTTTTTACATAAGTTCCTATACAATGATGGAGCTTGTGCCCTTCTTCCATTATTTCTTTCACTGAGCGCGGAAGAACGATAAAATAACCATTCTGCATAAAGGTATACTGGCTATTCAGCTTTTCATAGAGCTTTTGAATTTGATTTTCATAGGCCTGAGCTTTCTCCTTATCCGATAAATCATTGACCTTATCATGCGCCTTTGAAAGATTGGCAGGATAGAGGACAAAGCTATTGCTTAAATCGTATTCCAGAGCCTCACACATACTGATATAGTCTCTGTAGCTGTTCAAAAGGGTTTCCATATCATAAAACACTGTCTGATCGGACCAGCTTCTCCTCTGATACTTTTCAAATTGTTCATTGGCATAACGGATCAGCTTATATGCAGTCATATATTGTAAGGGAACCGTCAGGTTTTCCAACCGGCCGACCTTATGCCTTGTACACCAGGTAAATAGCTGTTCATCTACAGGAATATGGTTCTTCAAAAACTTTTTGATAAGAGTCAATTGTTTGCTGCCCGGATTAATTCTCCGAAGCAGCGGAAGATAGCTTTTACCCAGACCGAGCACCCCATAGATGCTCTTACCTTTTTTATTAATAGCATAATCCAGCATATAATAGTAATAGTTTGGGTTTACGAGTTCCTCCGCCAATCTGTATAATCCCAGCTTTACCAAATATTCCAGCATGGGATAATCCAGAAATCGTTTCAGATAATCAATCACATAAAACGGCGATTTGTCTGCCTGATAGTAATTTTTAAGCTGAGAATATTTCCAGGGGGTGTTATCCAGCACCAAGTCCAGATTCCTGTCATACAGGTAACCATTGTCATCCGCATTAAAATTATACTGCCATTTGCTGAACACCGGACGATTACCTTTTTTCCATGGTGTAATATCCTCGCTGTAGAATTGCTTGTAAAAGTGTTCTGAACTTGCAGCACCTTTACGGTCCAAGCAAATAAATATCCTGGAGCTTTCATAAATATCCTCTTCTGGAACGTCGGCATTTGGATATCTGCGGTATATTTTAACAAAACGTACCACCAGCTCTGTATCTGATATCCGCTGAAGGACTTGTAGCGTTTCCCTGTCCAGTACATTTCCACGCCGCCCCCGGCTTTTATAAGTTACCGCCTTTTTACAAAGCGGACAGCAGCCTTCGGTATTATGCTTTATTCCCGATACCTTAACTGACCGCCTGCAGGCTGTGCAGTAACCGACCATCTCTTTGGCGCCTTTAGAATAGGTATAGAATATGTACACGGGCATAATCTCCTTATGTATCCAGCTTTTCAGTCCCCTCGGCAGTCCTGGTACGGTTTCCATCCTTTCTATGATTTTTCTCTGCTTACTGTGCCTTCTCTGCAGCGTAGATTGATGCATAATTCTGGACTGCAGGGAATCCAGGCAAGCAAATCCGTCTTTTTTATCCTCTTTGCAAAATCGCATAACTTTCTTTTCATCATTCAAGGAATAGAACGCACATTTATTTCTGAAAGATGGCTGCCTGCTTAAATTATCAAAGGCTGCTTTTCTCCAATAGACTGCCCCATCCTCACGCCGCGCTAAAGTGATATATTGTTCACGGCTCTGAAACACGGTCCACAGCGGACGGGTTTCTCCCACGTTCACCTGCTCCCTGTCATAGACATACAAGATAAGGACTCTCTGATGGTCCACATTCCTTACCGCCGACCTCACAATATACTGAAGCTGGTCTGCACAGAACAAACCACTGTTCAAATTCATCTTCCATGTCGGATCAGCAAGCTTTCGGCAAGCTCTCTTATTCAACCTCATCCTGCTTTCACCTCCGCGACAAAATCCAGCATTAGCTGCCCGGCAACACCTTCGTCTGCCGAAACCTCCTGTTTCTTCTGCTCCTGTTTTTTATCCGGCTTTTTCTGATCCGCTTTCTGCTGCTTACTGGTTGTTTTACTCTGAAACTGTCTGGGAACAAATTTTTCTTCCTGTTCCTTATCTTCTTCTGCGTCCAAATCTCTGAAATAATCCTCGGCCCACTGGTAGCAAAGCTCATCCGGCACATCTTCACCATATAAACCGGCTGTAAGTTCAACACAGTTATCCTTCATATCCTGCTCAATGAAAGCTTTAGCCTTGCGGTATATATAACGAAAGCAGTGAATCATATTCTTTTTCGGATGCATGACCAGCCGCGCAAAGTCCGGACTATCCAGGCAGAGGGTCTGGATATGTTCCGAAACGCACTCCTTCATATTTCGCCGTGTCAGCCGCTCTGTATCGGCGCTGACACGTCTCAAGGAAGCTGTCGTTACCTCGTCATTATTCATGGCCCTCAAGTGATTCAGCTGTTCCTGCTCGGCTATCCTTTTTGCCTGCTGCTTTGCCTTCCATTCTTCTTTCCGATTTGCTTCGGCAGCTTCATGCTCGGCGCGCTTTTTATCCTCTTTATTGTCTTTTTTCTCTGCTTTCTCCTGCTCTTTCTCCAGGTCGGAGGGCAGAAGAAGTTCCTCCGCCCCCTTGTCCGTTTGAATGACAGTCTCTGTGTCCTCTTTATGTAGCGTCACAATTCTCAAAGGGTCCTGCATTAATAAGCTCCTTTCTTCTTTCTGATTTTTTACTTCCCCCACTCTCACAACAGGTAGCTTATAGGCTGGGACCTCTGTGTGCAATGGTAATAGAATCCTTTTCCCTGCTGTAAAGATAGACGCTGTTTGATAAGCGGTCCTCCATTGAAACCTCGGTTTCGTTAACCATCTCTACCATATGTGAAAAGGATTCATACTTCCCGTTTACCTGCCTTTGAGGAATTAACAGCACTTCATGACGGCTGGAAGGCAATATCACGATATCGTCTCCATCTAACTCCGCAAATTGCTTCAAACCGTCCCCATATAAAAGAGTAGCCGCGCCCTGTAACCCTGTTTCCGTCGTCATAACCCAAAATCCGCGGTCACGAGGTATGCTTTCACGCAACATTGAGATATCTAATCCCCCGCCCATTCTCTCCGCAAAGTCCTCCATGACACTCATCATAGGTCTTATACTGACCGGATAGCAGGTACGCATATTGCACAGGGCATCCTCATAAATCCGCTCTTTTCCAACACCCCATATTTCTAAATGGTGATGCTCCACAGCGGCAGTAAGCAATTTCATGCTGTCGCTGTCTATCTCAATATAAAACACGATTGCAGTATCAAGAAACGGAATATAAGGCATTGTCTCCAGCCGGGCTTGATTCGCCTCATAGTTAATCAGCTTCAGCCGTATTTTTGACTGCACGGCCTCATAATCAGTCAGGCAGCCCGAGCCTATCATTTCCTGTATCCCGCCGTCCTCCTGTATCCTTGCAATTTCATCGACAATTTCAACCATATTCATCCCGTCAGACACATACTGATCGTAATATTTATCCAGGTAAACAAGGGGTGAAACTCCCTCCTTTTTCTTGAACACGATACCGGTTAAATGCTGCCCGTTATTGCGGGGAGTTGTCTTAATCAGCAATTCGCATGTGTCGCCCACTCTATTCCGTACTCTGTCAATTACTTCATAAATAAAATCTTTCTTTATCATCTTTTTCCTCCTGATAGCAAAGGCGCGGAGACAGGTTTCCGCCTGCTCCACGCCTTTGTTTTATCTGTAAATATACATTATCATGTTCCATCAATCCCTTTAGGCAGGGATTGCTCTATTTCCTTCATGGGCTTTGCAAAAAACGGCGAAAAGCCTACCGGGACAAAATCCTCCTTATCCCGATAATAATAGCTTCTCTTTTCCCGATCATATAGCTCCACCACATCTGACGGCGCCAGACTTCTCCCGTGATATCCTTCCGGCAATGCGCCGCTATAACGACTGAAAATCCGGTCCAGAATCTCCGTTTCCGAACTGTCCCAGGGACAGACCAGTTTATCCTCGCACATCAGCCGGTATTCCATGGCAGGCGGCTGCGTATAATCCGCTTTGTGCAGTGCGTCAATCCCTTTAAAAGCAAAGGGTATGGTTCTTCTTTCTCCGTCAAAATCAAGTTGATAGATGCGAAACCTCCGGCAGCTTTGCTGGGATTTCAAAAGTGTTTTTAATTCGCCGGCCCCGCTTTGGATATATGCTTCATACTCTGTCGATGACAGCCCCAGATATTCCATCAGGCTTATTCCCTTTTTATGTTCCGTCTGCCAGACTTCTATACAGCCATTTATAGACTCAAAGCTGCACTGGCCCCAAAGAAAGCTTTCCTTGAAGCACAGTATAGGCTTCTTCTTTGCCTGCCTTTCCTTTTTCCGAAGCGCAAGCTGCCAGTCGTCAATTCCTTTATAATTAGGATTCCAGGTCAGCGGCCGGCAGTCCATGCCATGGCTCTTTGCCATCAGGTATATCCTGGAGGCTCCCCTGGACGTCATATGATTATTAAATTTGTCCATATCAGCTGCTTCAATAATCAGTTCTGTGCCATTTTGGGCCAACACCCCAAACAAGGGGTCTAACTGCTGGGTATTGTTGGCTCCGGCGACAGCTACAAACGAGCGGTCCATCAGCATGTGCGCGATATCTGCTTTCAGAAGCCCTTCCGTGATATATATGGTACGCGAACATGGATTCCCAATAAAATGAACAGGGCTTCCTGACGTGACCCCCATATTCCTGTTGGAAGAGGAGAGCCAGATGTACTTTGTTCCCGCCTTATCCGGCGGATCGTCTTTATTCTTTATTGGAGTATCCAGCAATATCTGAGCGCCGCGAATCAAACCGTCTATGCCGACTGCAGGAATCAGGATACCCGATGTCCTGCGGTGGAACTTAACCGTCCACCTGCCGTCTTCGTCCATATAAAAACCAGGAACGCCCTGCACCGTGCAGCCCTGCTTAATTAACCGGTCTGTAAGAGAACGGCATAGAAAGGGCAACGGTGTGCTCTTAAATCCCAGAACCTCAATCTGTTCATCTGTCAGGCCGCGCTTATCAGACCGCAAATGCAATCTGTGCGGCGTCCTCAAGGTCAGCATTCCAAAAAGCAGTGAAAGAGTCTGATGTATTTCCTGTATATCCGCGCGGGGAGATTGCGGTACTTCTGCTAAAGAACCGCTGTTGTGTCCCAAACCATTTCCCGGTGCAGCCACAGGTTCCGATAATCCCGGCCCGGTATCACCGGAACCCTCTGTGACTTTAATAACTGGCCTGCTGCTGTAAGCAGTGTTTTCAATCCGAAGGGCCTCTCGTATTTCCCTGTTCGCCTCCGAGTTCGTGATATGGTTCAGCCTTGCATACAGGCTTAACATTCCCCCCTGTTCCCCGCAGTAATTGCAGCGCCAAACATTCTTGACATAATTCAGGTTCATCTTACCCCTTCGGTCTTTGCAGAACGGACAGTCTGTATAAACGCTGTTTGGACCAGGCCGGCGTCTTTGCAGGTGCAGCAGCTCCGCCACGTCCAATATCCCATACGGGAAATCCTGGGGATAAGAGTCCATCTGCTGTTTCTCCCTTCATCATGGTTGCGTGCCTATTTCGTATTCCGTTAGCCGGCCTTTTGCGCGTTCAGCGAATCCCACATAATCTGGGCCGCCGCGCGGAGAATATTGTTATTCTTCTTATAGCCGTATACATACCATTTAAGGCTTGGCGGACGGCGCTCTGCAACCTCGGCCAAGGTCCAGCCGTTGCAGGTTCCTTCATCAACCGTTACCTGCTGGGCTTCCTCAAAGGTCATTCTCTTTATGATTTCCGCCACCGGCATGTCGGCCGTATAGCTCACCTGACGGGCTTGTTCCTGTGCCGTATCCTGAATGATCTGCCCGGAAACAGCCCCGCCATTCGGGACAGGTGTATCTGCATTGGTACTTTTGGCTCTGCCTTCAGCCGCCGCATAATCCATCATTTCTGTAGGAAGCTGATCCCTCTCTCCACTAATCACCACATGTTCTCTGCGGGACAGAATTTCCTCCGCCGCCGTTGGCATGGCGGTTCCTTCTTCCCTTGTGGTGACAGACGATTTCTGTACTCCTTCCCTCTCTGCGAAAGCCGGTTGCGGAGAGTCTGTCCTGTGTTCCGTCTGTACCGGAATTTTAGAAACGTCTGCTGCCTGCTGTATCATTGTGACAGCGTTTACAGTTTGTTCCCGAGGGTCCGCATTATCTGCGGTCGGCTGCAAATCTTCGGCAGGCGGTACTGTCTGCTGTGTAGTTACAGCAGTAGTCATAGCCTGCGGCCGGCAGTCTGCTCCGGGATTAACCGCTTCTCTGTCGTTCCTGTCTGTCCGTTCGCCGGAGAGGGGAATTTCACTCCCATACCGTTCTCCATTTTTATCGCCACAGATATCGGAAAACTGCAGCCCAAATCCGGCATTTGTCAGTGCTTCGTCCAATGCCGCTTCCTGAGCCACCTTTATATAGTGACCGTTTGTGGCTTCCTCCCGGGTACAGGTAGCTGTATAGTTGCCGATGGGTTCCACATCGCTGCGGTCCAAATAAACCCTGGCTTCATAAATCGCAAGCTGCTCTGTGATACGGAGGGCGTTGAGCTTCAGCCTTCCCTGGGGATAGGCCAGCCGGAACCACAGCTTTTTGTAACGAAGATCCAGTTTTAAAACCTCTCCCTCCCCTGTCCTTGAAACAGTTCGCCGCAGCAGTTTACACGGGTCGAAGCCCTGGATCTGATTCAGCCCTGCCACAGCAGGACTCCTTTCATACAAAGATGCCACATGATGCTTCTTTTCACTCATTTGCAAAATCTCCTTCCATAAATAAAATAAGAGATACCCCATGCTTTTTCTGCACTTTGCATCTCATTTTTAACCTGCGTTTTTTAATTCCAGTTCTTCTAAATCTGCGGGTATCGGAATTCCTGCACTTTTGGCAAATGCTCTGTAATACAACCGGATTCGGTGACCCAGAAGCGTATTGCGCTTATTATTACCATTGCGGTGAATAGCCGTAAGGAGCGCTGATTTTTGCCCTACCAGGATAACCTTTGTTTTGGCACGCGTAACCGCCGTATAGAGCAGATTCCGGTAAAGCATGATTTTATGGGCTTCCAGAATCGGAATCAGTATAATCGGAAATTCGGACCCCATGGCTTTATGAACAGTAGTGGCATAGGACAGCTCGATATGTGACAGATCCTCTATCCCATATTCCAGCTCCCGCCCGACTCCAAAATCCATACCAATCCGTTTACCCTCCGGTGTGTCTTTGACATACCGGATAAATCCCAAATCTCCATTGGACACATGCTCTGTGTTTTTAGTCTGCATAATTCGGTCACCTACCCGGAAAGACATTGTTCCTGAATGTATTTCATCTTCCGTGGAACAAAACGGGTTTACCCGCTCCCGGATTACCGCGTTTAAATGTGCCGCGGAAGCAGCCCCATCCTCTCGGAACGGTGAAAGAATCTGCACCTGCTCAATTCCGTTTTCTTCAATCTCCTGACAATATCTCTCCGCTATAACCTCCGCGGCTTTCACCTGATTGACGCTGGAAATAAAAGTGAAGTCACTGCCATCATGCAGCTTGGTACAGCCCTGATTAATCAGCCTGGCATTATAGGGAATGCTGCTGTCCTTATCCTGCCGGAAGATTTCGTCCAGCACGGTGACCGGAATCAGCCCGCAATGTATCATCTCATACAATACGTTGCCGGCTCCTACGCTGGGAAGCTGGTTCACATCGCCTACCAATACAATTTTCGTATTCCGTTTCAGCCGCTTAAAAAATTGGCTCATCAGCCACATATCTACAAGAGAAACCTCATCCACAATAATAAGGTCAGCGTCCAAAAGACCGGGTTCTCTTTTCCGGCAGCTCTCATCCTCCTCACTGATGACACTTAAACCGCTGTGGAGAGTGCTGGCCTCCTCAAAGCCCGTGCTTTCCACCATTCGCCTGCTTGCGCGGCCGGTGGGAGCCATAAGCATGATGATACCCTTGGGACACAAAATCCGGAACACCTCTATGATTGCTTTAATAGCAGAGGTTTTACCAGATCCCGGCGGTCCTGTTATGATAGAAAGATTATATATACACGCCTGCTGAACGCCTTTTGACTGCATTGCGGACAGGGAAAGTCCAAACCGGCTCTTTACCTGCTCCAATAGAGAATTTATATTGGGACAAGGCGTTTTGTCCAGCAGACGCTGGGCAATCTGACGCGCTGTCTCGTCCTCCATCTCAAAGATGTCAGGTTTATAAATACAATCCTTCATAGATACGACAGTTCCGCTTAAAATTAGCTCCTGTTGCATATCCAGTACCTGCTGCTCCCGAATCCTCTGACTGGGAATCAGTATTTTTTCATTCAGCAGGTATAAGGCAGCCTTTAGCTGTTCCTTTTTTTCCAGGAATAAATGTCCGTTCTTCCCTTTTGCCTCGTCCAGCACACAAAGAAGCGCGCCCTTAATACGCAATGGGTCATGCAGGCCGCCTCCGGTTTTCTGCCGGATACTGTCTACCCGTCGAAAGCCAAAGCCTGAAATCCGGCACAGCTCAAAAGGATCGTTTTCGAGAATTTCAATGCTGGAAGGACCAAAATGCTGGTATATCTTTAACGCTGTTTTCGGAGTCAGCTTATAAGGCGCCAATAAAGTCATTAAATCCCGGAGCATACGGCTTTCCGCATAAGAGGTTTTTATATCCTCCAGCCTATTTTCCGTTATTCCCCGAATCTCCAGCAGGCGTTCCGGCTGCTTATCTAAAATGTCAATGATGTCCACTCCAAATCTGGCTACTATGTCGGAAGCCAGCTTGGGACCGATTCCCTTAATCAATCCGGAGGAAAGATATCCCTCAACGCCACTCTTTGTTTTAGGAACAATTTCCTGCCATTGCTCTACCTGGAGCTGATAGCCATGCTTTTTGTTGAGAACCCATTCCCCCTCCAGCTCCAGTTCCACCGCGTCTGTGAGTGGAAGCTCGTATCCAACGGCGATAAAGCGAATCAGGTGATCTTTTTGCCGTACAGATGAGCGGACATTTTCCGGTATTGTCTTGTCTGAGGTTTTTACACTAATAATACAGTATCTGTTTGCAGGATTATAAAATATTTTTTTATCGTAGGTTCCGGTATACTTCATTTTCGTTTCCTCCAGTTATACACGATTGCTAACAGTGTGAGAAATAAGGAGGCCAGCTTTAACGTAAAGCAAATTATAATCGGTGAAAATACCACTAGCCACTCTAAGTCAACTACTCCAAAAATTTTAAGGACAATTAAAATAAGGGCAATCGTTCCGCAAATTCCTATACCTTTGTATCTGCTTTTTTCTTTCATAAAATTTTCCTTTCATCAAACCTTTAGGCTGCTTTTCTGGACGAAGCCGCAACACGAAACCGTCTGGATTCAGAGACAGTGACAAACTCCTTATATATCTCCGGATACAGGATTTTCAGACGTATCAGATTATCTTTACTGATTGCAGGTTCCCGAACCGGGTTATAAGTAACTGTATAGCTGGTGCCATTCTGCTCGCAGACGGCGGTGCAGTTCTCCCCTAATTCGGCAATCATCTGGCCCTTTAGGCGCTCCATTTCATTTTTGACTTTTTTCGTGGGTGCTTCATAGGCGGTTTTTTGTTTCTTCAGCTCCTGGAAGCGCATCAGCTTAACTGCCATATGTTCGTCAAATGTAATGACCGGCGCGCTTTCATCTGCATTGCCTACATGGCTGCGGACACTTTTTACGATGAGATCTCCGTTTTCCGTGTATGGTGGCGGCACCTGGGCCTGTACATGATTCTGCCAGAATTCATGTTCGAGGAAAATCATTTCCTCCTCATAGGCAAGGTCCCGTTTCAACTCACGGATAATTACCTCATTCAAGTTGTTCCCGTAAAGACAGCAGTAGAAAATCCGGTCAATGTCCATGACCGACATATAATGCCGCCCCTGCGCTTCGTAATAGGACGGGACAATTTCCTTTTTATCCGTCCACCACTTGTCCCGGGCATTATAATTCGTGGTCTTTAATTCCAGTAAGGCTGTTGAGCCGTCCGGCAAGGTCACAAAGGAGTCAATATCCGCCAGCATAAACGGATACTTTGGGTGATAAAACATCTTTTTTACCTGATAAATGTTCAGCCCGGTTTTATGCTGAAAAATTTTGCCTACCAGATCCTCCAAAAGATGTCCTATTGCCATAGCTACCCAGTTTTCCTCATTATCATTGACAGATACGATGTTTAACTTATCGTAGTATAGATCCCGGGCCGTCCGAAACGGTGAAATTCCGAGAATAGCCGCCACGTCACTGCCGCCAATTCCGCGTCTCCGGTAAGATAACCATTCCTCCTCCGGAAGATGTTCCGTTTCTACAAGCACCCTGGGAATATGACGTTTCCTGTCCGGGGCTCGGCTTACACCCATTCATCAACACCCCCTTCGGGCTCTGCGGGGAATAAAAACCGATTTTACGATTGCACAACGATTCCATTTCCGCAATTCCACCTTTTTGTTTCCGGTATTCCATCTCTGTGAAACCACCCTCCTTTTTGAATTCGTTTTAAAGCTCGTTCTCTGTTTGACATTCATGTCTGTACCACCTTTCAGCTATAGAATTTATCCTCAAAGCCATATACTGGCATTTGGGCAACAAAAAAAGCGAGGATGGCTGAGGGACTAAGCACCTGATGTCCATAGTGCTCTATGAACCAAAGCCATTCTCGCAAATAAGGGAAAACCCGAAAAATAAAAAAACCAGTAAAATCATTGGCCGAAAGGGCGCAAGGATACTACTGGTACGAAAATACAAACTTGACAGCGTGTGCAATGCGACTATTTTGCATACATGCCAGAATAACCGCCTCACCCAAGGGTTTCGCACAAAAATCAATTACAGGAATAGTTTAACACAAGATATAGAATTAATCAATATCATTTTTCTATATCTTGTATTTTATGTTAAACGCTGGTCCATCAGGTTGTCCTTTGCTCCTGCTCCGACAGGGTGCGGATAAAGCCCAGTTCATATTCTGTCAGTAATATTTTCCCAGTCATATCCAAAGATACACTAAGTGGCTTTACATTATCAATTACCGATATTGCATAGCGGTATCCCAGATAAAACGAATGTCTTAATACGCCATACAACCGGCTGTCCCATGCGGAATAGACAGAAATCAAGTGTTCCTTGCGATGTAGTATGCCTCTCACCAGAGCAAAGAGAAGTGTTAGATTGCTGGTCGTCTATGTCCGAGAAGCAGCGGGATCTGTTCTTAGAACTATTTAGAAGTATCTTATAGCCCTGTGTTTATTTGACACGGGGTATTTTCTTATTATGCGGCTATTTTTTGCGCGGTTGCGTTCCGCCACCTGTCATCGCTGTATGAGACGGCCAAAGCGCGGAGACTGGCGGCCTTGGGCGATCTCAAAAAAATATTTGTTATGCCAGGACTTTCATGTTAAAATCATTATAACACCCTTTTATTAACAGTATCGGAAAGGAGCGACTTATCCATGCCGGACAACCTTTTCCTCTCCCTGCTATTCAATATCGGATTTCTAATTTTCCTGGCCTTTATTCTGACCAGAATCCCCACTGTCAGGAATATGTTAACATGCGAAAAATTATCGGTTCCTAACCAGCTTTTGGCCGCCGTCCTGTTTGGCTTTGTCAGCATACTTGCCACTTACACAGGCATAGAGACAGGGGGCGCAATCGTCAATACCCGGGTAATCGGCGTGCTGTCCGCCGGTCTGCTGGGCGGGCCTGTAATCGGAATCGGGGCCGCGCTGATTGGCGGTATCCACCGGTACTTTTATGAGGCCGGACAGTTGACCGCTGCCGCCTGTGCAGTGTCAACAATGGCAGAAGGCATGATCGGCGTTGTCTGCTCCAAGTATTTTCACCGGGGAAAATGGGACAACGGAATGTTGTTTCTGCTTACAGCGATCACGGAAGTCTGTCAGATGCTCCTGATTCTTCTGATTGCTCGCCCATTTTCCGCCGCCCTCGAAGTGGTGAAGGAAATTGCGCTGCCAATGATTATATTAAATTCCTGCGGCATGGTGGTGTTCATCGGCACCTTCCGAGCGCTGTCCATGGAAAAGGATAATGAAAGGACCAGCGGAATCAGCCTGGCGCTGCATGTGGCAAGCCAGTGTCTGCCGCACCTCCGCAAAGGGCTGGATAGTCCGGAAGATATCAAGGCGGCCGCCGATATCATCCTTCAGTCTACCTCCTGTTCGGCCATCATGATTACCAACCGGGAACATATCCTGGCGTTTTCCTGCGCTTCGGGAAACCGGGACTTTACTGCCGTTGAAAGCCTGCTGAATGTCCAGGTAAAGAACTCCATGGAAGGACAGAAAACCATCTGCGTGTCGGATGTCAGTGCTTCCGATCCGCTCGCCCCTGTAATTAAGAACTATGTTTTGATAGCGGTTCCCCTCACAAGCCGGAGCCAGGTATCTGGCTGTCTCTGTCTGTTTTATAAAAAGCGCTGGCACAGGTCCCAGTCCCGTATCGTCTTTGCGGAAAATCTCTCCGCTCTGTTTTCCACCCAGTTGGAGCTGGCGGATTTAAACTATGAGAAAAGCTTGCGTCGCAAAGCGGAAATTAAGGCCCTACGCTCCCAGGTCAACCCTCACTTTCTGCACAACGCGCTAAACACAATCTCCTGCATGTGCAGGGAAAATCCGGAGCGGGCCAGAGAGCTGTCGCGGACACTTTCCGTGTATTACCGGCAGACCCTTGAGCCACATCACGAAATGACGGACTTACATACGGAGCTGTTCCAGGTCCTCCGCTATTTAGAGATGGAAAAAGCACGCTTTGAGGAAAATCTGTCGATAGAGACAGATGTACCGGAACAGGTAAACTGTTCCATCCCATGCTTCATCTTACAGCCATTAGTCGAAAATGCCGTGCGCTACGGCGCCGATAGGACAGGGCTTAGAACCGTCGCAATACGCGTCCGCCAGACGCCGGCAGGAATAGAGATTGAAGTAGCCGATCACGGTCCTGGAATGCCTGAATACATTGCAGAGGCCATTTTATCCGATCAGGAACCCGGAAAATCCTATGGTCTTTATAACGTCCACACCCGGCTGAAAAAAATATACGGACCGTCAGGCGGTCTTACCATACAGCATACGGACGGAGAAACCAGAATCTCATTTTTGATTCCCATTTCCGCTCCCACTCACAGAGCCGGAGATTGGGTACCTGCGGAATAGACGTATTCGAATAATGCAAGAGGAGGCGCTGTGTATGAAGATAGCAATAGTCGATGATGAACGTCCCGCCAGGAGCGAACTCTCGTTTCTGATAACAGATATCCTTCCTGAAGCCGAAATTCTGGAAGCAGCAAGCGGGGCTGCGGCTTTGGAGCTTTTTCTCTCAACCCCGGATATCGGTCTGGCGTTTCTGGACATCAACTTAAACGACATGGAGGGAACCACATTGGCCGCCGCCATGCAGAAAATTCTCCCGGAGGTGCCGGTTGTTTTCGCCACCGCCTATTCCGATTATGCCGTGAAGGCATTTGAGCTGAATGCGGCCGATTACATACTAAAGCCCATTGAACCGGACCGCCTGCGGGCTGTCCTGAAAAAATGTATGGCTGTTTCCAACACAACCCCGTCCGTTTCCGACCCGATGGAGAGTAAAATCGCCATCCGCTTTAACCGCAAGGTAATATTTACAGATACCAGAGACATTATCTACATTGAGACCAGCGGCCGCGGCTGTAGGATTCACACCCGGACCAGCAGCTATGCGGAAAATGTACTGATTGGCGATTACGAAAAAAGGCTTACCCACCTGGGCTTTTTCCGTATCCATAAGAGCTATCTCGTCAACCTTGCATTTGTCTCCGAAGTATTCCCCTGGGCCAACAACGGACTGGCCCTGAAGCTGGACGGTTGTGGCTCTGAAATTTTTCCCATTGGAAGGGAAAAGACAAAAACCTTCCGTCAGAGAATGAGGATATAAGGATTGCCCTCTTTTGGCGGCGGTCCTTTTTATTGGTGACGGTGACTCGTGCGCAGAGCGTGCGAGTGATCGTTTCACCCAAACATCGAATCCCGCCTTTTCATCTGCGCTGTATGCGCCGAAGTCTGCTGTTTACGCTCCGAACTTCACATTTCCCACAAAAAATATTTTCATTTTTTATGTTTTCTGTATAATAAGACCATAAAATAAATTTAAAAAAAGGAGGCGTAACGTATGATTAGTTTCTTTATCTGTCTGTTCCTGTTAATCGGCGGATTCTTTGTTTATGGTAAATTTGCCGAGAAAGTGTTTGGACCGGATGACCGCCGCACACCGGCAATCGCCATGGAAGATGGCGCGGACTATGTACCCATGGGAACCGCCCGCATTTTCCTGATTCAGCTTTTAAACATAGCCGGGCTGGGACCCATCTTCGGGGCACTGGCAGGCGCGGCCTGGGGACCATCTGTATTCTTATGGATTACCCTGGGAACCATTCTGGGCGGCGGCGTTCACGACTACATGATCGGCATGATGTCCATGCGCCACAAGGGAGCCAGCGTGTCTGAGCTTACCGGCATGTACCTGGGAAATGGCATGAAACAGGTCATGCGCGTATTCTCCGTTGTTCTCCTGGTCTTGGTAGGCGTCAGCTTCTCCACCGGCCCGGCTAACCTACTGGCAATGCTGACCCCGGAAGTGCTGGACATGAATTTCTGGTTAATTGTAGTTCTTGTCTATTACTTCTTTGCAACCTTTGTACCGATTGATAAGCTGATTGGAAAGATTTACCCGATCTTCGGAATCTGCCTGATTGTAATGGCTCTTGGCGTTGGCGGGATGATTTTATTCAGCGGCAACTACACGATTCCTGAAATCACCCTGCAGAACCTTCATCCCAATGGAACGCCCATCTGGCCGGTTATGTTCATCTCCGTTGCCTGCGGCGCTATTTCAGGCTTCCATGCCACCCAGTCCCCATTAATGGCCCGGTGCATGAGAAGTGAAAAGAGCGGACGAAACGTGTTCTATGGCGCCATGGTCGCGGAAGGCATTATCGCCCTGATCTGGGCGGCTGCGGGAGCTGCATTCTATAATGGCACCGGCGGGCTGCTGACCGCCCTGGGACAGGGGCAGGCGTCCGTGGTATATGAAATCTGCTTTACCCTGCTGGGACCCATAGGGGCAGTAATCGCAATGATTGGCGTTATCGCCTGCCCAATCTCTTCCGCGGATACTGCTTACCGAAGCGCCCGTCTTACCCTGGCTGACTGGTTTAATTTCGATCAGAAGCCCATTAGGAACCGTCTGATTTTAACCGTGCCGCTGTTAGGCGTAGGAGCTTTCCTTACACAGATTGATGTGCAGATCATCTGGAGGTATTTCTCCTGGAGTAACCAGACCCTTGCTATGATTGCCCTCTGGGCGGCCAGCGTCTATTTATTAAAACGGGGAAGGGCTTATCTTGTGACTGCGCTGCCGGCAACCTTCATGTCAGCCGTATCCTGCACCTATATTCTGATGGCAGAGGAAGGAATGCGCCTGTCCACCTCTGTTGCCTACCCGATAGGAATTTTGTTTGCTGCCGGGTGCCTGGGAATGTTTACCTATAGCTGTATTATGAAAAAAGGGAAAAATATGGCGCTTCCTGTTGGAGATGTGAATTTTGATTAGATTCTGGCTCTGCGTTTTACGCATGGTTTAGAATAAATAAAAGACTGTCAGCGGCTTGCTCTCCTCCCCCTGGGAGGCCGCTGGCAGTCTTTTTGTCTGCTTAGCTTCATGTTCCTGCTTACCTGTCGCTTCGCCACTTCTAATCGCCTAAGTCCATTTCAAACCGTTTAATATTTTCAACCCTTCCAATCACCACAATGATATCGTCCTCTGCAAAGCGGTACTGTGGCGACACCTCGATATCCGTCGTATGCTCCCGCTCAATCGCAATAATATTCAATCCATATCTCTGCCGGATATTAAACTCCTGCACGGTAATTCCAACCATCTTGGACGAAACGGGAAGCTGCTGGATCTCCACATCGTTGTCCAGCGAGATATAATCCAGAAAATTGTTGGACACCAGCCGTTTTCCAAGCCTTAAAGCCATATCCCGTTCCGGGTAGACGACTTCTGCTCCTATTTTTTCAAGCACAGCCCCCTGATCCCGGCTGATAGCCTTGGCAATCACCTGGGGGATACCCAGGCTCACTACATTTAAAGTAGTTAGAATACTGGTGTCGATTTTTTCCCCGATACAGATAATCACCGTGTCACAATTCTGTATTCCCATATCCTCCAGCGTCTCCTTTGACAGATCCTCTGCCACAAATGCGTGCTCCGTATAATGCCGCAGCTCCCTGACCTTGCTCTCGTTACAGTCAACAACGATTACCTCCTTGCCCGCTTCCGCCAGGCTCTTCGCCAATGCCGTCCCAAAACGGCCAAGTCCAATCACACCGAACGTGGTATGCTTCATATTCTTCATTCGTATCTCCTTAACCTATAATAATGGATTCCTCTATATACCGGGCATGAGGCGCCGGCCGGCATACCCACATGGAAGCAAGGGTAAAGGCTCCCAGCCTGCCGATAAACATAATCAGGATAATCAAAAGCTTACTGAAGTTCCCCAGCTCCGGTGTGATCCCGGTAGAGAGTCCCACGGTGCCAAAGGCCGATGTCACCTCAAACATCAGTTGGATAAAGCTATATCCCGGTTCCAATATGCAGAGCAGTAATGTTCCGCCGCACACCACCAGCAGGGACAGAAATGCAATCATATAAGCCTTGGAAATCCCTTCTGCCGGTATACTCCGGTGAAACGCCCCATAGTGCTTTTTTGTCATAAGGCTTCTCACAGAGACAAGCAGGGCGAAAAAGGTACTGGTCTTGATACCGCCGCCTGTCGATCCCGGAGAAGCGCCGATAAACATTAACATAGCCAATATAAATAATCCTGCGTTGGAGAATTCCCCGATGGGATAGGTGGAGAATCCCGCTGTACGCGCCGATACACTCTGGAAAAATGCCCCCAGCCAGGATATATCCTCGGTTACCTTCAAAAGCAGGGTTCCTGTAATCAGCAGAATCCCGCTTGTCGTAATAACAACCTTTGAATGAAGGCACAGCTTTTTAAAGGACCTCATCTTCAAAACATCAAGAATAACCAGGAAGCCAAGCCCGCCAAATATAATCAGGCCGCAGGTAACAAAATTCAGTAATACGTCCGACTGATAGGGAATCAGATTTTGCAACCCTCCCAAAATATCAAATCCTGAGTTGTTAAAAGCAGCAATCGAATGGAAAATACTGATTTCCATAGCTTTTAAAGGCGGATAATCCTGAACAAACACTATGAAGCTGAGAATCGCTCCCACAGCTTCAAAGAACAGGGTAGTAAGCAAAATTGCCTTAATCAGCCTTACAACGCCCTTAGAGCTGTCTACATTCAAAGCTTCCCTTACCAGCAGCCGCCCCTTAAAGCCTACCCGTTTCCCGGCTGCCAGAATAAAGCCCACGCCCACAGAGGTAACACCCAGTCCCCCAATCTGAATCAGAAGGGCAACCACAGCCCGTCCGAACGCGGTAAAATGGTCGGCGGTATCTATTGCAATAAGACCCGTGACGCATACCGCGCTTGTGGCTGTAAAAAGCGCGTCGATTACCCCTACCTTCATGCCAGGGTTCACGGATATCGGTAACAGAAGCAGGAAGGTCCCAAGCAGGATCACTGTTGCAAAGCCTAACGTAATTAATCGGCCCGGGGGCTGTCCTTTTAAATATTGAAATACACGGTTCATAATTTTACCATTGAAATTCCGACATATACGCTTTTTCCACGAAAAAAGCACATCTCAGCCGCAAAAAAGCGCAAGACGTGCGTATGTCATAGCCAATCAAATTTTGAACGTATGTACACGGGGCAGCGTCGCCTGCGGCGTTGTCCATGGTATGGTATTCCTCCTTTCTGCATGGCAGATATTGGGCCTATTATACGGGACAACAGGCAGAACCGCAAGCCAAAATTTGTTTATTTATAAAAAATTCACGCTATCTTTATACTTATACGTTTTCATGGCTGAAATGAACCGGAACACAAAATTTGTCGAACGGTCTTATACTTTACTCACAATTAACTTACGTTTATCTAATACTTTTTTTATAAAATTAACTTATGGCAGCTGAATTAAAGCATAGGAGGAGAAAACACAGCAATAGTACCACAATAGAATACTGATATGTCAATAGGGGGACTTGTCATTTATAAAATGATGGGATCTCCCTGTTATATTTTGAGGGATTTCCAATATTGTAACACCACAATCACATATATCGGCAGGGTGGCAGCTCGTGTTGCCAAATCCCGGACATGAGAGAGGATGAGACGCCGCCTGTGTGCCGTCCGCATAGCTGCGGGCCAGGAGCAATGTTATGGATAAAAAAACTATCCACAACATTGAGCTGTTCAAAAGCCATACAGCTCCACGACACACAGCTTTCAGGATACATGACCCAATAGGACTTTTTAAATTACTTCAAGAAAAAGTATCTGTCTTTTTATGGATACCACCACTTTTAAGAAGTGATGGGCTTACTATTGAACTTCTCAATGTATCAGTCAGAAAAGCAGCCGTTTACGTTTATTGGCGTAATCACGGTTGCTTTCTCTGTTTTAAGGTTTCCGCCCGTTGCCGCGGACCACCATTTTCAAAAATTTTACAAAAATTCTTGAAAATGGAGGAAAGGCCATGTGGCAGAGAAATAATGGACAGAGCGAAGCAGAGAAACTGCAGAACCGTTTTACATCTTATCTGGTAACCGCTGTAAACAGACGCCGGAAGGATTACATGAACCAGAGGAGCCGAAGAATCTGTATGGAAAGTTACCTGGAGGACGAAGCCTGGTATTTAGAATTTGACAAACAATTACATAGTAACCTGCCGCTGCTTTTGCAGCTGGAAAATGATGCGCTTGTGTCAGCACTGAAACAGATCACGGAGCGGGAACGGCACGTTTTTCTTTCTCATGTCCTGGAGGACAAGGGCTTTGAGGAGCTTGCCACAGAGTTAGGAATAACCTATAAAGGAGCAGCCGCAGTTTATTACCGTGCGCTTCAAAAAATCAAAAAGAAGATAGGAGAAGATAGAGATGGATTTCATGGAACTGCTGAAGCAGGCAAAGACCGGAAATGAGCCGGCTATTGCTGAGATTATGAAGATGTACCGACCGCTGCTTATTAAGAATTCAATTATTGACGGCAGCTTTGATGAAGATTTGTTCCAGGAGCTTAGTATTACGTTGTTAAGGTGTATCAGACAGTTTAGAGTTTAAGATAAGGGGCTTCGGATTATTAATCTCCGAAGCCCTTAATCCTGAGCTTTAAACTATTTCTTATCTTTATTTTTAAGCTTAGTTAAGGAACCAGATATCAATCCCAAAGCTACTCCAAGTGCTAAATTATTAATCGCAAGGCCGGCTATCACTCCTAAAGCTAATCCTAATCCAAACCTGTCATCTGAATCTGTTTTTTTCATCGTCAATTCTCCTCTGTAAACCCCGGCTTATTTATCCAGGTCTGTCATTAAAGTTGCTAACTGTCTGCCCAACTCCGATATACGGCGGATAATGATTTTCTACCGTTTCCTTCAAGTATCTGTCATCGAATTTCTCATAATTCAGAGTATCCTTCACAATCAAATTCTCAAATTCTATCGGCAGCCCGGGAGAGGAATAAAAGCTTTTCCCAAGCTGCACCTGAAAATGGAGATGCGGCTCCGAGGTGTTCCCGGAATTTCCACATTCCGCAATTTTTTCTCCCCTTTTTACGGATTGCCCCACAGAAACCTGTATGCTGTCCGGTTTTAAGTGTGCTGACAATGTGTATTCCTGATCAGAATGACAAATCAGAATATAATTCCCTCTAATATCCCGGGCTTTACATGAAACAGCCCTGTTTTTCGTGATTCCGCTGTCCAGGTTCCCGGTACAAATTTCCGCAACACTGCCATCTGCAGGAGCCAGGATATCCCTGCCATAGCAATAAAACGAGCCTGCCTCTGTCTCATCCCCCTTAAAGCTGCTTCCAGTGTTATCCAATATTATAAAATCATAAGCATACCTCTGCGTTGGTATCTCCCAGGAATGTGAGGTTTTTTCAGTTACTCCCCCATTTGCAACCACCCATTCACCATCAAATGGAAGAGAGTATTTTACCTGCGTATGATAGTTTTCAATATTGGGAAGATTGCCGTGATATTTATATTCCAGCACAATCATTCCCCACAGCTGCTTCAGTGACTGGATCAATATAGCACCGCTCATTTATGTAATAGCACCTCCCCCAGTTCTGGTTGAAGCAATTATACCAGATAACCGGGAAGAAATGAAGCAATATATGGTTTTTCATAATATCAGGATAAATATTTTCTCTTTTGCAGAAATATCTTAACCGCCCCCTATTTATATAGTGTATAGCTTAAAACCGCGATACCAGATATTGTTATATTCCTTTTGCACCTTGACAATCCCATACCCCATTCCAGGAGTTATACAGGCGTTTCGGACAGTATGCGATGACCCTTTGAGCGTGCCCGTTTCTTAATCCGTGCATAGCACAGCCTGCCAATACGCGGCATAACTTTGGCGCAGGAAATGACCTGGAGTGTACATTCAAAAATATTACTATCAAAAATAATCTGCTAATTGCAGTTGAAAAGTCGTAGGTTCACCTCGTATAAGATATATGGAGAGCAACAGACAGGGATTGTGCTGATTCCCCCTTCAACTGCAAAAGAAAGGAGTAAACATGGCAGTTGGAGAATTTAACCACGACAAACAAGCCGTTTCAGAAAAGCGAACCTACTCAGTTCAAGAAATTGCAGACATCCTGCAGATCAGCCGCAGCATGGCATACAACCTTTGTAAACAGCCGCTTTTTAAAACGGTCAAGGTTGGCAAATATGTCAGAGTCTCAAAACCCTCCTTTGATGAATGGCTTGACACACACAAATAAGAAGGAGAATCAGTATGGCATCTATCGTAAAGCGAGGTAAAACATATTCCGTAGTATACTACGAAGGGGAAGGAAAAAAACGTCAGCAGAAATGGGAATCCGGACTGACATATTCCGCTGCAAAAGCCATGAAGGCAAAAATTGAGCATGAACAGGCACAGCAGACTGCAGGTGACGAATCAAAGAACCGTCTTAAAGAAATGACCATCAGTGAATTTCTATATGAGTTCATAGAGAAGTATGGATATAAAAAATGGGCTGCCTCAACCTATGATGGCAATGTAGGGCTGTTGGAGAATTATGTCCATCCTCATATAGGTGATAAAAAGCTTCTTTCTCTCACAACCAAAATGATTGATGATTATTACGACTTTTTAGAAAAGGAAGCGGAGCCTGCCACAAATATGGGGAAACCCACAAGAGAACACATTACAGCGTCCACAATCCATGACATTCACAAAATCCTGCGCTGTGCCTTTAATCTGGCCGTGCGCTGGGATTACAGAAAGAAAAATCCGTTCCTTAATGCAACTCTTCCAGAGCATAAAGAACAGGAGCGGGTAGTCCTGGAGCCTAACCAAATCCTAAAGGTTTTAAAATATACCTGCCGCCCTGACAATTACGATTACTACCTGATTCACTGCGCCGTATTAATTGCCATAGGCTGCACGATCCGCGGCGGCGAAATCGGCGGGCTGCAATGGGACCGTGTCCATTATGAGAAAATGATATTTCACATTGACAGAGCCATTGACCGGATCAGTAAGAAAAACTTGAAACTGCCCAAAGTAAGGATACTGTTTAAGTTTCCCAATCTAATTCCCGGAGCGAAAACCTGTATTGTCCTAAAGCAGCCTAAAACTGATAATTCTGCGCGAGATGTAGATGTCCCGCAGATGGTTCTCAATTCGTTACAGATACTAAGACAAATGCAGGAAAAATTAAAGGCAGAATTAGGCTCCGATGGATATATAGACTACAATCTGGTAATCTGTCAGGCAAACGGCCGCCCAATGATGACTGAGCATTTAAACAAGCGCTTTAAAGAGATTCTGGTAGAAATGAATGATCCGGAAATTAAAGCGGAAGAAATTGTATTTCACAGCCTTCGTCACACAAGCGCCACTGCAAAGCTGTTTGTATCCCAGGGAGACTTTAATTCAGTCATGCAGGCCGGAGGCTGGGCAAACTTAGAGATGCTTACCAGACGTTACGGCAAACATTCCTTCCAGGACAACCGTGAAAAGCTTGCTCACAAGATGGACGACTTCCTTGGCAATGGCCTGGAAGAAGCAATCGGAAACGATGGCGGAACCGGCATCGCCCAACCCGGCGCAATAGAACAGGCGTTGCAAACCCTGTTTCAGACCAACCCTGATTTGCTAATACAAGTCATCCAGTCTGTCCAGTCTGCTAATAAAGAATAATTTTATTAGCAGAAAATTTTGGGGGCTGAAAAATCGTATTAGCAAATCAGCCCAAAAATATTTACCATGGGATCAAAAAAAGACCATTTTATTAGCAAACAGAATTTCATGTAAAAACAGCCCCAAACCATTCACCTCGTATTAGCAGACCCGGTTTTATTAGCAAGGACACAATTTTATTAGCAGATTTTAAAAGGTTCACCAAAAACAAAAAAGCCGAAAACCCAGTAAAATCAAGGCTTTCGGCGATGTGTCTGGTGTTCCTGAGCGGATTCGAACCGCTGGCCTTCCGCTTAGGAGATGGACCCAGTGCATATATTCCCTATCAACAGGGATAAAGAAAATGCAGTTATATCAAGGCTTTTCTCCATGTTCTCTATAAACCTTGTACAAGCAAAATCAAGCAAAAACAAAGGATTTTAGCCCCCTATTGTTTGCACTCTGTTTGCAAAGGCGCGAAATTTGGCGTTAGCCAAAAGTTCAATTCCCGTCGAGACTTAATTATATTCATGGTATCGTGGACATAGTTTACCATACATAGAGGTTCATTACAAGAGGTATTGAGCCAGTGAAAGTGCCTGTTTTATCTTTCTCAGGAAAGGTAAAGCAGGCACTTTTTTTCATATCTAAACTTAGAAAGAAATGAGGTGAAATCATGAATACACAGATTATTGCCATAGCCAACCAAAAAGGTGGTGTCGGCAAAACAACCACTTGTGCCAATCTTGGAATTGGTCTGGCGCAGTCCGGGAAGAAAGTCCTTCTGATTGACGGAGACCCACAGGGAAGCCTGACCATCAGCTTGGGCAATCCTCAGCCTGATAAGCTGCCCTTTACACTGTTAGACGCTATGGGCCGTATTTTGATGGATGAACCAATTCGTCCCGGCGAGGGTATCCTGCACCACCCTGAGGGCGTAGACCTGATGCCTGCGGACATCCAGCTATCTGGTATGGAGGTATCTCTGGTAAACGCTATGAGCCGAGAAACCATTCTGCGACAATATCTGGACACGCTGAAGGGGCAATACTCCCATATCCTTATTGATTGCCAGCCCTCCCTGGGTATGCTTACGGTCAATGCACTGGCTGCCGCTAATAGGGTTATAATCCCCGTCCAGGCAGAGTATCTTCCAGCTAAAGGTTTGGAGCAGCTTTTGCAAACTATCAATAAGGTTCGCAGACAAATCAATCCCAAGCTGCAAATTGATGGGATTCTGCTGACGATGGTAGACAGCCGAACCAATTTTGCCAAAGAAATCTCCGCTCTTCTGCGCGAAACCTATGGCAGTAAGATCAAGGTGTTTACATCAGAAATTCCTCATTCTGTCAGGGCTAAAGAAATCAGTGCTGAAGGAAAAAGCATTTATGCCCATGATCCTAATGGCAAAGTGGCTGAGGGCTACAAAAATCTGACGAAGGAGGTATTGAAACTTGAAAAGCAGCGCGAAAAAAATAGAGCTGGCCTCAGTAGATGACCTGTTTTCTACAGAAGAAAGTCGGCAAGACGAGCAACTGGAAAAAATTCAGGAAATTCCCCTATCTGAACTGCATCCGTTCAAGGATCACCCCTTCAAGGTCAAGGATGATGATGCAATGATAGAAACCGCAGACAGCATCAAAAAGTATGGTGTGTTGGTTCCTGCGATTGCCAGACCACTGCCTGATGGCGGTTATGAGCTGGTAGCCGGTCACAGACGCCGCAGAGCCAGCGAATTGGCCGGAAAAGAAACCATGCCTGTCATTGTGCGCGACTTGGATGACGATGCTGCCACAATTATTATGGTTGACAGCAATTTGCAGCGAGAAAATCTGCTCCCCAGTGAAAGGGCTTTTGCCTACAAAATGAAGCTGGAAGCCATTAAACATCAAGGAGCAAGAACAGACCTGACTTCTGTTCAAGTTGAACAGAAGTTGAGCGCCAGAGACCAGGTGGCAAAAGAAGCCGGTGAACGAAGCGGTATCCAGGTAATGCGATATGTTCGTTTGACTGAACTGATTCCAGAGCTTTTGGATATGGTGGATGAAAAGAAAATCGCATTTAACCCAGCCTATGAACTCTCTTTTTTGAAACCGGACGAACAGCAAATGCTGGTGGAAACAATGGACTATGAGCAGGCTACCCCTTCTCTCTCTCAGGCTCAGCGAATGAAAAAGTTCAGCCAGGAAGGGAAATTGTCAGAAGATGTGATGCTTGCCATCATGTCAGAGGAAAAAAAGGGTGATCTGGATAAAGTGACCTTGAGCAGCGATACCTTGCGAAAGTATTTCCCCAAAAGCTATACACCGGCCAAAATGCAGGAAACCATTATTAAACTGCTGGAACAATGGCAGAAAAAACGCCAACGAGATCAGGAACGATGAAGGGAGAGCCTATGAAAGATATTGCAGCAAGGGAACTGAAAGGCCACAACATTCTTGCAGTGGAGCGATTTTGGGACAGCACTTTCTGGATGATTGAGTTTACTGTCTTGCGCCCTACTGCTTATGGAGAATCTGGTGACGAAATGAGGCTTTTTCTCACAGAGGACGGGTATCAGTCAGCTCTGCAAAGCCAGCAGCGTCGAGAAATCAAAATTAAGAGATATGCCCATGTTATTGAGGGGCATATCCTCGACTTCAAGCCTAAAAAACACCGTCGTTCATAACCGATACAACGAAAGGAAAGGAATGAATATGTGTACTGTAAGAGAAATCCGAGAAGCTATTCAAGAAGATTGCCGCTCACAGCGTGATATGGAATCCACCGAGATTGACCGTGTTTTTCAAACCTTACCATTTTCTCAGGAAAGGGATCTGTTTGATAAACCACCAATGCCAAAACGCCCCTACCGACGCAAGAAAAAAGATACAGACAGACCCTAACCGCTGCCACAATTCTTTTATGAATTGCGGCTTTTTTCATACCTGAGAAATGAAAGGAGTGAAGTAAATGGCTGTTTTTCGTGTAGAACGCACTGGCGATTACACGGTTATGAGCAATTTTCATCTAAAAGACAAACGACTTTCTTTGAAGGCAAAGGGTCTCTTGTCGCAAATGTTATCTCTGCCTGATGACTGGGATTATACGCTGTCAGGACTCAGCTATATCAATCGAGAAAGCAAAGATGCAATCCGCTCTGCTGTCAATGAGCTTGAAACAGCCGGATACATTCTGCGCAGACAGACAACTGATGCTTCTGGTAAATTCGCAGCCAATGAGTATACCATTTTTGAGCGTCCCATCGAGGGAGAACCGATGTTGGATAAGCCGTTGTCGGAAAACCCGATAACGGTAAACCCGTCAGCGGTAAATCCGTTACCGGAAAATCCAACACAATTAAATACTAAGAAATCAAATACCCAAAAACAAAATACTCATGGATCAAATACCGATTCCATTCCCTTCCGGGAAACAGCGGCGGTAATACCGCCGGAACGGAAAGGAAGGGATGCGATGTCTGTCACAGAGATAGAAAATTATCGGGAATTGATTTTGGAGAATATCGAGTATGATTGTCTGAAGCAGCGTTATCCTCTCTACCTGGATGACCTGAATGAGATCGTAGAGCTGTTGGTAGAAACGGTCTGTGCCAAACGAAAGACCACCCGGATCTCTGGTGCGGACTTTCCTCATGAAATTGTACGCTCCCGCTTTTTGAAGCTGGACAGCTCTCACATCGAGTTTGTCATGGACTGTCTGCAAAAGAACACCACCCAGGTACACAACATCAAGCAGTACCTGCTTGCAGTGCTGTTCAACGCTCCTACCACCATGAATAACCACTACACTTCACTGGTAAATCACGATATGCACGCAGGCGGCTGGTAATCAGCCGCTTTTGTATTACACCAAAGGAGGCACAGCATGAATCAGATTGAAATTTTCAATAGTCCAGAGTTCGGAAGCATTCGCACTTTGGAACAGAATGGCAAAGTATTATTTTGCGGTACAGATGTGGCAACAGCGCTGGGATATACCAATCCACGCAAAGCCGTCCGCGACCATACCAGGGGTGGAACGAAATGTTCCATAGGGGTCCAGACTGGGAAAAAGGCAGATGGAAGCCCCGCGGTACAAATGGTCGAAATGCTCTTTATCCCCGAAGGTGATCTATATCGTCTGATCGCCCATAGTAAACTGCCGTCAGCGGAACGGTTTGAACAATGGGTGTTTGATGAAGTTCTACCTGCCATTCGCAAGCACGGAGCCTATCTCACAAAAGAGAAGTTGTGGGAGATAGCCACTTCTCCGGAAGCTCTGATAAAGCTCTGCTCCGAGCTGCTTGCTGAGCGGGAAGAAAATGCGTCGCTACGAGAGGAAAATGCCCTGCTGGAGAGTAAGGCAGCCTTTTATGATTTGTTCATCGACCTCAATCACAGTACCAACCTCCGCACCACCGCCAAAGAGTTGCTTGTCCCGGAGCGTCGGTTTGTCCGTTTCCTTCTGGAAAAGCGTTTTGTGTACCGCACCGCATCCGGTAATGTACTGCCCTATGCAAAGCCAGCCAATGAAGGACTGTTTTGTGTCAAAGACTACTGCAATCACGGGCATATCGGCTCCTATACGCTGATAACCCCGCAAGGCAAACTCTACTTTGCTCAGCTGAGAGACATGATTTTGATGGTTGTATGAGAGTGGGAAAGGAAGTGAGTTTTATGCCAGAAGGCAAAACAATCGGTCAGCTGATGGAAGAAATGCGCCAGAAAGCTGGAGCGCAGAACTATCACGGCCATGACTACATGGATCTCCAGCGATTTGCTGAGAACACCCGGCACATGATTATTTTTGATGTGCTGACGCATGACTCCCCGGTGGGCTGGAAAGGTGAACGAACCCGCCTGTTTTTGTCAGATAAGGGCTATGAAAAAGCTCTGGACAGTCAGGCAAAGGGACAGATCAAGATTCTCAGTCATGCAAAGGTCAGAAATGGAGATTTGCTCTATGACCGTTCTGAGCAAATTCGTTGAGGGCGGTTCGATGAAGAAATACCTTCTCCGGCGGCTGGTGGTCCCGCCTTAGAAATAAATGCACCACCCCTGCACATTTTGTGGAAAGGAGGCGATGAAAATGCAGGAAGAAGTGGAAAACAGGACTTTAACGCTGGTTGTCAGCGGAACAAAGTTCACCGGCAGGCTGCTCAAAGCCGCCATCAGCAAGTACCTTGCCCACCGCAAGGAAAAGAAGCTGCAAAAGCAGAGAAGCCGTGACGCGCCTGTGAAGCCCCAGGGCAAGCAGACGGTGAAACAGCTGATTGGTCAAAACCAAGGGGTTTCCAACATCGAGATCACCGACCCCTCCATCAAGGAGTTTGAGAAGATCGCCCGGAAATACGGCGTGGACTATGCGGTGAAGAAGGACCGCAGCAGCTCCCCACCCAAGTACCTGATCTTTTTCAAGGGTCGGGACGCGGATGCCCTGACCGCTGCTTTTACCGAGTACACCGGGAAAAAGGTCAGAAAGGCGGAGAAATCCGAGCGCCCGTCCGTGCTGGCAAAGCTGAGCCAGTTCAAAGAACTGGTAAAACACGCCGTCGTGGACCGGAACAAGCGGAAGGAGCTGGAACGATGAAAAAGCAGCTGAACATCAAAAAGCTCATTTTGCTGAATCTGCCGTATATCCTGATGGGGCTTTTCTCCACCAACTTCGGTGAAGCGTGGCGGGTGGCCGTGGGTGCGGACGCTTCGGCAAAAATGCTCTCGTTCTTCTCCACGCTGCCGGTGGCGCTGGCCAGCTGGTGGCCCAGCCTGCACCCGCTGGACCTGCTGGTGGGCCTGTGCTGCTGCGGCGGCCTGCGGCTGGCTGTGTACCTGAAAAGCAAGAACGCCAAGAAGTACAGGCACGGCATGGAATACGGTTCCGCCCGGTGGGGAACCCATGAGGACATTACACCCTACATCGACCCGGTATTCCAGAACAATGTGATTCTGACGAAAACGGAGAGCCTGACAATGAACAGCCGCCCCAAGGACCCAAAGACCGCCAGAAACAAAAATGTGCTGGTGATTGGCGGCTCCGGTTCCGGTAAGACCCGCTTCTGGCTCAAACCGAATCTGATGCAGATGCACAGTTCCTATGTGGTCACAGACCCGAAGGGAACCATTTTGGTGGAGTGCGGAAAAATGCTCCAAAGGGGCGCACCCAAGCTGGGGAAAGACGGAAAGCCTATGAAGGATAAGCACGGCAAGGTCATTTATGAGCCGTACCGAATCAAGGTCCTAAATACCATTAACTTCAAGAAGTCCATGCACTATAACCCTTTCGCCTATATCCATAGCGAAAAGGACATCTTGAAGCTGGTAACAACGCTGATCGCCAATACCAAAGGCGAAGGCAAGGCCGGAGACGATTTCTGGGTAAAAGCAGAAACCTTGTTGTACTGCGCGCTTATTGGCTATATCCATTATGAGGCTCCGGTGGAGGAACAAAACTTCTCCACCCTCATTGAGTTCATCAACGCCATGGAAGTCCGTGAGGATGACGAGGAGTTCAAAAACCCCGTAGACCTGATGTTTGATGCACTGGAAGCCGAGAAGCCAAACCACTTTGCGGTGCGCCAGTATAAGAAATATAAGCTGGCCGCCGGAAAAACAGCCAAGTCGATTTTGATTTCCTGCGGCGCTCGCCTTGCCGTGTTCGACATTGCAGAGTTGCGTGAGGTCACGGCTTATGATGAGCTGGAGCTGGATACTCTGGGAGACAGGAAAACTGCCCTGTTCCTCATCATGAGTGACACTGATGACAGCTTTAATTTCCTTATATCCATGTGTTATACCCAGCTGTTTAACCTGCTCTGCGAAAAGGCCGACGATGTGTACGACGGCAGACTGCCGGTTCATGTGCGCTGTCTGATCGACGAGTGCGCCAACATTGGCCAGATACCCAAGTTGGAAAAGCTGGTGGCCACTATCCGAAGCCGTGAGATCTCCGCCTGTCTGGTGTTGCAGGCGCAGAGTCAGCTCAAGGCGATTTATAAGGATAACGCAGATACCATTATCGGAAACATGGATACTTCCATCTTTCTGGGCGGTAAGGAGCCGACCACTCTCAAGGAGCTGGCCGCCGTGCTGGGTAAGGAAACCATCGACACCTACAACACCGGAGAGAGCCGTGGGAGGGAAACATCCCATTCACTCAACTATCAAAAATTGGGGAAAGAGCTGATGAGCCAGGATGAGCTTGCTGTTATGGATGGCGGCAAGTGTATCCTCCAGCTGCGCGGTGTGCGTCCTTTCCTTTCGGATAAGTACGACATCACCAAGCACCCCAATTTCAAGTACACTGCCGACGCGGATGACAAGAACGCTTTTGATATTGAAGCATTCTTGTCCGCAAGGCTGAAACTCAAGCCCAATGAGGTCTGCGATGTATATGAAGTAGACACAAAGGGCGCTTAATTTCGTTCCGCTTTAGAAGGGAGTGATCTTATCTATTCGCCGCATCTGCCCTCTATGGGCCATTGGCGTACAAAGCGGACAATCGCGAGAAAAAATAATGAAAAAGGAGGACAGCCGGAATCATGCCCCCGGAAACCGGGCGGCAGATTGTTCCGGCTTTTGTATGCCTATGAAACATGACAAACCTATTTTTTAATCAGATTCCGGCTAACAAACTATATGGCATTTTTTGAACAGGCAATCACCGTTCTTCAGACCCTCGTTATCGCGCTCGGTGCCGGTCTCGGTATCTGGGGCGTTATCAACCTGCTGGAAGGTTACGGCAACGACAACCCCGGCGCCAATGCTCATGTGCGGTAAAGTAACACACAAGAATTTGATAGACAGCCTTCACTATTCAGAAAAATTAACCAAAAAAAAGCAAAATTGAATTTGATAATTGATATAATAGCTAAAATATG